>CAZZYQ010000019.1:0-24611 GCA_964658395.1 uncultured Granulicella sp. | reverse complement strand
AGATCGGGGTGAAGCTCTGGCTGCAGGATGTAGTCCAGTACGCCCAGCTTCGACTCTTCCTTGGTCTTGAAGGACTCGGGATCGTCGAGAACCTCGCCGTCGCGGTTGCCAAGGATGTTCGTTGAATACCAGCCCGAAAGCCCGAGGAGCCGCGTCTTGAACGCCGGCGCAAGCACTGTCTTGATGAACGTCTGGCCAGTCTTGAAGTCCTTGCCGCAGATCGGAGCGTTCATCTTTTTCGAAAGCTCAATCAGCGCCGGTATGTCTACAGTGAGGTTTGGCGCGCCGTTCGCAAACGGGATACCTTCCTTCAGCGCGGCCCATGCATAAAGCATCGATGGTGTGATCCCGGGATCATCGTCGACGAGGCCTTTCTCGAACGCTGCGAGCGTCTGATGGACCGCCGACGGCTCAAGAAAGATCTCCGTCGATCCGCACCAGATCATCACCTGGCGGGCGGTCTTGGTCTTGAACTCCGCAATGTCGTTGCGAATCTGGTTCGCCAGGTCGCACTTGTTCTTGCCGGTCTTCGCCTTCTTCGCTGTCAGGCGCTTGACGTAGTGCTGGTCGAATGCGGCGGGCATCGGCTCGATCGATTCGAGATACGGCCGGATCGATTCAAGCTGGTCGTGATCGAGCACCTGCGCGGTCTTCGCGGCGTCGTACAAGTTGCCGCCGAAGATGTCCCACCCGGTAAAGACGAGGTCGTCGAGCTGCGCGATGGGAGCGAAGTCTTTGATCAGCGGGCTGCGGCCGTCGGTGCGTTTTCCAAGCCGGATGGTGCCCATCTGGGTCGTCGATCCAATGGGCTTTGCAAAGCCTTTGCGGACTGCCTCTACTCCCGCGATCAGTGTGGTGGCAACGGCCCCCATGCCGGGGATCATGATGCCGAGTTTTCCAGTTGCAGGCTTGATGCTGGCCGCGTCTTGCGTCGCGGCGCCGGGTGTTGACATGCTTGGCAGTACCCTTCTTTCGTGCGGTAGTTCCGGTTGTAACGGACAGTTCAGTATCGCTTATGGGAGATACCGGGGCAAATCATCCCTTTGTTGGGAGATCCAGCCCAGCAGGGCCAAACCCTCTTGATTCAGTTCCAGGCGTGACCGCCTCATCGATACTTCATGTTCGTCAGGTCCTGGATCAGGCTGGGACCGCTGGGCTGCCAGCCCAGGCTGTCTCGCGTCCACTCACTTGATGCAGGCATATCCAGGCCTGCAAAGTGTGCAAGCCAGCCAAAGTGTGCTGCTGCCTCTTCCATGCTTATGGATGTCACGGGTACTTGCAATCCCTTGCTTATGGTTTCTGCGATCTCACGCAGCGTGACGCCTTCCTCCTGTACTGCGTGGTATACCGTGAATCGGGGCGCGGCGTGCTCGACGACAAGGCGGTATAGATGAGCCACGTCGGCCAGGGGCGCTGCCGCCCATCGGTTTGCGCCGTCGCCTACGTAAGCCGAAACGCCCTTCCGGCGCGCAGTTTCCGTAAGGTAAGGGACTAGACCCTGCTTGCGTGTGTCATGCACCTGGGGCAGGCGGACGATCGCTACGTTAACGCCGCGCTCAGCGACGCTGCGTGCTGCGGATTCCGGGTTCCGCGGCAACGTACCGACCGGGGGATCGGTTTCCAGGCGAACGTGACCGGGTCCGCCGTCGGCCAGGCCGGTCCCCGAGGTGACAACGAGCAGTTTGCCGGGTTCGAGTGCGGAGCCTAGCGCTTCGATAGCTGCGCGTTCTTCACGACCGCTTTCGGCGAATTTGGACATATCGTCATGGTTGAACGCGAGGTTCACGACGACATCCATCTCTGTGGCTCCGCGACGCAGACTCTCCAGATCTCCTAGGTTGCCGTATTGAACCTCCGCGCCCAAGCCCTTCAACTGTTCCGCTCCGGAATCACTGCGTGTCAGGCCGCGCACCTGGTGTCCCGCAGTGATGAGTTCCTTCACCAACTTACTTCCAATAAAGCCAGTCGCTCCCGTTACGAAGATTCGCATAGATATCTCTCCTTCTGTTTGCCGACGCGAGGGATAGATCGCGCCAGGATCCTGTTCGACTCCGCCTATCCGGAGACATTCTCCGTTTATAAGATAGGTGGAGACAGTCTCCGGTTGCAGAATTGTTTGCGAAAATGACAGAGTGCCTAAACGGTTCGCCCAGAACAAAGTCGCACGCAGGCCCCGCGTGGACGCGCAGCGTAACCGCGAGCGTCTTGTGGAAGTCGCACGGCAAGCGTTCACCGAGCAGGGCGCGGAAGCGTCGCTCGACGACATTGCTCGCCGAGCGAAAGTAGGTCCGGGCACACTGTATCGCCACTTCCCCACACGCGACGCTTTGATTGAGGCGGTGTTTCGCGATCAGGTAGAGAAGTTAGTGGCGACTGGAGAACGTTATGCGGCAACGTTGGGAGCACTGGACGCCCTCCGGGCCTGGATGTTGAAGTTCATCGATTATGTCGTAGACAAGCTGCTCATACTGCCAGCTATGAACACAGTCCCCGGGGGTTCAACGCGTTTGATCGAGGGCACAAGGGGCATGATCCAAAGTACGTTTCAGGGACTGGTACGCCATGCCATTGAGAGTGGCGAACTTCGTAAAAGTACAAACCCTGACGATCTCTTCCGCGCCTTTGTCGGCGTCTTCAACACCACGTCGATACCGGGATGGGAGTCGAGCGCTCGCAGGATTGTCAGCATACTCATCGATGGCTCGCGACCAAGAGATCAGTAGCGAGGCGCATGCAACGGATGACGTTAGGAACTGTCCCTGGTGCGGACTAAGACGGCTCGATCCGGATCCGATTTTTCCAGTGGCTCCAGACAAACCACACAATCCCCACGAAGAGCACCACCTCGACACCGAGGTGGAACCGGTGAAAAAACTCCTTAAACTCAGGATTCGTGTTCCAGGTCGCTCCAAGCTTCATGCCGACGTATGCCAGCGCGTAGCACCAGGGCCATGATCCGATGAAGGTGTAGATGTGGAAGCGTACCAGGTTCATCTTCGCCACACCGGCCGGAAGCGCGATAAAGGTGCGAACAATTGGCAGCATGCGGCCAATCAGCACGGTGATCGAGCCATATTTGTTGAAGAAGAAGTCCACGCGGTCCAGATCGTGCCGGCTGAGCAGCACATACCCGCCGAATCGCTCCACCATCGGCCGACCGCCTTTCGCGCCCACCCAGTAGGCCGGGATCGAACCGATGTTTGACGCCAGCGACGCAACAGTCGCCAGGATGATGAGGTCCCACTGCGAGTGCGCCAGCACAAAGCCGGCGAACGGCATGATCACCTCGGACGGGATCGGAACGCACGCCGATTGAATGGCCATGAGCAAAGCGACACTCGCATAGCCGCCGGTCGCGATGAAGGCGACAAGGATC
This sequence comes from uncultured Granulicella sp., assembly GCA_964658395.1. GTDB lineage: Bacteria > Acidobacteriota > Terriglobia > Terriglobales > Acidobacteriaceae > Edaphobacter. The sequence goes on along the minus strand of CAZZYQ010000019.1, from coordinate 21,235 downwards.
GCTAGAATTTTTTCGGACATTGTCTCAAGTATATCGAAGCAACGTTACAGCCTGCTCGCAATCGGTGGTGTCAGCGGCTCCATCCTGGTCGCTTAGCCGGGCCTTCCAGATGGCCGGAGACGTTTATCATGGCAAAGAGGGAACAACATGGCAGAGACAGCAATCGCTCCGGAAGAAACATCAGGCACAACAGAAGAGACCGGCACAGCTACTAAGGCGGCAGCGACCAACGCACGTCCGGCGAGCAGCTACGGTGCCGCACCTCACGATCCCTCCAAGCCGCCCGTAAAGCGGCAGATCGTCTGTTTCAGCTTTTATAAGGTGATGCCCGAGTGGCGCCGGCTGCCGAAAGACATCAAAGCCGCGCACAAGGCCGAGTTTGCGGAAGTCTTAAAGCGATGGAACAAGCCCGGCGAGTTCCTCTCGCTCACCTACTCGACCATTGGCACTCGCGGCGATGTCGACATGTGCGTCTGGTCGATCGGCTATGCCGTCGATGAGCTGAACAAGATGCGCAGCGAGTTGATGGGCACAGAGCTTGGCGGCTACCTGCAATCGCCGCATAATTTCCTCGCCATGACCAAGCGGTCGCAGTACCAGATCGATCGCCCTGACGAGAGCGAAGGCGAAGGCCGCGGTGCCATCCGTCCGGGAGGCCAGAAGTACATCTTCATCTATCCCTTCTGGAAGACGCGGCCCTGGTATCTGCTCTCTGCCGCGGAGCGCAAGCGCTTGATGGATGAGCATATTCGCATCGGCCTTATGTATCCGCGCGTGAAGCTCAACACGACCTACTCGTTCGGAATCGACGACCAGGAGTTCGTCGTCGCCTTCGAGACCAACTTCCCGGAAGACTTCCTCGACCTCGTCCAGCAGCTTCGCGAGACCGAGATCAGCCTCTACACGCTGCAGGACACGCCTATCTTCAGCTGTGTTCGGCTGCAGCCAGCCGAGATGCTGGATCGGCTCGGATAGCGCTCCATGGCGACCAAACGAGCAGCCGCCAAGGGACTTACTCCACCTCAGAGGCTGGACTCAGCGAAACGAAGACGCGCCATCGAGGGTGTCGCCAGCCCAGAGGCAAAGGCGATTGCCGCGAAGGAGCCTGTCTCCCCGAAAGCTCGTCCGGGCAAGACGAAAAAGCCGCTCGCTCCCGAGCGTATCGCAGCCATCCTTGACGCCCTCGCGAAGACGTATCCCAATGTCGTCTGCGCGCTGAACCATAACAACGCCTGGGAGCTGACCGTCGCCACGATTCTCTCCGCCCAATGCACGGATGTGCGCGTGAATCTGGTCACGCCGGCACTCTTCAAGGCTTTTCCCACGCCAAACGCGATGACGTCGGCCTCCTTGCCTGAGCTCGAAGAGCTGATCCGGACAACTGGGTTCTTTCGCAACAAGGCGAAGTCGATCCAGGGTGCGGCGCGTGTCGTCGTCGGCGAGTTCAGCGGCAAGGTGCCGCAGACGATGGACGAGATCCTCAAGCTGCCCGGCGTGGCCCGCAAGACCGCCAACGTTGTGCTTGGTTCCTGGTATGGCATCGCAGTCGGCGTTGTGGTAGACACCCACGTCCTGCGCCTCTCACGGCGCCTTGAGCTGACAAAAAGCACGACACCTGAGAAAGTCGAACAAGACCTGATGAAGGTCATCCCGCAAACCCGGTGGATCGCCTTCTCGCACGAACTGATCCACCATGGCCGCCAGGTCTGCATCGCACGAAAGCCGCGCTGCGTAGACTGTACGCTCGAACATCTCTGCAACTCTGCGGACAAGACCTGGACCTCGCACTGAATCAGTTCTGCTTCGGCGCCCACTCACAGACGGCCGCTACCAGCGACTCGATCGTAGGTTCCATTGCCTCGATGTCAGGCTCGTGGCCAAGCTCGCGCAGCGTTGCCGACGTGACCGGGCCGATAGAAGCGAGCGCTGTACCTGCGGGCAGCGACAGCGCGGTCGACGCCAGCGCGGCGAACAGTCGGCGAGCTGTAGACGAGCTTGTGAAGGTAATAGCGTCGGGCAGGCTCTCGGGCGAGCCAAAGAGTCTGCGGAGACCGTCACCTGCTTCCGGCGGAGTCCGGTTGCGATAGGCGGGGGCGACGACAACCCTGTGTCCCGCCGCTTCCAGGCCGGCAGGGATCACGTCGCGTGCCTCCTCCGCACGCACGAGCAAGAAGCTTCGCCGTACCCCACCGGTGTTCTCAAGAAGCGAACGCAAAAGCGATTCGGCGCTGTACTCGGCCGCGATCAAGACATCCTCCGGTCGAGGAACGAGCCGGGTCTCTGCTACTGCCCGCATCGTTGCTGGACCGATCGCCGCGACACGCTGCGGATGCAAGGTCAGTCCCTGTTCCGCTGCACGATCCGCAAACGCCCAAACCGCATTCGCGCTGGTAAAGATTACCCAGTCGAAAGCGGACGGTGCGGCACGCAACGCTTCGTCAAGGGGAGCAAATGACGAAGGAGCAACTAGCTCGATCAGCGGAACGCTTTCCACCAGGAAGCCGTGCGCCTCGAGTCCTTCAGCCAAAGCGGACGCCTGCAGTCGTGTACGCGTCACCAGGATCCGAAGCTGCCGTTGCATGACCTAAAGATATAGGCAATCGAGTAGATCGAGGATGCCAACGAAAACGGGACAGCCCGTTGGCTGTCCCGCTTGTTTGCATGCCGGTTTTCGGTCTGTTATGCGGCGACGCCAGTGGCGGCAGCCGTCGCGTTAACACGCTGCGAGATGGTAGTCAGCAGCTCGTTTGCGTGCTTCTCTTCATCCAGCGTCTTCTGAAGCGCTTGGACGTGGCTGGTGTGGCCAAGCTGTTCTGCCCAGTCCCGCGCCGACCCATACGAGGCGATCTCATAATGCTCAATCTTCTGCGCCGTGGCGAGCAGACCGGCATCGCGCACGGGGCCCTCTTCCGATTCAGAGACGATGTTCTCTCCTGAACCGATCAGTGCTGTGATGATTGGGTCCTTCTTGTCATCGACGTCACCGTCCATGTCGCCAATCAGCTGCTCCAGGCGCTGCACCTGCAGCTCGGTCTCCTGGAGATGCGATTGGAAGGCGCCCTTCAACTGGCTGTCCGAAGCATGTTCAATCATGCTTTGCAGACCCTTCACTATCTGGTTTTCGGTAGAAAGCAGGTACCGCAGTTGTTGTGTGTAGAGGGAAGGAAAATCTTTGATGCTATTCGGAGTCAGCAAACCCATGTGAACCTCTCAGCGTGGTAGTCACCACGTTCAAGGTCTTGGAAGGCAAATCCACTTCCCAGGTTGGCTCGCCAGGCGGGCGGGATCATTGAATCACTCGGCCTGTGTCTAAGCGCCTATCCAAGAAAACCGACCCGGTTCAGGGTGGCACCAGGAAATACTCTGTTCATCTCCTTTGTGCCTAAGGTTGTTGACACTGCTTCGCCGAGAACACTTCGGAAGTCGGTGGTAACAACGAGGTCGCGCCCCTCGTTGAGCTGCTCGTTCTCGAGCCCCGGCCACCTGCCATACACCTTTCCGCCTTTCACTCTTCCGCCAAGCACGAACATGGCGTTGGCATGTCCATGGTCGGTGCCGCCGGTGCCGTTCTGGCGCGCAGTCCGGCCAAATTCCGACATCGTGACGAGCGTGATGTTTTCTGACTCCGCACCCATGTCGAGCCAGAACGCCGCGATCGACTCGGAAAACTCTTTCAGCCGGTTGGCCAGCTGCCCCGTCGCCGCTCCCTGGTTCTGGTGCGTGTCCCAGCCGCCGATGTCAGAGAACGCCGCTTCGACCCCCAGGTCAGCCTTCATCAATTGGGCGATCTGCTTCAGGCTGTCGCCGAATGCACCTCCGGGATAGACGACCCCAGCTGCAGGCCGGTACTTCCCGGGATCTGCCGCCTTCAGCATCTTTACCGCCTCGAACGTCTCTTGTCCGGTGCCATGCAGAACCGCGTCTGTGCTCTGGTCATACATCGCCTGAAACGCGTTCGAAAGCGAGGTTGTCTGCGGCCCCTTTCCGGCCACCGAAAAGTCAGCAAGGTTGTTCACTGCGATCGCAGGCAGCTTGCCTTGAAGCGTGCGCGGTACCTGGTTTCCCAGAGCAACGGCACGGAACGCAGACGGCTTTCCGGTAAGCCGCTCGTCCTGCAACGCGCGATTCAGCCAGCCGTCAGCCGTCGCCTTTACGCCGGGAGTGCCGCTCTCCATGTAGTCCTGTGCGTCGAAGTGCGATCGGGTCGTGTCGGTCGATCCGACAGCGTGGATTACAGCCAGATGCCCTTGCTCGTAGAGTGGCTTAAAGGATGCAAGCGATGGGTGCAGCCCAAAGAAACCATCGAGGTCCAGAACCTCGTTCGGCTTGACGGCGATCGTTGGCCTCATCGCATAGTAGTTCTTCTCCGCATAGGGCACCACGACGTTCAGTCCGTCCGCCGCACCTCGCTGGAAGAGTACGACCAGTTTCTTCCTGCTTCCGCCGGCGGCGCTCGCCTCAGCCAGCACGCTGCGGGTCAGAAACGCGGGGACGACCGATGTCCCAAATAGGGCCAGTGCGCCGTTTTTCATAAACCCGCGCCGCGACACCGCACGGCGCGCAACGTCCCGGCCGCGCATGTCACATCCCCAGTTGCTACGGTCGGAAAGATTCAAGATGCCCATGACGTTCTCCTTCAAACGGGCCGCTACATCTCAAATCCAGCACACGAGCCCGACATAGGGTCAAACGCCGGTTGCTTCAACAAGTTGTCCTGTGAAGGTTCGTTGAAGCTACTGGAAGGTCATTGCAAGCTCGACACCGGAATAGAGGGCGCGGGGCGCAACCTGCCTTCCAGGACCTTCCTCAAAGCCAATCAGACCGCAGCGTTCCATCGTCTTCAGGGTGCGGGACAAGTTAGATTTTGCTCGCCCGGTCCGCTCCGCCAACTCCTTGATCGATCAAGGTTTCGTGTTCACGATCACCGCTAAGAGGGCGCGACTTCTGTCCGAAAGCACCTGCGAGCAACAGGAGAGTGTCGAACTCTGGAGGACGCTTCGCTATCTGAAGAAATCATCGGATGATAACTAGAAGGCCACCAACTCCGCTATTGCCCGATACAAATCCTCCGGTTGCGGCAGAATAGCGTCCTCCAGAATCGGCTGGTACGCCACAAACGTGTCCATCGCGGCTACCCGTCGCACGGGAGCGTCGAGATCATGGAAGAGTTCGTCTCCGATCCTGGCAGCGATCTCGGCACCATATCCCCAACTCAGCATGTCCTCGTGCGCGATGATCACCCGATTGGTCTTCTTGACCGACTCTGCGATCGTCTCCCAGTCGTAGGGGCTCAGCGACCGCAGATCGATCAGTTCTACCTCGATGCCGGCTTCGCGCCGGATCTTCAAAGCAGCTTGCAATGCTCGCGGAACCACGGCACCGTAGGTGACGAGCGTCAGGTCCTTGCCCGGCAGCACGATCTTCGCTTTCCCAAACGGGATGGCGTATTCAGCACCCGGATACGCCGCCCGGCCAAACGTTTCGCGATAAAGGCGCTTATGTTCCAGGAACAAAACCGGGTCATCGCAGCGGATCGCGGTGCGCAGCAGTCCCACTGCATCGAGTGCATTTGAAGGCATCACGACCCGCACTCCCGGCGTGTGCGTAAAGATGCTCTCCCCAGACTGCGAGTGGTAGATCGATCCGCCGGTGAGGTAGCCGCCGATGGGAACGCGGATCACGACAGGGCAGCTGAACACCCCGTTCGACCGCCAGCGCACCAGGGCCAACTCGTTTCGCATCTGGTGCATAGCTGGCCATATGTAATCAAAGAATTGAATCTCCACAACCGGCTTCAATCCCCGCACAGCCATTCCGATCGCTCGGCCCACGATATTCGCCTCCGCCAGCGGTGAGTTCCAGCAGCGGTCATTCCCGAACTCCGCCTGCAGCCCCGAAGTCAGCTTGAAAACGCCGCCTTTACCCTTTATCTTTCCTGCCCGAAGCGACTCGTCCCGCGTGGCATCTGCCACATCTTCGCCAAAGACGACGATGCGATCATCGCGCCGCATCTCGTCCTTCAAGCAACAATTGATCAGGTCCGCCATGGTTCGTTCCGCGCTGTCCGCGGAACGCTGCGGCTCGGTGCTGAACCTTGTGTCGGTGACCTTCAGGTCCTCGGAATAGATGTTCCGCTCGATGGAATGAATCTGCGGCAGCGGAGCACGAACCGCCCTGTCCGCAGCACGCTGCACTTCTTCATCTACCTGACGCTCTAATTGATCGATGCCCGCCTCGTCGAGGATCCCTTCGCGCAAAAGGTACATCTGCATGCGCGAGATAGGATCCTTCAGGGCGTCCTTCTCGATCTCCGCTGCAGAGCGATAGGAACGCTCATCGTCAGAGAGCGAGTGCGAATAAGGCCGGATTACGTGCCCATGTACGAGCGCAGGCCCATGTCCCGCACGGCAGTACGAGACCGCCTCTACCATTGCGGCGTAGCTTGCGATGGGATCAGTTCCGTCGATCTCCGCGAAATGGAAGTTCGGAAAGTTGGCGAGCAGACGGGAGATGTTGCCGCCCGGTGTGTTCGCCTCCACGGGTGTGGAGATTGCATAGCCATTGTCTTCGACCACATACAAGACCGGCAGCTTGCCATTCGACGCTGTGTTCAACGACTCCCAGAACTCTCCTTGGCTGGTCGCTCCCTCCCCGATGGAGACATAAACCACCTCATCGCCGTGAAACTGTACGTCTTTGTATTGCCTGTAATCCACTCCCTGCGACTGGTCCGGCCGTTTCGCGGCCTCTGGGTGCTTTGAGAAGTAGCGGCCCGCCTCCGCACACCCGATCGCATGAAGGCACTGGGTGGCCGTGGACGAGGACTGGGTTACGATGTTCAGCTTTCCGTTCGACCAGTGCGACGGCATCTGCCGGCCGCCGCTGGCCGGGTCGTCCGCCGCTCCCACTGCCTGCAGCAACTGTTCCTCTACCGTATTGCCCAGCGTGAGACAGATGGCACGATCGCGATAGTACGGGAAGAACCAGTCATAGCCCGGCTTCAGGGCCATACCAGCAGCCACCAGCAGTGCCTCGTGTCCGGCGCAGGAAATCTGAAAGAAGATCTTCTGCTGACGCTTCAGAACAATCTCGCGGTCATCTGTGCGGCGCGAAAGGTACATCAGCCGGTAAAACTCAACCAGTTGGGTTGGGGAGAGCGAGGCTTTCCCGGTTTCAGCTGGAAGTCCAAGCTCGCCCTCTTCACCGTCGATGCCTAACGAAGTTTGAAGACCCATGCGTTTGTCCTCCGCGCGACTGGCACATGCCACCCGTTTACGCCTGGTCGATTGTACTTGCTCTCATTCCAATCCGGCGCGTTCGTTCCAGGTCCCTGGTGCCTTCTCCAGAAAGCGTCCATGTGTCTTCCCGAACACCTACTTCGCGGTGAGACCAGCAATACAGCCGTGAGATGCGTCGACCACCCGCTCCATGCGGCCCTCGACGGCGGAAGCACTCAACACGTTCGCGTCGCACGCAATCAACCATGAATGCCCGCCGACCTCAGGTTCGCTGCCGGCGTAGCTGACCGCGATCCCTCTGGGCACCGCATAGCGCATGGCCCAATAGCGGGCGACAGGGTAGTAATCGAGAACTCCGTCCGTAGCTTCGGCATGCGGTTCACTCACAATCGTTACGCTCTTGATACCGGGGTCATACCTGAGAAGCTGGTCGAGTTCTCCACTCCACTTCAATGAATCTGCCGCTCTGCGATGTGCTTCAACGTGCTTGGCTCGAAGCGCGAGCAGGCCACACGCAACAACCGCAAGCGCTGCAAGCGCCGCCGTGCTGGCGTAAGCAGGAAAGTACACCGTATCGGGAGAAGTTCTTCTCGTCCGCTGAAGTGCAGTCAGGGCTTCGGTGACTCCCATTCCTCCAAGCAGCGAAAGCAGAGGGAGGGCGGGCACACAGTAGTAGCCGAACTTTGTTTTAGACCCGCTCAGCACAAGGAGAAAGACGAAAGTTACACATACACAGAACACGCCCGCAGAGTGCCAGCGCTCGTCCCCCGAAGCACGCTTCTTGAGCAGGAACCAGCAACCCAGAAGCGCAGCCAGAATCCCCGGCTCGAAGCTCTTCGCCAACTCGACCACATAGAACAGTGGACCGCCTTTGTGTCCCTCCACTGTAGCGCTGTATCGTCCGAGTTCGTTTGCGAATACAGCTTGAATGTAGCCCGGATCAACGCTTTCTCTGTATTGGTAATAGAACAGCACCATGCCGGCTGCAAGAAGCACACCAGTCCAGATCTTCCAATCCTTCAGGAGCTGAAAGCGGTCACGCCGCGACAGCAGAAAGGCGAACATGCCGGGCAGAAACAGAGCGCCAGCAATGCCTTTGGTGAGCACAGCGAGCACAAGGGCGCATACGCTAACAATGAGCCATCCCGTCCTCCTCCTTGGCGAGCCTTCCACATAGAGCCAGAATGCCAGCGCACAGGAAGTCTCAAGCAGCGTAAGCAAGGCATCGAGGTCACCTGTAAGCGCGACATGCGGCGCAATAAACAGAGTGGAAGAAAGAAGCAGCAGCGCGCCAGCCGCTCCGGCAACAGGCCGACGCAAAGCTCGGGCAGCGAAGCTGTAGATCAGGCAGACGCTTAGAAACGCAGCCGCCAGAGACGGCGCTCGTAGAGCAACCATCGGGTTCAGGCCAACGCGAATCAGAACGGTGACGATCCATACGAACAGCGGCGGCTTGGTATACCAGTGGTCAGGATGGCCGTTATAAGTAGGCACGATCCAGTGCTTGGAAGCGGCAAGCTCAAGGGCATTGAACAAGCTTCTACTCTCGTCCCAGATCGTAAGCGGCTGACGATACGCGAGATACGCCACCGCGATAAAGAAAAGTCCTACGAACCCCCACAGCATGGTGGGAGAGGGTTCTTGGATCACTTCAGCGGACGTGTTCTCTTCGACTTCCTCGTCGAGCACGCGGCGATTTGACGTTGAAACCCTAGCTGCTGACGGCACGGTGACCTCCCTAGGGCGAAATGTTCCGTATAACAACAGTTTACAGCACCTGCGGCGTGTTTCCCGGGTTGCCTTCTATCCGCCCCGTTTGCTCATCGGCAGGCCAGGTTCCGCTACTTCTTGCCCTGTTCTTTCAGCCGTTTGGCAAATTGCTCAATCTCTTCCGCCTTCCGCACCACTTTGACCGAGAGGATGTTCTTGTTCGTCTTGTCAACCTGTTCCTTCAATTCAGTCGCCAGAGCGACAAGCCTGTCAGTCTGCGCCTGGAGTGCAAGCTGCTTGTCCGTTCGCGCGGTCACCGGAGTGGGGGAAGGCACCTTCGCCTCCGGCTGCGGACCCGCGGCCCCAGCCTGCGCAGCACACTCACGACCGCTGACGGCGAGCAGCGAAAGAACCGTCGCGACCATGAGCAAGTGCTTCATTTCTTTCCCTTCGGGTCCACTCAGCCACTCTCAATCAGCTGCGCATTTTGTCTTTGACGCTGCGCGCGAGCTTCTCGATCTCATCCATCTGGCGGAGCATCTGAGGCGTCAGCGACTCTGTGCCTGCAACTGCCGCCTCGGCCTTCAACTCGTTCGCAAGCGCCAGCAGACGTTCCGTATCGTTCACCAGCTTTCTTTGCCGATCGGTGTTCAACCTTTGCCGCGCCGAGTCGCGGAACGGCGACGTTTGCGAGTCGAGATCGGGGTTCATTCCTCCTGCAGCCTGGTGCTGCCCACCGCCTCCAATCGGGGTTGTGGATTGGCTGGGCATCTGCGATCTTCCCGCCGTGCCCGATATCGCAGTCGTAAATCCAAGTACAACAAGAAAAAGGATTAGGGTTGCTCTTCTTCCGTTTGGCATGTGTGCCTCCGAACCTCTCTCACATCAGGCGCATCCTAGCAGCCAGGCACCTGCACCACTCTCCGATGCGTCGCCGGAGCCAATGGTTCCTGTGGTAAGACTAACTCCACAATGGAAGGGGTATTCAGAATAATGCGTTTGGCCGCACTCGCCCTGCAACTGGTACAGCCCGCCCGCGAAGAGAGGACGCTGGAAGGGATCGAACGCGGCTGGCATAACGACATCATCGACTTCATCCAGTTCGACCTGCCTCGAATTCTTGTCGTACTGGTGCTGGCGTTTGTCCTCTACCGAATCGTCCAGTTCTTCGTGGACCGCATGCTTCGCCTCGCAGAAAGGCAGGTTGGTAACTCTCAGCGTGCGGCACAACTAAGAACGATGGCCGCCATCATCCGGGCGACCTCCTTCAGCATCATCGGATTCATCGTCCTGTTGCATATTCTCTCCGTCTTCAACATCAATTTGACTCCCCTGCTCGCATCGGCGGGCGTGCTCGGCGTGGGTATCGGCCTGGGCGCGCAGTCGATCTTCAAGGACATGATCAACGGCATCCTGATCCTGCTTGAAGACCAGTACAACGTAGGCGAGGTGGTCAAGATTGCGTCGCTCACCGGCACGGTAGAAGACATGAGCCTCCGTCGAACCAACCTCCGCGACGGCGACGGCACCCTTCACATCATCCCCAACAGCCAGGTGGCGACGGTTTCCAATCTATCGAGAGATTATTCGGTTGCCACGCTCAATCTGAGCGTGGACGCCAGCGCCGACCCAGACAAAGTGATCAGAGTCCTCCGCAAAGTGGCTCTCGATGTCCGCCATGACGCCGCCTTCAAGCAGGTCGTCCTGAGCGACCCGGATGTCCCCGGGCTGGACCAGATCAAGGGCCGCGAGGTCATCTATCCCATCATGCTCAGGTGCCGCGCGAACCAGCAATGGGGAGTCTTGCGCGAACTTCGCATCCGCATCATCCGTGCCTTTGAGCACGAAGGCATTCCCCTGGGCACCGACCCGGCGAACATGCTCATCATGCAACACGCCGATCCAACTGCCCCACCCGCGCAACAGCCGCTGGTGGGGTGATTCCCCCGGCTGTGCCTCCAGGAACGCGGCGCTTGATGCGGAGCGCGGTCCACATCATCGGGCCGAATACCTGGCCTCGCGAGCGGTATGGAGGCGGCAATACAACGAACCAGATGCATGTGCTAGCATCTTCCGGCGACCGGTCGGCGTGAATCGCGTGCATCCAGACCCGCCGCCCGAACGCAAAGGATCGAAGCGGGAGGATAACAATATGACGCTGCGGTACACGTTTGCCGACCCCGGATACACACTGGACCGGCCCTCTCTCAGCCCGCCTCGCGGCCCACAGGAAGACCGGAGCACAGCACAGGGCAAAGGCGTGGCCTCGGGACTCGCCATCGGCTTCTTTGCTGGGATTGCCATCGTTCTGCTTGCGCCCGAGGAAGGCGCTGCCGCTGTGATCACAGTCATCGCGGGCAGCACGTTTGTGGGCGGGGCGGCCGGATATGCCGGAGTGGTTTTGGGCCAAAGCACGAGCGATTCAAGCGGAGGCACCAGCGCCAACCAGAATGCCGGAAATCAGGACACTGGAAACCAGGGTTCTGGTGATCAGGGAAGCACAAATGACTCAGGTGGAGGAGTAGGCGGCAGCGGCGGGTGCTTCCCGGCTGGCACTCCCGTTCTGCTCGCCGATGGCAGCTTCAGAAGCATCGAAGCGATCAAAGAGGGTGACCTGGTGGTCTCGCAGGACTTCGATACAGGCCACGTCTCCGGCCAACCCGTTCTCAAGGTCTTCCGGCATCAGGTCAGTTCCATGCTCGGGCTTCAGTTTACCGACGGGACATCTCTCGAGACGACGGCAACGCACCGCTTTTTTGTGCCGGAAGAGGGCTTTGTCGCAGCTGGAAGCCTGAGGCCAGGCTCAGTTGTTGTCACCCACGACAACCAGTATCCCGCCGTGAGTACAACGCATTCCGTAGACGCTGCGGCGTCCGTCTACAACCTGGAGATAGCGCACTCTCACACCTACTTCGTGGGCAAACAGGGTATCTGGGTACACAATGTGAAGATTGAGGATCCGGGCGAGTAGAGACCGCGTGGGAGCCTACCTACGATCTTCCACGTAACGCCTCCAGCAACTCATCCGCGTCCGCAATCGCCGGGAGACAACTCATGCCCCTGCACACGACGGCGAAGCTGCCGCTTGGGTTGCCCTTCCACTCCGGGAGGTGCGGCAATGTCTCCGCTAGCATGGGAGGAAGCGACCCGACCTGATCGTGCCGCAACCGGATCACGGTCTTGTTCACTTCGAACTTCGTCAGCGCCGCAGATTCCAGCTGCGATGCAGCCTCATCCTCTCCAAAGATGCACACCTGCACCGGCGACTGAAGCATTCGCCGCAGCGCCAGTCCGTAGCTTGCCGCATACAGACCGAAGTGTTCGACGATACCGGCAAAAGCCTCGAGCGTCTGCTTCGCCTTTTCCGCGTAGTCCGGCCTCCCGTTCAAAGCGCCTAGACGCAGCAGCAGGGACGCCGCCACGGGGTTGCCCGCAGGCGTAGGCGAATCCTGCAGAGGCTTGCGGCGCGCCGTCAGCGCCCCCAGACGTATCTCGCCGGGAGCCAAAGCCTCAGTATCGAAGAATCCGTTGCTCTTCTCATCGTAGAACCGCTCGAGCGCCATCGATGCAATCGCCTCTGCGGCGGTGTAGTACTTCAACTCTCCCGTACTCTCCCAGGCATCGAGCGCCGCATGCGCGACGAAGACGTAGTCTTCCAGCACGCCGGCCACCCGCTGCGCCGATCCCGCATGCTCGCCGTAAGCCACCACATGAGCCATGCCGAGCGCTGGATTCCAGGCCTCGGCGAGCACACGGTCGAGCGACTTCAGCGCAAAGGTCCGAGCCTCCGGCACATGGAGAACACGCGCCGCTTCCAGATAGGACGAGATGCACATCCCGTTCCACGCCGTGTAGACCGTTTTGTCGACATAGGGAGTGGGCCGTGTGAGCCGGGCGGCATAAAGCTTATGCTTCGCCATGGTCAGAAGCGCCACCGCTGCCGCCTCAGAGACTCCGGCTGCCTTGGCCACAGCCGCGAGCGCCTGGTTGATGTGCAGCACGTTCTTGGCATGATTGTGGTGCATATCGCCGATCTCGCCGATGTCGAAGTATGGCCCTGCCACTCGAAACTCCTGCGGAGTCAGCACCGCCTTTGCTTCCTCAAGCGTCCAGGTGAAGTAGTCGCCATCGTCTTCAAGCGAGTAATCTGCGTCCTGCGAGGCATAGAAGCCGCCGCGCTCGCGGTCGCTCAGCCACTCGTCCATCCAACGCATCGTCTCGCGCGCCACGCGTGCGCACTCCGGCTCGGCAAAGGTCTGGAAGGCGTGGACATAGTTCTTCAGCAGCTCGCTGTTGTCGTACGCCATCTTTTCGAAGTGCGGCACCACCCAGCGCTCATCGACGCTGTAGCGATGGAAGCCTCCGGCGAGATGATCGTAGATGCCGCCCTTGGACATCTTCTCGAGCGTGACCATCGCGGCCAACTTTGCTGCATCGTTGGCCTTGGGCTCCGTCGGGACCCGCGATGCTGCATCGATCAGCAGATCGATTGCGCCGGGATGCGGAAACTTCGGCTGCGACCCAAAGCCGCCGTTGCGTCCATCGAACTGCTTCAGCGTAGAGGCGATCAACTTTTCCAGCAGATCCACTCCGGGGTCGGGCGCACTGCTGCCGAACGTCTCGTTATGTTCGATCGCCTGCATCACAGCACTTGCCGACTCGTCCACCTCGCCGCGTTTCTTCTGGAATGCTTCGGCCATCGTCAGCAGGACGCGCTGCATCGAGGGGCGGCCATGCTGGTCTCGCGGCGGGAAGTAGGTCCCTCCGTAGAACGGCAAACCCTTCGGGGTAAGAAACGCTGTAAGCGGCCAGCCACCCTGCCCGCTGATCGATGAAACGGCTGCCTGGTAGCGTGTGTCCACGTCTGGGCGCTCGTCGCGGTCCACCTTCACCGCGATGAAGAGATCGTTGATGATCCTCGCCGTATGCGGATCTTCGTAGCTTTCCCGATCCATCACGTGGCACCAGTGGCACCAGACCGCGCCGATATCCAGCAGGACCGGCTTGTCCTCGCGCTCCGCCTGCTCGAACGCAGCTGGCCCCCACTCCTGCCAGTCCACCGGCTGGTGCATCGCCGACCTGAGATACGCCGACGCTGATTTTGCCAGCGCATTGATGTGCTCACTCATTTAATCCTCTATCCCTGCAAGCTGCCCTTGTGGATCAACTTGGACCATCCTTCTTCATGTCATCCTTCGCCATAGGCACAGGATCTGCTTTTCAAGTCTATGACGCAGAAAAGGCCCGGGTAAGCGCCCGGACCTTTACCGATCAGACGAACAGCTTGCGTGAAGGCTCCATCCATCCGGCATTTGGATGGAAAGCCGTTCGTCGGAAGCGCGAACCGCCTTCTGACCGGCACATAAGTTACTGTGGCGGCGCAGGTGTAGCCGAGATCGGCTTTGGTGCTTCTGGGGCCTTGGGTGTCGTCAGCCCTGGAATGACCGGTGCCTGTGTGACACTGCCAGTCGCTGCGGCTTCGATACTGATGCCGTATTGATCGAGCGTGGTCGACAGCAACTGCTGCAGTGAGGCGCGGTCTTTCGCATAGGCGGCCGTCGCCGAGATCAGGCTGTTTTCGCTGTTCGCCAGGTTTCTACCCTGCTGCAGCACATTCGCCGTAGTGGAGGCGCCGAGCTTGTACTTCTTCTGCTCCGCGTCCAGTGACTGCGCGGCGTAGTCGCGGGCGGCCTGCGCCGCCGCGACCTGTGCCCGGTCATTGGTCAACGCATACTGCCCATTGATGACCTGGATCCTGATCTGTGTATAGAGCTGCTGTAGACGCATCTGCGTCTGCCGGTACTCCATCTGCGATCGTGCCTGGTCGGCCTGCGCTGTCCGGTTGCGGATCGGGATCGTTATGTTTACGCCCACACCCTTGTCGGGCGCGCTGCTGTTGAACAGGTTCTCGAACGCCGATCCATAACTGATCGATGGAAAGTGCCCAGGCGGATATGCGGCCCCCGTGGAGAAGTCAACGGCGTTTGAGTTCTGCGCCCCGCCCAGCGCGCTGGCTCCATAGAACGCATACGCATCGACGATCGGCAGTAGGCCGTTCTTCTCCGCCTTAATGGTGATCTCATTGTTCTTCATGTTCAACACCGCCTGCTCGATCTGCGGGTTGTTCACGTAGGCCCGGCGTACCAGGTCTTCCACCTGCATGTCTTCTTCGGGCATCCGCTCCAGGCCGACACGGTCCGTCGGGACCACGGGGGCCGCGGAAAGCTGCGGGTCGTTCAACGTCCGGGCAATGGCCTGCTTCATGATCAGCTGCTGGTACTCCAGGTTTGACTTGGACGCAATCAGCGCCTGCTTGTCCGTTGCCACCGTGCTGTCGGAGTTCACTACGTCCAGAGGTGCAAGCGTGCCAATCTCCAACTGCTTGCGATTGTCTGCCGCCAGTTGTGTGGACTGCGCCAGCGCCCGCTCCTTG
Organism: uncultured Granulicella sp.; assembly: GCA_964658395.1. Lineage (GTDB taxonomy): Bacteria > Acidobacteriota > Terriglobia > Terriglobales > Acidobacteriaceae > Edaphobacter. The sequence goes on along the minus strand of CAZZYQ010000019.1, from coordinate 5,854 downwards.
GCCTGCTCATCCTCGTAAGCGCTCACCAGGCCCCAGTAGATGTTTTCTATCTGATTTACGGTGTAGAGCACCTGCTGCCGGAACGCTGAGTCCGTGATGCGCCGGTCGTTCTTCGCCTGCAGGATAAAGCGGCCGTTGATACCGGGGCCGAAGCCCTGAAGCAGGTGCTGCGTGGCCTGCACCCTGAAGCTGGTAGTAAGATCCGGGCTGTAGTCGGTAAACGGGTTGTTCGTGGTCACGCGCGTGTTGTTGAAGGTTGCTGAGAAGAGCGTGCCAGTAAGAAATCCTTGCGAATACCCGAAGTTATAGGTTGCGGTGTTCGTGTTGAGTGCGTTAAGACCGCCGCTGAACAGCGTGTTCGCCTGGGGCGTTTCTGCTGCTTCGTACGACAGTGCACCGGTCAGCACAGGATCGAGCCCCTCGGGCGTCGGTCCGGCTCCATTTGTGCTCAGCACAAGCCCCGATGCGCCGGTGCCGCTGCCTCCAGCGGAGTTTGACGTTCCGCCAGGGCCGCCGCCACCCGTAATCGTCGTCGTTGTGCCGCCCAGTGTGTTGGCGACAAGGCCGGTCGAGATACCGCGCAGGTTCGAGCCCGCCTTCGAACGAAGAATGTCTGTGTCCGCGATGTCCAGGTTGATCCGCGCGATCGCGATGTCGTAGTTGTTTTCGAGCGCCAGGGCGATTGCATCCGACAGGCTCAAGTAGATCTTCCCGTCGCGCAGGAGCGAATCGAGTTGCGCGGTGTTCGCGAATCGCGGCAGCGGTACGGACGTTGCCGTGTACGGTGCCAGCGGATTGAAGAAGTGGCTCTTCGGCTGGCGGTAGTCGCGCGCCGTGTCCCGCAGATAAAGCGGCTCGGTGAACTTAGGAGCAGGTGCCTGCGGAAGCGCCGGGTTCCCGGTCGTATCATTCTGCACCGGCTGCGGCGCCGCTGGCGCGGTCGGATTGCTTACGGTCTGAGTCGAGCCAGCAGGCTGGCTGCCTGTCTGCGTCTGTTGCGGCACGGAGGGAGGAGTAACCTCCTGCGCCAGAACCTGCTGCGGTACCCATCCCATCAAAAGCAATCCGACTGACGCTGCTGCCTGCAAATCTCTTAGTGTCACGCGCAATCTCCAACTTTCTACCATCGGATCTGATTGGCCCGATGTCTTCGTTTCCGTTACACGCCGTAGAACTCTGTCGCCCGGGGCGGAGCTTTCTCTTGACTGTGCCTCAAGAATTTTTAGCGTGTGCTGTCTAGATGCTGTGCCGAGGGGAGGCGACTCCAAAAAGAAGCTTGGCCTCCCGTCTCCAGCAGTACGCATGGAGACCGAGCTTCGTTCCACGATTCTGTTTCCATCTCAATTACGGTTGCTGCGAGTCACCGAAGTATATCAAGTGCCGCCTTCTTCAATCAGTTACAGCGTTGGCTCTACAAGGGGCGGGATAAACTGGCGCCATGGCCACACCGTCCCTCCACCTTCGCCATCGGGCTCCGGATGAGCTTTGTGCAACTATCTTCCTCGCTATCATTGCCTTTGTCTCTTCCCTGTCGCCCATATGCGTTGTGGCGCAAACGGCTGCGCCCGATGCCACACTGCCGCAGGCTACGCATCTACCGCCTCTGGATTTGAACAGCGTTGCCTTGAGAAGCGGTAACCAGTACCAGAACTGCCCACGGAGCAAGACTGGCGAAGCGGACTGTGTCCTGGAAGAGGTAAGCTTCGACGCTCCTACCAGCGTGGACGGCCTGGTCTCCCAGGCGGCGCACCGTACCAACATGGTGGCTTACGGACCGGGCGTCAGCCTCGGCAACCTTGGCGGATGGCGCAACCACAAGCTGAACGTCGAGTTCATGACCATCGCCACTCGCGGCATCTCCCAGGCGCGCAGCCTGTTCCTCTATAAGCACGCCGCCGGCGACACCATGGGTTCCTATGACTACGTCTACTCCGACGGCGGCTCAACCGCGCTCTCCGATGAAAGCATCAAGGGCCACGCTCTCGATATGGGCGAGACCACCGGCTACTTTCACGGGACGGTCGCTTCGACCTCCGGCGAGGGCGACATTGCCCCGGTTCTGAAGTTCACCTCCGGCAACAACTGGACCACGGACGGTGCTCCGCTGCTTGACATCTCCAAGGGCACCGTATCCGGGCACATTACCGGCGCACGCTCTCCAATTGCAAACAGCGAATACCTGAACAGCATTCCCGTCGACAACGATCTTCCCGCCACAACCGCCTGGGGAGTGTGCAACGACCCGATCCCCAACAACAAGCAGGTCCAGACCAACACGCCCTTCACCTGTACCGTGACCCTTCGTATGGGAGCGTTCAAGCCCGGCGGGACCGTTTGCATCAGCGGCCCCAACTACCCCGAACAGGCACCGATCACTGCCGCGGGCTCGGCTTCCGGAGGATCGCAAAGCATCACCATCGCCGCGCGCAACCCAAACAAGGCCGGGGCAAACATCTTCCAGGGCGGTGTCTGCGGCGAGTACATCAGCTTCGACGCCAACCTTGCCGCCAGTGGCTATCGCTCCTCGTACTACGCCTTCGGTGCGCTCGACGCCCACCACCTCATCTATGGCATGAACCTCAAGGGTAGCGTCAACGGCGATCTTCCCATGGCCAGCGAGGCCGAGCGCTTCGGTGTTGACGGCCAGGATGGCTACCACCTTTATCCCGGCTGCGAAGTCGTCACCAACAAGTCCACGAAAGCTGACCCGGTTTGTGAACCGAACTCAGTCGCCTGGGCCGTCGGCGACAATATCGAAGCACCGCATAATGTGGCGGTCAATACGGTTGGGCTCTTCACTGACCTGACCCAGAACACGCCCGCGAACGGCTCGCTCAGCTCTGGCGATCTGATCCAGTTTCGCGGCATGGGTGCGGTTGGCAACAACTTCATCGCGCGTCGCACGGTGAACCTCAACCCCTGGAAGAACTTCATCCCGTACGGCGGCCTTCTCGGCGCACCTGACATGCACCGCATTGAGGGCTACTTCAACAGCGGGCTCTCCTTCAACGCCGCTCCAGGCGCGGTAATCCGCGTTTTCGGCAACGCCGACCGCTCAAACGCCGTCATGAAGCTGTTCGCCATGCCTGGCGGCGACATCGTCTGGAACCCCGCCACGGCCACACTGCAAGTTCCCAAACTCCAGGCCCAGAACTTCGCCGGTCTGCGCGGCACCAGCGAGCGCATCGGCGGCACACCTCTCGCGCTCGGCTCCTGCTCAACCGGCAAAGCCAACATCCCCGGCGCAGCTCTCAACATGGTCCCCATCACCGTTGCCTCAACCATCGGGGCACCCGGCTTCAGCGCCCAGGGTGCCTTCCAGGTAAGCGCTCAAGTCACCGCACCCAACGAGGTCACCGTGAGCGTTTGCGCCCTGATCGCCGGGACTCCCCGGCCCTCTGTCTACAATGTGGCCCTCCAGTAGCGCTTCGCGGCTGCCTGGTTGCTGTGGCTTGCGCGTGCCAGAGTCCGGCGTTCACTCGGACACATTCCGTTCCTGGAGACAGAACAGTTACAGTTGTCTCAGCCGCCTTCTCTCCCATGGCTCTCTGGAAGCTTGTTCTCAGCTACGACGGCACCTTCTACAACGGCTGGCAGGTGCAGCCCAACCTGCCCACGATTCAGGGCACCCTCGCCTCTGCCATCCAGCATGTCTCCGGAGAGACCGTTCTGCCGCAGGGCTCCGGTCGGACCGACACCGGCGTTCACGCCCTCGCGCAGGTGGCCAGCTTCGAGATTTCTGCACCGATCCCGGCCGCCAACCTCCTTCGCGCCCTGAACCGTGCGCTTCCGCCGAGCATTCGTGTTCTCTCCGTCGAAGCGGCGGCTCCAGACTTTCACGCCCGGCACAGCGCCCGCCAGAAGACCTATGAATATCGCATCTTTCCGCGGGTCTTTGCGGGCGGCCGGCATGAGCGTATCTGTCCGCCCATGCTGGCGCCGTACGCCTGGGATTGTCCATGGCCGCTTGACCTAGCCCGCCTCCAGCGAGCATCTGCGGACGTTGTCGGCGAGCACGACTTCACCAGCTTTGCAGCGAATGACCCGGAGCTTGCCGCCCGCTCTGATGCCGCCGCACAACCCCAAGGCAATACGCGCACTGTCTTTAGTTCGGTCTGGAATGAAGACGACGGCTTATATACCTACCGCATCACCGGCTCAGGTTTCCTTCACCACATGGTTCGAAACATTGTGGGCACTTTCGTCGACATTGGCGCGCACCGCGCGCCGGCGGACGCCCTTCCGCGAATCCTGGCCGCGCGGAACAGATCTGCTGCCGGGCCCACTGCACCCGCGCGCGGGCTTTTTCTGGTAGACGTGGAGTATTGATGTCCTTTATCGCTCCAGCCTCCGCGCATCAACGCATCGCGCGTCTTGCGACGCTTACCGCGGTCCACCGCGCGTTTCACTGGCTGCACCTGCACCAGCCGCAGCTTCGGCAATGGCAACTTGAGATGCTCGCCATCCCCGCGCCGCCCTTCAACGAAGCCGCCCGCGCGCTGTGGTTCATCCAGCGCTTTGAAGCGCTTGGCCTGGCCAACGTGCATCTCGATGGTGCGGGTAACGCACTCGCCGAACTTGCCCCAGCAGCCTCACCCGCAAGCCCCTGCATCCTCATCTCCGCGCACCTCGACACGGTCTTCCCCGCGGCGCTCTTCACCGAAGCGAACTCGTACCAGCCAATAGAAGATGGCCCCAGAATCCTTTGTCCGGGTGCCTGCGACAACGCCGCCGGCCTGACCGCCCTGCTCGCCATGGCAGCCGCACTGAAGTTCGCCGCCATCGCACCGCCGGTCACCGTCCTCTTCACGGCGAACGTAGGGGAAGAAGGCGAAGGCGACCTCCGCGGCATGCGGCACATCTTCCTCCACGGGGCTTACCGCGACAGAATAGCCGCCGCCATCGCACTTGAAGGCGCTGGCACCTCGACTGTCGTGACGAAAGCTCTCGGCAGCCGACGCTTCCGCCTCACCATCACCGGTCCCGGCGGCCACTCATGGACGGACTCCACGCGGCCAAACCCGATCCTGCTCCTCAGCCGCGCCATAGCCCGCTTCGCCGAGATCGAACTGCCTGAATCCCCGCGCACCACCATCGGCGTCGGCCACATCTCCGGCGGAACTTCTATCAACTCCATTCCCGGGACCGCTGCCGCCCTGATCGACCTGCGCTCGACCGACCCTGAGGAACTCGCAAAAACAGAACAGAGCATGCACAGTATCGTCAACGCCCTCCGTTCCGGCCTGGCCGACCCGAAGCAGGTCGAAGTCAGAATCGAAGTCATCGGGGACCGCCCGGCAGGCGCACTCCCCAGTGACTCTCCTCTTCTCCAGACCGTGCAGGCTGTCGACCGTCACCTGAACCTGTCGACCGAGCAGAAACTCGGCTCCACAGACGCCAACCTGCCACTCTCGCTCGGCCTTCCCGCCATCGCGATGGGCGCAGGCGGCACCGGCGGCGGCATCCATACCCTCCAGGAGTGGTACGACCCCACCGGTCGCGAGACCGCCCTGCGCCGCATCCTGCTCACCCTTCTCGACACACTCGATCAAGCCTCAGGCACTTAGCTCCGGGCCGCCCATCCCTCACCGACAACAGAAGCCTCCCTTTGCCCTGCCCTTCCTCACCACCAAAACCCGTCATCTCGACCGCAGTGAAGCGAAGTGGAGAGACCCCCGCATTCGCTCCCCTCCCTCAAACCCCGCTCCCCCCCCCAAGACCTTGTCGCCCTTCGCTGAAGCCGCAGAAACCATCTCCCCCTTTTTGCCCTTCCTCACCACCAAACCCGTCATCTCGACCGCAGCGAAGCGAAGTGGAGAGACCCCGCATTCGCTCTGTTCCTCAAACCCCGCTC
>CAZZYQ010000018.1:0-70703 GCA_964658395.1 uncultured Granulicella sp. | reverse complement strand
GTTCACCTCTTCCCGCCTTTGACACATGCCGTTTACTTGTACGGGATCGGTACACTTGATGCCACTCCGTTCCTGGTCGTAGGGTGCTCAGCAGAGAGCGGCGACGCTCGGTTCTTCGGGGCCTTCGACGGCAGCATGTTCTATCGTCCTGGCAAAGGGGCAAGTCATCTCGCAGAGCAAGCACAAACGAAATGAGGTTTTTGGGTACGGGCAGGCCGTTCAGGCAAGCCACGAAGTGTACGCCGCGAATCGACTCAGGCGTGATTCTCGGAACACGCCGCGGGTTGTGGGCGTGCCGCACCTTGGCCGATTCGTTCTCCCGCTGCACCAGGAATCCTGCTGTTTCGTTTACCCTTAGGGAACAGGTCGCACCAGAATCACCGATCCGGGTAAGATGGCGTCTGGCGTCGATACAAGCAGCGAGGGAACTTGTCAGAAACCATCCAGCAGAGCGCACCAGGGCAGAACGAAACCGTTGAGCAGCGAGTGCTGCGCGTGATCGCAACCACACGACGCGTCCCCCTCGACACCGTCCGGCCTACCAGCACCTTCGAGGAACTCGGGATCGACTCACTCGATCGCATCAACATCCTCTTTGAACTCGAAGGCGAGTTTGATATTGAGATCGATGACGAGCAGGCGAAGCAAGTCACGACCATGCAGCAGATGATCGATGGCATCGAGCTGCTCATCGCGGCCAAGCAGGAAAAGGGCGCGGCTATACCGGCAGAGCCCAGCTAGCCGTATGGGGACGGTGCTCTGATCTTTACCGTCTCTCCGCAGCGCTCAGAACCCCTCAGGCGTCGCAACTCGCTGCGAAGCCGCCTCTTACTGCCAGCGCAGATGAACGACGGAGTCCTTTGGCAGGGTAAGCGAGGTCGCAAAATCTCCCTCTGACACCATCACCGTACGCGCATCTCCCTTGTTGCTCAGCACGAGTGCGCGCGATCCGTCCGGGTTCAGCGCTGCCGCGGACGAGAGATCATGAGTCTCAATCGAACACTTCAGCGGCCTCGCGCCGCGGTCGAATGCGCGAGAAAAGTGTGCAAGCGCCCAGTACATTCCGCTCCGCCGCAGCTTACCTGTGCCAGAGTCGATCGTCACCAGCCCGCCGCATCGGAACGGGCCGATGTTTGGGTTTCCATGCTCATCCAGGGCTGCGTTCCACGCTGTGATGCTCTGTGCACCATAGCGAAGAATGTCGCAGAACGTCGCCGCCCAGTCGCACCAATCCGTTCCGTAAGTTGGGGCATCGATGTCCGGGCCGCCTTCGGTCCAGTGCATCTGAATATCCGGAAATAAGTCGCGCACCTTCATCATGGAATCGGGAGTTCCAACATAGCCATGCCACGCGACCGCATTCACGCTCGCGTGAAACTCAGGTTTAGTGAGTTGACTCACAGCCCGGCCCCAGAGGTCGTAGTTATGATCAAGGGTCCAGACCTGTGTTCCTGTTGCCTGCAGCAGCCTCTTCAACTCCACAACCAGGGCAAGTTCTTCCTCGGCCGGCCAAGTACAGGCCGGCATCCGGCCAGCCTGGTCCGCATCGATCTCGTTCTGCGTCGTAATTGCTTGTATAGGGATGCCGGCCTGCCGGTACGCCTCCACGAACCGCGCCAGATACTGTGCATACACCTTGATGTTCTTAGGACGGATGGTTCCGCCCGCCATGCTTCCGCCATATTTCATCCATCCCGGCGGACTCCATGGCGACCCGAAGCAGAAGATCTTCGGATTGATCTGCAAGGCGTCCTTCAATACCGGAAGGATGGAAGCGCGATCATGGTCAATGCTGAAGCGCGACAAGGTTGGATCTTCTTCGCCGTCGTCGTAGCTGTAAGCCGTTGCGCTGTAGTCGCTCGCTCCGATGGGAATGCGGATCGTGCTGAAGCCGTTCATCTCCGGCGAAAACATCTCCTTCAACAGTCCTGCACGGACACTCTCAGGCATTCGATGCAGAACGATACAGGCCGCATCGGTGAACGCTGCGCCGAAACCAAGCAGCGGATAGGCCGACGCCGCCTGGCTGATCGTTACCTCCGATGCTTCCGCATGCCGGGTCCACTGCGGAGCCGGTATCTCGGACATGGCCACGGACTCGGATGAAGTAACCTGGAGACGAGTCTTTTTCGGCGCTCGCGCTGCCTCGCTCGCAAAGACTGTTCGCCCCAGCCACATACAGTCGGCATAGGTAAGCAGGGCAGCATTCACAAAGCTGCGACGGCTGAGAAATGGCTTGATGATGTCCTCCGATAGATCTGAAGATATTGTCCTACGATCTTCGCAGACTACCGGATTGTCCGAATAGCTTTCCACTCTGGTCGGAGAGCCGCGCCGCATGCCAAGTCCTAAGGTTCGTCGCCACCCCGCACAATCCTTCGGCTCGCCTCTAAGACGTGCTCAGGCGTGGACGGGTTCAGGCGTGGCACTTTGTCGCACCACGCCTGAGCAGATCAGCACAACAAAACTTGCAAAGCGACCTAGAACGGTGTCTTTCCTCCCGTCGCGCCGTATATCTCACCGGTCACGTAGCTTGCATCGTCAGAACAGAGGAAGACGAAGACCGCTGCTTGTTCCACCGGCATTGCCGGTCTTCCCAGGATCGTGCTGCTGCCGAAGCTTTTTACCTTTTCTTCCGGCATCGTTGCCGGGATCAGAGGCGTCCACACCGGGCCCGGCGCAACCCCGTTTACCCGCACACCGTGCTTAATTGCAAGCTTCGCGAAGCTCTTCGTCAGGCTCACCAGGCTCGCTTTTGTAGCAGCATAGGCAACCAGCGATTCATCCGGCTGATATGACTCGATCGAGCAGGTGTTCAGGATCACGCCGCCCGGCTTCATCTGCGGAAGCGCGGCTTGTGTAAGGAAGAAGGTCGCGTAGACATTGGTGCGAAACGTGGTGTCGAACTCGTCCTCCGCAATCTCTTCCAGGGACTCATGCGTCCGCTGAAACGCCGCGTTGTTGACGAGAATATCGATGCGGCCAAACTCCTCAACGGTCGATGCGACAAGCTGCTTACAGAACTCCTTCTCGCGAATGTCTCCCGGCCGGGCAACTGCTCTTCGACCTGCTGCCTCTACCAGTCTTACTGTCTCATCCGCGTCCTTCTGTTCCTCTGGAAGATAGGTGAAAAGAATGTCAGCGCCTTCCTTCGCAAAGCACAGCGCCACTGCACGTCCTATCCCACTGTCGGCGCCTGTAATCAGAGCTGCCCGGCCGCGAAGCTTGCCGTGTCCGATGTAGGTTGATTCGCCATAATCAGCCTTGGGGTCGAGCTCCTCCGAGCTGCCCGGTGCGCTCTGTGCCCCTTGCGCAAAGGGCGGCTTCGCAAAGCGTTCCCTCGGATCTTGCGCGACATTGATTTGCCCAGTTACTTGTTCCGCCATAAAGTCGGCTCCCGTCATAAAGTGTGATGGCCTCGGCGGCCAGATCTTTCTGCATGTCAGAGATGCACCTCTCGACCGATAAGTAGCTCTGGCTGCTGCAATCACTTCAGGTGGAATCGCACATACAGGGGCCACCTCCTTCATCTCCGCTTTGCTCTACATCATGCGGTGGAAGCAAGCTGGCGGTGGGAGCTAAGTTCCTTGGATTAGCTTGGATTCGAAATCAAGAGCGAACTAGACCGATCTCTTAAGAGGCGTCACATTATCCGCTTGCGGTCCCTTTTCACCTTGAACGATGTCGTATTCCACCGGACCACCTTCTCTAAGGCTCTTATATCCGTCCAGCAGGATGGCGCTGTAGTGCACAAATACGTCATCTCCTCCGTCGCGCCCAAGAAACCCACAACCCTTATCGTTGTTGAACCACCTTACGGTGCCTTTATATTGCGGCAAATTCGGCCTCCTTGAAGATGTGAAGACAGATGCAGTTGATCCAGGCGGCGCTTCTTGAAAGCTGAGACAAGCTTCCATTTTGCGACGGCAATGCCCGGTTGCACGCGCTTTCTAGCCCTTTGTTCCTGAGCGCATCTTTCCGCACCAGCCTTACGCAGTTTTCGCAAGCATAAGAACGGCAGGGAGCGCTTATCTGCACGCTGGACGACAAAGAATTGAGTTTCTTTTCCCGTCGCTCCGCGGCGTCAGGTTTGACACGGAGCACACTTCAGACTAGCTTCGTACTATGAAGCTTTGGTGCTCACACTGCTGTTGTCCGATCGTTGGTCAATCCGGCGATCAGCATGACGTGTACCTGCGTCTCTAGTTTCGAAGCACCAATCGACCTCTAGAAAGCCTGTTCGCCGCTCGGCGAACAGGCTTTTTCCCTTTAATCAGTCCGCAATTGAACAAGGAGGGTTAATTGATCTTAGATATCGCTGTGTCGTCGCGCAGTCCATCGTATTCGCCACGCAATCCGGTTCTGCGGGCGCTTCTTATCATCTTTGTTGCAGCCGTCGTACTCTGCCAGGATGGGCTTTCGCGTTTCTTCAAGCCAGGGAGGTCTCTAGCAAGTCCTGCAAGGTCGTATCCAGTGCACTAGCTCTGCTCTGAGTAGACGGCAATCGGCGTTGTTTTGAACTGATGGTGGATGTCAAGACTCGCGAGCTGCAAGCAGACTTTCCGCGGTCCGCTCCAGAACGCCCACCTGTCTCTCCAACCGCCGCAACTGCTGCTCCTCAACAGAACTCGGGCCTGCTTCCTCGCGCACAGGCGTGGTTTGCACGTTCGCCGCCGACTCCAGTGCCGTCCGATCACGCAGTGCACCGCTTACGGACCGAAGCCGCTCCGTCATTACAGTCAGGCGTGCAGCATGGTTGCCACGGTCCGTGCCGACCACAGCCAAGGCAGTCGCGGCACGTGTCAGCCGCCGCAGATAGGTGACAAAGATAAGCGCGTCAGCGCGGAAGCTGCCTTCCTCGGCGCGGCGACCGAAGCCGGGCTCAAGCATCATCCGGTCCAGTGACTCCTCTGCTTCGTTGATCGCCAATCCGGACAGGCGCCGTACAGGTGCAAGGAACTGCCGCTCTGCCACGGCACGCTCAATCCCCGAGACCGGCCAGAACTGCAGCAGCGCCGCTAGGTAGTTTGCGTTTGCTGCGGCACCCTGGCCAAGCAGCCGCCGAAGTTCGATGTGCTCACGCTCTGGCCAAAGCAGGCGCATCGCCGCCACAGCGACCAGTGCACCCAGCACGGTGTTCGCCATGCGCACCTCGGCAAACCGCCAGTCGCGAAGATAGGGCATCGACATCAACACAAACGTTGGCGTCAGAAAGAAGCAGTACCACGCGTAATCGACTGCATAGGTCGCCAGCGTCAATCCGGAGACGACCGTGATGGTGGCAATCAGCCCGTTCTGATCATGGATCGCAGTCGCCAGCACCGCCGCCAAGACTCCACCAGCGATGGTTCCTCCCACGCGCTGCAAGCCGCGGCGCAATGTTCCCGATCCATACGGTTGCAACACAATGATCGACGTCATCGCCAACCATGAACCGTGTCGCACATGCGTAAGCCGCATCAGCAGGATATCCGCACCGCCCACTACACCCATTCGCAGCGCATGCCGCATCATCACGGAGTTACGCGTCCAGTTCGCACGGATGGCATCCATCCACGCGATGTAAGGGCGGCCTGCTGTCGCACTCTCCGGAACTGCAGCGTCTTCAACCCGCACGTAGCGTTCCGCCCGCGCTTCATCCGCTTCGCCTGGCCACAACTCGACTCCTGTCCAGAGTGCCCGGACAGCCTCAAACGCGATCTGGATATTTTCCAGTGCATCGCGCTCATCCGCTGCAAGGTGCGCCGGTCTGCTCGCTCTGGCAGCTTGCGGCGCTGCCCGTGAATGCACATGCTCCATCGAGTGCGAGCCCTCCGGCAGGTAGGAAGCCGCATGGTCGCCCGGCCGCTCCTGCAAACCACTCCAGATGGCCTTTTCCGCTCCGCTGAGCCATCGCGCGTCTTCTTGAAGGGCGGCAAGCGCGGCCGGTGCATCATGAATCTCGGCCATCTCCCGCCATCGCATCGTGGTTGCGAACAGCATGTCCGCTGTCTCCAGCAAGACGGAAAGGTTTCGCGCGCGGACCGTCCGTGCCGTCACCCGTGCCGGCGTAGTCCCTAGCGCCCGCCTCGCCGCTTCGATCTGCCGTCGCATGTCCCGCTGAAACTTACTTGTTCGGCCGCCGCCGTGCGACCCCGCGGGGCCGAGGTCATGCTCCTTACTCAGCATCGCCCCCGTAAAGTCAGAGAGCAGCTTGTAGCAGGCGGCGACGTTCAAGCGCGCCGGCCGGAACGGATCGACAGGCCACAGGAGAAGGCTCAGCAATGCCGCCCAAGCGCCTCCCAGCACAAACTGCAGCGCCGAATGCAGACCGTACATGGCTGTATGGCTCGAGGCTCCAAATCCCGCAAAGTAGAGCACCAGGATAATGACACTGGTTGAGGCGATGCGCTCCGACGCCACCCGCGCGAAGGTAGCCGCAAAGCAGAAGACCGCTGTGACCAGCATGCCAATCCACAGCCTGTCGCCCACCAGTGTGCCGACGACGCATGCGATGGCGCCTCCGATCATCAGCGTAGCCATGGTCTCAAGACGGGACCGGTAAGGTCCGCCGTTATCGACAAGAATTGCTTCGAAGCCGCCCAGCGCGGCCCACCCCATGGGTCTGCCGAGTAGGTGACACACGATCATTGCCCCGGCCACGGCTACGCCGGCACGAACGCCGCGTGTCCATTGCAGCCGCTTCAGCGCGCGGCGCGCTTCGTCGATCCAGCGTGCCGGCAAAGCTGAAACAGCGGCGAACGATGCGGCCATCGTCTCAGTTTATCGCCGCCCCACGCCTTATCGATTGAGCAATGCGCTTGCCCGCCATCCTTCGGTCGATGTCCAGAACAAAGTGCGCTTCGTGTCTGATGCCCGCCGAGCCGCAATCAGGATTGCGGTGGCCAAGGCATGTAGTTGTTCCAGGCGCCTGCGTAGGCAAGGACAACGTCGCGTTCTGGATCGGAAGCGGGAGCGGTTCGCCGTCGAAGTTTGAAGGCGCAAGCTGCTCTGGAATTAAGATGTTCTGGATGTTGCGCGCCGCTTCAAGCTCTGCGGAGGAACGTTGCTCATCGTGGCTGACGCGGATAAAGCGGAAGAGCATGACCGCGACCAGGCTCGCCAGTAGGAACCACACATCCAGATCGTCGGCGCTGATCCCGACCGTCCCGAGATGGAGGACAGGCGGGTACCACACCCGCCCGGGAAAGACCTGTGAAAGGAAGTATAGGCAGGTCGTGGCGATGAGCAGGCTGAACGATGGCACAAGAAGCTTGCTTTCGGTAACATCAAGCCGCCACGCGCGGACAAGAAGGCTGACGGTGTAAGTTGCGATGGCCAGCAAGATGATGATGAGCGCCAATTCGAAGAGATGCTCGGAGAAGACGCCGATGAACGGTGCCAGCAACGTCACGGCCTCGAGCCAGCGGGCGACTCGGCGGCCCTTGACGCGGGCAACGTAAAGAAGAAATTCGAGCAGGCAGATCATCGCTGTTCCGCCTGCGTAGCGGTAGAGCAGCAGCTCGATTCTGGTGACCGGCCAGACGCCGGAGGTCACCAGCACCCTGCAAGCGATATACATCCCTTGCAGGAGACCAAAGAGTGCGAGCCATCGATACTCCTTCCGCGCCGGTTGCGCCAGAAAGAGGACCAAGGCAAACAGGCCCAGGGCGAGGCAAAGAACGATGCCAAGGATCTGCGCCGTGAACTGCTCGTCGAACTCCTGAATGCGACGCAGTTCGGCAGCGCGGGCAACGGCTGCTGGGCTGCCGAGATCAAGCGAGATCAGCGGCATGAACGCGATGCGGTAGAAGCTGGTAGACACAAAGCGAATCGCCAGAAGGACGTCCGGACCGGCAGGCAGCGCGATGGCGAAGGGTCTGGGCCTTTGCAGATGGCCTTCCGCGATCCCGGGGCTTTCGGCGATGAGGATGCCGTTGGCGTACACCTGATAAGGGACGCTGCCTTTTGTCTCCAGGAGGACGGCGCGACGCCGATCGTCTGTTCCTGAATGGATACGAACTCTAACCCAAAGGTGTCTGGTGTCCGCTGCTCTTGAGGGAAGCATGGCCTTGCCCTGAAGGGCAGACCACGCCGAGTCATCGAAGCTCGGTGCCGCGAATGCAGGAGAGTCCATGGGGCTGTAACGCCACTGCAATTGGAAGGTAGCGATATCGTCCTGCCCAGTTCGGTCGAGACTGATGTCCGGCGACTGCCCGCAAACGACGGTTGCACAAAGAGGCAGCATCAGTGCAATCAGTAGAGTGACAGGCAACGGCAGATAGCTGGGAGCGCGCATGCAATGTAGTACCGGTAGTCTTCTGGCGGTCAATCAAGCAAAGCATTTCGGGGCCCGGGAACGCGAACGACGGCATAACTATGGTGTGGACCCTTGCTGGTTCGAGTGAATACCATCTGCGAGTCAGCGGCAAGTCCTGGTAGCGAAAGATAGCGAAGCTCCATCGAAGCTGGTTACGCGATCGGAACCGGTTCCCGTACCTGCGTCTTCGAATGGGTCGTAAGTGTGACGGCCGAAACCAGGATCAATGCGCCGCCCAGCCAGGCGCTCGGTCCTAGATGCTCGCCCAGCACCATCACCCCGAGCAGCGATCCCATAAGCGGCTCCATGTTCAGCAGGACTCCGGCCTGCGACGCTGGCACCTGGGTCAGGCCCCAATTCCACAGCAGTGTGGTCGTCGCCGTGCACAGGATTCCGCTCGCCGCAAGCGCAGACCAGGCCTTCAGCGACACGTGGTGAACGGGCGGCACACCGTAGCGGATCGGCACCCACACCGTCAGCATCGCCGTGCCGAGCGCGAGTCCATATACCGTCACCGCGATATGGCTGTGGCGCTCCATCAACTGCTTATTCGCAAGTATCCAGAAGAGTGCGATGGCGAGGGAAAGCACGACGCACAGGTCGCCTGCCAGGCTCGAGCCCTCTCGCCCGGAATGGTGTCCGCCAAGGGCGATCAACGCCGCGCCGCTGGTCGACCCCGCCAGCGCGAGCCAACCGCTCGCGTCCATGCGCTCGTGCGCAAAGATCGCCGCACCGATCGCCAGGATCACCGGCATCATGCCCACCATCAGCGAGGCATGCGATACCGTCGTCAGCGAAAGTCCGTAGAACTGGATCAGGAACTGAAGCGGCACACCCAGAAAGGAAGCGAGCAACAGGATCCGCCATTCCCGTCCATCGAACCGCGGCGGATGCGTAAACAGCAGCGGCAGCAGGAACGCCACGGCAAAGAGAAAACGATAGAGCACCATGTGGCCGACGCTCATCTCGTTCAACGCAATCTTGCCGAAGAAGAAGCCGCATCCCCACAGCGCGCTTGCCGCAATACAAGCGCCGAAACCGAGTGCTTTACTTTGCCGAGCCATCCTTCAACTCTCGCACAGATGGGAGAGCAATTCAGCCGGCCAGCTTTGCGCCTGCCCATCGATTCAGGCTGATACTCCGATCTGCCGCCTGCAGTGCGAGCAGTTCATGTGCCAGAGCTGAATGCTCACGCGGAACTGGCCGCAATAACTTCTTTCAGGAAGAGCTTCAGGAACTGCTTCGCCGTCCGGCTCCATATCGGCGACGGCGTCTGCGGCGGCTCTTCCAATGCCAGCCAACGCCTTCTCGGGTGTTCAAGCCCGGCAATCACGTCTCCTTACCAAACAACGCATCGATCCGCATCCAGCCGCGCCATCGCCGATCCGGCCTTGCACGAGAATGCTTCGGCAAACGGTGCAAAGTTCGACATCGGGCCGAGCACACGGTACTTCGCCACTGGGTGCTCATCGCCTTGCACCATCAGCTTCTGCGTCTCCGGCCGCGTCTCGTCTCCACGAAACTGTCCCCACGCGATGAAGAACTGTTGGTCCGGAGTGAACCCATCGATCTTTTCATCCGAACGTCCTTGTGGCGTCTTCTTGAAGGCGAGGTAGGCGATCTTCAGACCGGCAAGGTCGCCGATCGACTCGCCCAGTACCAGCTTCCCATTGATATGGATGTCGCTTGGCGCTCCGTTCGCTCCATCGATGGTGAAGCCGTCGAACTGCTTCACGACGCAGCCAGTCTTTGCCTCAAACTTGGTCAGGTCGGCTGCGGTCCACCAGTTGGCAAGCCGCCCAGAGGCGTCGAACTGCGATCCACTGTCGTCGAAGCCGTGCGAGATCTCGTGGCCAATCACCACGCCGATTGCCCCATAGTTTACGGCGTCTGTGGCTTGCATGCTGAACGCCGGAGGCTGCAAGATCCCAGCCGGGAACACAATCTCGTTCATGTAAGGGTTGTAGTAGGCATTCGATGTGGGCGGCGTCATGCCCCAGCGGCTGCGGTCAACCGGCTTGCCGATCGTCCCCCAGTTGTCTGCCACCAGGAACTTCGTCGCCGCGATCGTATCGCCAAAGTAGTCACCCCGACTGATCTCGACCGAGGCGTAGTCCTTCCATTTATCCGGGTAACCCACCTTCACATCGAAGGTCGAGAGCTTCTCGAGCGCCTTCGCTTTCGTTGCCGGAGTCATCCAGTCGAGTTGCTGGATCGTGTCATGCATCGACGCCAGGATGTTCGTCACCATCGCACTCGCACGCGCCTTCGCCTCCGGTGGAAAGTAGCGCTTCACATACTCCTGCCCCAACGCCTCGCCCAAAAGTGAGTCCGTCTGTTCCGCGCATCGCGTCGGCAGCGGCTTCAACTCGCCGACGCCTGCCAGCTGCTTCTGGTAGAACTCGAAGCGCGCATCCACAAACGCCTGCGGCAGCACCGTTGCATTGCCGTTCAGGAACTGCCATCGAAGGTACGTCTTCCAGTCTGCTACCGGAGTCAGGTTCAGCTGCCGCTCCACCTCAGCGAGGAACGCCGGTTGATCAACGTTCACCTTGCCCGGTAAAACCCCCGCGCCCTTGTAGAACGCCGTCCAGTCGAAGTGCGGCGTCATCTTCTGCAATCCATCGAGGTTCATCGGGTGATCGGTGGAGTGGGGATCGCGCAGCGCCACGTTGTCCAGCGACGCTTTCGCAAGCGCCGTCTCAAACTTCATCACCGTCTCTGCCGCGTCCTTCGCTTGCGCCGGAGTCGATCCGGCAAGCGCAAAGATCTTCGCCACATAGATCAGGTACCCCGCCCTTGCATCCGCGAAGCGCTTCTCCGGCTTCAAGTAATAGTCGCGATCAGGCAGTCCGAGCCCGTCGGCGCTCACATCGGCGATCATTTGACCTGGATCGTGCACGTCCTGGGTGCCGCGGAAGCTGAACGGAGCGCCAATGCCGATCTTCTCGAGATCCTGCAGTTCACGGGCCACATCGCCGCGTTCATGGATCGCCGCAATCTCGTTGAGGTAAGGTTTCGCCGGATCAAGTCCAGCTGTGTTGATCGCCGCCATGTTCGTGCAGGCGGCGTAAAGATCTCCGGTTAGTTGTGCCGGGCTTCCTTTCGGCGCACCGGGCTTCGCCGCGAGCTCGTCAAGGATGGTCCTGAGCTGCTCCTTGTTCGCCTCACCTGCCTCCCAGCGGCGGCTCCACCGGTCCATAGACGCCGGAATGGTGTGCTGCGCCCGCCATGTTCCATTGGAGAATTGGTAAAAGTCGTCACACGGCTGCACCTTGCGGTCGAGGTCGCCCGGCTCTATGCCCTTCAGGGCAGCTTGCTGGGTGTGCCCCGACCTCGCAACGCATACTGCCGCGGCGAGCGTCGCCAGCGGAATCCAGACCTTCTTCATCCTGATCTCCTTGTGCCGCCGAACGGATTCTCCAGAATGGCCCTTTTGGAATCGCTTCCTCTTGGCTTGCTGGCTACCAGACGCGGCAGCTGTCTGCGGGAACCATCGGCGACCCCTTCTTGCAGCCAAACGCATCCGCGAATCCCGGCTGGTTCACGATTGCGCCGTTCGCCCGAAAGTGGTCAGGTGAGTGCGGATCGGTCAGCACCTGGTTGCGCACCTGCTCCGGTCGCGCATTTTCGCACCAGTTCTGTGCGTAGGCGATATAGAACCGCTGCGGCTCGGTGTAACCGTCCTTCTTCGCAGCGAGATCAGTTCCTTTCAGCTTGGCACGTTCCAGATACGCCATGTATGCCAGCACCAGGCCGCCGTTGTCCGCCGTGTTTTCGCCCAGCGTCAGCTTGCCATTGACCTTCACATCGTCAACTGCCGTGAAGTTGCCGTACTCCTTGACCAGGCAATCGGTTCGGGCCTCGAACTTCTTCGTGTCTTCCGGCGTCCACCAGTCGCTCAGGTTGCCCTTCGCGTCAAACTTCTTGCCCTCGTCGTCGAAGCCATGGGTCAACTCATGCCCGATCACGGCCCCAATGTGCCCGTAGTTTACGGAGTCGTCCTGGGTCTTGTCGTAAAACGACGGCTGCAGAATACCGGCGGGGAAGTTGATGTCGTTCATGCTGGGATCGTAGTAGGCATTCACCGTAGGAGGCGTCATGCCCCATTCGCTGTGATCAACCGGTTTGCCAATCTTGTTCAGTTGGCGATCGTTCTCGAACGCAACTGAGCGCCGGGCGTTTCCCTCCGCGTCGTCCGGCTTAATCTCGAGCGCCGAATAGTCCCGCCACTTGTCCGGATACCCGATCTTGTTTGCAACCGCGTGGAGCTTCTCCTTGGCCCGCACCTTGGTTGGCGCCGACATCCAGGCAAGCTGGTCGATGTCACGGTCCATCGCGTCCTCAATGTCCTTGACCATCTCGACCATCTTCGCCTTGCTGTCACCGGCAAAGTACTGGGCGACGTAAACCTTGCCGAGCATCTCGCCCAGCGACGCATTCACGCTGTTTGAACAGCGCTTCCAGTGCGGCTCCTGCTCCGGCTGGCCGCTGAGTTTACGACCATAGAAGTCGAAGTTCTCTTCGTCGAACCGCTTCGGCAGGTGGCTGGAGGCTGCTGTCAGAACGTTGTAGCGGAGGTAAGCCTTCAGCGTCTCCATGTCTGCAGCCTTGATCTCCTGCACCAGCGCGGGAAAGAAGTCGGGCGTCGAATCGTTCAGCTCCGACACGTGCGGGGAGTGGATGCTCTCCTCGAACTGCCCGAAGTTTACGGGCGAGATGCTCGCTTCGAACTTCGCGACCGGCTGCAGATGATAGGTCTTCTCCGGATCGCGCATCTCCGTCACGCCCATCGACGCCTTTGCCAGTGCCGTCTCCATGGCAAGGATTGCAGCCGCGTCTTTCTTCGCCTTCTCGGGCGGACTGCCGCCCAGTGTCAGCATTTTGGCCACATGCGCCTCGTACTGCTGCCGGATCTCGACGTCCTTCGCTCCGCTCCGAAGGTAGTAGTCCTTCTCCGGCAGGCCAAGGCCGCCTTGAGAGACGTACGCGATCTGTTTCGTCGCGTCTTTCAAGTCCTGCTGCTCGCCGTACCCGAAGAACGCGTTGATGCCCAGTCGCTGCAGCTTTCCAATCAGCGGAGGCAGGGCGAGTTTGGCCCGCATGCCGTTTCCCAGGCCGTCGATCTCGTCCAGCAGCGGCTGGATCGGCGCCCGTCCCTTCTGCTCAACCAGATCTGTGTTCATGCAGGCGGCATAATAGTCGCCGATCTTCTGCTCGTCCGGTGACTTGGTCCCGCCCGGCGTTGCAGCTTTGGTCAGAATGTCATTCAGCGCCTGCGTGTTCACGTTGTACAGCGCATAGAACTGGTCCACGCCCGGTTGGTCGGCTGGAATGGGGTGGTTGGCGGCGAACCTGCCGCAGGCGAACTTGTAGAAGTCGCTGCATGGGTCAACCGCGGCATCGATCGACGTAAGGTCAAAGCCCGGGATGGGCGTGTAAGCGCCTGGCTTTGGGGCGGTGTCGGCAGCCTGTTGCGGTTGCGCATAGAGCAGGGTACCGGCCAATGCGGCCAGCAGCGAGGCCGCGGCACCGGCGGTTTTCCTGCCGGAAAGCTTCAAATCTGTTGCGGACATTCCGTTCCTCTCACCGACGCGTTGATGAAACACTCCGTTGTAACACTTTGGTCGATCTTATCGAAAGCGGCGGCCTGGTCAACTTTGCATACGCAGAGCGCCTTCAGCCGTCCTAATAAAATAGAGAAGAGCACGAGTGCATCGTCGACCCGGTGCGCCTCCATCCGGGCAAAAGCATCGAACGGACCGCATCCTATGTCCCTTACGCCGCGAAAGCCAGGCCGTCTCCACGCTCCAGGACGGCTCCGCCCTCACCTCGCGTGGACACTGGCTGCATGCTGCGCCGCGATGCTCGGGAATGCACTTACAGCATCTGCAAAGGTCCAGGAGCCAACACAGAAAATACCGCTGGAGCCTCTGGGTTACCAGGCAATCTCAACCAGATACCTGCTGAACGGCGCGACCATGCTGACCGTGGACTATGTCGACAATCAGCATTTACTGGTTACCTTTGGCGTCTCGCGATTGATGATGCGTTTGGCAGAATGTCCTGAAGAGGACGAAGACCGGGTGGTGAACGCCGTTCTGCTTGAACTTCCTACCGGCAAGGAACTCGCGCGGACGGAGTGGCGTCTTCACGATCTGGGTCAGTACCTGTGGAACCTTGGTGACGGTATCTTCATGCTTCGCCAGCGGGATGTTCTCACCACCTTTTCCCCGCTTGAGCAGCTCACCAGGGGCGACGCGTTTCAGCAGCACAGGTTCCTCAACTTCGACCGCAAGATCGAGGCGATTATCGTCTCTGCCAACCGCGATCTGCTTACCATTGAGACGGTCAAAAGACACGCTCCGAAGACCAGCCAGGCGCAATTGGCCGGGGCCGCGTCTACTCCCGCAACGCCCAATGCACACCCGACAGGTCTGCTGAGGCGAGACAAAGAAGAAGCCCCGGACCGCACCCCTGTCGAGATCACGTTCATACGGCTTCTCCATCAGCCCAACTCGTTCTCAGCCGCCGATCCTGTGTCCAGCCGCATCACCGCCGTGCTGGACGGAAAGCTTCATACCTCGAAGCCCATCGTCATCCCGTTGACCTCGGAAGGGTTCTTGCAGACCAGGGCCTCCACTCGCGACGGCGTTCTGCTCGACTTTGTAACGTTCACCGGGAAGACCATCGATCTTGGAGACTTTGCCACCAGTTGCGCTCCCAAGCCCACCTTCGTCAGCCCCAGTGAGTTCGTTGCCTTCGGCTGCCGCGGCAGCGACGAGAGCACCGACCTTGCCGGCTTCAATCTGCACGGCGACCTCCTGTGGCAGATGAACTTCTCCGATATCCATGCGTATCCGTCCATCGTCGCTGCCGTCCCATCCGGCCGCTTTGCCCTCAGCCGCACCCTGACCATTAG
This sequence comes from uncultured Granulicella sp., assembly GCA_964658395.1. Taxonomy (GTDB): domain Bacteria; phylum Acidobacteriota; class Terriglobia; order Terriglobales; family Acidobacteriaceae; genus Edaphobacter. Next base: position 55,482 of record CAZZYQ010000018.1, on the reverse strand, counting down.
CCACATCTTCGGTTCGGAGACACCCTCAGCCGACCAGTTGACCGGACAGGAGGTACGTGTAGTCGAGGCCTACAACGGCAAGGTGCTCCTCCGCGTGCAGACTTCACCCATCCAGCGCGCCGGGCAGAACTTTACCCTTTCGCCCGACGGGCTAAATCTCGCGGCCATTCACGAGACCGCGGAGGTGCATGGATCCGAGACGACGCGCCACACCGCAATCGAGATATACCGTCTGCCCGAAAACTCACCGAAAGATGAAAAGGAGATTCGAGCCGAAGCCGCGCTCGCGCCGGAGCCAGCAAACGCCCGGGTGCGTTTTTCCATCGACGAGATAAAAGCCGCACTCGCTGCTAAGCCGGAGGTTGAATCTTCGCCTGATTCCTCGCCTGACTCCCCGGCCGACTCAAAGATCGTCGGCGAAACCGGGAGTCCTTCTACCGAGACCAAGGTTACGGGCACATCTGGAAGCATACCGGCGACAACGCCTGTCGCCACATGCGCGCAGGTCGCTTCAGGTTCACCTGCCTGCCAGACCACTCTGCCACAAGACTCGCAAGCTGCATCCGAAGCGGCATACCAGGAGGAGCATCGGCGCAAGCCGCCCACGCTCTACGAGCCCGCAACGCCTGCCAGCGAAGGAGCTTCTAAGCCCCCGCAATAACAAACATGGAGATGAGGGACGACTTGTCTCCGAGTCGACTAGAAGTTTCCATTGTTCTCGAAGCGCAAGGCTTTGATTCTGCTCTTGCTGAGCAGCAAAGCCACGGCGTCAGCGCCTACGCAGCCTTGGCCGGGGCGACAGCCTTCAAACGCGCGTTAAGCCGCGCCTTGTAACGGCTGGCTGTGTTCTTGTGGAGAACGCCCTTCTGAACACTCTTATCCAGCACCGATACCGTGGCGCGGTACTGCTCGGTGGCTGCCTTGTGGTCGCCGTGCGCGATCGCCTCACGCAGCAGGCGCAGGGTGCCGCGCAGCTTGCTCTTGTTGGCACGGTTGATGGAGGTCTTCTCCACAGTCTGACGGGCGCGCTTCAGCGATGAAACATGATTTGCCATAAACTCTCTTCTCTCAACCCGTTAGGGGGAAATGGGACGCAAGCCTCAAGCTTCACCGGTATCGCTTCCGCTGCCTGCAAAGGGCGAAAGTCGCGTCCGGCCTGCCGACGTTCCTGCAACTTCTAAGTCTACGGAACTCCCGGCGGCTGGTCAATCGGCACGAACTTCATCGTGGCTCAATGGTGGCATATCTTTCTACTTGACGCGCCCCGTTCGAAGTTCTAGTCTGTGCCCATTCGTACCCTCATTGGCACTGCCCGCCAACCCGGTAGCAAGCGACTTCTACAGCCATCGCGCTGCCGCACACAACCTTCCTTAATAATTGCTTCATCTGCTGCCGATAGTCTTTGGCAAGCGATAAACCCGCGTCTAACCTGCATTGCCCTGACGGAGGTCAGATCACTACTTGAATAAAAGAGCCATCGACATCACCGCTGGCATTGAGCCCCTGTACGGGACCCGCGACGAAAACCTTCGCCTTATGGAAGACAGCCTGCACGTGACCATCGATCTTCGCTCCGATGCGATCCATGTCACCGGATCTGACGACGCTCTCGATCGCGTGGCCCGCGTCTTCGCAGACTTCGAATACCTTCGCAAGTCCGGCATCAATCTCCACAACGGCGAACTGAACGGCATGCTAAAGCTGGTGGTCGCGGACGCTGCCGTCACCCTGCGCGGCCTCGTCGAGTCCGGCAAACAGCGCTCAGCAGGAGTCAAGCGCATGGTTCAGCCGCGCTCCCCCAATCAGCGCAAGTATGTTGAAGCCATCGAGCAGTCCGATATGACGTTTGGCCTTGGACCGGCCGGAACCGGCAAGACCTACCTCGCCGTAGCCATGGCCGTCTCCGCGCTTATGGCGAAGCGGGTCAGTCGCATTATCCTGGTCCGGCCAGCTGTGGAAGCAGGCGAGCGCCTCGGTTTCCTTCCCGGATCGCTGCAGGAGAAAGTTGACCCCTACCTTCGTCCGCTGTACGACGCGCTCTACGATCTACTCGATCAGGAGAAGGTCGACAAGCTCCTCGAGCGCAACGTCATCGAAGTCGCCCCCTTGGCCTTCATGCGCGGTCGCACCCTCTCCGACGCCTTCATCATCATGGATGAGGCCCAGAACACCACCATCGAGCAGATGAAGATGTTCGTCACCCGCCTCGGCAACAACTCCAAGGCTGTCATCACGGGCGACCTGACCCAGACAGACCTTCCCAACCCCAAGAAGTCTGGCCTGCTGGACGCGCTGAATGTACTCACCGGCGTCGAAGGCATCCGCTTCTGCCACTTCGAGGATGTCGACGTGGTTCGCCACCACCTGGTTCAGCGCATCGTTCGCGCCTATGACAGCTATGGTCGCGCTCAGCAGCAGTTACCCCTGATCGACACGGCACTCCCCGGTTCCACCATACCTGTCGAACCGCCCCGTACCATCTCCAAACCGCAGTAACGAAACCCTGTGCTGTGCCCCCATTGCTCGTGCGATTGTGGGGCACAGTAGTTGGAGTCATAGGACCGATGCTGATCCTTCCCGAGCTGACAGACTCCGCGAGTCACTCCAGACCACAGTTGCTCGAACCTTCCACCCATCGCGTTGCAATGGCACCGGATATGCCTTCGCGTAGGCGATCCCAGGCAATGCGATACCATCGTTGTTAGCGCCCGATGATGACCATCGACCCTCCAAGTAAGCTCCCCATCCTAAACAAACCGTCTACGGCGGTCTCACGTTTCCTGGCATTCACGCTTCTGCTTAGCTGCGGCATCAGCGCCTCCGCTCAATCGCAGAAGTGGGTTCTTACCTGGTCCGACGAGTTTTCCGGGGCCGCCAACTCTGCCCCAGACCCGAAAAAGTGGGCCTTTGACCTTTCCGACAACCAGAATCACGAGCTTGAAACCTATACCTCCAGTCTCGCCAACGTCCATCAACAGGACGGGCATCTCGTCATCACTGCCCTGAAGCAAAAAACCACCCGCCCGGACAACACCACTCGCGACTACACCTCTGGGCGCATCTTCACCCACGGCATCTTCTCTCAGCCCTATGGCCGCTTCGAAGCCAGCATCAAGCTGCCGCTGGGCAAAGGTATCTGGCCGGCTTTCTGGCTCCTCGGCAGCGACATAGACGCCGTCGGCTGGCCGCAGTCCGGCGAGATCGACATCGTCGAAAACATCGGCGAGCCCACCGTCAGCCACAGCACCCTGCATGGCCCCGGCTACAGCGGTGACAAAGCGCTCACCACGAAGTTCGATCTGCCCGCCGGCGAACGGGTGGACACGGCATTTCATCTGTACGCGGTGGAGTGGGTGCCCGATGGAGTCAAGTTCTTTCTCGATGACCATCTGGTCGCCCAGCGTACACCCGCCGATCTTCCAGCCGGTGCGAAGTGGGTCTACGATCACCCTTTCTTCATCATCCTTAATCTGGCTGTCGGCGGCGACTGGCCCGGCAACCCTGACGCGACCACCAGCTTCCCACAGCAGATGCTCGTCGATTTTGTTCGCGTCTATCGCCGTGCAACTCCGCCGGTCGAGCCTCGCCGGTGATCTCTATGGCCCCGGAAGTCAGCAGCTCAATGCCGGCCGCGGCCGCACTCTCCCTCTCCGGACTCTCGCGTTTCCTTAGTCGAGCTCGCGCCGCCGTGGGGCTCAATGGCCAGGTCGAAGTTCTGCTCAGCTCGGATGCGGAGCTGAAACGCCTGAACCGGGCCTTCAGGGGCAAGAACAAACCTACCGACATCCTCAGCTTCCCGGCCCCGCCCGAATTTGCTGCGCTCCATGCCGGAGATTTGGCCATCTCGCTCGAAACCGCAGCCCGGCAAGCCGGTCAGTACGGCCACAGTCTTCGCGATGAAGTCCGTATTCTCATCCTCCACGGCCTGCTCCATCTCTCCGGTCTGGACCACGAGACCGATCGCGGCGAGATGTCTGTCCGGGAGGCGGAACTCCGCACCGCATTGCGGCTCCGCCCGAACCTCATAGCTCGCGCTGCACCAGCCACCAAGAAGCAGGTCCGCGCATGAGTCCTGCCTACCTTCTAGTGCTTCTTCTCTTGCTCGGCGTTCTTACCCTCGCTTCTTACGTCGATCGCGTTTACTTCGAGATGGGCAAGTTCCTCGCCCGTGAGTATCAGGACAACGTCGATTCCTGGTCTGAGATTGTCGAGCCTCGCCTTCGCCTAGGCCGCGAGTCGACTGCTCTCTCCGCCTCTGTTCTGCGCCAGCTCTCGCTCGCCGTTATGGCCCTTCTCTCCGGCCTTCGGCTCTACAGTCCCGCGACCCTTACCCCGCTCTACGCACATACGCCCCATCTTGGAGACATCGCTCGTGCCGGCGTCGAACTGGTCCTTCTGATCGTGCTCTTTGATCGGCTGCTGCCCCAGCTCCTGTTCACACGCACGCGCGGGCTGTGGATCGTTCGCATCCGGTTCCTTTTGGAAGCGCTCTTTTATCTTGTCCTGCCCGTCACGCTCTTTGTCGGTCTGTTGCTTTCCATCGCGGCCCTCGCCGAGCCGGAGGACAAGACCGAGGAGGAGCATCCGTCCGAGGCCATGGACGCGCTGCTCGAAGCGGGTGAGGAAGAAGGCATCCTCGAAGAAAGCGACCGCGAGCTCGTTCGTTCGGTCGTCGAGTTCGGGGACAAAGTCGTCCGCGAAGTCATGACTCCGCGGCCGCAAATCTACGCCGTTGACGGACAGATGACGCTGGACGTCTTTACGGAAGCCCTCGTCGAAAACGTCTTTTCCCGCGTGCCGGTCTACTCCGGTCTGCTCGATAACATCACCGGCATCGTCTTCGCGCACGATCTGCTGCGCGTGCTCGACAGCGACGCGCCGCAGCGGACCGTCGCCCAGTTGCAGAGGCCAGCCGCCTTCGTTCCGGAGACCAAGAAAGTGAACGAGCTGCTCCGCGAGATGCAGCGCGAGAAGCAGCACATGCGCATCGTCATCGATGAATATGGCGGGGTCGCCGGCCTCATCACCATCGAAGACCTCATCGAGGCCATCGTCGGCAACATCGCCGATGAGCACGATGAGACCGAGGAGGACGACTCGCCCGTGCGCGAGCCGGACGGCTCCTATGTCGTCTCCGGCAGCTTCGAGGTCTCCCGGCTGCGAGAGCTGTTTCAGGACCAGTTCACCGGAGACAACGCGGCGGCGACGCAACTCGCGCTGGACCTTTCTCGGGGAAGCGGGATGCGGCATGCTGCCACTTCTGCCGTCGAAGACGGCCGAGCTTCTTCCGCACGCGAAGACCAGGCGACGCGCAGCACCGATCAGGCAACGGCGCTGCGTATCCCGGAGCACTACGAATCAACCACTCTGGGCGGCCTTGTGTCGGAGATCGCAGGCCACATCCCGCTTCCGGGCGAGGTGGTCGAAGAAGACGGCATGCGGCTCGAAGTGCTGTCCTCGACTGACCGCCGCATCGATCGCATCCGCGTCGGCCTCTCGTCCGCATCGAACAGGAGCAGTGATGAAGCGCGCTGATCCTTGAAATGGAGGCATGGAGTGACGGCCCCGAACGATCCCTTCAACCTGCAGCGCTTCGTAGACGCTCAGAGCGGCGTGTACGAGCAGGTCTGTGCCGAGTTGCGCCGCGGCCGCAAGACCAGCCACTGGATCTGGTTCATCTTTCCCCAGATCGCGGGTTTGGGCAGCAGCCCAATGGCGGCCCGCTTCGCCATCTCGTCGCTTCGAGAGGCGCAGGCTTACCTCGAACACCCGGTGCTCGGTTCGAGGCTGCGGGAGTGCTGCAGGCTGCTGTTGATTCACAAGCTGAAGCCAATCGAGCAGATCATGGAGTGGCCGGACGACTTGAAGCTGAAGTCCTCAATGACGCTGTTTACGCGAGCAGTTGAGTCGCTGCCGCAAGGCGACCCAAAGCACAGCGATCCGGACTCGGCTATCTTCGAAGAACTCGTAAGGACCTTCTTTGCCGGCCAGTTCGATCCGCTCACGCTTGCTCGACTTTAGTCCACTACGCGGGCAGTACAGCCTCCATGCGCGAGACCTTGAAGTTCATCAGCTTGGCCGCGGGATCTTTGGCCAGCAAGGCGTGGATGTCCGCCTCGTCCTCTCCATGGACCACACCCATTCCGTACACGCCGTCTGGATCGAAGACGGGCCCAAAGACATGAACCCGACCGTTACCCATCAAGTCCGCCCAGTAGGCCGCATGGTTTTGCATGAGTGCAGCCTCTTCTGGAGTAATGTCTCCAAGGAAGGAGGGGCGAGCAGGGAGGAGTTTTACGAAGAACGTGTTTTTCATCTGTCTGGAACCCCGCCGGGCGTGTAGCGGCTATTTGAGCGACTTGCCAAGCCCGGACAGCACCAGCGTAGCAAAGGATAGTCCTCGCCGGCTGTCTTCGCTCATTGCGCGTTTGGCCAGTTGCCACAGCGAGGGCGGCTTCGGTTCCTTCCGGTGTTCCGATGCCGCGTTCACAATCACCGCAGAAAGACCTTCGAGCGTCTCCGGATCGACCGCACTCAGTATCATAATTGCGTTCAGTCCATTGCGGAGAATCGCTATCCCTTCAGGGGTGTTCGCATACTTCGCCAGGGTCTCGGCGATAGTGTCCTTCGCGGCTACCATGCCGTCAAGCAGATCGAGCACACCCTGATTGTGCGCCGATTCCAGCAGATCCCACAGAACCAGAAGAGCTTCGCCATGCTCGATCGGTGCAGCGGCCAGTCGTCGTTCCAGTTCGAGCTTATGGTTTACGGGTTGTGGCTGAAACGTAAGTGGAGCGGCCATGTATACGCCTCGGTTCGCAGGTTGAACGTAGTTCCTTTGCTTTACTCAACTCGATAGCAGCAAGCTGAGATCTACACGGTGGTGCTCTGAATCTGGACGAGCTTGTCCGCGGGAGACGAGCCTGGGAGGCGATAGTCCGGGCGGGCCCACTTGCGCTCCACCTGGACGCCGATCTGCGGCGTACGCTTTCCGTAGCGGAAATTCCGGCGCGGCAGGGGACTGTCGCCTTGTTCCGGCAGCACCGTCATCGAAACCGCCGTCTCCTTGAACGCGGGCGTGTGTGTGGCCCGGTCCGTATGGCTGCTCGTCAATTTGTTGACCGGCTCGGTAACCGAGTTCAGCGACATATAAATCTGCTTGCCCTGTACTCGCTCCGACACCAGCACACGGACCCGTACCCGGCCATAAGGGGATGTCAGTTGCACATGGCGTCCCGTCGTTATGCCTCGTTCGGCCGCAAGTTCGGGCGAGACTTCGACAAAGTTGTCGGGCGTGATCTCTGCAACGCCCGGGGTGCGCCGGGTCATCGATCCCTGCTCGAAGTGTTCCAGCAGGCGGCCATTGTTCAAGTGCAGATCGTACGTACTGCTTGTCTCTTCTGACGGCGGAATGTACTCGATTGGGAAGAAGCGCGCTTTGCCGTCCGGGAAATTGAACCTCTCCTTGAACAGTAGCGGGGTATCTGTGCCGTCCGCTGCAACGGGCCACTGCAGGGAGTTGAAGTCTTCGAGGCGCTCGTACTTTACGCCCGCGAACAGCGGCGTCAACGCCGCAATCTCATCCATGATCTCCGACGGATGCTTGTACTTCCAGTTGGCGCCCAGGCGGTTGGCCACAAGCTGGAGTATCTCCCAGTCCGGCTTCGACTCCCCAAGAGGCTCCATCGCTTTGTAGATGCGCTGAATGCGCCGCTCCGTATTGACGAACGTCCCGTCCTTTTCGAGCGACGTGGCCGCCGGCAACACCAGGTCCGCATAGCGGCACGTCTCAGAAAAGTTGATGTCCTGCACAACCAGAAACTCAAGCTTGGTCAACGCACCGGCCACGTAGCCGGCGTTCGAGTCTGACGTGATCGTGTCTTCCCCTTTGATATACAGCGCCTTCAAGGAGCCTTCCAGGATGGCGTCGATCATCTGGTGGTTGTCTTTGCCCGTGCTCGTGGGCAGCGTCACACCCCACTTTGCTTCGAACTTGGCGCGGACCGCCTCGTCGTCCACCTTCTGGTACCCGGTGTAGACGTCGGGCATGGATCCGAAGTCGCTCGCCCCCTGCACATTGTTATGTCCACGCAGCGGATATGCTCCAGCGCCCGGACGCATGTAGTTGCCAGTGAGCAGCAATAGATTCGAGAGCGCCGTCGCCGTATCCGAACCGCCGCAGTGCTGGGTAACGCCCATGGCGAAGAGGATGCAGACACCGTCCGCCGCTGCGATCTCGTTGGCGACGGTCACCAGGGTCGCCGCCGGCACACCGGTAATCTCCTCGGTATGCTCCAGCGTAAAGAGCTGGAGCGATTCTTTGTACTCTTCGAAGTGGTTCACCCACTTGTCAATAAACGCGGGCTGGTGCAGGTTGTGGTCCAGAATGTACTTGGCTACACCGTTCAGCCATGCGGCGTCGGTCGAAGGCCTGGGCCGGAAGAAGATGTCCGCGCGTTCTGCCATCTCGTGTTCTCGCAGATCGGCCACAATCAGCCGCTGCTTGCGGAACTTGTGCGAGCGCTTCACCCGGGTGGCGAGCACCGGATGGTTCTCCGCAGGATTTGCGCCAACAATCAACACCAGGCCGGCAATCTCAATATCTGCAATGGAACCCGAGTCCCCGCCGTAACCTACCGTCCGCTGCAGACCCTTAGTCGCGGGGTTCTGGCAGTAGCGCGCGCAATTGTCGACATTGTTCGTACCGACCACGGCGCGGGCAAGCTTCTGCATCAGGTAGCTCTCCTCGTTGGTGCACTTCGAGGAGGCGATAAAAGCGAGCGCGTCGGGCCCGTGGTCCTGTTTGATCTGTTTGAACTTGGCCTCGACGATGTCCAGCGCTTCATCCCACGTGATCTCGCGAAACGTGTCGCCATCGCGAAGCAGCGGATGCACCAGCCGGTCATCGGAGTTGATGTGTCCCCACGCGAACTTGCCCTTGATGCACGTCGAGATGCCATTCGCAGGACCATGCGTCGGCTCGATCTTCAAGATGTGCCGGTCGCGTGTCCACACCTCGAAGCTGCAACCAACCGCGCAGTAAATGCACACGGTCTTGGTGCGCTTCACCCGCTCCTTGCGCATCTCCGCTTCCATCTCAGACAATGCCAGAATCGGACCGTATCCGATCGGCGGCTCAATACCCTTGACGACGTTGATCATGTCGTCGAGCGCCTTTTCCGGCAGATTCGTCAAGTAGCCCGCATGGCCCAGCATCGTCTTTTCCATCAGAGCATTGCACGGACAAACCGTAACGCAGTGCCCGCAGGAGACGCAGCTTGAGCCATCGATCACTTCGCCGCCGTCCCAGAGGACGCGCGGGTGCTCGGCTCCCCAGTCGATGGTCAGCGTCTCGTTCACCTGCACGTCCTGGCAGGCTTCCACGCATCGCCCGCAGAGAATGCATTGGTCAGGATCGTACCGGTAGAAGGGGTTCGACATGTCCTTCGCGTAGGGCTTTGGCGTGAACTCGCGGGACTGGTGCTTCACATCCAGGTCTGCCGTAGCATTGTGCACCGTACAGTTCTGATTGTTGTTGTCGCAGACCGTGCAGTAGAGCATGTGGTTCTGAAGGACGCGGTCGAAGGCCTCGCGCTGTGCGATGTCTACCGTCTCGCCCTCTGTCGCCACAATCATCCCCGCGGTCACGGGTGTGGCACAGGCACGGGCCAGTTTGCCGTCCACGGACACCAGGCAGGTGTCGCAGGTCTGGATGGGACCCATCTGAGACAGATAGCAGAGCTGCGGAACCTTCTTTCCATGCGGCCCGACTGTTCGATTAAGCGCCTCGATCAGCAGCTCTCCATCTACCGCCGGCGTCGCTTTGCCGTTGAGGGTGATCTGGGTGTCCGGAGTATCGGGGAGTGGAGTATTAAGGAGCCGCTTCGTCGCAATCATAGTTCCTCTGATGAGTTGAAGATAGCAGGTGTTAGCTGGAAGCCGCGCCCTTCGTGCCAGTCCATCCAGGCAATGAAATCCGGTCTGGCACTACGTTCGTTCACAGAAAATTCTCGGTTCCACGGCATCCAGCCTGACGGAGTTGATATCCTTATAGGTGACATGCCTACGAAAAAAGAGCTCCTCTCCCGCCCCATCGTTCACCTTGACATTAAGCAGCACAACGTCGCTCCGCTGGTCGACGCCATGGCCAATCTGGCCTTCAGCGCCCGCGACCTGTACCGCGCCGCTTCCATCTATGACATGATGCTTCGCGACACCGAGTGCGGTGTCATCCTCTGCATCGCCGGCTCCCTCGTCTCGGCCGGAATGAAGCAGGTCTTCATCGACCTTATTCGTAACAACATGGTCGACGCTATCGTCTCGACCGGTGCGAACATCGTCGACCAGGACTTCTTTGAGGCGCTCGGCTTCAAGCACTACATCGCCGAGGACCAGTACAAGTACGGCAACGAAGATGCGACGCTCCGCGAGCTTGCCATCGATCGAATCTATGACACCTTCATCGATGAAGATGAGCTTCGCATCTGCGACCACACGATCGAACAAATCACGAACTCGCTGGAGTGCCGGCCCTACAGCTCACGCGAGTTTATCCGCGAGATGGGCGCGTGGCTCGAAAAGAAGGGCAAGACTTTGAAGTCTGGAGGGGTCGATTCCATCGTTCATGCCGCCTACGAAAAGAACGTGCCAATCTTCGTGCCGGCCTTCTCTGATTGCTCTGCAGGCTTTGGCCTGGTTGCTCATCAGCATGCCCGGCAAGGCCAGCCCGTCGTCTCCATCGACTCCGCGAAAGACTTCTACGAACTCACCAAGCTGAAGATTGAGAACCCGTCCACCGGCCTCCTCATGGCTTCAGGTGGCGTTCCCAAGAACTTTGCTCAGGACATCGTGGTTGCTGCGGAGATCCTCGGCTCTGACGCTCCCATGCACAAGTACGCCATTCAGATAACCGTCGCCGACGCTCGGGATGGCGCACTGTCGGGTTCCACACTTAAAGAAGCCAGCAGCTGGGGCAAGGTCGACCTTACGTACGAGCAGATGGTCTTCTCCGAAGCCACCCTCGCTCTTCCTCTCATCGCCGGATACGCCTTCCACAAGCAGGCACACGTGGCGCGCAAAGGCAAGAACTGGACGGCAGTGCTCGATAAAGTAGGTGAGACAGTAAGCGTTTAAGCCTCTTCTGCCGATACACTCCATGGCTGACTCGGATGAGTCAGCCATTTGCTTTGCAGCCAAGTCTTCTCGCGCGTTCGAGGAAGTCGTGATATCACTGAAATAAGTTACATCCAAAAGATTAAGTCAGACGTTACTAATGGGGGATAGCAGATACCTGACTCCATGATCATCGGGCCCGGGCCACTGTTCACATGCATCGCCGTTATCGCTTCTGCCCTGGTCTACGGGTATTGGCAAAACTATGTATTACGGGCCAAGCTTCGATCTGCGCTCCAGAGACAAAAAAGCGATGAACTCGAGTTGTCGCAGCGTTTTGCGCTCGACACCCTGAAGGACGAGTTCGTCTCCACTGTGTCGCACGAGCTGCGTACCCCCTTGACCAGCATTCGCGGGGCTTTAGGGCTGCTCTCCTCCGGCGTCATAGGCAGCTTCGATGGTCGCGCCGAGGAACTCATCCGCATCGCCTCCTCCAACACCGAGCGCCTGATCCGCCTTATCAACGACATCCTTGATTTAGAGCGGATGAGCTCCGGCCGGGCGGTCCTGCAGATTCGGCGGTGCTCGCTGACCGACCTGGTAAACCACGCAATCGAGACCATGACCGCGATGGCAGATTCAGTCAACGTGCGGCTGGTCATTGATGCAGCCTCCAAAGCCATTCTCCCGTCCATCTTCTTCGACGGTGATCCCGACCGCATCCTGCAGGTGCTCACAAACCTCCTGTCCAATGCCATCAAGTTCTCGCCTGCCGAATCGACGGTCACGGTTGCCGTGGAGACGCCACCTGACGCTCTCATAATCCGTGTCTCGGACCAGGGCCGCGGCATCCCGCCGGGTCAGCTCGAGAAGATCTTCGAACGCTTCAGCCAGGTTGAGCATGACGACGCGTTAGCCAAGGGAGGTACCGGTCTCGGCCTCACCATCTGCCGCAGCATCGTTCAGCAGCACGGTGGCACCATCTGGGCCCAGCACAACGTCACTAAAGGTGCCTCGCTTTGCGTCAAGCTGCCTCGCCTGCAACGTACGGACGACGCGGCTGTCTCGGCTACACCCGGCCAGGCCCGCATCCACGCGCTCAGCCCCACGCTTAATCCCGCCTTCGAAAGCGCCGTGCTTGTCTGCGACGACGACAGCGTACATCGTTCTCGAATCGCCCAGCAACTCCGTGAGCGCGGACATACGGTCTTCGAAGCGGCTTCGAGCGAAGAGGCGATTGCCATCGCTGAAGCTCGCCCGCCCCACACCCCTCTGCAGGCAATTCTGCTGGACCTTCAGATGTCCGACAAAAAGGGATGGGAGATTCTGAGCGTCCTTACCAGGACCGCCTCAACCGCAACCATCCCGATCGTCGTACTAAGCGTTGAGCAGCCGGTCGAAGCCGCCGAGGGTGAGATCGGAAGCACTCCTCTGCAGCGCTCCGTGCCGGAGCAGCCCCTCTTTACCGATCTTGTTCGCGCCATCGACAGCGGCCGGGGTTCAAGCCAGGTCTTGCTGGTCGAGGACGACGAAGATCTCGCCGAAGTCATTCTCGGCGGGTTTGCCCAAACGAACGTCGTGGTGAATCATGTCTCAACCTTGCAGCGAGCTATTGAAGTCTGCGCCGACCACCGGCCCGACCTCCTCATGCTGGACCTCACGCTGCCTGACGGCGATGGTTTCTCGCTGGTGGAATGGCTTCGGGGGAGACCTGAACTTAGGTCCCTGCCTCTCATCGTCTACTCCGGCAGGGAACTTTCACGGGACGAGCGTGCGAAGCTTCTTCTTGGGCCCACGCTCTTTCTTACCAAAGCCAAGGTACACACTCAGGACGTCGAGCACCTGGTTCTCAGCATGGTAAAAAACGGACGCGACGTTCATGATCGAGACGCCCCGAAGGCCGGAACGCTGCCAGTCGCCCCGATGCAGCGCGCGCTTCCTCCGAACCAGCTCAGCGCATGAATCTGCCATGAGATGCTAGTACTGTGCGACGCATACTGATCATCGACGATGAAGAAGACATCCGCGCCGTCGCAGCACTCTCGCTCGAAGCCGTCGCAGGATGGTCCGTGGCAACTGCGAACTCCGGCACTGCCGGCATCCAAGCGGCGCGCGACACGCTTCCCGACGCAATTCTCATGGATGTCATGATGCCGGGAATGGACGGTCCAACCACCTTTCGCGCAATGCAGCAGGTTCCCGAGATCGCCGCCATCCCGGTCATACTTCTCACGGCAAAGGTGCAGGGTGTCGATCAGCGGCGCTTTGCCGATCTTGGGGTGGCGTCTATACTCTTCAAGCCCTTTGATCCGCTCCTGCTGGCGCAGCAGATCTCCGCTGCCCTGGGCTGGCAGGAGTAGTCGACGCCTTTGGTTCCACTCGCAGGTGAGAGGTAAACGTGCCGGAAAGGGAAGCTTCGCCGGAGTCTAAACAGCGGACTGCACTCTTGCTCGCCGATCTCTGGAGCCGCAACAAACCTGTCATCGAAGGCCGGTTGGACGTTCTGGAAAGGGCCGCGGTTGGACCTCTAAGCGACGAGATGCGTTTAGAGGCGCACGGAGTCGCTCACAAACTGGCCGGCTCGCTCGGCATGTTTGGTTTTGCCGAAGGCACAAACCTGGCCCGCGAGCTTGAACTGCTGCTTGAAAGCCCGTCTCCGCAGGCAGCCGAGATCGCGCGCATGGCCAGAGAACTGCGGTCGATTATCTTTCCTGCGTCCTAGAGACGGTATAGTTCTAGAGCGTATCGATTGCACTCTGAGGGAACCGCTTAATTTCATGCCGAACCAGACCGATGTAGCCCAGCCAGGCCAGCACCCGACCCCCGCACAACTCGTCAATATTCCAAAACTGATCACGGCGTTCTATTCGCTTCATCCAGATGCGTCGGTCGCGTCGGAGCGGGTCAGCTTCGGCACCTCCGGGCATCGTGGCAGTTCGTTCAAAACAGCGTTCAACGAGGACCACATCCTCGCCATCACCCAGGCCATTTGCGACTACCGCAATAACAAGGAGACAGAACAATCGGTCACCGGGCCGCTTTTTCTTGCGCAGGACACTCACGCCCTGTCTGAACCCGCCTTTGCCGCCGCGCTCGAGGTGCTCGCCGGGAACAACATCGAAACCATGGTCGATGAGCAGCTTGCCTACACTCCCACTCCGGCGCTTTCGCACGCCATCCTGACCTATAACCGCGGCCGTAAGATCAACCTCGCCGACGGTGTCGTCATCACGCCCTCACACAATCCGCCTGATGATGGCGGCTTTAAATACAACCCGCCCAGCGGCGGCCCCGCGGACACCACGGCAACCAAGTGGATCGAGAACCGGGCCAATGACTTGATCGCAGGCGGACTGAAGGACGTGAAGCGCGTTCCTTATGCGCGGGCTTTGGCTGCTTCAACCACCAGGCGCCACGATTACATGACCAGTTATGTAAACGATCTCGCCAGCGTCATCGATTTCGATGTGCTTAAGGGAACGACGCTCAAGCTCGCCGTCGATCCTCTCGGCGGCGCGGGCGTCTTCTACTGGCCGCGCATCGCCGAAAGATACAACCTCCCGTTTGAAGTTCTCAATCCGAACGTCGATCCGACCTTCCGCTTCATGACGGTTGACTGGGACAGCAAAGTCCGCATGGACTGCTCCAGCCCATACGCCATGGCCTCCATGATTGCCAGCAAGGACAAGTTCGACGTTGCCTGGGCCTGCGACACCGACCACGACCGACACGGCGTCGTAACCAGATCCTCGGGCCTCTTGAACCCCAACCACTATCTTGCCGTCTGCATTCAATATCTCTTTACCAACCGGGCTGGTTGGGGAGCGGAGACCGCCATTGGCAAGACCCTGGTCTCGTCCAGCATCATCGACCGGGTCGCTGAAGGCATCAACCGGAAGATCCTCGAAGTGCCCGTTGGCTTCAAGTGGTTCGTGGATGGCCTCATCGACGGCTCGCTCGGCTTCGTCGGCGAAGAGTCTGCCGGCGCGACCTTCCTGCGCAGGAATGGCGAAGTTTGGACGACCGACAAGGACGGCCTCATCCCCGGCCTGCTCGCGGCCGAGATGACCGCCAGGCTCGGCAAAGATCCGGGAGAGTTGTACGCCGAGTTGACTGCAAAATATGGCGCACCGGTCTATCAGCGCATCGACGCGGCCGCCAGCAAAGACCAGAAAGCCAAACTCGCGAAACTCTCCCCGGCGCAGGTCACTGCCAAGGAGCTCGCAGGCGAGCCCATCACGGCCGTCCTTACTGAAGCTCCCGGCAACCACGCCGCCATCGGCGGCTTAAAGGTGACCACTGAGAATGGCTGGTTCGCCGCCCGGCCCTCCGGTACGGAAGATGTCTACAAGATCTATGCAGAAAGCTTCCACGGCGAAGACCACCTCAAGCGTATCCAAACCGAAGCCCAGGCGCTGGTAACCTCTGCCATCTCCTAGGCCTTGCTGCGCCGGTCTTGCGACGGGCTTTTCTCGCCCTTGCCCTTAGTTCTGTCTTCTCCGGGCAGGCCGGAGAGGCTTCGCCGCTTAGCAAACGATCAGCGGAACCAAGGCCGTCAACAGCGCCGTAAACTTCTTCTCCACTCCGCGCCCGATCTCCAGCACATCTTCGTGGTCGATCGCCGCTTCCACCACTCCCGCCGCCATGTTGGTAACCAGCGAGATGCCCAGCACATCGAGTCCCATGTGCCGGGCTACGATCACTTCATGTACGGTGGACATTCCCACCAGGTCCGCTCCGAGCGTACGAAAAGCGCGGATCTCCGCCGGCGTCTCGAAGCTCGGCCCCAAGACAGCCAGGTAGACCCCCTCGGTCAAAGCGATGCCCTGCCGGTCAGCCTCCTGCACTGCTACCGCCCGCAGCCTTGGCGTGTAGGCCGTACTCATATCGAAGAAGCGCTCGCCGCCGCGCGGGCCCACCGCAAAACGAGGCTCGTTTGGTCCGGCTGCTGCGTTCAGCCCCGTGAAGTTAATCTGATCAGACAATACGACGAGCGATCCTGGCGAGAGCGTCTCGCGAATGCCTCCTGCAGCGTTGGTCACAATCAGGGTCTTGCATCCAAGCAGGCCCAGGACTCGTGCCGGAAACACTACATCTTCGATGGGATGGCCCTCATAGGCATGCACCCGACCCTGCATTACCGCTACCGGTACTCCGCCAATGGTGCCGAGTACAAGTTTGCCCGAGTGTCCAACCACCGTGGACTCAGGAAAGTTCGGTATCTCGGAATACGGCAGCGCGACCGCATCGGACACCTGCGAAGCGAACGCTCCGAGTCCGGAACCGAGAATGATGCCCAGGACCGGCGCAGTCTGCGATTGGGTGCGGATGTAGCGGACAGCTTCGGTGGCGCGGGCGTACTGGTCGGGCATGGTTCAACTCCAGTGATTGGCAATTGTGTACACGGCTTCTGTATCTCCGCAGAATAGCAAGGCTCGACTGGAACCACACGCCGCCCGGAACTGCATGACGGCGATCTCCACCTATCGCTGCTCGCATAACTTTCCTTTTCGCTGCGGATTGCATACAGTCTGAGTGCAGGATGACAACGCAGCCAATCCTCGGCGAGCAAGCCGACACATCGAACGAAGTGGCGCGCACGCTCGTCTCCATCCGGACCGAGACTGGAGCAAACCTGCTGACGCTCGCCGAAAAGTCGCCGGTGCTGCTCATCTTCTTGCGCCACTTTGGCTGCTCGTTCTGCCGTAAAGCAATCAGCGACATCTCCGCACTTCAGGATGAACTGGCCAAACGCAAGGTGCGTCCGGTCTTTGTGCATCTTGGGCCGCCTGAACTCGCCAAGGTGTATTTCGACTACTACGGCCTCGACGACGTGGAGCGGATCTGCGATCCCGATGCGAAGATCTACCAGTATCCGATCTTCCAGCTACAGCGGGTGCACTGGATGCTTCACTTCATCAAACCGGCGGTTGTGCTCGGTTGGCTCAAAGGGGCCATCTTCAAGCACGGCATCGGAAAAATCCAGGGCGACGGACACCAGATGCCCGGAATCTTCTTCCTGTGCGGCCCAAAGATCGTACGCCGATTCATCTACAAGACCATCGCAGACGAACCCCCATATCTCAAGCTGGTGAGCTAGCCTCCTGAACGCCGGAAGCGCACCGCATGGATGCAAAGAAAAGCCCTGGCATCATGGCTGAACCATGCCACCAGGGGCTCTTTCTTCGATGATTCATGCGGCAGACTCTACTGAGCGACTCTCGCGTCGAGAAGCCGTTAGTAGCGGTACATCTCACCCTTATAAGGCCCTTCGACCGGCACACTCAGGTACTCGGCCTGCTTGGGTGAGAGCGTGGTTAGCTTTACCCCGATCTTCTCCAGGTGCAGCCGCGCTACTTCCTCGTCCAGCTTCTTCGGCAGCACGTAGACGCCGACCTTGTACGTGTCTTTGTTGGCCCACAGGTCGAGCTGCGCGAGCGTCTGGTTGGAGAAGCTGGCGGACATCACGAAGCTGGGGTGGCCGGTCGCACAGCCAAGGTTTACCAGACGACCTTCGGCCAGAATGAAGATACTGTTGCCATTGGCGAAGGTGTACTTGTCTACCTGAGGCTTGATATTGAGGCGCGTCACGTCCTTGAGGGCGTTCAGCGGCTCCATCTGGATTTCGTTGTCGAAGTGCCCGATATTGCAGACGATGGCCTGGTCCTTCATCAGCCGCATGTGTTCGGTGGTGATGATGTCCACGTTGCCAGTACAGGTGACGTAGATGTCCGCGCGGCCGAGTGTCTCTTCGATCGTCGTCACTTCGTACCCTTCGATGGCTGCCTGCAGCGCATTGATCGGGTCGATCTCCGTGACGATGACGCGCGCGCCCAGGCCGCGGAGGGAAGCGGCAGAGCCTTTGCCCACATCGCCGAAGCCGCAGACGACGGCGACCTTGCCCGCAATCATCACATCAGTGGCGCGCTTGATGCCGTCGACCAGGGACTCGCGGCAGCCATACAGATTGTCGAACTTCGACTTCGTCACCGAATCGTTGACGTTGATCGCCGGAACCAGTAGCGTGCCCTTCTCGAGCATTTTGTACAGGCGGTGGACTCCCGTCGTTGTCTCTTCCGAGACTCCCCTCCATTCCTTCGCCACATCCTGCCAGCGGGTGGGGTATTCGGCATGGATCTTTTTCAGCAGGGTCTTAATCACGTCTTCCTCGGTGGAGCCTGAGGGAGAGTTGACCCAGTCGCCACCTTTCTCCATCTCGACGCCCTTGTGGATGAGAAGAGTGACATCGCCGCCATCGTCGATCACAAGCTGCGGGCCGAGCAGACCTTCGCCGTCGGGGTTCGGGAAGCTCAGGGCCTCATTTGTGCACCACCAGAACTCCTCAAGCGTCTCGCCCTTCCAGGCAAACACCGGCACGCCGGCCGCGGCAATCGCCGCTGCAGCGTGGTCCTGAGTAGAGAAGATGTTGCAGCTTGCCCAGCGAACATCGGCTCCGAGATCGACCATTGTCTCGATCAGCACAGCGGTCTGGATGGTCATGTGCAGCGAACCGGTGATGCGAACACCGGCCAACGGCTTGCCTGCGGCGTACTTGCGGCGGATCGACATCAATCCGGGCATCTCCTGCTCGGCAATGTCGATCTCCTTGCGGCCAAACTCGGCCAGCGTTATGTCCGCTACTTTGTAGTCCTTGGCTGCGCTACTCAGCCCTGCTTTATCCAGTGTTGCTGTGGCCATTCGGCACCTCTTCTTTAGATTTCTAGACTCTTCCAAGATACCATCGCCAACTCCCCCGGCTGCGTTGCTCAGCCAGGTTCCAAGAAGGTCGGATTGTGCCGATGAACGTACCGGCGCTCCTTTGAATCACCTCGGCCTTTTCGCTGCTTCTCCATCTTTCTAGTTGACGGCCAAATTCGGACTGGGTTAGTCTCAGTTATCGAAGACCAAATCAGTCTTACATCGCTGAGATGAAGACTCAGCAGCAAAGAAGAGGGCGGCAGCTGCCGCGCTCCGGGAGATCTGTGTGCACCGTTCGAGCTGTTCTGCCTGCGGCTTTATTCTGCTCTGTTTTGCTGCCTGCGCCGCCGCGGCGCATGCCCAGGAGCCGCCTTATTTCGTGACCTACTCGCATGTGCTCGAGGAGCCCGGAAACCTCGAAATCGCCAGCCAGACCGTCTACGCCCACCCCAAAAACGCGAACCCCTTCACCGCTGAGACCATCGAGATCGAGTACGGCGTTACCGCCTGGTACACCGCCGAGGCCTACCTTCAGGGGCAGAGCACGGCCCATGACTCAACCATCTTCACCGGGTTCCGGTTTGAGAACAGATTCAGACCGCTGCGCAGTGAGCATTGGATCAACCCAGTCCTCTATATCGAGTACGAAGACCACAGCCAGGCGGACAAAAGCTTCCTCGAAGTCACCGACCATGCCGTGATCACGACCCAGGCGCTGTCGAACGCCGTTCTCACGCCGGACGTGGAGCGCGCGATGGAAGGCAAACTCATCCTTTCCAGCAACTTCAACGGCTTCAACATCTCAGAAAACTTCATCGCGGAGAAAAACCTTTCCAACGAACCCTGGGAGTTCGGTTATGCCGTAGGCGCGAGCCGCTCGCTTGCATCCCGCGCCAGCGAACGGGCTTGTACCTTCTGCCGCCAGAACTTTTCCGCTGGTGGAGAGCTCTTCGGCGGCCTCGGGACCCGGCACGACTTCGGGTTCAACGGAACCTCGATCTATTTAGGGCCGACCATCGGGTTTAGCGCGCCGCACAACATGACGATCACCGCTGGACCCGAGTTCGGGCTCAACGCCAATAGCGCCGGGGTGCTTTGGCGGCTGAAGGCCGCATACGAGTTCTCCCAGGTTCGCGACCTCTTCCGGAGGTCGAGATGAGGTTGAAGAGCAAAGGCATCCTCGTCCTGACGCTGCCGGCACTCCTCGCTCTTATGGGGGCCGCGGACGGCAGCTGGCTGAAGCGCGTCTCCCCCGCAGACCACGCCCGGACCAGCCCGCTGCCGGACCAGAAAGCGGCAGCCGAGGCCGGTCAGCACCTTTATGCAACCAGCTGCGCCAAGTGCCACGGCGAGCAGGGGCAAGGCAGGGGATCGCGTCCCGCCGTCATCAGCCCGCGCATCGCCGCCACCACCGACGGCGACCTTGCGTGGTTGCTGCGCAACGGGAACTCGTGGAAGGGGATGCCTTCCTGGAGCTCCATGCCTGACGCGCAGCGCTGGCAGCTGGTCGCCTACCTGCGCAGCATCAACCTCCAGCCAGCCGGTGAACCGACCCAGAAATCAGGAGATGTCCAGTGAAGTTGCGGCAGAACAAGCGTGTGCAGCGGTCGTATGGTTTAGCAACGGCCACATTCAGCGGAACGATCATGCTGGTCTTGGCCGTTTTAATCGGCTGCGGCTCCGGCTCAGCGCCTGCGCTCGGCGGCGAGGATGAAAGCGCCCCCACCCCGGCCGCCGATCCGATCGGCGAGCGCCTCTTCCTGGACACCCGCTTTTCACAGTTCTTCGCTACCCACTCGACCGGCATCAACACCCCCCTGTCTGCAGGCGACCCCATCGTCGCGACGGTGCCAACTGCGAATGGCCCTTTGCCAGGACCGTTCGCCGGTCAGGCCATCAACTGCCGTTCGTGCCACTTTGTGACCGAGTTTCAGGGTGTGGCGAACGCCGGCAACCGCACCTATGCCGACTTCACCACACGCAGCGAACTCCCGCTGGCGGAGAACGGCTTCGACACCACTCCGCGTAACTCCATGCAGATGGTCGGCACCTTCCAACCCCACAGCGGACCGCAGTTTCTCCACTTCGACGGCGAATTTGCCACCGGGGAGGACCTGGTCGTTGCGACGCTTACCGGCCGCAACTTTGGCTGGAGCGCCACGGAGTACAACACCGCCATCGCCCATATCGCCGCCGTCATTCGAGGCGATGACGGGTCCGACCAACTTGCCGCTGACCGCAGCAACGGGCTCTCCTACGGCATCCTCTTCAAGGGTGTCGATAAGCGCATCACGCCCGATCTTCTTCTGCCGCCATCGCAGCGTATCGATGTCACCACGGCCACGGACATGCAGATCGTTCAGGAGGTCGCCTTGTGCGTGGCGCAATACTTCAAAGACCTCAAGTTCAAACAGGACCAGTATGGCCGCTACGATACCTCGCCCTACGATCTCTTCCTCAACGCCAATCACCTGCCTCAACTTCCGCTGACCGGAGAGACCAACCTCGCCTACAGCCAGCGGCTCTACCAGCAGGTGCTGGCGCTCGGAAATCCGATCTACATCACACCCGCGGACGGCACGTTTGCCTATCACGACCAGAAGTTCCAATTCGGCCCTACGGAGCTGGCCGGTTTGAAGATCTTTCTTAAGAGCGCCGCCGCCGGCAGCGGCACGGACCAGCACGCAGGTAACTGCGCCAGTTGCCACACCGCGCCGGACTTCACCGACTTTGGCTTCCACAATACCGGCGTGGCGCAGGACGAGTACGACAGCATCCACGGCGCGGGAGCCTTCGCCGCTTTGCACGTTCCCGGCCTGGCCGAGCGCAGCGCCGCCTACAACCAGTATCTTCCCCAGAACCCCACCCACCCCAACGCCACCGAGGCCATGCGCCGTCCCGCATCGTCGAACCCGATGTACGCCGACCTTGGCCTCTGGAACATCTACCTGAACGCCGACTACCCCAATCCGCAGGCCAACCTGAAGAGCTTTGTCTGTGGTTCCGGCGCCGACTGCACCATCGATGGCGGCCTTGCCTCCACCATCGCGCAGTTCAAGACACCGACCCTTCGCGACCTCGAAGACTCCGCCCCGTACTTCCACAACGGCAGCCGGGCCCGGTTCGACGATGTGGTGAACTTCTACATCAAGAGCTCCGCTCTGGCCCGGTCAGGAGCACTGAGAAATGCTCCGCCGCAGTTCGCAAACATGAGCCTGTCTGCGGACGATGTGGAGGCGCTCGTCGCGTTCCTGCAATCGCTCACGGAAGACTACGACGACGCGTAACGCTCAGATCTCATTGCAGCTCCATGCTCGGATTGAACTCGAATTTCTAACGGGTCCGGTTCACAGACGATCACGATCGTAACAACGCGCGGTTTCTTTACCGTCTGTTAGCTTCTTTTCCGTCTCTGGAATAGCTATGACCGCTTACAACATCGCCAGGTGTTTATACCCGCCGCATCAGACGAGTAGGGCGGGTTCCCGGTCGATGTGGCCTTTGCCCTGTACAGCCACATGGCGGTACCTTGGCTGATATCCCAGCTCCCGCGCATAGCTTAGAATCCGCTCGAAGTCCAGGCTGATGGTCGCTCCAGCCTTTTGCGTCACCTCGTCCTCGATGGGCAGGTCGAAGTCGTCTGCCCCGTAGTTCAATCCCTCGAGCGCTCCCTGGTTCTGCGTCAGCACTGACGTCCGGATACGTGGGACGTTATCCAGAAAAATCCGGCTCAAAGCAAGGTGCCGCAGATACTCCGCAGTCGTAATCTCGATGCCGCCTATCTGCGTGAAGTACGGCTTGAATGTCCAGCACAAAAAGCTCGCTAATCCGCCTGTCTCGTCCTGAAAGCCGCGCGTGCGTTCAAGATGCTCGAGCCGCTCCTCCAGCGTCTCGTCGAACCCAATCACCATCGTCGCCGTCGTCTTAAGCCCCGCCTCGATGATCGCTCGCTGCGCCTCAAAGTACTCCGCTACTGTGTACTTGAACTTGGAGTGCCGCGCCCGGAACGCCTCCGTAAGGATCTCCGACCCTCCGCCTGTTATCCATCGCACCCCCGCCGCCTTCAACCGCTGTGCCGCCTCGGGATGGCTCAACTTTGCATGGTCTGCCAGGTACATGAACTCCGCAATCGTCAACGCATAGAACTCCAGGGAGTCGCCATATCGCGCCCGTATCGCCGCAAATAGATCGCAGTAGTACGCAAGCGGCAGCGCGGGATTGAACCCGCCGTTGAACGCCGCGAGGTCGCCGCCGAGCGCGAGCAGCTCGTCGAGCTTGGCGAACACCTCCTCGTGGCTCATCACGTATCCGCCCGGCTGGGTTGGCAGCTTGTAGAACGCGCAGTAGTCGCACTGCGCCACACACACGTTGGTGTAGTTGATGATCCGCATCACCATGTACGTGCACTCGCCCGCAGCATGGAACCGCCCGCGCACCGCCGAAGACAGCCCGCGCAACTCCGCATCCGAAGCATTCCGCCAAAGCCAGCGCGCCTCCTCCACATCGATGCGAATCCCCTGCTCAACCTTCGCTTCGATTTCGGCGAAAGTAGGAACGGTCTGCGTGGCAGCGGTCATGGATTTAGTTTAGCTTCGTTGCGTCCCCGGTATTCGCCACATGAACAAGCAATGCGCAAGAACCACGCGACTCCGCCGAAAAGCGCCATCTCAACCTCTCAAACAAGAAGTGTCATCTCGACCGGAGTCGCGCATCGCGACGCAGTGGAGAGACCCCCGCATCTCGCCTTCGCTCTTGCTTTTATCCCCTGTGCCGCCTCAACATCACCTTAAACGCTCCAGTGGGATAATCGAAAGGTGAGCGCCTCAGCCACCTCCGCCCCCCGCAACCTTACCCTCGCCATTACTGGAGCCAGCGGCGCCATCTTCGCCATCGAGATGCTTCGGCTGCTCGAAGCCGACACCCGCGTAACCAAGGTGAACCTCGTTGTCTCGGAGAACGCGCTCCGCGTGCTCGCAGAAGAACTGCAGATCAGCGGTCGCAACAATCTTGTTGAACGGATACTCGGCACAACCTCAGCAAGAATCCAGCACCATGTTGCCTCCGACGTCGGGGCGAACATCGCCAGCGGAAGCTACCCTTCGGACGCCATGATTGTGCTCCCTTGCTCCATGGGAACTCTGGCAGGCATCGCAAACGGCATGGCTGGCAACCTCATCGAGCGCGCCGCCGATGTCTCTCTCAAGGAGCGCCGCCCGCTTATCCTCTGTGTGCGCGAGACTCCCTTCAATCGCATCCATCTGCGCAACATGCAGCTCGCCGCCGATGCCGGCGCGACGATCTTTCCGGTGATGCCTACACTCTACAACCAGCCGCAAAGCACCTCGGACATGGCGATTCAGTTCGTCCAGCGCGTCCTCGGCCACATCGGCCTGCCTCAGCCTGGCGCCTACACCTGGCATCCTGACTGACCGCAGGTTCCGCAGTCCCAGTCACATAGTTCCCTGAGCTCTACTCTTTTCCTTCTTCATTTTCGCCATTCCCGAAGCGAACTTGCTGTAGTTCAGTCAGCGCAAGACCGCGCAGTCCCCCTGAGCTCTACTCTATTTCTTCTTCATTTTTGTCATTCCCGAAGGGAATCTGCTGTTGCTCTTGGGCAGCGCAAGAACGCGAGCTTCACCCGATCCGGCCGCTTACCTCATACCTTCAGCGGTTTGCCGAACTCTTCCCCAAATACCGTATGCGCCAGGTCGAACCGCCCCCCATCGAACTTGTCCGCGCCTTTCAGATGTCCCAGCGCCAGCAGCGCCACCACCCGGTAGCTCAACGGCAGGCGCAGCACCTCATGCACCTTCTCTTCCTCGAAGCCCTCCATAGGGGCTGTGTCGTAGCCCATCGTCTCGGCAGTCAGCAGCATAAAGCTGAACGCCAGCATCACGTGCTTATTCAGCCATCCATGCATGCTCTCGCTTGAGAAACTCGAAAGATAATTGGGAACGCTGCTCTTCGCCTGTTCCGCGTAGCTTTCCGGCATCCCACCCTCGCGGCCAAGCTGCAGCATCAGGTCAAGATCTTTCCGCCAGCCATCCGCATCGCCGCATGCCACGATTACCGCCGAAGCCTCTTCAACCTTGGCCTGGTTATAGCTCGCCGCCCGCAGCCGCTTCTTCTGCTCCGGCGACTGCACTACCACGAAGCGCCATGGCTGCATGTTGTATCCGCTTGGTGCGGACAGCCCCGATTCGATAATCTTCTTCAAGTCTTCTGCTGGGATCGGTTCGCCGTCAAAGCTTGGTGTCGAGCGCCGTGCTGCGATCGCCTCCGAGAGTAGCTTTTCTTTCATCTGTCTTTGGTCCTCTCAAAACCCAACTTCGCGGAACTCGAGTCTCTGAGCAGCGCGCAGCGACCCAACCTTACCATCTAAGCGCTAACGGAAGAGCAAAGTTGGAGGGCATCTTCAATGAATGTTTTCCATGGGTGCTTCGGTAACGAACGGGTTCTTGCCAGGAGTCTCGGCGAAGACCCATACACCATGAAAGGTGTTGCGCAGTTCGGGATAGGCGCTGAGCAGCGCTGCCATCGCACCGCTGTTACGCTCACGCGGACTTAGCGGGACAGCGGCTGCAGCTTTCGCCGGCTGTGACTTCCCGGTCGTTGCGGACAGTGCTGCATCGGGCCCGGGTTCGGCCTGCAGATGCACGACGATGTCCAACTTGTCCATGCCGAGCGAATCGTCCGTGGTCAGTTCGGTAAACCGGTACTCCGCACCTTGCTGCCCCTTTACGACAAGCGGTGTATCTGCGCTGATGCCTTCAGACAGCGCCGGAGGAGCGGTCGCAGCTGCCTCCTTCCGCAGCTTCTCGAAATGCGTACTGGTCAGAAATCCTACCGGCTGCAGCAGCGCCTCTGCCTGCCCGTAGTAGAGATACGCGTTCCATCGCTGCTTTTGCTGCGCCAGCTCTCGCGCATGGATCCAGTACCAAAGCCCGTCATGCCCGGCTGCAGTCAGAGGCTTTGGATAGAAGCCCGCCATCGACCATTGCCCTTCTTTCGCCGCATCCTGCCGCAGGAGGAACGACAGCCGCCACGGCGTCTTCGCCGAATCCGCTGTTACGCTCACAAAGCCGTACTTTCCAGCAGGCAGCGCGGGTATCAGGAAGTTCGCCTCCGCCATCGACTTGTTCAAGGAACAGAAGAACTGCGCATCCTGGTTCGTGCCATCGGGCGCAGCTTTCAGGTTGCTGGCGTCCAGCAGGTACACCTGGTCAACTGAAAGCGGCGCTCCCTTCACCTTTGCGGAAGTGCTACCCACCAGGGCCGTCATCGCCGAGAAGTCCTTCGCGTACTCCGGGATGGTCTGCGCCCGCAGCCCGGCAGCGTCACCTTCCTGTATCTTGGCGGCCAGGGTACGGGCCGCAGTCACAATCGCGTCCCGGTCGGTGGCCTTCATCTGCGACTGCGTTATGCACGTTTCGGCCTGTAGCTCAGTCGATTGCAATGGAGAGACGACGGCACAGATCAGGAAGGCAAAAGATACCCAGACGGCACCCGCTCGTCTCTTTTCGCCGCCCTTCTCGACATGTCCGAACATAGAACCCCGTCTCTTCCACATCGCGCCCGCGCAGCTTACGCCAGTTTAATACACGAAAGATGTAACTTTGGTGGGAACGCGGTTCTCCCGTTCGACTGAACGAGACTAAACTGGTGTTAATTGAAGCAGCCGTCGCGTCACTTTCAGGCTGCTCGAGCGTCCCATCACTGTGGTTCGACTCTCTCCAACTCGGCTCGCAACAGCCGCACTCATCGGCCTGATGACCGGCAGCGCTCCTGTGTTGCTTCCCGCTCAGACAGCGCCCGTGTTGCCGAAGCCTTCTGCCGCCGTTCCTGTGCCTTCCTCGCTTCCAGCGAACCAGGCGACGGAACGTAGCGAGGAACCCGGCGCACGTGAGGCCACCGAGCAGAGGTCCGCGGTAGGCTTCAAGGTAGACTTTGGCTCCGGCGATGTTGCCGTGGATGCGACCAACGCCAGCCTGAACCAGGTCGTGCGCGAAGTAGCGCGCAAAGCAGGCATCAAGGTGACGGGAAGCGTTGCGGACGAGCGTGTCTTCGGCCACTACGGTCCGTCCAGCCCGTCCGTTGTTCTCGCTGCTCTGCTCGATGGCACGGGCAGCAACATGCTTCTCGTCAGTGATGCTCGAGGATCGTCCGAGCTTATTCTTACCCCGAGGCGTGGCACAGTCACGCCTCCAGCCTCCAATGCCGCGGCGGAGCAGGCCGCGGAGCCCGACGAACCGGAAGAAAATGCCGTTCCGCAGTACGTGCCGCCCTCGCGGACCTTCCAGCCCCCAACCCGGACCGGCAGAGGACCGGTCAACTCCAACCCGGACGGATCGCCTGTCACGGAGCCCGATGCGGCCCCGGCACCTGAAGCACAGGAAGAGCCTTCAGAAGACACACAGGCTCAGCCCAACGGCCAGAAGACGCCGCAGCAGATCTATGAGCAGTTGCAGAAGATGATGCAGCAGCGGCAAACCAATACCCAGACACCGCCGGCGCCTGAGTCTCAGGACTGATTAGCCGCTGTCTAAGTCGTATTCGAGACATGTTGTCGCGGTCCAACAAGCCTGGCGCGTTGCAGCGGATTCAGCCTTCAACCACCTGCGTGGGAACGATGACCCGGGGCGCTGCTTCTCTCGCAATCTGTCGCACTCGAACCTGGAACAATGCGAACATGGCCTGGCACATCCCGTAAGCAATCAGCACACCAGCCGCCAAAGAAGCCAGCACCGCACAGACAAGAACAATCGAAGTACTCAAGACCCCACCCCTGGAAACGCACCGCTCGCATGCCCTTGATCAATACGGAAAGCGCTCTTCCATTCTGTCAGAGATCAATCCATTTCTGAATCAAGACAAAGACCCAGATACAGTTTGCTGTTGCAACTTTGGATACATAACCAGGTCCAAGCGTTGGCCGCTGTCCGGCTTTCAGCCGTCCCCGGAATGCCGTATCCTAAACGCTTGGCTTCGTCACGGATTCACCAGTCGTAAGCAGCCCAGGCGCCCGCATGAGCATTACCCACATCACCGTCCGAGGCGCGCGCCAGCATAATCTGCGCAACGTCGATGTCAGCATTCCCCGCAACACGCTGACCGTTGTCACCGGCCTCTCCGGCTCCGGCAAGTCCTCGCTTGCCTTCGACACCATCTACGCCGAAGGGCAGCGCCGCTATGTCGAAACTCTGTCCGCCTACGCGCGCCAGTTCCTGGATCAGATGGAGCGGCCTGACGTTGACGCCATCGATGGCCTCTCGCCCGCCATCTCCATTGAGCAGAAGACCACCAGCCGCAGCCCGCGGTCTACGGTAGGAACCATCACCGAGATCTACGACTACCTGCGCCTGCTTTACGCCTCGGTCGGACAGCCGCACTGCCCCAACTGCGGCCTGCCTATCTCGCGCCAGACCGCCGACCAGATCGTAGAACGCATCGTCTCGCTTGCTCCCGGCGAACGCATCACCGTCTACGCGCCCATCGTCCGCGGCCGCAAAGGCGAGTTCCGCGAAGAGCTCGAAGCCCTCGATCAGCAAGGCTTTCGCGCCCGCATCGACGGCGAGATGACCGAACTCACCGAGGGCATGCGGCTCGAAAAGCGCAAGAACCACACCGTCGAGGCCGTCGTCGACCGCATCATCCTGAAGCTGCTTCCCGACCAGCCAGAGGGCGAGAAGAAGTTCGACACCCGGCGCCTCGAGACCTCAGTGGCAAAGGCGCTGCAGATGGCCAATGGCCTCGTCCTCATCGGCATTCACGGCATGGAGGAGACGCTCTACTCCTCCTCGATGGCCTGCCCCGACTGCGGCATCAACGTCCCCAAACTCGAGCCCCGCAGCTTCTCTTTCAACTCCAACTACGGTGCCTGCCCGGAGTGCCACGGCCTCGGCAGCATCTACGACTTTGACCCGGCGAAGACCATTACCGACTGGTCGAAGCCGTTACTTGACGGGGCGATGGGGCCCGGCTCAGGCTCCGCCTATCTGCTGCGGCTGATCAAGCTCGCGGGGGAAAAGTACAAGATCAACCTGAAGCAGCCGTTCGGCATTCTCACCAAGGCCGAGCAAGGTTTGCTGATGTACGGGCCGCCAAAGGGCGAGGCTGGCCGAACCGGTTTCCACGGCATCTTCGCCTATCTTCGCGCCAACCTCGAAGACACCAAGTCCGAAGGCTACCGCGAGTACATGATGCAGTACATGTCGGCAACCGAATGCCCGCGCTGTCAGGGCCGGCGGCTTCGGCCGGAATCTCTCGCTGTAACAGTACCGATGCAGACTGCAAAGATGGGTGTGGGTGCCCCACATCTCGGTTCTGAGATGTGGGACTCCACCACCAAACCGTATTCGATCGCCGATTTTACCGCCCTCTCCCTCGAACGCGCCCTCGCCGGCGCACGCTCCATGGCCTTCACCGGCCGCGACCGCATCATCGCCGATCGCCTGCAGCGCGAGATCATCGAGCGCCTTGAGTTTCTCAACGCCGTCGGCCTCGGCTACCTGTCGCTGAGCCGATCTGCTGCGACACTGTCGGGCGGCGAAGGCCAGCGGATTCGCCTCGCGACGCAGATTGGCTCCCGCCTGCGCGGCGTGCTCTACGTCCTCGACGAACCTTCGATCGGCCTGCACCAGCGCGACAACCAGCGCCTTATCCAGGCGCTCGAAGCGCTGCGCGACCTGGGTAACACCGTACTCGTCGTTGAGCATGACGAAGACACCATCCGGAAGGCTGACTACGTCCTCGACCTTGGCCCCGGCGCGGGCAAGAATGGTGGCCACTTGATCGCCAGCGGGACGCCGCAGGAGATCATGGATAACCCCGCGTCCGTCACCGGCCAGTATCTTGCCGGCAAGATCGACATCGTCACCCGTCCGACTCCGGACAAAGCACCAAGACCGCTTACCGGCAAGTGGCTCACCGTCGAAGGGGCGCACTCGCACAACCTGAATAGCGTTACGGCTCACTTTCCGATCGGCGTGATGACGGTCGTGACCGGAGTCAGCGGCTCCGGCAAGAGCACCCTGGTGAACGACATTCTGTATCGCGCCCTTGCCCAGGAGTTATATGGCTCGCGCGAAGAGCCGGGCAAGCACGGCGCGATCCGCGGCATCGACCAGCTCGACAAGGTCATCCAGATCGACCAGTCTCCCATTGGGCGTACGCCGCGGTCGAACCCCGCAACGTATACCGGCGTCTTCACCGCGATGCGGGACCTCTTCGCCATGCTGCCGGAGTCTCGCGAGCGCGGCTACAAGCCCGGCCGCTTCTCCTTCAACGTGCAGGGCGGCCGCTGCGAGGCCTGCCAGGGCGAAGGCCAGCGCCGCATCGAGATGAACTTCCTCCCGGATGTCTACGTCCTCTGCGACGTATGTAACGGTCGCCGTTACAACCAGGAGACGCTGTCGGTAAAGTTCAACGGCTACTCCATCGCCGACCTGCTCGATCTGCCCATTGAAGAGGCCGTCCCCATCCTCAAAGACATTCCCACGGTCAACGTCAAGCTGCAGACTCTGGTTGATGTCGGGCTCGGCTACATCCATCTCGGCCAGTCAGCAACGACGCTCTCCGGCGGCGAAGCCCAGCGCATGAAGCTTGCCCGCGAGCTTTCGAAGCGCCAGACCGGCCGCACCCTCTACCTGCTCGACGAGCCGACGACCGGCCTGCACTTCGACGATGTGCGCAAGCTGCTGGAGGTGCTGCATCGCCTCACCGATCTCGGCAACACCGTCATCATCATCGAGCACAATCTCGACATCATCCGCAACGCGGACTACATCCTCGATATGGGTCCCGAGGGTGGCGAAGGCGGAGGCCGCATCATCGCGCACGGCACGCCAGAGCAGGTTGCCACTGTATCGGAGTCGCACACCGGCAGCTTCCTTGCCAGGCACTACGGCGCATTGCCCGTAGGCGTCTCGCTGAACGGCGCTCACAGCCACGCTGGACCGCAGCCGCTCGACATTGCCCCCGCCCCGAGGGATGAACAAGACCGCAAAAAGAAGCCCGATGGCAAGTTCATCGCTCCCGAAAAGAAGACAGGCATGCCCTCTGCAAAGCCCGGCATCCTAACGAAAGCAGCGGCGAAGAAGTCGGCCGGCAGGTTGAGTAAAGCTTGAGCGACGATCCTCTCTACCTTGAATCGCCGCCTGCGGAGGACGAGCTTCTCGGGCTCTCGCCTGCGAGAACGCTGGCGCGGTCGCGCGTCCCGCATCTCGGCCATGCACTTCTGTTTGTCAGCTTCGCTGGACTGCTGCTCTTCCTTTCCCAGCTCATTCTTATCTCGACCGCGAAGACCACCCACGATCTCCACGCCAGCGCACAGATGCTGCTGCAGCCGAAGCGCCAGCTCGCCTCGATGGCCATTACCTACGTCTTAACGCTGGCCTCCTGCTTCCTCGTCTTTCCTATCTTCTGGGGCCGTGGGTTCCTCGCCGGAATCGACTGGGACGGAAGCAAGGCGCTGCGTCTAGGTATCCGCCTCATCTCGCTCGGTCTTTGTGTAGGCTGGTCGGTGCAGGCGCTCTCCGGCCTTGTTCCCGTGCCGAAGTCCATCCCCATGGACAACTTCTTTCGCACGTCGTCGGACGTCTGGATCGTGACCTTTTTCGGAACGCTGCTCGCTCCCTTG
This sequence comes from uncultured Granulicella sp., assembly GCA_964658395.1. Classification (GTDB taxonomy): domain Bacteria; phylum Acidobacteriota; class Terriglobia; order Terriglobales; family Acidobacteriaceae; genus Edaphobacter. The sequence continues at coordinate 24,035 of CAZZYQ010000018.1, read as the reverse complement.
TTCGAGGAGATCACCTTCCGCGGCTTTCTGCTGCCCGCCTTCTCCATCGCCTTCGACTGGCTCGCCGCCATGCTGCGTTATGTCGTGCGCTTCTCGCAAGCAAGATTTCGCGGCGAGGAACCGCCAATGCAGATGACGATGTTTCGGGAGCCTGCCTTGGCCCTTGCACGGGCCGGCACGGGCAATCTCTTCTTCCGCAGCAAGACAGCCGTCCTCTCGGCAAGCATCGTTACCAGCATGCTCTTTGCTCTTATCCACGCTGATCAACTCGCCCATGCCTGGGGAGCGGTTGCGATCCTCTTCGGCGTTTCGCTGGTGCTCACGCTCATCCGCGTTCAGACGCGTTCGGTGGCCTGCTCAACCCTCGTGCATGCGAGTTACAACTTCTCGGTCTTTGTTACGGTGTTCCTGGCCACTGGAGGATACCGGCATCTGGAAAAACTCTCGCACTGACCGGACTCACCCTCGTGCCATACTATGGCCATGGCGACCTCAAACTCAGAGGCCAGAAAAAAACGGTTAGCGGCGAATGAAATTGGGCTGAAGGCCGCGCTTGCCGGGTTCAACGATCAGCTCGACGACCTCCACCTCGAACTCCAGAAGACAGAGCTGAAGCGCTTGGATGAGAGGGAGCGCTAATGCCACAGCCTAACACTCGCTCCGCCCTTCTGAACCTGATTGCCACGCTCTCCTTCAAGCTCGGCGACTTCACGCTTGCAAGCGGCGCGAAGAGCGACTACTACATTGACTGCCGCACCACCACGCTCCACGCCGAAGGCGGACGCCTCTCCGGCCTCGTGCTCTACGACCTGATCCGCGAGCACATCCCCCACGCCGAAGCCGTCGGCGGGCTCACCATGGGGGCCGACCCGCTGGTCTCGAACATCGCCAGCGCCAGCGCCTGGGCCGCCGCAGACTACAAAGAGATCGCGGAACTCTCCGCCATCCTCGCCTCCGATCCTGGCTTTGAAGACGACGAAGACCCCGGTCCGGAACCGACACTTCTCCACGGCTTCCTGGTTCGCAAAACCGAAAAAACCCACGGCACAGGCCGCCGCATCGAAGGCTTCCTCAAACCTGGCGCTCACGTCGTCATCGTCGACGACGTCTCTACCACCGGCGGCTCAACCATCACTGCCATCGAAGCCGCGCGCGAAGCCGGAATGATCGTCGCCGGAGTCCTCTGCCTCGTCGACCGCGAACAAGGCGGCCGCGCCAAGATCGAATCCGCCGCAGCCGGTGCCCCGTTTATCGCGGCCTTTACTGCCAACGACGTCCGCGCCGCCCACATCGCAGCCGCAAGATAGGCACCACAGCCCCACCTTGTTTGTCATTCCCGAATGATTCCGGATTACGAGGAAATTGCTACCTGTCCAACTCCAGCTTCGCTTCAGAAATCCGTCTTCCCAAGATGAATGCAGAGGCCAGCTGGACGAACAAAGACATGTACCACAAGCGATTGAGGAGGTTTCGATGTACGTCAGAACAATTCCACACAGCAACTGCGAATGTTAATTGAGCGACCGTTTGAAGAACCAATGCAATTCTGGAGATTCTTATGCGGCGCTTGAGCAGGTCTCGTTGGTTCATCCAATCTTCCTTCTCGATAAATCTCCGTGCGGTGCCTCGCAATTGCAATGTCAGCGCAAGGTATGGAAAAGGCTTCGACACTTGCATCTACCGCCCAAGTCAGCTCGCCAGCCGCTCCAGCCGCCGTTCTGCCAGTCCAGCCATCCACTTCTCGCTGCCATAGATTCCGCGCCTGGCAGCATCCACAAGAATGCCTTCCATTGCCTTTTCGAAGTGCAACGCCGTTCCCGGCGTCAAGATTTCGACATCCGCCAAATCCTCGGGTTTCGCGCGATAGATGTCCTGCAGGTCCTCCTGCGGAATTGCCAGCCGCTGTCCCGTCTTCAACTCGATCAAGAGAATTCGATTGACCACATCAAAGCTCGCCGCTACCGCGATCTCTTCATCCTCCGGGTAGCGCGCATTGGCAATTGCCCAGTCGATATCCGCCCAATCCTCGGGAGACAGAACGACCGCGTCGATCTCCGCCATCTCTTTTTCTGACTCAGTCATGAATCTCCTCCCAGAGCTGATTTAACTCCGCCTGCCGCAAGCGCGCAACTCGTAAAACGAAAGCCACATCGCTTCGTTTAGCATTCGGAGGCGTGGTTCTATCCGCTCGCCGGGCAAGCCTCGCGCCTCCAGGCCATATCTCGATAATCACAAGTATCCCAGCATATCGCGCATGCACATGCCGTGGTAGATGATCATGCGTGTAGACCTGAAAGATCACCGCGCCAAAGCGTAACGACCCCACCCAGAATCCACTCCTTCGCAATCATCCTTAACCTAGGCGCAAATCTCCTACGGCTTCAGCTTCGTCATGAACGGCAGCTTGGTTACGTCGTTGAAGATGACCATCACGGCGAACACCAGCAGGCAGACGAACGCCACCTGGTAGACCCGCTCTTTCAGTTGCTGGTTGATGTCGCGGCGGATGAGCGCCTCAATCAGTAGAAAGAGGATCATGCCTCCATCGAGGATCGGTATGGGCAGAAGATTGAAGATGCCCAGATTGATCGAGATCATCGCCATCAACCGCAGCAGCGTCCAGATGCTGTCGCGGGCCGCCATACCGACCTGCTGCCCGATGCCGATCGGCCCTTGCAGCGACTTCGGCGACACTCGCCGCTCCACCATGCCCTTCAACACATCGCGGATCATCAGCGCAGACTTCAGGTTTTCTCCCGCCGACTCCGCAACCGCCGCGCCCAACGGCAGCTTCTCGACGTGCACCGGAGGCCGGACAAAGGTAAAGCCGAGCCGGTAGCCCTTGGCCCCATCGGCGGTCGTCTGTTCCGGCGTGACCGGCAGCGTTGTGGACTTGCTCTCGCGCAGGATTGCGAGTTGCGCCGGCTTGCCTGCCTGGTCCTGCATGTAGGCGAGCAGCATGGCCACGCTGTGGACCTCAATCCCGTCGATCGAGACGATCTGGTCGCCCGGCTTCAAACCCGCCTTCGCCGCCGGCATGTTCGGGACTACCTCGACCACGGTCACAGGCATGTTCTGCGCCCGAGGGACAAGGCCAAGATGTTGCAGCAGCCCAACGATGTCACCGGACGAGGCGTCCGCTTCGGTCGCCGCCACCTGGATCGTTGTGTCGACCCGCTTACCGTCGTGGATATACGAGAACGGCACGTTGCGGTTCATGTTCAGCAGCGATCGCATCGCGACGGCTTCCCAGTCGGGATCCTGTGTGTCCGCGTAGTGAACGATCCTGTCGCCAGGCGCGATGCCGGCCTTCGCGGCGGGAGTATCCCGAATCGTGTAGTCGTTTACCGCTGGCCCGGAGAGGAACTGGTCGACCTCGTGGTGGAACATGGCCACAACAGCCATCAAGAAGAGCGCGAGAATGAAGTTCGCGACTGGACCGGCAAGCGCGATCAGCATGCGCTGCCAGCGCGGATGCGCATTGAAGTCTCCTGGATCGCCGCTAGGGGCCTCACCCGGCGCGTCGCCGGACATCTTTACATAGCCGCCGAGCGGCAGGATGTTGATCTGGTAGTCTGTCCCGCCGCGGCGAACCCCAATCAGCTTCTTGCCAAAGCCGATCGCGAACGTCTCTACGCGGACGCCGCACAGCTTGGCCATGGCAAAGTGGCCAAACTCGTGGACAAGCACCATGATGCCCAGGACGATAAGCAGTTCAATAACTGTAGCCATAATTTATGCCTCGAGGCCGCCCAGGCGCTGGTCATGAATCTCCACGATGCGCACGAGTCTGCTCATTGCGCTGATGAGCTGGGAACTCTGCTTTCCATGCTCGGCGAGCTGTTTTCCGTTCTCGGCGATCTGTTGCGAGTTCTCGGCAATCTGCTTCTGGTTCTCGCGAATATCGAGGGTGAGCAGTTCAATGGACTGAGTAAGCGCTTCGTGACGGTCGGTAAGCCGGTCGAGACGTTCATCTATGGTCATTCCGATATCTCCATGCAACCGTGGCTTCCCGCTCACCTATCGCTTGATCAACGCCGCTGCCAACTCGCGCGACTGTCTGTCTGCCGCAAGCACGTCTTGTATAGACGATGGTTCGGTCGCCGATGTCTCAGCAAGCACTGCCTCAATTGTACGCGGAATGCCCATGAATCCGATCTCCCCGGCCAGGAACGCGGCCACTGCAACCTCGTCTGCCGCGTTCAACGCGATGCACGCATTACCGCCGATGGCTGCCGCCTCATACGCAAGTCGTAGACAGGGAAAGCGCCCAAGGTCCGGAACTGAGAAGTCGAGTTGACTCAACGCCGCCAGGTCGAAGTTCAGCTCAGACTGCACGCGCTCCGGGTATGCCAGCGCGTAGAGGATCGGCAGCCGCATGTCCGTCACCGAAAGCTGTGCCAGGATGCTGCCGTCGATGAACTCGACCAGCGAGTGGATCGTCGACTGCGGATGCACCGTCACCCGCACCTTTGCAGGCGGCAGGTCGAAGAGCCGGCACGCCTCGATCACCTCGAAGCCCTTGTTCATCATCGTGGCTGAATCGATCGTGATCCGCTCGCCCATGACCCAGGTCGGATGCTTCAGCGCCTGCGCGGGCGTGATTGTCTCGAACTCGGCGGCAGGCAGGCTGCGAAAAGGGCCGCCCGAAGCGGTAAGCCAGATCTGCTTCACCTCTGCCGGCGCTCCGCCGCGCATACACTGGTGTACCGCGTTGTGTTCGGAGTCGATCGGAAGCAGCGCCGCCCCGTGTTCGCGTGAGGCCGCGATAATCAGCTCGCCCGCCGCGACCAGGCACTCCTTGTTCGCCAGCCCGATGGTCTTGCCCGCGCGGACAGCAGCATACGTCGCCTCCAGGCCGGCCACGCCAACGATAGCGGAGACAACAAAATCGACCTCAGCAAGCGTAGCGACGTGTATCCGGCCTGCGTTTCCCCAAACCACCTCAGTCCTGCTGCAACCCGCCACCCGCAGCTGCGTCGAGAGGGCAGCGGCCAACTCCTCCGTGGCCATGGAGATGACCTTCGGTCGCCATCGCAGACACTGCGCAAACGCAGCTTCCAGGTTGCGGCCAGCCGCCAGCGAAACCACTTGGTAGCGGTCTGGAAAACTTTCGACGATGGAGAGGGTGCTGTTGCCGATGGAGCCGGTTGAACCTAGAATCGCGAGCTTCTTCACAACCGCCATTTTCGCAGACTCCCAAAAACTTCACAGGAGTAGCTTATTGACGGGGTAACCGGGCTTCGAGCGAGACCAGCCCTGGCGGATCGATAGCAACGTCCAACTTCTTCGACAAGCCTTCGATTGCTCGAGCATTCCGATCGTCACCCGCGCGAACCATCTCTTCCGGCCTCAAAATGCTGCGGTTTACCATCTGCTCTAACCGTTTGATGTTTGAGACCACCATTTGCCCGAATCGCTCGCTATTCGCGACCACCATCTGCTCCAGTCGTTTGCTATTCAAAACGACCAGTTGCTCGAGTAGCTCGTCTCGCAGCTTCATCTCGGTGCGCAAGAAATCAATGGAGACTTTCACCGACTTCATCTCGGGAACCAGCAGATCCTGCACGATGTCGCGCTGCGAATCGAAGACCGACTTTGCCGTGGTGCTCATGGACTCGACTATAACTTACTCCCGCCGGGAGCAGCTCTGCTTAGAAGCGCCCCACATGCAGCCAATCCTTGATCAGCAGCGCATACCAGAGCACCGGCGTTGCCAGCAGCAGAGCGTCGATTCGGTCCAGCATTCCGCCATGTCCCGGAAGCATCGTTCCTGAGTCCTTCACACCGGCCCCGCGCTTTATCGCCGACTCCAGAAGATCACCAAGCTGAGCGGCAGCGTTCAATACGGCAGCCAGCAACAATAATTGCCAGAGCGGCTCCTGGATGTGCAGCACCATGTTGCCCCTCACTGAGAGGGCATCCCCAATCCAGAACACCCATGCCGCCACGAGCATCGACCCGAGCAGACTTGCCGCCGCACCTTCCCGTGTCTTTCCCGGACTTATCTTAGGAGCGAGTTTGCGCCTGCCAAACCTTCTTCCCACATAGAGCGCGGCGATGTCTCCAGTCCACACGCAGACCATCAGGAAGACCATCAGCGGCTTACCGTCGTCGCGGTTCCATATCTGCGGAAGCAGCGACAGCGGGTACGCGATGTAAACCAGCCCGAACAGACCTGCAGCGGTGTCGGGCAAGACGCTCTTCAAGGGCGATCTGAAGCCGGTCACCCCAAACAGTACGAAAGCAAGCGCGCTGAATACCGGCAGCTGCGCCTCGATCGGCCAGGCGAAGATCGCGACAAACACCGTCGCCGTGGCCGCTGCCATCCACCAAAACGGAACTCGCGCGCCAGAACGGGAAGCAAGCTGCGCGTACTCAAAGGCTGCCAGTTCTGCAACCAGCGCCGCCACCGAAGTGATCATCCACAGATGTCCGAAGAAGACAGTTGTGAAGACAACGAGGATCAGGACCAGGGCCGTAAGGATACGTTTCATTATTCTGTTAAAGAATAACTGCTGACCTGCCGCCTCGCCCGGCAGGACAGCAGAAGCTCCAAAAACAGCGCAGCTCTGGAACGGGCCAGCTCCCTCCTCCTGCCTGTCCCGCGACCTACCCCCTAAAGCACAGTGGAGCCTTTGCGGGTATAAGTTCGGCCGGCATCCTAATGCGGCGAAGGGTAAAAAGCGTGCTGCGTCAGGTCACTTGCCGCGCAATCCGCGATGGCGTTCGTTAGGCTTGCGTTGGTACTGCCGGTAAGAGTCTGCCGTTCTCCGGCAAGGTGTTTGCAAGCCCGCGTCACCCGTGCCCGCGCCGTCTCCGACAACACGAAACGATCGGCGCGTTCTGCCACGGGTTCGCCGAACGCAATGCGGGCCGAGAGCCCGTGCAGTCCAAGGCAGCGAAACAGGTGCGGCGCGAACAGAGCATCGCCCCACCAGCAGACGTCGTTTGCGACCGTAGCGCTCTGATGCGGCGTAATTGAATAACCCAGCGCGGCTGTCCGTAACTCCACTCCGCCGTTCAGCACGGAATGAAACAAGCCGCGGCGGAACGGCAGAACGGCCTCGCCGTCGGTCGTCGTGCCCTCAGGGAAGAAGAGCACCGGCAGGCCGCTGCGGTACGCCTCGGCCATGGCGCTGTTCACTGCAGGGTAAGTCGCCGGTCCGCCATCACGGTCAACATAGACCGTGCCAGCCTGCGCTGTGAGGCGACCAAGCAGCGGCCAGCCCTTCACTTCGCTCTTCGAAACCATCACGAACGGTCGTATTGAGCTGTACAGCAGAATGTCCAGGTAGCTCAGATGGTTTGAGACCAGCGCACCGCTGGTGGGCGGTACGCCAGTAACCACGCACTCGATCTGCATCGCCGAAACGATCCGCCGGCACCAGCCGTGGATCCAGACCGCTCCTTCGGCGCCCCCGCGTGGGCGGCGGAGCCAAAGGTCAACAGTAGCCGCAAGCAGCAGCGCAACAACCATTGCGGAGCGATAGACCGATCGAAAGATGTTCTTCAAGGACACCGAGCACTGTCTTCAGAGGAATCGTGCGGCAACTCGCGGATGCAGCGTTTGCAGGTCAAGCAAGGTGAGGAAGTCGATCGTCTTGAACTCGCGATCTATCGCAGGCTCGCTGCAGATCTTGGCTCCAATCGTCAGATACGCCCGCAGCAGCTTGGGAGCCCGCATCTCGGGGAGCGAAGCCGTTCGCTCCGGCATAACGAAGGCACCCTTCGCTACGGTCCGCAGCGCCGGTTCTACCATCCAGGCAGCCAGCGAGTCATGGACCGCGTAGCCCGTCTCCGGATCCTGCGAGGTAAGCGAACAGCAGCCCATCATGTACCGGCCGCCGTTCATCAGGGCGTATCGCGCGATGCCGCGCCAAAGCAGGTGCAGCACCTCGGACGAGCGATGATCGCGCCGGATGCACGCCCGCCCAAGCTCGACAATCTGCCCCCGCATTGCTTCATAGGGAGCGAAGCAGAACTCCTGCTCGCTGTAGTAGCCGAAGTTCTTGCCCGCAACATCACCCATCTGAATGCGATAGGTTCCGACGACCGCTCCAGTGGCCTTCTCCTCAACAATCAGGTGGTCACAAACGTCGTCGAACTGGTCCTTGTCGTAGCCGTCGATATAGGCGGATTCAAGTCCCTCGTTCAGTTCGAGATTGAAGACCAGGAAGCGCAGTCGATAGGTGTCAATACGTTCCTGGTGAGTGACCGCGAGGCGCGCGACGTACTCCGCAGTTTCTAACCTGAGTTCGCTTCTTGCAGGGGAGTTTGCAGGAGAGTGAAAGGGAGTGGAAACCGGAGCTTCAAGAAAGACCGGCGGCATCGACAGAACGGAAGGGGACGCACTTGCTGGCAGCATCGGCTCTCCGAAGGACCCTGAAATCTCTGTTACTTCCTAAGTTTGCGCGGCTGTTTGTTACAGCACGTCTCTACCGCGTGAACATTTGTTGAAACAAAAATGGTGCATGCAACTCGGTACACTCGCTCATCGTGGCGCTCAAGCCTGGGCCACACAGCCGCAGTGCTACGCTTTAAGCTCCGGAAGAAACTTCCCGGAAAGGACGAACCATGGCCACGGCGACACCCGCTCTCCTCCGCAAAACTGCGCTAAACTCCACGCACCGCTCCTGCAAGGCGAAGATGGTCGACTTCGGCGGCTGGGACATGCCGGTCGAATACTCCGGTCTGACGGCCGAGCACATGGCCGTCCGTACTGCGGTTGGGCTGTTCGATGTGTCGCATATGGGCGACATCCAGCTTCGCGGACCGGGGTCTCTCGCCGCCCTGCAGCAGCTCAGCATGAACGACGCATCGAAGCTCCAGGTGGGCCAGGCACATTATTCTGCGATGCTGTACGCGGATGGCACCTTCGTCGACGACATCATCGTCCACAAGCTGTCGGACAATGATTTCCTGATTGTCATCAACGCTGGTACGCGGGAAAAAGACGTGGCCTGGGTTCGCCAGACCATCGGCCATATGCCCTCGGTGCACGTAAACGACTTCTCCGACTTCTACACGCAGCTTGCAATCCAGGGCCCGCTCGCGGCGAAGACGCTGCAGAAGCTGACCTCGACCGATCTCAGCACCATCAAGAACTACTGGTTTACCTGGGGGCATCTCAAGCTGTCCGATGGCAGCGTCGTGCACAACGTGATGATCGCCCGGACCGGCTACACCGGTGAAGACGGCTTCGAGATCTACATCCCGGCAGATGAGCCGACCAGCTGCCGCGTCTGGAGCGAGGTCCTCGCCGCAGGGGCGGAGTTCGGCATCCTGCCCTGCGGTCTTGGATCTCGCAACACCCTTCGGCTTGAGGCCGGGATGGCGCTCTACGGCCACGAGATATCCGACACCATCAATGTCTTCGAGGCGAACTTGGGACGCTATGCCAAGTTCGATAAGGGTCCTTTCGTTGGGCGCGACGCTCTGGTCGCAATTCAGGAGTCAGGCGGTCCGCAGCGCAAGCTGGTCGGCCTGGAGATTACAGACCGCGGTTTTGGCCGGGATGGATACCCGGTCTGCACCGTCGCCGGGGAGCGAATCGGCGCGATCACCAGTGGCGGTCCTTCACCCTTCCTGAAGAAAGCGATTGCCATGGCGCTTTTAGCGCCAGAGTATGCCGCCGCCGAAACTGAGGTCGCCGTCGAGATTCGCGGGCAGTTCGTTCGAGCGAAGGTCGTTCCCCTGCCGTTCTACAAACGACCGAAGCAGACCATCACGGGGTAAGTTGTCAGGAATGGACAGGCGAAGCTTTCTGCACTCCACCGTGTCTTCCAGCCTCTTTGGAGCGTACGGTCGTTCAGCCCTGTCGATGGTTCGAGCGGCTTCCAAAATCTCTCGGGCCCGGCCCAGTGTCGACCAGATTGCCTGGGCGGAGATGGAGGTCGGGATGTTCGTGCACTTCGCACCGAACACCTGGCAGGACGTAGAACAGGACAACCTTTCTACACCCTTGTCCGGGATCAACCCGGAGCGCCTGGACACCGACCAGTGGGCACGGACTGCCGTCCAACTGGGAGCGAAGTACCTCGTCTTCGTGGCCAAACACTCAGGCGGCTTCTGCATGTGGCAGACCCGCACGACCGAGTACGGTATCCGCAACACGCCCTGGAAGGGCGGACGGGGTGACGTACTGGCCGAAGTCGCCGCTTCCTGCAGGCGTCACGGTCTGAAGCTTGGGGTCTATGTAAGTCCACGGGATGAGCACTTGGGCGCAAAGACAGGCGGCATCTGCGCCACGCCGGAGTTGCAGCGGCGCTACGACGCGATCTACCGCCAGCAGCTTACAGAAGTGCTGCGCGACTATGGCCCGATGGTCGAACTATGGTTCGACGGTTCAACCCGGACTCCCGTAGACGATCTGATCAGGCAGTACCAGCCGAACGTGATGGTCTTTCAGGGCCCATCCGCGACCATCCGTTGGGTAGGAAACGAAGATGGCTATGCGCCGTACCCCTGCTGGAACGGCATCGATGCTGCCGAAGCGAAGACCGGCACGGCGACTGCGCTGAACAGCGATCCCGAGGGAAGCGTCTGGATGCCCAGCGAGGTTGATGTATCCATCCGCCGTCCAGATTGGTTCTGGAGCACGAAGAACGAGAGCAAGGTGCTGCGGGTCGACCAGATGCTTTCGGTGTATTACCGGTCAGTCGGTCGCGGCGCACAGTTGCTGCTGAACATTCCAGCGAATCGCGACGGCCTGCTCCCGGACGCGGACTGTGCGATTGCCCGGCAGTTCGGCACCGAGGTACGGCGGCGATTCGATGTACCGCTGGCCCAGACGGCGGGAGGCGGGAGCGTACTGGAGCTTCCACTCGAAGGAAGCACGAGTGGAAGAGCAGCGGTTGACACAATCGTTCTCCAGGAGGACATCCGCCTTGGAGAGCGCGTCCGCGGCTACCGGCTGGAGGGCAGGCTCAACGGCTCGTGGGTGCCGCTCGGAGAAGGCTCCGCGATCGGGCACAAGCGCATTCAACCGGTCGCCCCGGGGCAGTATGGTGCCATCCGCCTTACCGTGCTTGCCAGCGCAGGCCGGCCCGCCATTCGCACGCTGGCAGCCTTTGCCACCGGGCAGTCGCCCCCGCCAGATTGGGCAGCTCCGACGACCGTCTGGGCGGCAAACCTGGTTGGGGAGTGGCAGGACCATGTGTTCCGGCTCGATCTGAGCAGCCAAATCAAAGCAGCAACGCAGTTCCGGCTGCGCTTTGTCCCCTTTGAAGGAGCGGTTCAGCGGATTTCCGGGCTGACTTTGAGACTCGATGGCGTAAAGGAGCCTGCACTCATCAAGCCAAGCGCGAACCGCCCGAACGTGATCGTTCTCGACATCACCGGGATCGGCGGGGTGATCCTGCTGGAGGGCCGGGTTGAAGGAGCGGCGCGGGGCTCCATCACCTTGCAGCAGTTGTAACCTCAAAGCGGCGACTGGCGCAACTGAACTACCGCTGCAGCCGCTCAACGAAGAACTTCGCGATGGAGCCATCCGCTTCCTTCGACTCCGGCAGCTTCGGATCATTCCAGAAGGCATGCGGCAGCGCCTCGAATTCGATGAGCCGGGCATCCACTCCGGCCCGCAAATAGGCCCGATGCAGGGTCGTCGTCCCACTCAGCAGCATGTCGCGGCCGCTGGTCACAAACAGCGTTGGAGGAAAGCCGGTCAAGTCGCCGTAGATAGGCGAAAGCACAACGTCTTTCCGGTCGGTAGAACCCACATACTCTGTATCGTGAGGCGCTGCGGAAGGCGGGTCGAGGTGGCCGGACAGACCATTCAGTGCAAACAACGACCACGAATCTCCCAGGCGGCTGAAGTCTCCCATGCCAGAGAAGATGCCGGTAGCAGCCGGCATGGGCAGGCGTAGTTGCTTCAGCTTGGCCGTCACCTCCGCCGCAAGGATTGCCCCCGCCGATGTCCCGTAGATGCCGATATGCTCTGGCTTATAGGTCTTCAACAGCTCTTTGTAGACTGCGATCGCGTCCTCAAGCGCTGCTGGAAACGGGTGTTCCGGGGCAAGCCGGTAGAGGACAGCGACAACCTTGATGCCCGACAGGTTTGCAATTGGAATGGTCTCAGTCAGGGAACCGGAGTCGGAGTTGAAGCCGCCGCCGTGCAGGTTGACGAGCACACGGTCGCGTTTTGCCGGGTCGATCGTCAGCGGGGTCACAATCCGCACCGGGACGCCGGCGATATTCGACTCCTCTACATCGGCAGGGTACATCTGCTTGGAGACCTCTCCCGCGCCGTTCTGCCAGGTGTCCGTCCCCTTGCGACGCTGCTCAAGGGTCGACGGTACGGCTGCATCGGAGACCACTTTCGCCAGCATCTTTTGTGCCTCCGGGCTTATGGTTGGTGGCACACGCACGACCCGCGTCACATAAGCGGTACCGTCCGGGCCGATGCGGCTGCTGTCCTTGAACTGCGACAGGTCATCCGGCTGCTGTGCTGTTGCCGCGCCTGCACACGCGAGTGCTGCGATCGCCGCCACACGTCCAAGTACTGCACCCACCATTTGATCTCCTCCAAACGAATTCCGCTCAACATACCATGCTGTCTTGTCGGATGCACAAGCCGAGTGCCGACGCGTTGCCGAGCCGATATACTACGGTTTGAAGACCTAACCGAACAGGAACCGGAGAACAGGAACATGGCGTATCCCGCAACCTACAAGTACACGAAAGACCATGAATGGATCGCCGTCGCTGGATCAGTAGGTACGGTAGGCATCACCGACTATGCCCAGCACTCGCTCGGCGACATCGTCTTCGTGGAACTACCTAAGGTGGGCGACACGCTCGAGGCAAACAAGACCTTCGGCTCCATCGAGTCGGTCAAGTCAGTCTCCGACCTGCTTTCCCCGGTGTCGGGCACCGTGACCGAGATCAACGAGGCACTCGTCTCCGCACCCGAGACCATCAACACCGATGCGAACGGAACCTGGATCGTGAAGGTTGAACTCGCCGATCCCAGTCAGACCGAGTCCCTGCTCGATGCCGCTGCGTATGAGGAGTTCATCGGCGAAGAGACAGGCAGCTAAGATGTCCGATCTAAGCGGACTGGTGGGCCAGGAACTTACCTCGGTCGAGTTCATCCAGGATCACCTTACCCTGCATTTCGATGGTCCTACGGTCACGTTCTTCGCGTGGCCGGAAGTATTTCGCGAAGAAGGCTCCTACGCCTACGGCGAACCGGAGTATCGCAATGTTCTCTGCGCCGTACTGAGCGAGGATGTTTCCGCGGCTACGCTTGAAGAGGGCGAAGCAATCGAGCTTGAGTTCGAGAGCGGGGTCATCCTCCGGGCTTCGCTGCGGGAAGAAGACCTCGATGTGCCCGTAGCGGGACAGTTGATGATGCACGGAGAGTTTGTCGAGTTCTAAGCCGGACCTTTAGGCGACTGGTCTTCAGTCTGCAGCTTCTATACCCGTCACCTCTGCGGCAATCGTTCCGGCAGCGAGTCGGGCGCGGACCTGCTGACCCGGAGCGATCTCGTGTGCGTCGCGAAGCAGCCTGCCGCCCTGTGAGTAGACAAGCGCGTATCCGCGGCTGAGCACGGCAAGAGGACTGAGCGCCTCGAGGCGAGTAAAAGTCTGGCTGAGCCGTGCTCTGCGAGCGGCGATAAGGGCTGTAGCGGAGCGGGCGAGGCGGTCACGGCTACGTTCCAGCCGCCGGTTTGCGAGGGAAAGTCGTGTGTGAGGGGCTTGTTGCTGCAAGCGCGCTACGATGGCCCCGCTGCGAAGGGAGGCAGCTCGGAGGCGGCGCTGCGCCGCGGCCTCGGCGCGGTAGCTCAGGTCGTCCAGCCGCTGCTGCCGACGGTCAAAGGTGTCGCGCAGCCGCGCGAGCACCGACTCCGCCGAAAGCGCGGTGTAGCGCGACCGCGACTGCATACTGTGGAAGCGGGCTGCCCGCTGCAGGCGTGCGGATAGGGCGTGAATGCGATCTTCGATGCGGTGCTGCGCTGCGGTGACGAGTTCGGCAGCCGCGGAAGGCGTGGGAGCGCGGAGGTCAGCGACAAAGTCCGCAATCGTGAAGTCGGTCTCGTGCCCGATCGCGGAGACGATAGGCAGCTTCGAAGCGGCAATGGCGCGGGCGAGAGACTCATCGTTGAAGCCCGCGAGATCTTCGATCGATCCGCCGCCCCGAGCGAGGACGATGAGGTCGACCCGTTCAGGATGAGTGTTGAACCACCGGACTCCGGCGGCGACGGAACGGGCACAGTCCGGCCCCTGCATCGTGGCCGGAAACACCAGGATGTTCAAGCGGGCATGGCGTCGGCGCACGATGTTCACGATATCGCGGATGACCGCACCCGCCGGGGACGTGACGATGCCCACGCAGTGGGGAAAAGCGGGGAGCGGGCGCTTGCGGGCCGCTTCAAAGAGGCCTTCGTCAGCGAGGCGGCGTTTGAGCTGCTCAAAGGCAAGCTGAAGAGCACCTGCGCCGCGTGGCTCAAGTGTCTCAGCGATCAACTGCAGCTGGCCGCGGCTCTCGTACACCGAGACGCGGCCCCGAGCCAGGACTGCCAGCCCGTCCTGCGGGCGAAAGCGCAGCATCTGCGCCTGGCGGCGAAACAGCACCACGGGAAGCTGCGCCTCACCGTCTTTCAATGTGAAATAGATGTGGCCAGATGCGGCAGGGCGGCAGTTGGAGATTTCCCCTTCTACCCAGATGTCGGCATAAGCGGATTCTGTGCGGATGCGGACGTCCAGGACAAGAGCGCGGACGGAGTAAACGCGCCGCTCTGGTGCCTGGTGAAATGGCGTTGCCGGTGCCGAGGGTTCCGGGGCGAACAGGTCAGGCTGGACGGGTCGCGAGAGCGGTCTTGCAGCGGATGTCTTACGGCGAAGCGAGGCGAGGGTGTCGGGTTTGTCGCCGAAGAGCATCGACGACGAGGATAGCAGGGAAAGCTCTCCGCCGCCGCAGCACTACCCGCCGCCGCATGTCCTTGATCAGGAGGCGACAGCCAGAAGCTTGTCGGCCTGGCGCAGAAGGTCTTCCGGGCGGCATGGTTTGGTCAGAACATGGGTACGCTGGCTCATCTTCATGAACTGCTCACACACCGGGTTCAGGTTGGCGAAGTAGCCTGTCAGGACCAGGATGGCTCCGGTGAAGTGCCGACGGGCGAGTTCGATCATCAGCTCCAGCCCATCTCTGCCGGGCATGGTGATGTCGCAAAGAATCAGTGCAGGTTCGAACTCGCGAGCGTGGTCCAGCGCCTCATCGACGGTATAAACCACGCGCGTTTCGAACCCATGTTTGGAGAAGATCAGGCCCAGCGTATCGGCCGTGAGACGCTCATCGTCGACAACGAGGATTTTCACCATGATCGATCCAGCGTTCGGCTGAGCGCCTCTGTAAAAGACGCGTTGAGATCGGCAGAAACCGCAAGGAAGGAAAGCAGTGCAGGAAGTTCTTGTGCTTAGACCAAGTTAAGGTTAAGACGTTTCGCCCTGTCGTACAGTAACCTGGCTAACTTAAGGGCAAAGAAACTTTGAACCTTGACGGAACAAATCAAATCTGTGCTTGCAGGACAAACCATTCCACGGCACCCCAGGAGCAACTTTGTACAGCGCGGCACTTACTCTCGGCGTCTTCTTTCTGCTTGCCGTCGGGCTAGATGCATTCCAGACGATCATTCTGCCGCGGCGGCCATCGGGGCGCTTCCGCATCACGCGATTGTTTTTCATCGCCACCTGGGCGCCGTGGTCCTTCCTGGCTCGCCAAGCAAAGAACCGGAACACGCGCGAGGAGATCTACGGGATCTACGGGCCGCTGTCGCTGCTGCTCTTGCTGGGCATTTGGGCAATTCTACTGGTGGTCAGCTTCGCCTTGTTCTTCGTGGCGATCGGCTCGCCATTCCAGGACATCACCAAGGGTGCAGCGACCACGCCGCTCGAGCACTTTCGGAGCGACCTCTACGTGAGCGGAACAACGTTGTTCACGCTCGGCCTGGGGGACGTGCTGCCGCATAGCTCCGTCGCCCGCGGCTTGATCATCTTCGAAGCCGGCGTGGGACTGGGGTTTGTGGCCCTGGTAATCGGCTATCTGCCCGTGCTGTACCAATCGTTTTCCCGGCGCGAGGTCAGCATTGCGCTGCTGGATGCCCGGGCGGGTTCGCCGCCCACTGCCGGTGAGCTGCTGCGACGACACGGTTTCGACGGCGGCGAAGTGGCGATAACGCTTTTGCTCGCCGAGTGGGAAAGGTGGTCGGCAGAGCTGTTGGAATCGCACATCTCCTATCCCATCCTCTGCTACTACCGCTCGCAGCATGACAATCAAAGCTGGCTTTCGGCGCTTACGGCCATCCTCGATGCGTGCTCGCTCTTGATCACGAGCGTGCAGGGAACGCCGGTGCGGCAGGCGCAGCTTACCTTCGCCATGGCCCGCCATGCACTGGTCGATCTCGTGCTGGTGTTTCATTTAAAGGAACGCAAGCAGTGGCCGCAACAGATGGAACGGGACCGCCTGCCGCCAGAGGATTTCCGCCGGCTCTGCGGACTGCTCGCCGACACGGATGTTAAACTCTGCGGCGATCCTGCCTCGGAGGAGCGTCTCCGTGCGATCCGTAAGCTGTACGAGCCGTACGCCCAGGCATTGGCCGATTACCTGGGAATGCCGGTGCCCAACTGGATCTCCGAGCCGAAGACGAAAGACCAGTGGAGCGTGGTCGCGGGGCTGCGTTCCACGGGCGGAGCGGCGGCGACTGCGAGGCCTTCTCTCAGAGACGATCTCCTGATCGATGGTCTTGGGCATGAGTCAGGAACACACCTCCACGACATAGAAGCGGACTGAAGCCGCCCCGGTGAGCCGGCGACGCCAAGGTGGGATACTGTTACCAGTGCGCTCGCATCTATAGCGTGCAGGCGGCGAGAATGGGCGTAGCTGGCCCCGGTGCATAACTGGTCGCCTGAATAGCTCGTGAATAAGGAACATTCGACCCATGGCAAACAGTGAAGTGTCGTCGCGCGGCAACAATGTACTGGGTCAACCTCTGGCTACGTGCGGCTGCGATCCTATGACTGGCTTCTATCGCACGGGATGCTGCGAGACGGGACCCGATGACCTTGGTGTGCATACAGTGTGCTGCATCGTCGACGCGCGGTTTCTTGCCGCTTCAAAGGCCCTTGGAAACGATCTGTCGACACCAATGCCGGCCTACGGATTTGCCGGCTTGAAGCCTGGTGACCGATGGTGTGTCTGCGCGTCCAGATGGCTCCAGGCGCAACAGGCCGGAGCAGCCTGCCCTGTAGTGCTCGAGGCGACGCACGAGAATACTCTGCGCATTGTGCCCTTCGAATTGTTGATCCAATACGCCGTAATTCCCGACCAGCTTCACTGAAGAAAAAATCGCAGGAAAGAGGCTGATGCGGTCAATTATCTCGCACCGGTGACTCCGCCAGGGGAGCGCGTCGGCTATAGTCGACGCGCCAAACACAATCACTCAATGTCTGCAATACCCAATATGGCGTAGACGAGTGACCATGTTAAGTCATTGTTAGTGAACGGGTTTGGAACACCGCTTCCAAAGTTCCGTCTTCTGGGAATTTATTTCCTATTGTGAATAGGCCCGCCCGCCCCTACCCTTGTTGAAGACAAGAACAACTCAATAGCAGTTACACACGCGCTGAGTCTCCGTGTACCTGAAAACTGGTTTCAGAACGCTAGCGGGAATATCAGTAATCGCGCACACCGATTTGTCAGGCTGGCGATGCAGAGTAGAAGTTCCCGAAGTGGCCTTCTCTCGTAAGTGATTACTAACAATTGTAAGGATTACAGCAAAGAAAAGAATCCCTGATAGACCTCGATGTGGCCTTACCCCAACGTGTGTGTTCCGAAAGGTAGCACCAATTAGTTATCCCTAACACTGACGGTTTCCTTTATACAGCTTAACCGTTATTTTCCCAGGGCCGGTCGCACCCTAGCATCTTCGCTGAGAGAACCGAGACAAGTGCACATAGATCTCAACCCTCTCAATGCTTGACCTGGCAATAAGCCACGATCGGTCCCTGAATTACTGCAGACGATTTTCTACAACCAGTCTTTTATCGGAGCCCTCTTTATGCCGACTTCAGCGTCCAGTCAGAGACAAAAACTTTCTCTCATGCAGCTTGCCTCCTTTGCGGTTCTTGTGCTGGGTACCTTTATGTCCCAGGTTGCGGCACAGTCTACAACCGCTCCCACGACGATTAACATCTCTGATACCGCGAAGCTGACAAACGCGAAGCGCATGGGTTTGAATCTCGGCACCCAGGATTTCTACGATGCCGGTATCTTCATGCGGAATCTCACATTCAATAATCCCGGCTTTGAAGGAGAGGTCTGGCAGTCGATCCTCCACTGCAAGTACGTCACCGCTACCTCCTGCACGGACGACGATCAATACGCGTACTGGCCAGCGAACTTCTTCAAGGGCGCGGATGCGGAATTCATCGCCGGTCGCGCAACTGGCGTCCGTGCCACAGTAACCAGCAACGCTGCGGCGAACACATCTGCGGGCAGGGGTGTAACCGTCAACTTCGCATCGCTCGCAACGGCGCCCGCAGTGGGCGACTATGTTGTCGTCCGGATGCAAGTGCCCGGCGGCGCGGACCAGGGCTGGTGGACGCAATCGAGCGCCCCCAACGCGTTTACCACGGAGTTCAAGGACCTCTCCCCGAACACGGTTGGCAAGCAGGCGCTGCGGATCACCACCGGCGCGAACCAGTACGCCACCGTGAATGCCTACATCGACAGCACCCCTGGAAAATCATTCCTGCAGTTGAACGGCTTGTACACGCTCACCTTCCGGGCGAAAGGCACGGGCGGCACAAAGCAGGTGCAGGTGAACCTGTCGCGGCCCTCAAAGACCTTCTTCAATCAGGTAGTCACCCTCACGGACTCGTGGCAGGACTATTCGTTCTCGTTCCAGGCGACCGACACCAAGCAGGTCGGCACGCTGGCATTGCTGTTCAAGCTGACGGGAAGCTCAATGCTGCTGGATGACGTAGCACTTACGGCAGCGGCCGATCCCGACAACCCGACCGCCTATCGCAACGAAGTTGTGACGACGCTGAAGAACCTGCGTCCCGGCATCCTGCGGTATATGGACAGCGGTACGGATTGGGGCAGCTCGATCGACAATATGATCGCGCCCGACTTCGCCCGTATGCGCTCCGGGTACAACGACTACCAGACTGTCGCCGGCCAGATTCCCATGGGCCTGCAGGATTATCTTGTTCTCTGCCAGGCGATCGGCGCTGAGCCCTGGTACACCATGCAGACCGGCATGAGCACGCAGGAGATGTCCAACCTTATGGATTATCTCGGCGGCTCAAGCTCAACCGAGTACGGTGCCCGGCGCGCCGCGATGGGACAGACTGCACCCTGGACCTCGGTCTTCAAGAAAATTCACCTGGAGTTCGGCAACGAGGTCTGGAACACGTCCAATCCGGGCGCAAGCATGACCGACCCGACCGCGTACGGGACCCGCGCCAAGGCCATCTTTGCGGCGGCGCGCGCCTCCGCATCGTACTCAAGCAAGTTCGATCTGATCCTGGCTGGCTGGCAGGCCATCCCCGACTGGAACAAGGCTGCAATGGCGGCCAGCGGCAACTACGACACGCTCGATGTCGCGGCCTATGTCTTCGGGCAGCTGAACGATGCCTCTTCCGACGAAGCTATCTATGGGTCGATGTTCGCCGAGCCGGAGACGATCAACAGCCTTCCCGGCGGCCTGATGGTGCAGGAAGCCGCCACGGCAGCCGGAGCGGCCCACCCGGCGAAGCTGTCGGTCTACGAGACGAACATGGGTACCGTATCTGGCTCTGCCTCGCAGGCGCAGGTCAACACCGCGATCGCCTCAGTGGGCGCCGGAATCAACACCGCGAATAACATGCTGCTCATGCTGCGTGACCTCGGCGTCACCGACCAGAACATGTTTGCGCTGCCCGGACTCTTCGCTCCATACACGGGCCTCAAGGGATCCAAGGCAACGACTTCGCCAATCTGGGGCATTGTTATCGATATGGGAGGCCCTACCAATCTAGTGCGGCCTACATACTTGGCGGAACAACTGACGAACTCGGCCATTCTCCCGACGCTGCTCAACACGTCTCAGACCGGTGCTAACCCCACCTGGAACCAGAAGAGGAGTCTGAACGACAACGTCGCGAACCCCAACGCACACTACATTCAGAGCTTCGCGTTTACCGATGGAAAACAGGTGAACGTTGTGCTCTTCAACCTGAGCCGGACGACTGCGCTGCCCGTCAACTTCGCGGGTGCAAACGCTCCGCTCGGTGCCGCTACGATCAGCACCTTGACGGCGTCCGACATCAACGCCAATAACGAGACGCAAGAGAACGTCGCGATTACTCACACGTCGCAGACGCTCAAAGCAGGCACCACACTCTCGCTGCCGCCATTCTCAATGACCGTGGTAAGCACCGGTGCGAGCACGCAGCCAACCGCCGTAACCGGGGTGAAGGTGTCCTGCGCCAAGACTTCGCTCTCGCCGCAGGACACAGCCGCCTGCTCGGCGACGGTGAACGGAACCGGCGACTACAGCTCTGATGTAACCTGGTCCGTTGATAACGGGACCATCTCGAGCGACGGTCTCTATACGGCCCCTGCCGCCGCTCCAAACACCGGGCAGGCTGTAGTGACGGCAACATCGGTAGCCGACCCCACCAAGAAGGCATCGTTCACCATCGCGGTTGGGTCCGCCTCAATCAAGAGCGTATCGCTCACATGCCCGACGGGCAATCTCGCGCAAGGCGCCAGAATGGCCTGCACGGCGAAGGTGAGCGGTACAGGCAACTACAGTGCGGGCGTAAATTGGAGTGCATCCGCAGGCACGATCGATGCGAAGGGCAACTTCACAGCACCGTCTACCGGAACCTCGGTCATCATCACCGCAACCAGTGTCCAGGACCCGTCGAAGTCCGGCTCGCAGACGGTCTCGCTGTTCGCGTCGCTTGTGATCGGAACGCCGAGCTACACCTCGACTCCAACCACCGCGACGATCACTTGGCAAACCAATGTGCCGGCGCACAGCGGCCTGAGCTACGGCACCACAACTGGATACAGCGGGGGGACCACGCCCTGGGTACCTACTGCATCAACGACGGCGAACCTCACGCTCACCGGCCTGAAGCCGTCCTCAACCTACTTCGCCCTGCTGTTCTCGATTACCAACACCCAAACTGTATACAAGACCTTCACCTTCACCACAGGCAAGGCACAGGGCATCACCGGCGTTTCGGTCAACTGCCCGTCCACCAGTCTGAAGGGTGGCGCCACCATGACCTGCACGTCTCAGGTCACTGGAACCGGAACGTTCTCGCAAAACGTAACGTGGTCAGCCTCCGCCGGCACCATCTCGGCCAGCGGCGTGTTTACCGCGCCATCCAACGGCAGCAGTGCAGTGATCAAGGCAACGAGCACCGGCGACCCGACGAAGTCAGCGACTGCAACGGTCAAGATCGACAATCCGCAGAGCACCGCGCCGAAGATGAGCATTACCGGAGTGACTTCCACCGTCACGGCAAACACCGCGACGATCAAATGGTCGACCGGAGTGATGACGCACAGCGGCATAAGCTACGGGCCAACCCTGCACTATGGAAGTGGAACGACGCCGTACGATCCGGTCGCTACCACAACCCCAAGCCTGACTCTCAAGAATCTGCGGCCGGGAACAACGTATTACCTGTTCCTGTTCTCGTCCAACGATAAACAGGTTGTAACGAAGACCTACACACTGACGACTGCAAAATAGCGCTGCGCAACGTGCTGCTTCGGAACATCTGAAAACTGCCGCTCTTGGCTATGCCTCCGTTCTCACGGAGGCATAGTTTTCTGTGTGGGGCTGCAAGTCATGGCATCTGTCGTGTTCGATAACGGATAGTATCCTCGTCATGGCTCGCGGCTCAGCCGCGCAGTAAGTACGCGGAGGGTTGCATGAAGAAGGGCTGGTTTGTGCCGGGTGGCGCGGCACTGGTGCTGATCCTGGCTGCAGCGGGCTGGTTTGCGGTAGGGCGTAGAGGCCAGTGGCCGGTCGGCACCGTGATGGCCGTCGGCCCGCATGCTGCAGCTTCGGAGCCACCGGCCGCGGCCGCTGGACCGACGGTGGTGAACGTAGGACCGGCTGTGTTGCGACAAGACGTGAAGCGCCTCGGCATCAACCTTGGGACCGAAGCTTTTTACGATTCCCATCAGATCCTCAAGAACCTGGTCAGTCGAAATCCAGGCTTTGAAGGTTTGCAATGGCAGACGATCGTGCGCTGCGGCCAGGCGTCGGCAACGTCGTGCAGCGATGCGGCGACGACCGGCATGTGGCCGGAGGGTTTCCTCGATGGCGGCACGTACGAGGTGATCTACAGCCCCGCCAATGCGGGAGCGGCAAGAGGCCAGACAGGTACAATCGCGCACAGCACTGCCGCGAAAAATGGGACTGGGGTAACCATCCAGTTTGCACCAGGGCCGAAGACGCTCGCCGCTAACGACATCATCGTGGTGCGGAAGACGACCGCAGGCGACGCGGCAAACGGTTGGGCGGTGCAGCCGCAGGGCGGCGCCGCGGTGTCGACCGAGTTCAAGGACCTGTCGCCGCTTACGCCGGGCGCGCAAGCGTTGAAGCTGAACGCGTCGGGACCAGGGCAGTCCCTTTCTGTGGTCCAATACTTCGACTCCACTCCGGAGAAGTCGTACGTGCAGTTTCGCGGCGCATACACGATCCACTTCAGGGCAAAGGAGGCGAGCGGAAGCAGTCCTGTCCTGGTCTATCTCGACCGCGGGTGGAGCGGTCCCGGAGCGTCGCTCTTCAAACAGATGGTCCCGCTGACATCCAGTTGGAAGGACTACACGCTGAACTTCAAAGCCGCAGAGCCGGTGAACGCCGTGGGCACAGTAGCCTTCGGCTTCAACATCAGCGGCGCCGACGTTCTGCTTGACGACGTCAGCCTGACAGAGACGGAGCCGAACGGGACGGCCTTCCGCAACGATGTGGTGGCCACCCTGGCGCGTCTAAAGCCGGGTGTGTTGCGGTACATGGACAGCGGGCAGAACTGGGGCAGTTCGCTCGACAACATGCTGGCGCCACAGTTTGCACGACGGCGCTCGGGTTATAACCGCTACTTCGCCGACGCGGGAGACATCCCGATCGGGCTGCACGACTTCTTGGTGCTCTGCGAGAAGCTGGGCGCCGAGCCCTGGTACACGATGCAGATGGGCTGGTCAGAGCGGGAAGCGGCGAGCCTCGTCGAGTATCTGGGTGGTGCGCCGACTACCAAATACGGCGCGGTAAGGGCCGCGCTTGGACACCCACTCCCGTGGACGACGACGTTTCCAATGATCCACCTGGAATACGGGAACGAGTCGTGGAACGACGCGCAGCCGGGCGAGGCGATCCCCGACGCGATCGCGTACTCAGACCGCGCGACTGCCATCTTCAGGGCCATTCGCGGTGCGGCCGCCTACAGCCCGGCGAGATTCAATCTCATCGCAAACGGGCAGTCGGTGAACGTCTACCAGAACGCAGCGGTCATCCAGAAGACGACCGGCATCGATACGATCGACATCGCTCCCTACACGTTTGGCGAGTTCGTGGACGACAGCTCGATCGAAAAGATCTTCGGTCCGATGTTCGCGCAGCCGGAGATGATGGACAGCGACTCCAAAGGCATCGTTCACCAGCAGGCAGACACTGCCGCAAAGGCCGTGCACCCAGTAAAGATGGCAGTGTACGAGACGAACATCGGAACCGTGAGCGGCACCGTAAGCCAGGCAAGTCTCGACGCTGCAGTGCCCTCCGTGGGGGCGGGAATCGCGTCGGTCGAGCACATGCTTCTGATGCTGCGCGACCTTGGCGTAACGGTGCAAAATACCTTTCAACTGGGCGGCAGCCACTTCGGGTTTACCAACACGGCCGTTCCAGACGCGAAGGAGAGTTCGCCGGTCTGGGGCGTGGTCATCGATATGGGTGGACCGACCAACCGGGTCCGGCCATCGTTCCTGGCACAGCAGCTTGCGAATGAGGCCATCCGGCCAACGATGC
>CAZZYQ010000017.1:0-70744 GCA_964658395.1 uncultured Granulicella sp. | reverse complement strand
TAGAACGGCAGCACCAGCAGCCAGCAGAGCGCCAGGTACACGAGCGAGTTGACCAGCGAGAGCCAAGGCGGCGATGAGATTGCCTGGGCGACGCTGTGGTGCAATGCGGCCTTCAGGCTCATGCCAGATGGCAGGTGTATCTGGCTCAACACCGAGTCGCCAAGTTCCGAGATTAGGTAGGCGAGGATGGAATTGGTGCCGAGAACCAGCAGAGGTTTGTAGATCAGTGGGTGAACTGCGGACTCTTCGCGGTTCGCGCTAAGGCGTGCGCGGCCGATGCGAAGGACGTCAATCAGGTAGATCGAGGCGGCGAGGAGGAGCAGGCTCCAGCCGCCGGCGAAGAGGGCGAACGGGCTGGTCCAGAGCTTCTTGTTGATCGGGAAGAACGGGTTCCAGGCAAGGGCGACACAGAGGAAGACGGCGCCTGTAACCGCCAGCGCTGCTGCTTTCTTCGGAGTCGGTCGAGTGGTTCGCAGCCACATGCCGGCCAACAGGCCGAAGAGGCAAGTGGCGACGGCGGGGATGGTCGAAAGCAGACCTTCAGGGTCGCGGGTGTGTTCGTAGAGGTGCGGCGCGCTGAAGATCTGGCGGTCGAGCCAGGCCGTCAGGTTGCCGTCGTGGTCATTGATGGCGACAGTTTGGGTCGGCACACCATATCCAGGAACGGGAACAAAGCGCATCAACGCCCAGAAGCTGACCAGGCAGAGGATGGCGATCACCACCTTGTCCTTCCAGGTAGGTGAGATGAGGTAAAGCGCTGCAACGACGAAATAGCAGAGTCCGATCCGAGGCAGGACGCCGTAGTAGCGGGCGGTCGCCATATGGAAGAAAGGAAAGTTGTTGACGACGAAGCCAAAGAAGATGAGCAGAAGACTACGACGAATGGTGTGAAGAAAAAGCTCGCTGCGGGTGGCGCCACGGGCCAGGCGCGAGGCCGTAGAGAGGATGATGGAGACGCCGATCAGGAAGAGAAAGGTGGGGAAGACGAGGTCGGTTGCCGTGAAGCCGTTCCAGGCGGCGTGGCTCAGTTGAGAAAACGGCGCCGGGCCCGATTGATCGTTGACGATGATCATGAAGGCAAGGGTAAGGCCGCGAAGAACGTCGAGCGAGAGCAGGCGCTCAGGCTTTGCGAAGACGGGCTGATGAATGATGTCTGAGTCGACCGTGGAGGCGAGAAGCGGATCCTGCTGGGTCATCGGGCTTCCTTTGGTGATGTGCTGTTGCTGCTTGCCTGAGCGAACGCTGAATGCGGTGGTCTCTCCACTCCGCCACGCGCTGCGTGGCTCCGGTCGAGATGACGCACTCCCGGGGACGACGAAGCAGTGGTGGCGGGTGCGAGATTGAGTTTGCGGGCTATGGCAAGGCTGGCAGCGTAGGTTCTTCCCGTGGGCACGGGAGAGAAGTGCTGCGTGGAGCGGTTCCAGGCATCTCCAAAGCTATACCAGTCAACCGCTCTAGGTTCGGTGCCGGTTTGAAGCGCAATATCGAGTGAGTCGAAGTAGAGCTTCCAGCGCGGCGCGTAGTAGCTGCTCACTAAGCCGGCCCAGTCCTTGTTGCCGTACTCGTGCAGATCGGCGCTGGCCGTGCGGTCGCCCCAGGTAGTGAGGATGGACCGGGCGTCGTAGTTGAGCAGCTTGAGTTCGGCGGGAGAACTTGACCACGCGGGGACGTAGCTGAGCCAGCGGCCGAGCAGGAAGTATTCGCTCGTGCCAAGCAGTGTGTCTTCAAGATTCATTTCTTCGAGCCACCGGGCGGTCAGCGACTGGAAGGCGGCGCGGTCCTTGGACTCGTAGGCGGCGCGAATGTTTGGCAACAGAACGCGAGCTTCGTTGGCAAGCACCTGGCGGGTGATGTCCGTCAGGTCATAGCGGTAGCTGGCAGTGGAGCGCAGGGCTGGGGCGACCTGAAGAAGTTCCGTAAGCGCGGGCTTCAGGTCGTCGGCGTTGTAGCGGAGCACGTCGGGTGCCCAGTGGCCGGTGCGGGTGGCGGTCAGCGAGGGCTGGGCGTTGAAGATGGACTCGTGCGCGGCGTCGCGCTCGCCGTGATCTTTCACACCGTCGGCGCGGTAGCCATAGATGGTCTGCTGAATAATGCTCCAGGCCTTGGCGGCGTGAGGGTCAGCGGCACCGTTGTCTCCTGGACCATAGCGGCGGAGGGCATAGTCCGCGGTCCATCGCGTGAGGTCGACGGCGTCGCTACGCCACGCCATCTCGGTGTAGAGATCGTAGGCAAAGGGGTTGGTGTCCAGGCCTTCGGTAAACAGAGCGGTACCGGAGAGATGGCTCTCTTGCTGCGCCGCGGCCTTCGGCATGCGTGTCGCGTAGTCGTAAAGCGCCGCGCCCATGGTGGTGCGGCCACCGAACTCCCATAGACCGCCGAAGAGCCAGCGCGCGCCTTTGAAGTCCGCTTCGCGATCGTCGCGCGGGATGCGCCCCTGTTCGATGTCGGCGATCAGGATCTTGCTCCGGTCGACGGCGGCGATCAGTTCAGGTCGAGGGTTGTCCTGCCACGCCATCATGAACCAGAGCGCGTCGGGGTGGGCCAGGTTAAGCGCCTTCTGGATGGCAACCGCCCCTTCCCCAACGGGAACATCGCCCGACTGGCCGCCTTCCTGAAAGGTCTCCATATCGTAGAGGGTGGTGTCCCCGAAGAGTTCCTGCTGATGTTTGTAGAAGGCGGCGGCGAGGCGAGCGAATGCCGGGTCGCGTGGGTCGAGCCAGCCCGGTCGCTCGAAGCCGTTCCACGGTTCGGTCTGAACGACGACGTGCGCGCCGGGCACATGGTGTTCGAAGTCGTCCGGAACGACTCCCCAGAAGCCGGGCAGGACGGGGGCTATGCCCAGAGCGCGCAGCTGGTCCATGATCCTGCGCGCGGAGGCGGCGCGGCGCTTCATCAGTTCAAGCGAGATCGGCTCCACGAAGCAGCACATGTTGCCCATCCACTGCCAGTTCTGGTGGGCAGGATGGGTGATCCACTTGCGTATGTCGGCATCGCTGTATCCGATGTCGAGGAAGGCCTGGTAGACGGCAAGATCGTTGCCGCGCTGGATGAGGATGGCGTTGAAACCGGAGAGGGCGAGAATGTCGATCTCGTGCTGCCAGCGGGCGAAGTTCCAGTAGGGCGTGGTGTAGCCGTCGGTATTTTCGTTCAAGGCATAGCGAAAGGAATAGAGTGCCGGGCGGACGATCGGCGTCGCGACCGCGGGAAGCTGAAGGCCGGCCTCGCCGAGGCGGCTGCCATTGGTGGAGACGTTGAGGTGGGCCACATACTTCAGGTACCAGTTGACGCCGAAGAGCAGAGTCGGCACGGTGGCGGCTTCGACATGGATGTTGCTGCGACCGCCTGCGATGCGGAAGCCGTCGGGCTTGCCAGCGTACTCGCCCGCAGCGAGCTTGAGATGCATCTGCGATGCGAGTTGTGGCATCTCGCGCGTAACAACGGCACGGGCGGCTTCGAGGGAGCCTTGTGCCGGCAAAACTGCCGGTGAGACGAAGAGCAGCAGCAAGCAAGCAATTCGAAGCATGCATCCACTGTAATGCGCTGCGGTCGAGTTGCGCAGCAAGCAGCAGCGAACAATAGGCAGATTCTCTGCAGCGCTCACGAGCGGAGATGCAAAACAGGTCAGGACTTCCGCAAGGTCGAGCTCAAAGCTACCTATTTACCTGGGTAAGGCCAAGCGCCTTGACGATCTCGGGATCGGGAGTTGCGATGCCGTTCTCTTTGCGTACGACGCCGAAGTTCTCCTGGTAGTCCCACATGGCCCATCCGATTCCGTCAGCCTGGAGCGTTGTCGTCATGTCATGCAGCCACGCGGCCCTGCTGGCGGGTGGCGCATAGTCCCGGAGTACGCCGAACTCGCCGCAGTAGACGGGCACGCCATAGGCGTCGGACCACTTTTTGGCAAAGGCAATGGTGCGCTGGACGCGCTGAAGGTTCCATTGCGCGAGTCCATACTCCTCAACAAAGTACTGCCCGGCGAGTGTTGTGGCCTGATCCAGGTTGCTCTTGACGTTCTCGGGCGTCGATGGGTATGGAACGCCGCGAAGCGGTTGTACACGAACATCGGTCCACGTCGCGCCCTGGTGGGTAAACGGAAAAGGCTCGTAATCGTGGAACGTGTAGATGACGTTGTTGAGAGCAAGGGGCCGAGTCTCGAGAAGATCAGACAATCCCGAGTAGTGTGCACCTGTGGCAATGATGGTGTGCTGCGGAGCCGCGCTGCGGATGGCTTCGGCGACCCGTGCTTCGATTCCTATCCAGCGATAAAGGTCGGTCTGTTCGGGTTCGTTCATGATCTCGAAGAAGACCATGTTCGGATCCAAAGTACTGAAGTGTTTTGCCAGGCCAGACCAGAGGAGGGCGAAGTGCTCTACCGAGTCTTCACCGGAACGGAGTGCGGCTTTATAGGGCGTCTCCGGGTGAATGTCGATAATCACGGCGAGGTGATGCTGCAGCATGAGGCCGACGACGCGATCGAGTTCGGCGACGAACGGAGTGCCACCGGGATGATGGAACGGATCTCCGGCGAGAAGGGGAGCGGCGTCGATGCTGAGCCGTACATGATCGAAGCCGAGCTTCTCCATCAGGGCAATGTCGTCGGCAGTGGTGAAGGTGCGAAGGCGCTCGACGCTATAGTCGCGTGACTGGGCGAACCAGATGCTGGCGTTGATGCCGTGCTGGAGATGGTTCGCGCGCTCAAAGGCCAAGTCGTTTCGGCGCGCCTGCGACTGAGCAGCCGACGTGGCCTCACGCTGCGGCTGAGCGGGCGCGAAAGCGTGGAACACAGCCGATACGATCAGGAAGACGGCGGCAAGAGAGGCGTTCTTCCTGTGGATAGTTCCTTTGATCTTCATTTCTGCTCCGGAATCATATCTTTCTGTTCGGTGAGAAGTGGCGGGGACAGAGGAGTTGGGGTCTATGCAGAAAGCAACGGCATCCGTATGCTGGTATGCGATTGTTATCGATAACTTATACGGTATTGCGATGCAAGCGGGACCTGCGGCGCTGCTTCACAGGTTCAGGCAGACGAGGCACCGCTTGTCGTGAAACAGTTCAGCCGCCAACCAGGAGACTACTTTGCCAGGTAAAACGAAGATTTCTTCCCGCATCGCCGCACCCCTAGTGGCTGCTGTGCTTCTTTCCTTGTGGACTGCCGTCCGCGTGATGGCCCAGGCACATGTGCTGACGGTACGACCCGAGTTGGAGGAGCGAGTGCTTGGACCCTACGACGTTCATGTATTGCAGGGTGGACGGGGTCTATCGAAGCCCGTACCGGCGGAATCAGAGGTCCTGCGCGCAAGCGGCCGGTCAACCATATCCGCCTGGATCCTTCTCGACAAGAACGTCCCTGCAACGACGCTGGTCTTAGGAGTTGGAGATCCGCGCCATGAAGACTCCCGATATCTTGGCCTACAGGACCAACGGCCAGTGGTGCGGTTTGGCAAGGGGCGGATCCTTGCCGGGAGCCGACCCATCGACGCAAATGGATGGCATCTTCTGAGTGCGACGTTCGGCTCCGGTGTGCACCTGTTCCTGGATGGAGTTGAAGTTGCCCATGGTGAGGGAACGATGGCCCGGGTCGATCCGGTGCTGACCTTTGCTCCAGAAGGGATGCTTCCGGGTGAGCCATTCGCGCATTTTGGCGGCCTGATTGCGGCGGCAACCGTCACTCCCGAAGAGTTGAGCGGGGCGGCAATTCGGGCGCAGGCTGGCGCACCCCCGGAGGCAGCTTTCCTGCGTGTGGAAGAGGCATCGCAGCCCTGGCCGGTGCAGGTGCGGGCGCAGGCCGGGTACCTTGCTCCGCAAGATCCTGCGTTGATGCCGCACAGCCGCGCTCCTCTGGGAAAGCCGGTCGCCAAGCCGCTGCCGCCGCCGTCCGCAACTGCGTTGACGGAACGCGGAGAAGGCGCATGGACGGTCAGCCACAACTGGATGCTGAGTGCAGAGCCCGGTTCGAGACTTGAGGGAGCAGCGCTTTCAAAGCCGGACTACGACAGCCGCAAGTGGATGCGCGCCACCGTTCCCGGAACCGTGCTGACGACCATGATCGACCGCGGCGTCTATCCGGATTCAGACTTTGGGCTGAACAATCTGGCGATTCCGGAGTCGCTCAACAAGCAGAGTTACTGGTATCGAGTGGAGTTTGAGACACCTCGCAGTGCTGCGGGTCGCCACCTGGCGCTCACTTTTAACGGCATCAACTATGCGGCGGAGGTTTGGCTGAACGGGCACGATCTGGGATCGATCAAAGGCGCCTTTATTCGCGGAACATTCGATGTCTCGTCGTTGCTGAAGGAGAGCGGGCGGAATGCGCTGGCCGTGTTGATCGAGCCGCCGCCCCATCCGGGCATCCCCAACGAAGAGTCTGTACTGGGCGGCCCGGGCGAAAATGGCGGAGCGATGGCGTTAGATGGGCCTACGTTTGTGGCAACAGAAGGTTGGGACTGGATTCCCGGCATTCGCGACCGCAACATGGGCATATGGCAGGACGTTGTTCTCGCGGTGTCTGACCAGTTGCAGATAGGTGACCCGCAAGTGATCACCCAGCTTCCACTGCCGGATACTTCGAGCGCGGACGTGAGCATCTCGGTGCCTGTTCGTAACCTTTCCGCTGGCCCTGTAGACGCGACGCTTCATGCACAGTTCGAAGGAATGGAACTGAGCAAGAGGGCTACGTTTGCGCCGGGGGAGACTTTGGTCAGGCTGACCAAGGCGGAGTTCCCGCAGCTGCGTGTCGAACATCCCCGGCTATGGTGGCCCAACGGGTACGGTCATCCCGACCTGTATCACCTGAAGCTGGCAGTGGGCGACGGGCCACAGGAGTCGGACCGCAAGACCGTCACCTTCGGCATTCGCGAGATCACGTATGAACTGAGCCTGTTCGATGCGGCAGGAGCCTTGAGGCGAGTGGAGGTGTCGCCGACCGAGGCAAAGGCCCGCGGGGAGCAGGTCGTCGACGTTCGGCATGAGGGCATGCGGAACCGCGAAGCGGAGTTCTACTCGGCTTCGCTCACGGAGGCGGGGGAGCATTCAGCCGCCGTGAAGCCGCTGTCGAACGACGCCGGATTGACCGACCTGGTGCTGAAGGTGAACGGCGTTCGCATCGCAGCTCGGGGCGGCAATTGGGGCATGGACGATTCGCGCAAGCGGGTCAGCCGCGAACATCTGGAACCTTATTTCCGGCTGCATCGCGAGGCGAATCTTAATATCGTTCGCAACTGGGTCGGCCAGAATACCGAAGAGACGTTCTACGCCCTCGCGGATGAGTACGGAATGATGGTGTGGAACGACTTCTGGGCCTCCACGCAGGACTACAACGTCGAGCCGGAAGACGTCCCGCTTTTTCTGAAGAACGCGCGCGATGTGGTCGCGCGTTTCCGTAATCATCCATCCATTGTGATGTGGTGCGGCAGAAACGAAGGAGTGCCGCAGCCTACGCTGAATGAAGGGCTGATCGACATCTTTCGCGGGGAGGATGGAACCCGATACTACACGCCCGGCTCGAACCGGATCAACCTGCGGAACAGCGGGCCGTACTTCTACCAGGAGCCGGACCTTTACTACACCAAGTGGGACAGGGGCTTCTCGGTCGAGTTAGGCATTCCTGCCCCCTCGACGCTCGAGGCATTGAAGGCGTCGATGGCACCAGCGGACCAGTGGCCGATTGGCGATGCCTGGGCGTACCACGACTGGCACCAGGAGGGGAACGGAAAGGTTGAACCGTTCATGCAGAAGATCGAGCAGGAGTTTGGCGCGGGAACAAGCCTGGAGGATTTCGAGAGAAAGGCCCAAATGCTGAGCTACAACGAGCACCGTGCGATCTTCGAGGGCTTCAACCAACATCTCTGGACGCCAAACAGCGGGCGCATGTTGTGGATGACACAGCCTGCATGGCCGAGCAACATGTGGCAGATCTTCAACTCTGATTACGACACGCCCGGTTCCTTTTACGGTGTGAAGAAGGCCTGCGAGCCGCTCCATGTGCAGCTCGACCTGTCCGACTACACCGTCGCGGCAGTAAATACGACGAACGCGGGCAGCGGGACGATGAACGTGGTCGCAAACGTTTATTCCTTGAGCAACAAGGTGCTGCTGACGCGTCAGCAGCAGGTAAATCTTGGCGTAAACAGCACCGTGGCCGCCTTTCGGCTGGAGCTTGCGCCGTTGTTAGCGCAGGAACAGGTTTTGCTTGTGCGATTGGAGATGAAGGACGCAGGCGGGAAGCTCATCTCCGACAACACCTACTGGCTAGCGGCTGACGATAGCGAATACCGAAAGCTGAATGATCTCCGGCGCGTGAAGCTGGCAGCCTCGGCTTCCTCGCGCACCGACGGCCAGGAGATCGTCGTTGAGTTGAAGCTGACGAACAGCAGCGACACGGCGGCGCTCGCCACCAAGGCGGTGCTGGTAACGGCGAAGGGGAAGGAGCGTATTCTGCCGGCGTACTTCAGTGAGAATTATGTGACGGTGCTGCCGGGCGAGACCCGAACGTTGAGTGTCCGCTATCCCGCCGCCATAGAGGCGAAGACGCCGTCGATTTTGCTGCGGGGTTGGAATGTGGAGGAGAGCGCGGTTCCGGTACTTTCCGGGCGATGACCGAGAAAATGCCCGGAGTCGAGGCGACCTCCGGGCCTTCTTCTACTGGCGACTCGACAGTTACTCCGGTACGACCTCGAAGTGCGCCTGTGGCTCATCCGGCTTGATCTCATATCCCTTCCAGCCGTAGTAGATGATGAACAGGTAGCAGAGGAACGGTAGCAGCATGGAGTGATGGACGCCGAACCTGTCCGCCATGGCACCCATCACAACCGGAAAGAGGGCGCCGCCGACGATGGCCTGGACGAGAAGGCCCGAACCACGGCCAGTAAGGGGACCGAGTTCCGCGACACCCAAGGTGAAGATGGTCGGAAACATGATCGAGTTGAACAAACCGACCGCCAGGATCGTCCACAGAGCGAAGTAGCCTGTGCCCAGCAGTGAGGCCAACACGAGAACACTTGCACCGACGGCGGCCCACGCCAGGATCTTGTTGGCGGCAACCTTCTGCATTACCGCGGATCCAATGAACCGGCCGACCATCATGCCTGCCCAGTAAAACGTAACCAGCTTCGCGCCCTTCTCCAATGGCAGGCCGGCGATCAGCGGATCGTTGAAGTACTTGACCAGGAAGCTCCCGATCGACACCTCCGCGCCCACATAAACGAAGATGCCAATCGCTCCCAGGTACAGGTGCGGATGATGCCAGATGCTGTCGTTCTGAATATCCAGACTGCCGGGACGATAGTCCTGGGTTGTCTCGATGCGCGGGAACCTGTAAAGGGCAATAGCGAGCGCAAGCACCACGACAACAGCGGCGATCGCAACAAAGGGCAGCTTGATGTTTGCTGCCTGTTGAACGCGGAAGTTTGCGAGTGCATCGCCGGTGAGCGGATGGTTCGGATCAGCCACCAGGGCGGTGCCAAGAATCAACGCTCCCCCGACATACGGGGCCACTGTATCCCCGAGTGTGTTGAAGGCCTGGGTCAGGTTCAAGCGGCTCGAAGCGGTCTCCGGGGGGCCGAGAATGGTCACGTATGGGTTAGCTGCGACCTGCAGGATTGTCACTCCGGCAGCCAGTACGATCTCAGCGCCAAGAAAGAAGCCGTAGGTCGCAACCGAGGCAGCGGGCACAAACAGCAGCGCTCCCGCTCCCATGGTCAGCAGACCGACCACCATGCTC
Organism: uncultured Granulicella sp.; assembly: GCA_964658395.1. Taxonomy (GTDB): domain Bacteria; phylum Acidobacteriota; class Terriglobia; order Terriglobales; family Acidobacteriaceae; genus Edaphobacter. Next base: position 61,026 of record CAZZYQ010000017.1, on the reverse strand, counting down.
TTCTGGTAGCCGATCCATTCGATCAACTTGCCGGCGGGCATGGCGAATACAAAGTAGGAGCTGAAAAAAGCCAGCTGGATCAACGACGCCTGAAGATAGCTGAGTGCGAAGATCGTCTGTAGATGCGGAATCACGGTGTCGTTGATGACCGTGCAGAAACCCCAGCAGAAAAATAAGGTCGTGACCATGGCCATGGCACTGTAGTTCGTGGAACCAGGAGCCGCGGAAAGCTTCACATTGGTGCCTGCGCTTGAGATTGCCATTGTTTCGGTTTACTACCTTCCCCGTACGACAGCTCGGCCGCACATCTTGGTGGACTTCCACGACACACGGCAACAAGCGCCTGTATGTCTTGGAGCAACGATTTCGTTGACGATATTACATGATCTATGCTTCGTCTGGCCCGATCTTTGGCTACTTCAAAGTGCGGCGACTAGTAAGACTCAGCCGGGTTACCCCAAACAGATGAGGTGTCTCGAAAAAGCGAACGCCCCGTTCACGCGGACAGCGGCCGGAGTCGCCTTAGGGCTGTCGTCTTTGGAGCTTGATGCGAGTGTGCTAGGAGACCCGAAGACGCCATCTGCGGCGGTTCCTGAACCGCGGTGGGCGTATCAGGAAGCTGTCGCGGCAGAACTCTTCGCTTCGAGCAGCGCCGGCGCTACCTTCGGGAGTTCGGCATCGCGAATCTTCCTGAAGGCGACGAGGGACTGCGCAACAACCTGGTCCATGTTGTAGTACTTATACGTCGCAAGGCGACCCACGAAGTGAACTTTGGATTCCCGGTCTGCGAGTGACTTGTATTTCGCGTAGAGCGCTGCGTTGTCCGCTCGGGGAATCGGATAGTACGGATCGCCCTCAGCCTTGGGGTATTCGAAGACCACGCTGGTCTGCGGAGCCACCTGCCCGGTAAGGTACTTGAACTCAGTGACCCGGGTATATGCATGCTCATTGGGGTAATTGACAACGGCAACAGGCTGGTACCACTCCTGCGCGAAGGTCTGGTGCTTGAATTCCAACGACCGGTAAGGCAGAGGACCAAACCGGTAGTCGAAAAACTCATCGACTGGGCCGGTGAAGACCGTCTGTATGCCCGGATAGCTCTTCGTGATCTCGGCGTAGTTCGTACCCGTCCTGACCGTGATGTTCGGCGAGTCAAGCATCTTCTGAAAGAGGCTGGTATAGCCATGCAGGGGCATCGCCTGAAAGGTGTCTGTGAAGTAGCGATCATCCCGGTCGAACCGTACTGGGATCCGGCCGGCTACGGAGGCGTCCAGCTCCGAGGGGTCCAAGCCCCATTGTTTCCGCGTGTAGTTGCGGAAGAACTTCTCGTAAAGCTCGCGACCGACCCGGCTGACACAGATGTCCTCTGAGGTACGAATGTTCACGGGACGCTCTGTGCGGGACGCAAGGAAGGTCTGCATCGCGGCGGCGTCCAGATCAAGGTCGTACATCCGGTTGATCGTGTCCAGATTGATAGGAATAGGCAGGAGTTTACCGTCTACGCGGGCGAGTACGCGATGTTCGTAGTCGCGCCACTGGGTGAAGCGCGAAAGATACTGCACGACCTCCGTGCTGTTCGTATGAAAGATGTGCGGCCCGTATTTGTGCACGAGTATGCCGGCATCGTCGAGATAGTCAAAGGTGTTGCCGCCGATATGGTCGCGCTTGTCTACGACAAGGACGCGCTTGCCCATGACGTTCGCCAGACGCTCGGCCAGAACACCGCCCGCGAATCCCGCTCCGACGACGAGATAGTCGTAGCGCTCCAGGCGGGCTGATCGGGTCTTGGTGGGTACGGGTGAGAAGCGGAAAGCTGCGACAGTATCCTGCTTCAACTCGGCTGAGCCGGCGTACACGCGCTCAATCTGCTTCCACATCGATGCCCAGGTCTTGTCCCAGGAGCCGTCCGCCAGCTTCGCGCTGACGGCAGTGTGCCAGGCTTGCGGCTGCGGAAGCAGAGCCTGGTCGAGGGCCTCGGCAAAGCTGCGCGCATTCGCCGCGATAGCGACAAGTCCGGCGGCTCCATAGGCGGTCACCACATCGTGAATAGGGGTTGAGACTACAGGCTTGCCGGCGGCAAGGTACTCAGGTGTCTTCGTAGGCGAGATAAAGCGAGTGGAGTCGTTCAGCGCAAATGGCATCAGCGCGACATCCCAGCCAGCAAGGTACCGTGGCAGCTCTGCGTACTTCTTTGCACCAAGGTAGTGAATGTTCTTCGCCTGCGGCAGAGTTTCTGGATCGATCTTCACGACCGGCCCGAGCAGAATGAAGTGCATCTCCGGCCGCAAACGTGCAACTTCCCGCACCAGGTCAAGATCCATTCGTTCATCAAGCACACCGTAAAATCCCGCCCGAGGATGTGGAATTGCGGAATGGTCCTCCGGCTCCTCCTCCGTCTTCGCGGACTTCGAGAAATGTGCAACGTCAATGGAGCTTGGAAACGGATGTACATTGGGGTGATGCCTGCGCTTCGCCTCATACAGGCTGTTGCCCCCGGTGAAAACAACGTCGGCCGCGTCGAGGAGGGCGCGTTCCCGCGTCACTAAATCAGCAGGAGCACCGAGGAAACCGCTCAGTTCATCCATGCAGTCGTAGACCGTTGCGTCGCCGCGCAGCTCCTCGGTGAAGCTGAGCATCATGGGCGTGTAGTACCAGCGAATGTACCGTTCGATGTTGAATTCCACCATGAACGTACGCAACTGCTCTCTCAATATGTTGTCAGCATTACCAGTTCGCGGAAGGTGGGGCCGCAGCACCCAGAGCAGCGGCTCTGTCTGAATGATCTCCAACGTGGGTGCTTCTGTGCTCTGGTCAACATCCCAGACGGGTTCTTCCCAGAAGAACACCCGGCGCTCCCGGGCACAGCGCGTCATCAGATGCTGGGGGCGCTGCGTTACAAAGTGCCAGCGCAAATGGCTGAAGCAGAGAACGTCAGGCTGGTCGTGTGTAGAAGTTTGCGGCGGTAGCTGCGGGGGTGCGGTCGTGTTCAAGTCTTAGGCCCTCAGGCATGGCAGTGAGAGTGCGGTCGCTGTCGTGCGCTTCCGGCTGAAACCTGAGATGTGTATACCTAAGCAAGCGTTGGGTGCGTCGCCGGGCGAAAAGCGTCTGCAATGTTATGTTGTCTAACGAACTAAGAACTTCTTGCTGCAGCGTCAAAACTTGCTGACTTTCTTTGTTGCCTGATGGCGGTTCCCAACGTCGGGGTGCGAATCCGATGAAAGGCCGCGTTGCTCCTGCTGATGTCTGCGTTCGAGACAGTCCTTCACGCTTTATCGTCAGCTTTCCCGGCTTTGATCCGGGCAATCTCTTCCATGCGCTGGGCGAACGCGCGCTCCCGGCCTTCGTTCGTCGGCAGGTAGTACTGCTTGTGTGCAAGGTTTGGCGGAAGGCAAACCATGTCGGCGACACGGCCCCTAACGTCGTGAGCGTACTGATAGTCCCTGCCATAGTCGAGGGACTTCATCAGTCCAGTTGGCGCGTTGCGAAGATGCAGCGGAACAGGTTCGGCGACGGTTTGGTCTATGTCCGCCAGCACGGCACTGTAGGCGGTATAGAGTGCGTTCGACTTCGGCGCGAGGGCAAGATAGACGACGGCCTGGGCGAGCGCAAGGTTGCCTTCGGGCATACCAAGAAAATGGACGGCCTCGCGCGCGGAGAGGCAGAGGTTCAGCGCCTCGGGAGCGGCGAGGCCAACATCTTCGACTGCCATGCGCACGATACGACGAGCGCAGTACATCGGGTCTTCGCCTGCCTCCAACATGCGCGCGAGCCAATACAGTGCGGCGTCCGGGTCGGAGTTGCGGACGCTCTTATGTAGCGCGGAGATGATGTCGTAGTGCTGCTCGCCCTGTTTGTCGTAGAGCAGGACGCGGCGCTGCATGGCTTCCGAGACAAGCGCTTTGCTAAGCACTGTGTCGCCCCGGCCCTTTGCCAGCTTTGCGGCGACATCCAGCGAGTTGAGCGCACTGCGCGCGTCGCCGCTGGTGTGTGCGGCAATGGTGGAAAGAGCTTCGTCGTCCACTGTTAACCCCAAGGCGCCGAGCCCGCGGTCCGTATCCGTGAGGGCGCGGGTAAGAAGATCCACCACCTGCCGCTCAGACAGGCCCACAAGGGTGTATACGCGACAGCGAGAGAGGAGTGCGGCGTTGATCTCGAAGGATGGGTTCTCTGTGGTCGCTCCGATCAGGCGGATGGTGCCGCGTTCCACGTAGGGCAGGAAGGCGTCCTGCTGGGCCTTGTTGAAGCGATGGATCTCGTCGACAAACAGGATGGTGCGCGAGCCGAACTGCACAGCCTTTTCGGCTTCAATCATGACCTGCTTGATCTCTCGAATGCCGCTCAGCACGGCAGAGAACTCGATGAAGCTGGCCTCGGTGCGTTGCGCAATGATCTTGGCGAGCGTGGTCTTGCCTGTCCCCGGCGGACCCCAGAAGATCATGGATGTGGCGTCGTCCTGCTCGATCGCAAGCCGAAGCGGCTTGCCATCGCCCAGGAGGTGCTCCTGGCCGGTAAACTCGTCGAGCGTTCGAGGCCGCATGCGCTCCGCGAGCGGAGTACCGGCGCGGGAACTGGATGGCGCGGCGAGCGGTGATGTATCGAACAGACTCATCGATTGCTCCCAGCCGCGGCCCGCTGCCGGGCAGCTTCGTACAGGAACAGCGAGCCTGCTACGGCCGCGTTAAGGCTTTCAACGCTGCCGGGGCAGGAGATCGTCACCCGAAGGTCAGCAAGGCGCAGCAGATCGTCACCTAGCCCGCTGCCTTCGTTGCCGATCAGAATCGCCAAAGGACCGGAGAGCGACGCATTCTGGAGCGCGACCGAACGCGAGCCTTCCGGGATGGCGGCGATGATGCTGACCCCGCGCTTCTTCATCATAAGGAGATCGGCGTGGGTCGCGCTGACCACCGGCACGCGAAAGACGCTTCCGGCTGAGGCCCGGAGGGCCTTGCCATTCCATGGACTGACCGTGCCCTCAGTCGTAAGCACACCCGTAGCGCCAAAGGCCTCGGCAGACCGGATGAGGGTGCCAAGATTGCCCGGGTCCTGCAGTCCCGCCGCGACCAGCACGAGCGCCGTTCCAGCGATCACGGCCTCAAGCGGATGTACCCGCGGCACGATCAGGGCGGCTAATCCTTGGGGCGATCGCGTCTCCACCACGCTCGCGAAGACCTCGCCGCTAAGCTGCAGGACTTCGACATGGGAAGGTAGGAACGATGGCAGCGACCGATCGTCAGAGACGAAGACGGTTTCAAGTGCAATCCCGCTGCGTAAGGCCTCCTTCACAAGGTTGTCGCCTTCGATTGCAACGAGGCCTGCGCTTAACCGCGCCTGAGCCTTGAAGGCCGCGCGAAGCTGCTTCACGCGTGGGTTCGTGCGGCTGGTGATCACATCCGCGGTCCTGCTGTAGCTCATCCCGAAATCTTACTCGTCGGCACCAGTACGAACATCGCGAAGGAGAGTCGGCTTGGGGACGTTGACGGAGTTATGCTAAGGTGCAAAATTGGAATACTGTTCGGGCGGCACGAGGCAGAGCCCGCCAATCTCCTAAGGAGCTGACTTGACGGCCGAGATCCTTCGTATTCATCCTGATGAACCGGAACCGGCGCTCGTCAGTATCGTTGTCGACAATCTAAATTCGGGCCAGGTTGTTGCCTTGCCCACAGACACGTTCTACGGGCTGGCCGTCGACCCGGTGAATCTGCGGGCGGTAGACCGAATTTACGAGATAAAGACACGCGCCAGGCATAAACCGCTGTCCCTGCTGATCTCCGAGGTCGCACAGGCGTATGAGTTGGCGCGGGATATCGATACGGCATTCGACCGGCTAGCGGAAAAGTTCTGGCCCGGGCCGCTGACGATCATCGTAAAAGCAGGCTCGAAGCTGCCGCTGCGGGTGACGGCAAATACCGGAAACGTTGCTTTGCGGGTACCGGAGGCCGCTATCTCTCGTGCTGTGGTCGCGAAGCTGGGCCTGCCAATAACCGCCACCTCGGCAAACCTCAGCGGCCATGCGGAATGTACTTACGCAAATTGCGTGTTGACCCAGCTTGGGAACCAGATTCCACTCATTGTGGATGGTGGTCCTACGGCCCGTTCCACCGCGACTACGATCGTCGATCTGTCCGGCGGCGGTAACTCGTGGATGATCGTTCGCGAGGGCGCGATTGCTACGCATGAGATCGCGCTGACGTTGCAGCGGTAGTGCGCGGAGAGATCTGACTTCAAGAACAGAAGCGCTCTTTCCGCAGGCGTCTGTAGCATGAGCGCAATCGGGCTCGCCTATATACTGGTCGCACTTCAGCATGACTTCTCCGCCACAAAGAAGCCGCGGCTCTTCATCCCGCGTCGGCAATTTCGTTCGCAGGGTGGTTGGTCTTGCACTGCTGGTTGTGCTGGGTTGGTTCATCTGGGTTTATACGGAGATCGACCGGGTCGCGCAGGAAGATCAAGCACAGACAGCCGATGCAATCGCCGTATTTGGGGCGGCAGAGTACTCCGGACATCCATCCCCCGTGCTTCACGCGCGACTCGACCATGCGGTCGCCTTGTACAAACGCCAGATTGCGCCCATCGTGATTACGCTGGGAGGCGGCGGAGACAAGGAGTCTGGCACGACCGAGGGCGGTGTCGGCAGAGACTACCTGCTGGCTAATGGCGTGCCCTACGGCAAGATCATCGCGGAGACGCGCTCCACCAATACAGAGCAGCAGGTCGACCGGTTGGCCGCGATTGCGCGGGCGAACGATATGCGTCATATTGTGGTGGTTTCGGATGCGACCCACCTGTTCCGCATCCGGGAGTTGTGCCGGAACGCCGGCCTCGATGTCTATACCTCTCCGCGGCCGAGCGTCGGGCGCATAAGCAACCTCGAGAAGGCGCAGCGCTATATGCACGAGATGTTGAGCTATACCCTGTTGCGCCTGAATCTTCAGATGGACTGGCTTCAGGGCAGGGGCGACTAGCGTAGAGCAGGTAAAGCCAGAGCGGCGGCGAAGCCAACAGCTGCTGCGAAGATGGTTGACGACAAGTTGACAACGTCGTTGCCGATCAAGCCGCGACGTTCCACTGTCGCCCCGAGCAGACTATCGAAGAGGAGGCCGCCCCCAGCGGCTCCAAAGACAGCCAGCGCCAACCGTGGTTCTCGAACGACTGAGCTCAGCATGACAATGACCGCCGCAGCCAGCAGGCCCGACGCGGTCCCAGCGACGCTTATCCCGCCGTCGGTACCCGGCGGCACCGTTTTACCCGTGGTGATGAGCAGCGTTCTTCCCGACTTTGAGCGGGCAAGCGCCTGGCCAACTTCGGAGGAGACGGTATCTGCGGTCGCTTCCGCGAGCGCCGCGATGCAGGCGGCAAACATCGCCGCAGCAGCGGGTGATCCGGGTGTACCTCCGGCAGCGAAGAGGCCTGCTACTCCAAGATTGGCGAGCACCTGCGAGGCACGCCGGCCATGGCGTTCCTCGGCGGTACCCATCGCCTCTTTGCGGCGTCGGCCGAACTTTGTTGCGGCGTAGGTAAGCAGGAAGAGCGCCAGCAGCGCAGGCATGGCTGTGTCCGTCCATTTGAGACCGAGTTGCTGGCGAAGAAGGACATGCACGCAGACAAGGCCGCCCATTGCGGCCGCCGGTCCGGTCGCCGCCCGAAGCAGCCACACCACCAGGGCGAAGCCAAGGCTCGCGCAACAACTCAGCAGGAACCAGCGCGGAAGAGGCGCGGCACGGAAGATGCCGAGGAGTTCGATTGCGGCTTTCGCAGTCAGGAGCGTCGCGAGAGCGCCGGTGAGCAGGTCGCTCTGCAGACGGTCTCGCGATTCAGGAATCGCCTTCGGCCAGGGTGCAACACGCCGTGGAGGCACATTGGTACGGCTGAAGGTGTTCTGGCGGATGTCCTTCATGACAGCCAATCCTCGTTTGCAATCCAAGGAGGCGTGGCGACCCGGCCGAACGCTTGATTTACAATCATGGCTTGAGCATAGCCAACACCAGCCGCACCGTGGGAGCAGTTTTGCACTTAGCAAGTATGCAAGTAGTAGCAGGAGACCGGTCGACGCAGGTTCCGCGAGACGACTTGAAGCGACACCGCCGGGTACCGACGAAGGCCTTATTGGCCGCCGCGCTGGTAGCGCTTACAGGCTGCAATGGAAGCTACCGGCCAGTCATCTCCGCGATCAATCCGGTTGGTCCGGCCGGTCAGCCGCAAAAATACGCTGTGGCAATCTCCGATCCGAACTTGGGCGGTCCGGGAACGCTCGGCGGCTTGGTCACGTTCGTTGACTTCTCCGGTGACACTGTATTGATTACGGCGGGTATTGGTGTGAGGCCGCAGTACCTGATTCTGGGCAGCGGCGGTGGAACCGGCTACACGTTGAATGGCGATGGCACTCTGAACAGCTTTGGCATCTCGGCTGGACTACTATCGAGCGCGGTGCAGCAGACTACGCTGTTGCCGAATGCCACCTTGCCGACCAGTATCTTCCCGCAGGGCACAAACACGTACGTGACGCAGCCGGCGCGAAGCTCAGTGGCCGCGCTGAGCGGCAGCCCTCTGACATTGCAGCAGGAGCTTTCCCCGGTCGGACCTTCCCCTGTCTACATCGCCGGGGTGGCCTCGGCCCCCCGAGTCTACGTCCTCAGTCCGAGCGCCCCCGAAGGCGGCCAGGGCACTGCCACGGCGATCGAGACCGCGACGAACACACCGTCGAATCCGTCCATCCCGGTCGGCATCAATCCCGTATATGGCGTGATGACGGCAGACGCGCGGCGCGCGTTCATCATGAACAAGGGGTCGAACACGATCAGCGTGATCGACGCACAGAACAATCAACTCGATCCGGGTGTGACCAACGGAACCATTCAGGACCCAGCAGCAGTGGCGCCCATCTGGGCAGACTTTGCGCCGACCCTCTCTGAGGTGGTCGTAGCGAACGAAGGCGATGGAACGAGCAATGGAAGTGTCAGTATCTTCAGCATTCCGTTGTGCTCGGCTGGTTCGCTGCCGACGAACCCCAACTGCAATCCGAACAACCCAATCGACGCCGTCGGATTTGGCTCGCTCGTCGCCAATATCCCCGTTGGCAAGAACCCGTTGATGGTGGGTGTGCTGCAGGACGGTACGCAGGCATACGTTATCAACCAGGGCGATAGCACCGTCTCCGTCATCAACCTGAAGACGAACGCCGTGACGGCCACGATCCCAGTGCCTGCGACAACCAGTCCTACCTTTGTTGCCGTAACCACCGGCACACCTACGGGCAAGGTCTACGTCACCTCCACCACCTCATCTACGATGACTGTGATTCGTACCGATACCAATGCGATCGAAGCGACTATTCCGCTTCAGGGCTATGGAGTTCAGGTCAGGGTCACTCAGCCGTAAATCGCTGCTTCAGGCGGAACTCAAAGAAGCCATCCAGCACAGGCTGGATGGCTTCTTTGAGTTACACGCAGAACCGGATGGAAGTTCTTCAAGCCCCTGCCAAGACTATAGGCAGAGTTGGCTGTTTCGATCCGCCTTCATCCTCGATGGTGATGCCGAAGGCTTTCGCGATGACACCCTTGGGAATATCGGGCATGATCAGACTGGCGTTGCCGCGAGCATCAGGCTGGAAGGTTCCCGCAGGGATAGGATCGTGGCCGTCGGCCGGGATCAGCCACAACTCGTAGGTCTTATACGGCTGGAGCGGCTCGAGATTGCTCGCGGTGAAAACCAGCGATCCCTTCTCCGGAATGTAGGAGGCGCGGCCTTGCGGCGGCGGCGCTTTGGCCGGGGTCTGAGTCAGTGTGACTCGCATCGCACTAGTATCAGTCAGGGCGCTGACCAGAGCTCGGCCTTTCTCAGCATCCACTGAGAGAGAAGCGATGGCACCTGCCTGCCGCGCGACATCAGCACGGAGCGCATCACGCTCGCGAGAAAGATCGACCGCCGTCACCGTAACACCGGCAGCTACTGCCCAGCCAACCCAACTGACCCACGGCAGGATCTTCGACACTGTCGTGACCTGCTGAACCTCTGAATCGTCAATCAGCAGACGTGTGCTCAGAGGACTTCCGGCATCTTCGTGAAAAGAGCTTGAGGTCTTGTCGATCTGAACCACTTTCCGCTCTCGCGCGACCTGAGTCAACAAGCGGTGCCGCGCCGACGGCGGCGGTGCATGCATGTCCGCAGTAAGTGCCAATACGGCCAGGTCTCCACGAATCAGAGCGACCGCTTCGCTGCATCCAGGACATACTTCGAGATGCTGCCGGACTTCTCCGGCTTGCTTCTCCGACAAGAACTGCATTGCGTAGAGCGCCAATTCATCCTGATCGATATGTTGGTTTGCGGTCATGATTGAAAGGCCTTTCTCAACGTCAACAGCGCGCTGCGTATTCTTGTCTTCACTGTGCCGAGAGGATCTCCTGTCATCTCGGCGATCTCAGAGTGGGTCAATCCATCAAAAAACGCCATCTCCAGCGTCTTTCTCTGTTCGGACGGCAACTTATGTATCACCAGTCTCGCCCGTTCCATCATGATGTTGCGCTCGGCCTCATCGCCGAGGTTGCAGGGTGAAGCGAGGGCCACATCTTCCACGGAATCCATCGGACGTTTGCGCCGCAGCGCATCGATGGAGCGGTTTCGCGCGACCACTGCGAGCCAGCCGCCCAGGCTGCCTCGGGTTGCGATGAAACCGTCCGGATTGCGCCAGATCTGCATAAAGATTTCCTGAAGAACATCCTCTGCGGCCGCTGTATCACGAAGCACCCGCAACGCGACAGAGTAAACGACCTTTGAGTAGCGATCGAACAACGAGGCCATCGCCTGTTCGTCGCCCCGCTGCACCAGCGAAAGAAGATGTAAATCTCCATCCATTGATGATTGCGGGGTGTTCAACAAACCCGTGTCTCTATACATAGAACGCACCCATACTTATTGCAGATTGCAGTGTCGCTGAACAAAAGTGGTACAGGTTCCATTGTCGTGTTCGCCTGAATCAGATGGCCGACAGGCAATTCTTCTCCCTAACTGTAACTGAAGATGTGTGGAGAGAAAGCAGAAACCATCCGCTGGAAGCGGATGAGTACAGAAGGAGTGACGCGCTAGAAGATTTCGTTACACGAGCTTGCTTGTACGCAATCTGTTCGAAGCAGGAGTTGAGGCTGACAGCGTCCGCCGACGGCAAAGAGTTGAATCAGCCGCGGTGCGAGACCGTATGCTGGATGAGACGGAGACGTGTGATTTGCCGATTGAGAAAGCCGCAGCGAAAGTTCGCATCGATAAGCTGCTGGTCGAACAGGGCCATGTCGCATCGCGGGAACGCGCTCAGGCATTGATCCTCGCGGGTCGCGTGCTTGTAGACGGCCAACGAGTGGACAAGCCTGGCACATCCGTCGCGCCAAGTGCTGCAATCAGAATGCTCGGCGAGGACCTGCGCTACGTGAGCCGGGGTGGTCTGAAGCTGGAGAGAGCTCTGACCCACTGGTCGATCGACATCGCCGGAACGGCGTGCCTTGACATCGGCGCTTCGACCGGAGGATTCACGGACTGCATGCTGCAACATGGGGCGCGCAGCGTGCTTGCGGTGGACACCGGCTACGGACAGATTGCAGAAAAATTCAGGCGGGACGAACGTGTCCTTCTTCGGGAGCGGACAAATGCGAGACTGCTCTCCGCCGGTGAACTGGTGGCCGCGGACCAGCAGGAGACACCGGCCTTTCTTGCCATGGACGTATCGTTCATCTCGGCCACGCTGGTGCTGCCAGCGGTGCTGGCCGCTCTGGCGACGCCTGGCTCCAGATGGCAAGGAAGGGCAGTGGTGCTCGTGAAGCCGCAGTTTGAGGCAGGTCGCGAGAACGTCGGAAAAGGCGGCATTGTGCGCGACCCGGCAGCACGGCAGCTGGCGACTGATCGCGTGCTTGCATGCGTTCGGGAATGTGGCGGCGGAATGGTCGACCTGATCGACTCTCCAATCCGCGGCATGGAAGGCAACCACGAATACCTGCTCTACGCAGAATTTGGTTCCTGGCTTTCGCAGTGGCGGTAGAGGTGATCTTCGGCTGAGCCACGCGGTAGCCGTTACACTAAAATCAAATGCCACTGGCCGCAATCATCTCCAAGCCGCAGAAGCCGGAGCTTCGGACGATCCTGCCCGAACTGACGACCTGGTTGTCGCATCGCGGATACCAGTATCTGGTCGATCCGGAGAGCGCTTACTACATCGATGCCGCAGACCCGATCGAGCGCGAGGACATGCCGGAGCACAAGCCGGACCTGGTGATCGTACTTGGGGGCGACGGCACGCTGCTCTCGGCGGCCCGCTCCTTTGCGCGGAGCGAGGTGCCGATCCTCAGCGTCAATCTCGGCTCGCTCGGTTTCCTTACCGAGATTCCGCTCTCTGAGATGTATCCCGTACTGGATGCGTGGTGCACCGACTGCGCGGGTATCGAGCTTCGCAGCATGATGCGAATCGAGTTGTTTCGCGACGAGCAGCTCTGCCAGACCTGGGACGCGCTGAACGATGTCGTGCTTGCAAAAGGCGCCATCGCCCGCATGGCTGACTTTACGATTGCTCTGGATAATCAGTTCGTGGCGACGTTCCGGGCGGACGGCGTGATCGTCTCCACGCCCACGGGTTCAACCGCATATTCGCTTGCAGCGAACGGACCGATCGTGATGCCGAACGTGAATGCAATGGTAGTGACGCCGATCTGTCCGCACCTGCTGACGATCCGGCCGATCGTGGTTCCAGGAGAATCGACCATCACCGTCAAGATCGAGGGCGTGCCCAGCCAGATCGTGTTGACGGTCGACGGGCAGGAGGCAGTGGAGATCAACCGAGGAGACTACATCAGCTGCCGCCGCTCTGAGTACAGCGTCCGTCTGATCCGTATCCGCCCGAACGGACTGTTCAACGTGCTCCGCTCCAAGCTCAAGTGGGGATGATGCTGCGCGAGCCGCTGGCGTCGCTGAGCCGCACGATGCGTGAGCCGACTGGATGGCAGAACACCTTGCCGTGGCTGAGCGCGATCTTGCGCTGAGCGAGGGCCGCCATCTCAGGATCGTGCGTGACCATCACGATGGTGTGACCGAAGCGGTGCAGTTCACTGAGCAGGGCAGCCACAACCTGCTGGTTGGCGGCGTCGAGATTTCCGGTCGGCTCGTCGGCCAACAAAATGGGTGGATTGTTGATGAGGGCGCGCGCGATGCAGACGCGCTGCTGCTCGCCGCCGGAGAGTTCGCTGGGCAGGTGGCTAATGCGCGAGCCGAGGCCCACCTTCTCGAGCGCAACGCGGGCCTCGTGTTCATCCGTCATGGAGTGGAAGTACTGCGCTAGCATGACGTTTTCGATGGCAGAAAGGTAAGGAATGAGATGGAACTGCTGAAAGATGAAGCCGATCTTGTCGGCGCGGAAGCGGTCAAGCTCGCCGGCTGACATCGACGCGACGTTGACCCCATCGATCTTCAGGTCGCCAGAGGTGGGCCGATCGAGGCAGCCGAGCAGGTTCACGAGGGTGCTCTTGCCGGAGCCGGATGGCCCGGTGATGGCCACCCACTCGCCCGAGTTGATGTTGAAGGTCGCATCATCGAGCGCACGGACGGGAATGCTATGCCCGCAGTACTCGCGCGTCACGGCTTTCAATTCGATGACCGGACCGGGACCGGTGGCACGAGGCCGTTCTTCGTTCAAGCGGATCTCCCTCATTCACCTTTCAGCAGCGCGGCGGGCTGCAACTGGCGCAGTCTTCTGGCCGGCAGTAAGGCAGCCAGAACTGCGATCGCCATGTTCAAGAGTAAGACAAGTGGAAGCACCTGGACGCGTGGCAAGGTGGCCGTTCGGAAGTTCACTTCGCTGATGATCCAGGCAAGGCCTGAGCCGACGATGAATCCGGCTGCTGCACCGGTGAGTGCCAGCAGGAGGGACTCGAAGAGAAAGATCGAGAGCAGTTGAAGCTGCGAGCCGCCGAGCGCCATCATCAGGGCAAAGTCGCGGCGGCGCTCGAAGACGCTCGCTGAGAGCGTCGCCAGCACCGAGACGCTGACCGTCAGCGCGATCAGCAGGACTGCGGCGTACATCAGCGAACGTGTGCGGTCGACGATGCGCGTCTCGCCTTCGACCAGCTGACGCACCGGTTGGACGTGCAGCGCAGGATACGCGGCGGTGAGGCGTTTGATGGCGGCCTCGACATTGGCTGCGCCGCCGGGAACCTGAACTTCGATCACGGTTGTGGGTGCGCTGCCTGCGGTCAGTGCCGCGAATGCAGGCATCGGCATGTAGATACGGCTGTCTTCTTCGCCGCCAGTCTTCAGGCGGCCTGCACCGTGAAGCACGGCGGTGTGGCCGTTGAAGGCGAGCCTGACATCATGCTCATCGGCGATGAAGTTTGCGGCGCGCTGGCCGATCAGGGCGGCGTTCGTATCAGAGGCACCGGGCCAGGCATCGACCGACCACCAGGCATCCAGCTTCCTCACGGCATCGAGGTCGCTCCCAGCAATCACGACCGGCTTGCCACGATCAGTGGTGGCCACCGCATAGCTGAACTCTGCCGCCAGCGCATCGTTGCCAGCGACTTGCTTTACTTGATCGAGTGCGTCGGGCGGGAGAGATGCGCCCTGGGCTGGAGTGATAACGACGTTGGCACCAAAGCTGCGAAACTCGTGGTGCAGCTTGGCGTCAAGATTGGCGTAAAGCGTGAAGAGCGCAGTGGCGACGCCTGCCGAGACGGTGAGCGCAACCAGAGCGGCTACGCTGCGCGCGCGCCGATGCACCAGCGATCGGCGAAGGATGCGGGTCATGGTCAGCTTTGGGATCATGCGTCAGCCCGCAGTATCGAAGACGGATCCATTGCAAGGGCATTGCGGATGGAGGGCGTGCTGCCGACGATTGCGACAAGCAGCGCGAGCCCGACGACGATCGGCAGGAGTACGGGATTGAGGACCGCCGCGAGACTTGCCACAACTGTGGAAGAAGGGGCATCCGACGCAAAGATGTGCGCCCCAAGCCACGCGGCGAGGCTGGAGCCGAGCAGATACCCGGCCGAGCCAGAGAGGACGGCCAGGACGCCGGTCTCCGAGTAGAAGAGCAGTGCGATGGTGCGCCGGCTCGCTCCGAGCGAGCGCATCAGGCCGATCTCACCGCGGCGTTCAAGGATGGTCGTGGCCATCGCCGCGGAAACGGCAAAGCTGGCGGCGAGCAGCGCGGCCGCGCTGATGAGCCACATCAGGCCGCTGATGCGGGAGAGGACGTTACCCTCGCTCTGCTCGACGCGCCGGACCTGCTCGGCGTGGGCACCCGGAATGGCTTCGCGGATCTGGTAGGCAATGGAGTTGGCGTAGGGGCTGCAGTACCAGAGATCATGCTTCTTGCCGCTGAGTTTGTCGGGGTCGGAGCGGGCGAAGGCATCTTCGGGCTTGGTGCGGGCGGATATCTCAACGCGGGAGACGGCATCGGGTGTGTTGTTCAGCAACTGCGCCGTTGCGAGGGGCAGAAGCGCGCTGTTCTCTGTGGCATCGCCGGTCGAAACAAGGCCAGATATTGTGAGCTGATGCACTCGATGTCGAGTCACCGTCCGTATCTGGTTTGCGGCGGATTCTTCAAACGCATCGGGCATCTCTGCCGCAAGAACGTCGCCTTTGTGAAGATCCAGCCTTGAGGCCAGGGCGCTTCCCAAAACCACTTGATCTTCGGAGCTTGGCCATGCTCCGTCTAACTTCCACCAAGGATGGAGCGTTGGCGCGCCGGTTGTGATGCCCTTGTCTTCGGTGAGTCCGCCAGGGGTGGCGAAGCGATGGTTGAACCAGAGACCTATCGCGGGTATGTCGTTTGTGGGCGCTGATTGAGGATGATTGGTTACAAAGGCAGATTGTTCGCTGCGCTCAGCATGACGCCCCATTGGAGTTTCGTGGAGGGTGATGGATAATTCCGGACTGACGCCGGTGATGTTGTTGGCCCAGAAGATTCCGCGCAGTTTGGCAAGGTCGCTTTCGTGCAGATACGCGCCATCGGTGGCGGGCTGCAGGTTCACGCCGCCAACTTTCACATTGAGCAGATCGGCCTGCGGATAGACGACGATGTTTGCGCCGTACACCGCCAGTTCGCGGTGGATGCGGTCGCCAATGGTCGTCGCAACGGCCAGCATCGCGGTGACTGCGGTGGTGCCGAACAGGATGGCGACACCGGCCAGCAGTTTGCGCCGGCGCTGCCGCCGAAAGCTTTCGAAGAGGAGCCGGAAGAACATTACTTCTTGAACACGGGGATGAGCGCCTTGAGGTCGGCTGCCGCGATCGTGATCATTCCGCCGCTGTTGGTCGACTTGAGCGGAACCGGGTTGCAGCCGCCAGGCTGGCCCATCGAGGCCGCGTTCAGGGGTGAGGCGCACATCTTGCACGTGATGCCCTGGCTGCCAATGTAGAAGCCGACCGGGCCGCAGATCTGGCAAGCGTCCGCAACGGAGACGATGTTGCCGTCGGGCTTCTTGAACAGCAGGAAGCGAACTTCACGAACACCGCCATCTCCGTCGTCGACACGAACGCCGTACCGGTGCAGCTTGTCGTCGTTCACTTCGGAGGCAGGCACGGTCACCTGCTGCCCAACCAGCGTGACCGGTGCGGCCGCGCTGAGGGAGGTGGAGCTTTCCGCATAGATGAATTCGGCGGTCGACAGGAAGATGAAGAGGAAGCTGGCGCTGACGACAGCAGTCACCCACATCTTCTCGCGCCGTTGCGTCCATGCGGCTTTGCGTTTCTCGGCGGGCGTGGCGTTGGCGTCCAGCACTGCGGGCGCGCGTCGTTTGTACTCCATAAGCATCATCAGGCCAGCGAGAGCGAGCATGGTGACGAAGAAGAAGAGGTCATTGCGCACGATAGGGCCAATCAGCCGCATCTCCGCGGCGCTTGAGGGCAGAACGCCATTTTCCGAAAGCTCATGCAGACCGCTTACAAGCAGTTGAAACGTCACGAAGTAAAGAATGACTGTGGTGACGCGGAAGAAGCGCTGCAAATTGATCTTGACGCTGCCGCGAATGAAGAGCACCCCGAAGACAACAGCTACGGCGATGCCAAGCACGGTCCCAGTGAAGCTCATGATCTCGGTCGAGTTAAGCGAGACGGCGGAGAGGATGAGAACGGTCTCGACCCCTTCGCGCAGCACGAGCAGGAAGACGAAGAAAAAGAGCCCTAGGCTGGAGACACCTTTTTCTCCGCCGGTCAGACTTGCGATGCGGGTCTCGATTTCGCCCTTCATGCCTCGCGCCGTCTTATGCATGAACCAGATCATGCTGACGACGAAGAGGGCGGCGGCGAGCATCACCCAACCCTCGAAGATGTCGGAGTTGAACTGGGTGCGCGCAATGATCGCGGCGACGCCGACGGACGCGGCAACGGCAGCCCCTAGCGCCCAGAACACGGTCCGCTTCAACTCCGGACGCCCGACTTTGCTGAGGTAAGCAAAGATGATGCCGACGATCAAGGAAGCTTCTACCCCTTCCCGGAGGGTGATGATAAATGCTTGCAGCATAATGACTTTTCGTCCTTGGAGCGCTTAGATCGCAGCCTGTGGATGTGCTTCGCTCTCAGGCTAAGTGTATTTCGGACTAAATGAGTCGTCAATGTGATTCGATGATGCTTTCGCTGGACAGACAAAGCAGGGAGGTAGCTAGTCGAACTCGCCCTCAGGCGCGGGAAGCACATCGTTCGGCCCGGCTACCCAGACATAGAGCGTCGGCAGAAGGAAGAGGCTGATGATGAGGTCGGAGATCAGGCCGCCGACGATCACGACCGCGAAGGGACGCTGCGAGTCGGAGCCGATGCCGTGCGAGGTCGCGGCGGGCAGCAGACCAAGCGTGGCCACCAGCATGGTCATCATAATGGGACGGAGACGGAGCACGGCACCGTCGACTGCAGAGTCTTCTATGGAGTGGCCGCGCACGCGCATCTGGTTGATGTATTCGAGCATGATGACGCCGGTCTGGACGGACACGCCGAAGAGCGCGAGAAAGCCGACACCGGATGAAACGCTGAAGTTGGTGTGCGTCACCAATAAAGCAAGCGTCCCGCCGATGGGCGCGATGACGACGTTCGCCATGATGAGCATCGACCACTTGAGTGATCCGAACATCATGTAGAGGATGAAGAAGATCAGCAGGATGGTGATGGGGACGACGATGGCAAGGCGTCTGGCGGACCTCTTCTGGCTGGCGTATTCACCGGCCCAGTCCAACGTGTAGCCGGGCGGCAGTTTTACCTGCTCGGTGACCTTGTTGATCGCTTCTTCAACGGCACCGCCGAGGTCGCGCCCGCGCACACTGTACTTGATGGCGACGTAGCGCGAGTTGCCTTCTCGATAGATTTCAGACGCGCCATCGACCACGACCGGCTTGGTGAGTTGGGCCAGTGAAACCCGCTCCCCTGAGGGCGAGGTCAGGCGTATGTTCTCGATCGCTTCCGCACTGTTTCTGTACTGCTGCACATAACGCAGCGTCACATCGTAACGCGCTTCGCCGTCCAGTACCTGAGTGACGGCATTGCCGCCGACGGCGGTCTGGATAGCGTCCTGGATGTCGGAGACGTTGATGCCGTAGCGGGCCGCGGCGGCGCGATCGACGATGAAGTTCAGGTTTGGCTGGCCGATCACGCGAAACAGCCCGAGGTCCTGCACGCCTTGGATCTTGCTCATGACGCCGACGATCTCGTCGCCGGTCTTTTCAAGCTGCTTCAGGTCGTCGCCATAGATCTTTACCGCGAGCTCCCCCTTGACGCCGCTGACCGCCTCTTCCATGTTGTCGGAGATCGGCTGCGAAAAGTTCCATAGAACTCCCGGCATCTTTTCGAGTTCGCGGTCCATGGCGGCGATCAACTCTTCCTTGTTCTGCTTGAAGACTGGCCGCCAGTACTTCTTCTCCTTTAGGTCGACAAAGTATTCGGTGTCGAAAAATCCGGTCGTGTCGACTCCGTCGTCGGGGCGGCCCACCTGGCTGACGACCTGCTTTACCTCGGGAAAGTTCGCAAGCACCGGCCGGGCGGCTGCCATGACGCGCACCCCTTCCGTGGGTCCTGTACTGGGTGCGAGCGTGCCGCGCACCCAGACCGCACCCTCATCCAGATGCGGCAGGAACTCCGATCCGATCGCGCCGCCTTCCGCGAGGAATACCGCGAGCAGCAGCCCGGCAAGCGTGGCACCGACCACGATCCAGCGCGATTCGACGGCCCACAATGCGGCCCGCCGATAGTACTTGGTCAGGAAGTTCATGACCGGGTTATGCCACTCCTTCGCGCCGTTCTTGAAGAGAAAGCTGGAGAGCACCGGCGCAAGGAACATCGAGAAGATCAGCGCGCCGAGCAGCGCAAACGCCACAGTCCAGGCCATCGGCCGAAAGAGGCGACCTTCCACCTGCTGCAGCGTAAAGATGGGCAGATAGGCGGTGACGATGATGCCGATGGCATAGAAGACTGGCCGCTGAACCTCATGCGCGGCCTCACGCACAATGTCGATGGTGGTGCGAGGCTCATCGTGCTTGCGGTTCATGTGACGAACGATGTTCTCGATCATCACCACGGCACCGTCCACGACCATGCCGAAGTCCAGCGCACCAAGCGAGAGAAGATTGGCGGGGATGTGCCGCAGGTCAAGGCAGATCGAAGCGAAGAGCAGCGAGAAGGGAATCGTGAGCGCGACAATTAACGCGCCGCGCACATTACCCAGGAACAAGAAGAGGATGATCATCACGAGGATGATTCCTTCCGTCAGGTTGTGCAGGACGGTGTGCGTGGTGAGGTGTACGAGGTCGTCGCGGTCGAGAAAGGGAACGACCTTTACGCCTGGAGGGAGCAGGCCCTGCACAGCGGGCTTGGCGGGTCTACTGCGGTGGAACAGACCACCCGGCACGGCAGGCTGCGCTGGCGTGCCGTTCAACTCCTTCACCTTGGCATGAATTCTTTCCAGCACCTCGTCGGAGTTCGCCCCTTTTTGCAGGAGCGCGACGCCCTCCACGACGTCCCCATCATCGACCACGACACCATCGCTGCGGCGGACGGCCTTGCCGATCTGGCCGAGGCGAATCTTGGCCCCCTGCACGACCGTTGCTATGTCGCGGACGCGGAGCGCAGTTCCTTTCTGGGTCTTGATCAGCGTGTTTGCGATGTCGTCGACGCTGGTGAACAGGCCGACGGCACGGACATTGATCGCCTGCTGCCCCTCTTCGATGAAGCTGCCGCCGGCGTTGACGTTGTTGCTGGAGAGCTGCTGTTCGACCTGCGCGATCGTCAGGCCATAGGAGACAAGTTTGTCCGGATCGAGACGGACCTGGTACTCGCGGGTGATGCCGCCGAAGCTTGATATGTCGACGACGCCGGGAACGGACTTGAACTGTTTCTCAATGGTCCAGTCCTGGAGCGATTTCAGTGCCATGTTGTCATAGCGCGGATTGTCGCTCTTCAGGGTGTACCAGTAGATCTGGCCGACCGGGCTCCAATCGGTCCCGATCTGCGGAGTGAGACCGGATGGCAGAGTTACCTGGTTAATGCGCTCCAGCACCTTTTCGCGGTTCCAGTCGTTGGTCGATTCATCGTCGAAGATGAGCATGACGCTCGACAAACCAGCCAACGACGTGGAGCGCAGATGGGCAAGGTGCGGGATGCCATTCATCTGGATCTCGATCGGTACGGTGACCTGCTGTTCCACCTCTTCGGCGGCGCGACCGGGCCACTGGGTAATGATCTGAACATAGTTATTGGCGACGTCTGGGTAGGCCTCAACCGGAAGCGCGCGAAACGAGATGATGCCCCACACGAACAGCAAGACCGCAACGATGAGAACGATGAAGCGGTTCTTCAGCGCAAAGTCGACGAGCGAACCCATTATTGCGCCACCGTGCTCTGCAGTTCGAGCGCGTTGCTGGCGACCTGCTGCCCCGCCTGAATGCCAGACTGGACCGCCTGCAGGTTGCCGGGAAGCATGGCCCCGCTGACAACCTTTGTAAGCGTGAACCGGCCCGGCCCGTCTGAGACGTAGACAAAGTCCTGATCGTGCAGGTGCGTGATTGCCGAGGCTGGGACGACGACGCGCGGCTCCTGTTTCCGTGCCTGAAAGGAGGCAGTAACGAACATGCCAATCTTCATGAAGCCGGGGTTCCTGACCTGGACACGGACTTTGGCGGTCCGGATGGAGGGATCGAGGATCGGATCAATCTCGCTGATGCGACCAGAGACAGTCTTGTCGGTATAAGCGTTGAAGTGAATCTCTGCAGTCTGGCCGACGGACAGGCCGGGAAGCTGGTTTTCGTAGACATCGCAGACGATCCAGACACTGTCAATGTTCGCGATCGTAAACAAGTTCGGTGAGTTGTCGAGCGTCTTTACGCCTGCCGCCGGAGCTATATTCTGTTCAACGATGACGCCGGTTGCAGGAGCGTAGACGGTGACCGCCCCGCTGGGCTGCTTCAGGTCGGTTGCGCCGAGCAGCTTCAGGTGCTCGCGGGCGCTTTCAACATCGACCACAGCCTTGTCTTCCACGTCCTGCGCGATCTCAAGCGCGCTCTTCGAGATTGCTCCCTTGCTATAGAGCAGCTTGGCCCGGTCAAGCTGCGCCTTCGCGAGTGCCTCGTCGGCGACGGCTTTGCGGTAGTCGGAGAAGGCCTGCTCGATGTTGTCGCTCTGCACGGTGAAGAGCTTCTGCCCTTTGTGGACGAAGTCGCCGATATGAGAGTAGATGGCGACGACGCGGCCCGACGCAAGCGAGATCACGGGGACGACGCGGGTCACGTCGGGTTGGACCTGGCCGGTCACATTCATGGTGGCCGCCGCCAGCTGCGTGGTCGCTGCGACCAAGGGAAACTGCTCCGGGTGATCGACGTGGACGCTGTTCGGATCGCTCGCCTGTTCTACCTTCAGCGGTGGCGGCGCCTCGTCTTTCACGTCGGACTTCTTGTCGCAGCCAAGCAGGGCGATGGCGACAAACACCGCGCCCGCTCCAGCGACAATCAATTTCTTCACGTTCACGAGAGACCTCACTGAAGTACTTCCTGGCCCACGGCCTCGTTCATCTGCGCTGCAGCGGTCAGGTAAGCGCCGACCAGATTGATGTATCCAAGCTGCACGCCGCGATAGTCGCTCTGTGCCTGAAGAAAGTCGAGCAGCGAAGCCCCGCCATGCTGATAGGAAAAGGAGATCGTGTCCCGGACTCGCGACGCGAGGTTGAGATACTTCTCCTTATAGGGCCGCAGCAGCTTCAACTGGCTGTCAACCGTAACGTAGGAAGCATCGACATCCGCAAAGACCTGCGCCCGCGCGGCCTCAACCTGCTGCTGCTGCAGGTCGATGTCGAGCAGAGTGCGGCGCTTCTCGCCCTGATTGCGATCGAAGATCCGCAGCGGTATGTTCACGCTCAAGCCGATGTAGCTGTTCAGCGGTGTAGGCTGGTGCGCGGCATCGAAGCCGAAGGTCGGATCGGTCGATCCATTCGCGATGGCGAGGTCGTGGTCGATGCGCGCCTTCTGTGCGGTCTGAATGGCGGCCTGCAGGTCGGGCCGTACTGTGAGCGCGGTCTGGTGGTACTGCGCGAGCGGCTGCAGAGCGTCTGAGAACTCATACGGTCCGGTCACGTCGAACTGGTCCACCGGCGTCCTGTCGTTCAGCAGCTGGAGCAACTGAATCTTGGCCGTGCGCACATTCACGTCGGCCGCCTCGTTGTCGGCCTCATACTGCACCCGGCCAAGCTCGAGGCGGTCGAGATCGACCTGTGCAATGTCGCCCGCCTTGAAACGCTCGCGGCTTACGTCGATTACATGGTCGTAGAAGGCGAGGTTCTCACTGGTGAGCGCGAGCACCGCCTTGGCCTGCAAAGTCTGGACGAACTGGGTGCGCAGCGTGAAGTTCAGGGTACGAATCAAGTCGGTTTGATTCGAAGTGGCGATGGTGGTCGCCTGCCGGGCACTTTCAGTGCGAAGTTCTCGTTTATGTTCGCGTTCGTGCAGGTAATTGAACGTGACGTTTGGGTACGAATAAAACAGCGGCTGAAACGGGTCGCTATGAAACAGCGTGACCTGGTCGAGCTGCGCGTTGAAGGTGGGATTGGGGCGAAGATGTGCCGTAATCTCCTGGGCGCGGTTCTCGTCGATGCCGATCGCGCCGGCACGCAGGGTCGGGTTTGACGCCCGGAAGCGGTCCTGTACCTGCGGCCAGGTGAGTGCGTTCGGGGCAGCGGAAGACTGGGCGACCGAGCTTGCCGCAGCGGTCGTTTGTGACGTCTGCGCGGCACAGTCGAAGGGTAGGGCTGCCGCGGCAACTAGGACGCCCACGCACATGGAAGCACGCCTTGGAACCGTTCGCATGCGACAAAGATGATGAAAGCTCTTGCTTAGGAATGCCAAAATGATCGTCTTAGAATGCCACTCGACTGCAAATGTTTTGTGAAGATCGGGCCGGGTATAGAACAGAGACACGGAAGATGGCTACGAGTTTCTTTTTCTACGGCTCCGCTCTGAACGCAAGTATACCCCAGTAGGGTATCGGAGCCGCGCGTTTATTCCTCGCGTAAAACTTCAAGCGGCTTCTGGCCGAGAATCCTGTGACTCGCGGCCCAGCCTGTTCCTACCGTCAGCAGCGCTGTCGCGAACAGGGCACCCAGGGTCCAAAGCGGCTGGAAGTGGTAGTCGATCGTCATCCGGTGCAGCAGGACGCGCGCGATCGCATTGGCGAAGAAGACGCCGACGAGTCCGGCGACCATGCCGAGAACGGCAAACTCGATCGAAAAAACGGTGGCGATGCGGGTCCGGGTCGCGCCAAGCGTCTTCATGACGACGACCTCACGTATGCGGCGATAACGTGTGCCCGCGATCGAACTCGCCAGGATCACCACGCCGGCGAAGATCGAGAAGGCTGCGAGGAACTGGATGACGTACGTGATCTGGATGACAACGTTGCGCACGGTCTCAAGCGCCGCCGCCACGTTGATGACCGTGACGGTTGGGTAAGCCTTGTAGAGTGCCCGCTGCACCTCGCCGACACGAGCCGGATCGACGTGGACGCCACCGTACCATACCACGGGCAGCGCGGACAGTACGGGTTGGGGAAGGATGAACTCGGCGCGCGAGTAGGCGTGCTGGCCGTCTGCCGCGATCAAGGCGGCAACGGTGGCGACGATCTGCTTGTCTTGCGCCGCGAAGGTGATGGTCGAGCCGACCTTTACGCCAAGCCGCTCCGCCTGCCGCTGGGCGACGGCGACCTGTGGTGTGGTGGCGTCCGGGCTCCACCAGGCTCCCGCAACCGTCTTTGTGCCCGGCGGCGGCGTTGCCGACCACGTCAGCGAGATGGACTGCAGCATGCGCCTGGGAAAGTTCTTCAACTTCACTTCAGCGGCTGGGACGCCGTTGATGGCCACGATGCGCGATGAGACCACAGGCAGCATCTCCGGCGCGAGTGTTACACCGGGCTGCGCGCTCAGCAGCTTGCGAACACCCTCGACTTCATCGGTGGTGATGTCGATCATGAAGACGTTTGGCAGATCCGGGGCGGAGGACATGTGCAGCTCTTTGACCACGGCCTGTTGCACGAGGTAGACCGTGGTGATCTGCATGACGCCCATGCCGACGGCAGCCAGCAGAGCGGCACTCGGATTGCCGGGTCGGTACAGGTTGGCAAGTCCGTGGCGCAGCGAGGAAGGCAGATGCAGCCGCGTCCGCGAAAGAAAGTAGCGCAGCGCAGCGAGCACTGCCGCGGAAGAGGCGAGCAGCACGGCCAGCACAATGACGAGGCCCACCGAAAAAACGCGGCCCACGGTGGCCGAGTCGCTGAGCGTGGTCGCGATGGCGGCAAGGCCGATCAGGATCAGAGCGACAGCGCCGATCTGAGCGTAGTTCTTCGTGATCTTGCGGCGGATCGCCGTCGCGAACGGATCGTCGGAGTCTTCGACGGCGCGCCGAAGGATCAGGATTGGACGCACGCCGCGGATGTCGAGCAGCGGCGGCAGGGTAAAGAGCAGCGTGGTCAAAACGCCGGTGCCGAGGCCCGTTAGAATGGTGCGAAGCTGCACATGCACGTGGGTCTCTACGTTGATGAGCCGGGCGAGCAGATACGGAAAGGCGAGTTGAACGCCGACACCGAGGGCGACGCCGATCAAGCCGCCGAGGACGCCGAGCAGCAGCGTCTGCAGCAGGTAGATCTTGATGATCTGCCCGGAGCGTGCGCCGAGCGACTTCATGATGGCGATCGTGTCCAGCCGCTGTTGCAGGTGTGCCCGCATCGCCATGGCCACGCCGATCGCGCCGAGAACGAGAGCGACCAGGCTCATCAACGAGAGCAGGCTGGTGGCGCGGTCGAGACCTTGCGTGAGCGCGGGGTTGGTCTCGCGATAGTCGGTGACCTGGGCCTCCGGCAGCAGCTTCTCGAGCCGGAGCTTAAGGTCCGCCACAGCCTTTTCGGAGATGGGCGCGCCGTTCCCGGGAAGCGGCACCTTGAAGAGGTATCGCTGGCCGGAGTGGCTTCCCGGCGCAAGCAGACCGCTGGCATCGAGCCCCTCGCGCGAGATCAGCACGCGCGGCCCGGCGGCGAAGTTGCCGGAAAGCCGGTCAGGCTCATTCAATACGACCGATGCGATGCGGAAGACCTTGTTGCCCACGGTCAGGTCGTCGCCAATCTTCAAGTGCAGACGAATGAGGAGGTCGTCGGCGACGACGACCGTGTCATCGTGCAGGACAGAAGAGAGGGCATCTTTCGGTTCGAGATCGACTGCACCGTAGAAGGGGTATTTGGTCGGATCGACAGCCTTCAACGAGATCAGCAGCGGATCGAGCGTCTTCGGCGAGCTTGCCATCGAGAGCAGCTCGGTCACCGGAGTGACTTCCACTCCGGACGCGGCAATCTGATCGAGTTCCTTCTGCTGGTCCGGTGTGGGCTGCTGAAACATCCGTGCCGCAAGGTCGCCGGCCATGATGCTGCGGGCGCGAGTCAGGAGCGCTCCCCGAAATGAGGAGCTAAAGCCGCGGACACCTGTAAGCGCAGCGACACCGATTGCGACGGACAGCACAACGAAGAAGAATTTGCCGCGGGAGGAGCGCATCTCGCGCGCGGCGATCTTAACGGCGGAGGCGTACGAGAGACTTGCCATGATCCGCGCTAGCCGGCCACGGCGACGATCTCGCCGTGCGTTTGCGCCGCCGTCCCGGCCGGACGCGGGTTCGTCTCGTCGGCCACGACGAGGCCATCGCGAAGTACGATCGTGCGGTTTGCGTAGGAGGCAAGCAAGGCGTCGTGGGTAACCAGAACCAACGTCGTCCCTTCGGTGCGATTCAGATGAAGCAGCAACTTCAGCACCTGCGCGCCGTTCGTGGTGTCGAGGTTGCCGGTTGGTTCGTCGGCAAGGACGATCGGTGGGCGAAGAACGAAGGCGCGGGCGAGTGCGACGCGCTGCTGCTCGCCGCCAGAGAGCTGCACCGGATAGTGGTCAAGGCGATCGCTTAGGCCAACGCTTTCCAGCAACTCGCGGGCGCGCTTCTTGCCCGCCCCACTCTGCTGAGCTTCCGTATTCAGTTCGTAGGGGAGCAGGACGTTCTCAAGCGCGGTGAGGGTTGGGATGAGCTGGTAGGACTGAAACACAAAGCCAATCGTGCGACCGCGGACCTGGGCCAGCTTGTCTTCCGGAAGATAACTGATCGCGGTGCCATTCAGGTGGACATTACCCGCGCTCGGTGTGTCCAGCCCTGCGAGCAGGCCCAACAGGGTGGACTTTCCGGAGCCAGACGCGCCCATGATCGCGACAAACTCGCCCGCTGGCACGGAGAAGTCGATGCCCTTCAGAATGTCGACGGTGCGAGACCCGTTGCGGATCGATTTGCGCAGACCATCGACGACGATCATTCCGGACGGGGCTGTGTTCACCTGCGGCGCTCTCCTGGGATGCGGTGCATACCTGCATAGACGTTTTGGTAGATTCAAAGGATGCGACGAATCGGCTTTCTCGTCATTCTAGCCTGCGCAGTGTTCGCCGCTGCTGGATGCAAGGCCGGTAAGGGAACGCCACAGGCGCAGGTTGACTCGCCCGCGGCGGCGGCTCCTGCAACGGCGAGCGCCGCTGAGCCGTCGGCGGAGGCAGATGCCGAGAAACGACCTCTGATTGTGTGTTTTGGCGACAGCCTGACCGCTGGCTACGGCACCGAGCTCGGGCAGAGCTATCCCGATTACCTGCAGGCAGCCCTCGACAGCCAGGGTTACAAGTATCGCGTCGTCAACGAAGGCGTGAGCGGAAACACGACCAAGGACGGCATCGACCGGCTTGCTGGAGTGCTGGCGATGAAGGCCGCGATCGTTGTGGTTGAGTTCGGCGGAAACGACGGTCTGCGCGGGCTGCCCATCGAGGAGTCGCGCGGCAACCTGGATGCGATCGTCGGAAAACTGGTGAAGAGCGGCAGCAAGGTCGTGCTGCTCGGCATCACGCTGCCGCCGAACTACGGCGCCGCTTACATCAAGCAGTTCGACGCGACGTACCCGTTGATCGCGAAGAAGTACAACGTGCCTCTGCTGCCGTTCATGCTGAACCATGTTTATGGTCTACCGGGATTGATGCAGGCGGACCAAATCCACGCCACCGCTGCCGGCAACAAGATCGTTGCGGCAAACGTGCTCCCACTGCTGACGCCGCTGCTGAAGAAGTAACGGCATTGCCCGCTGGCGTGCTCGGTCCCGTGCCCGATGGCTTGCCGAACGCGCAAAGAACAAGACTCAACTCGCAGGGATGATCCCACGGCATGCTGGAGCCGCGGAGTGCCCTTAGCCAATAACAACGATCGGCTGCGTCAGAGTTCCCGCGATGCGACGAACGATGGCCAGCAGTTCGCGCGGGCCGGTGAACACTTTGATCAGCGAGGCGTCCGAAAATTCAGGCAGGTTGATCTGCATGCCGTTGCGCAGACGGCCGGCGGTCTGCTCATCGACGGTGACAGAAGGCATCTCGGCGAGCATCGTGCGAGGGTGCGGCAGCAGTGCTTCTACCGCCGCCAGATCTCCGGCGAGCGCCTTCAACTGCTCCACCCGGAGGGCCTCAGCAAGCGTGAACGCGCCGGCGCGTGTGCGCCGCAGGCTCGAGAGATGCGCTCCACAACCTGCAAGCTGACCCAGTTCATGCGCGACGGAGCGGACATATCCGCCGGCCGAGATGGTCATCTCAAACGAAGCTGTGTCGCCTTCAAGAGCGGTCAGGCTGAGGCTGTGGATGAGGATGGTTGCGGGCTTTACCGGCACCGGCTTGCCTGCGCGTGCCAGCTTGTGCGCGGGAACACCGTCGATCTTTTTGGCGGAGAAGATTGGAGGCACCTGCTGCATCTGTCCCTTGAAGTTTGCGGCAAGTGCGCGGAGCTCTTCGAGTGAGTGCTGCAAGGGTCGAGGGTCAGAGGTGGCCTCGCCGTCCGCGTCAAAGCTATCTGTAGAAAAGCCGAAGCGGATCGTGCCGGTGTAGCTCTTTTCCGCCTGTCCGAAGAACTGAGCAAGCCGGGTGTACTTGCCCAGGAGCAAAGGCAGAACGCCGGTCGCCATGGGGTCAAGCGTGCCCAAATGGCCGATCGACCGCTCGCCGGTTGCTCTCCGTACAATCGCGACAACATCATGCGAGGTCATCCCCGCGGGTTTATCCAGTACAAGAAGACCATTCATCCTGATACAGACTACGCTGGCGACAGATTGACGGGGGGGGGTGTGCAATGGCTCTTCGACTAGAACGTCCCCCATGGACTGCGCCCGTGCCTTTCCGGTCATACGGTGGAGTTCGCGAATGATATCGGCCGGGCTGAACCCAACAAATGGGGGGCCTATCCATGCTGCAGAGGCTGCGAACTTTGACGTTTCTGATTAATGCCGATCAAATTATCGTCCATCAGCAGAACAATACGAAGCGCTCACTCCGCTAGCCTAGAGCGAGGAGCTACGCTGTCGCACCAGTGACAGGAACTCGTTCCGCGTGGGCAGCTGCGACTTGAAAACGCCAAGCATAGCTGACGTTACGGTCGAGGAGTGCTGCTTCTCGACGCCGCGCATCATCATGCAAAGGTGTTGGGCCTCGATGATGATCGCCACCCCCTGCGGGTTGATGGCATCCGAGATGGCGTCGGCGATCTGCCTGGTTAGCCGCTCCTGAACCTGAAGCCGGCGCGCGAACATGTCGACAAGGCGGGGGATCTTGCTTAGCCCGATGACTTTTCCGTTCGGCACATAGGCGACGTGCGCCTTGCCGAAGAAGGGCAGCAGGTGGTGCTCGCACATTGAGAAAAACTCGACGTCCTTGACGAGGACCATCTCATCGTAGTCCACGTCGAAGAGCGCGTCGTGCAGCACCTCGTTCGCGTCCATGGTGTAGCCGCGGGTCAGGTAAGCCATCGACTTGGTCATCCGCTCCGGGGTCTTGATCAGACCGTCGCGGCCCGGATCCTCGCCCAGACGCAGCAGGAGCTCGCGATACAGGTCCTCGGTTGAGACGGCGGAGAGCGGGAGTTCTTCAATCGTGGCTAAGGTGCTTGTCATAGATATGACCTTTCCGATGGTTCACGCGATCCTCGGCGTCCTTGGTGCTTCGCCGAGGTAGTCGAACGAGTTGTTGGGCGTCTCCTCGACGTGAACATGGTGGAGTGTGGCATGCGGAAAACTCTGAAAGACGCGGTGAATCTCCAAAGCCAGATTCTCCGTCGTGGAAACCGTGCTGGTAAAGCACTCGAGCGTATTCAAGTTGGTGAGGTCGAAACGCTCGAGCAGGTTGACCTTCGCGAACGCATCCAGATCGCCCAGGTTGCAGACCATGCCGGTCACAGGATCGACACGGCCACACAGTGTTATCTGGACGATATAGTTGTGGCCGTGGCCGTGCGGATTATTGCACTTGCCGAACACAGCACGATTTCGCTCCTCATCATAGGCGTCCGCATGCAGCCGGTGCGACGCACTAAAGTTGTATCTGCGGGAAAGACAGGCGATGGGTTCATTCGCCATCGTGTTCTCCGTAGAAGTCCGCGAAGAGGTCCGGCATCTCGTAGACGCGAACACGGTGCAGCTGCGCGTTCGGGATCTTCCCGTCGAGCCGCTTCCAGATGGCGACGGAGATGTTCTCCGTGGTCGGAATGGCTGTCTTGAACTCGGGTACCTCATAGTTCAGGTGACGATGGTCGTAGACGCTGACCACCTCGCGCTCAAGAATATCCTTCAGTTCCTTCAGATCGACGACGAAGCCGCTGACGGGGTCGACCTCACCTGCCACTGTTACTTCAAGCGTGTAATTGTGGCCGTGACCGTTGCGGTTAGCGCATCTGCCGAAGACGCGCTCGTTCTCCTCCTGCGACCAGGAGTCGTTCCAGTAGAAATGTGCGGAAGAGAACTCGGCTTTACGCGTAAGAAAGATCATTTGGCCCTTGACTTCAATGCATTAGACGTGGAAGTGGGCATGCTCGATTCAACGGTCAACGCCGAAGTGGAGTAGCTTCGGCCCTTCCAATGGACCATCTTGCGCACGCGATGGTCCGCGACGCTTCGGACCAGAAGAAAGACGAACAGAGGCACACCGAGGATCGAAACCGCGCAGTCGAGAGCAGGGAAGTTCGATCGCGCGACGCGCGCATAGAAGCGCCACATGGTCCGGAGCCAGACCAGCAGCAACGCGACACGCTGCCAGGTCAGCAGAAAGGGCATGCCGAGGGCGATCGCCGGAATGCCGACGAAGAGGGCGATGTCGAGCACGCGCCATAGCGCCAGGTAGATCGGACGGGGAAAAAGTACGGCGAGGTTCTTCGTCCAACCTTCAATCATCTCCGGTAACGTCCGGTACATGCGCGTCGAAAGCGCGTCGGGGGCGTAACGAAGCCGGATCTTGTGGGTGCTGCGCTTAATCTTCTGGGCCAGCGCAACATCTTCAAGCACCTCGCGGCCGACACCGCGATGACCGCCTGCAGAGAAGTACGCTTCGCTTTCAACGAGGAGGAACTGGCCGTTCGCGGCCGCTATGCGGCGAGTGGGATCGTTGACCTGCTTGGGCGGGTAGACGCTTGCCAGTTCTGAAAAGATGAGCGGCATTACGGCGCGCTGCCAGAATCCCGTTACGATCTGCCGGGGTGAGTAGGAGAGCAGCGCGACGTTGTACTTTTCTGCCTCGTGGAGGGCGCGGGAAAGGTCTCCCGGCTCGTGTACCGTGTCCGCATCGGTAAAGAGCAGCCACTTGCCGCGCGCCTGTTGCGCACCTGCCCAGCAGGCGTTGTTCTTGCCGGTGAACCCGCCGCGTTCGGAAAGGTCGAGCGGCGGAGCCTTGACTACGGTGATCCCCGGCTTTGCTGCTGCGGCTTCCGCCGCGATTGTGGCCGTGCGATCGGTAGAATCATCATTGACCAGCAGCAGCTCCCATTCGCTGCCCAGGGCGAAGCCGGTCTCGCTTTGGGAGAGCAACGAGGTGAGGCATGCAGGCAGCGACTGCTCTTCATTCCTGACGGGAATGATTACGCTCAGCGCTAGGGATGCTGCGGAATCGGTCACAGCTTCGTATTATAGGAACGGAAGGCGCAGCGTGCCTTCGCGAGAGAGGACGAGTTGGTGCGACGTTTCGCTCCATCGAAGTTGGTGTCGTGCTGTTGTCTGCTTGCGATGGCGCTGTTTGGCTGCGAGCGCGGCGACCACCCGGGCAACATCGGAAGGCCAGCGCCTTTGTTTACGGTCACCGATGGGGTCCAGAGTGCCGACCTGAGCAAACTCCGCGGGCGAGTCGTCGTGCTGAATCTGTGGGCGACGTGGTGCGCTCCCTGCATTGAGGAGCTGCCCAGCCTGCTTGCGATGCAGCGCCAGCTTCCGGAGGTCGCCGTTGTGGCCATCAGTATGGACCAGGATGACGCGATCTACCGCAGCTTTCTTGCGCGGCACCATGTTGACCTGGTCACGATAAGGGACGAGAGCGGTCGCATTAACACGCTGTATGGCACGGCGCAGATCCCCGAGACGTACATCATTGACCGGCAGGGAGTGCTGCGCCGGAAGTTCGTCTCGGCGCAAAACTGGACCAGTCCAGAGATCATGGACTATCTCAAGAAGCTGCAGAGCGCGTGAGACGCAGACGCGCTGCTAAGATAGCCGCATGACCCAGTTGGATGTTCTTTACCGCTTCGGCACGCCGCCCAGCGAACTTGCGATGCAGGCCATCACCCGGCTCCGCGAGGTCTACGGCATTCGCAAGGTGGACTTCCGGGAGGCCGAGAAGACGGTTCGCGTTGAGTACGACGCGTCGCGGCTTACCGAGCCTGTCATTCAGGGGCTCTTGCGTCGCGCCGGCCTCGATGTGCGGGAAGCACTGCCGATGTTCGAGGCACCGGCACCTGCTCCGGAGAGCGCCGCCACCTAACTCCTTCATACGGGTGAAGCGGGTTGCTCTTGGCCGCTCTTACCATATAGTCTAGAGAAGTTGCAGTTCTGCAATGTGCGCCCGTAGCTCAGCTGGATAGAGCGTTTGGCTACGAACCAAAAGGCCGGAGGTTCGACTCCTTCCGGGCGCACCACTTCCTCAGCAAACAACCTAGAAGACCTGACTTAGCCCAGGCTGGTGCGGCGACTTCAACAGCATCAGCGAGCGGCCGCCAACGATTACCTTGTCCGAAAGTTCCGTTGTGGCGAACGGATCGTCGATGTTCTCGGTATCAATGACGAAGCACCATGGCCCCGGGTTGGGAGGTTTCGGCAGAGTGAACTCGACGCCCTGCTCGGCTGCATTGACGAGCAAGAGAAAACCGTCATCGACGATAGGCTGACCCTCGTCATCTGTCACCTGGAGCGTGTTGCCGTTAAGCAGGATGCCCAGCGAGCGGTTCCACTCCGTCTCCCAGGCCTCGTTCGACAACGGATTGCCGTCAGCGCCATACCAGGCCAGGTCGTGCACGACATCGGTCCCGTTCGAGTTACGGATCACCCTGTCCTGGAAGAACTTGCGGCGATGCAGGTTGGGATGGTCCAGGCGAAGGTGGATCAGCTTAGAGGTGAACTCAAGCAGGCGCTTGCGCGGTTCGTCGAGCTTCCAGTCGTACCAGTTGATCTCGTTGTCCTGGCAGTACGAGTTGTTATTGCCGCGCTGGGAGCGCGCAATCTCATCGCCGCCAAGCAGCATGGGAACGCCCTGGCTCAACATCAGGGTAGCGAGGAAGTTGCGCGTCTGGCGTTCGCGCAACGTGTTGATGGCAGGGTCGTCAGTCGGACCTTCCGCGCCCATGTTCCAGCTTTCGTTATCGTTCGCCCCGTCCTGGTTGTTCTCGCCGTTTGCTTCGTTATGCTTTTCGTTGTAACTGACCAGGTCGCACAGGGTAAATCCATCGTGCGCTGTGATGAAGTTGATGCTGGCGTAAGGCTTGCGGCCGTCGTATTGATACAGGTCGCTGGAGCCGGTAAGCCGGTACGCGAGGTCTGAAAGCTGGCCTCCATCGCCCTTCCAGAACTTGCGCACGGTATCGCGATACATTCCGTTCCACTCGGCCCAGAGCACAGGGAAGTTGCCGACCTGGTAGCCGCCCTCGCCGACGTCCCACGGCTCGGCAATCAACTTGATGTCGGCAAGCGTGGGGTCCTGATGGATGGTGTCGAAGAAGCTGGAAAGCTTGCTGACCTCATGCAGTTCGCGCGCCAGGGTAGAGGCAAGATCGAAGCGGAAGCCGTCCACATGCATCTCCGTGACCCAGTAGCGTAGCGAGTCCATCAGCAGCTTCAGCACCTGGGGATTACGGACGTTCAGGGTGTTCCCGGTGCCCGTGTAGTCCATGTAATAGCGGGGATTGTCCGCCACAGTGCGGTAATAGGTCGTGTTGCAGACGCCCTTGAACGACAGCGTGGGCCCCAGCTGGTTTCCTTCGCAGGTGTGGTTGTAAACCACGTCCATGATGACTTCAATGCCCGCGGCGTGGAGGTTCTTGACCATCTCCTTGAACTCATTCACCTGTCCGCCAGTATCGCCAGAGGAGCTATAGCGTGCCATCGGCGCAAAGAAACCGAGCGTGTTGTATCCCCAGTAATTACCGAGGCCCTTGTCCACCAGATGGCCGGAATCGATGAAGTGGTGCACTGGCAGCAGTTCTACGGCGGTCACACCAAGCTTCTTGAGGTAGTCGATGCTTACTTTATGACCCAGACCGGCGTAGGTGCCGCGCAGCTGCTCGGGCACATCCGGGTTCCGGTAGGAGAAGCCCTTGACGTGAAGCTCGTAAATGACAGAGTCCGACAGCGGCGTCTGTGGCAAGCAATCGTTGCCCCAGTCGAACTTGTGGTCCACCACGATGGACTTCGGGATGCCGTACGCGTCGTCCTTGTCACAGCGAACGAGGTCATTGCCTTCTTCGACCTTGTAGGCGAAGACCGGCGCCTTCCAGTCGACTTTACCCGAGATTGCCTCTGCGTATGGGTCGACCAGCAGCTTGCTGGGATTGAACCGGTGGCCTTTCTCGGGTTCCCAGGGACCATGCACGCGATAACCATACCGCTGGCCTGGACGGATGCCGCGGATCAAGCCGTGCCAGACGAAGGCGGTACGCTCGCGCAGTTCGACGCAATCGGTCTCGTTTCCTTGGTCGTCAAAGAGACAAACATCCACGCGCGTCGCGTGTTCGGAATAGAGTGCAAAGTTCGTTCCGTTGGACCTGCACTTCGATCCAAGGGGATAGGGACGGCCGGGCAGAAGGGTGTATTGCATGCGCCTCGCTTGTAGTACTTATTTTCAGAGTCAGGAAGATAGATGCGCGATTCCGTGTTTCTGTTACGAGTACCGCTCGTGAGATCAAAGACGATGTCACTCCGCGGAAAAACGTAGATCCAGCAGATCAAGCTCCCGCTCCAGCCTGCGGACAGTGCCGTCGCCAATCGCACCGTCTTCAAGCAGGCTGTACAGCTTCGATCGCTCTGCCCGGCGAGCGCGACCAGCAAATTCGGCGTAGATCTTTGCATCGGAGATCTCTTCGCCGCGAGGTCCGCCGCCTTCACGTTCCTCTTCCTGCTGCAGGCCGTCAAGTCTTGCGGAGTACGACCGTTCCAGGTATTCGACGACGCGATGGAAGGCCTCAGTAGACGCGGCGTTTGCCTGGCTGTCCTGCTTCATCAGCGCCAGCTCGTTTAAAGCCGCGTTCAGAAGAGCGCGTCGGGCATCTCGCTCCTCGGCAAGGGCGTCCGGCGAACCGCACACGCCGAGTCTGCGGGTAAGGTAAGGAAGCGTAAGCCCCTGGCCCACGAGGGTAACGAGAATGACAGAGAAAGCGAGAAAGATGACGATATCGCGATGCGGAAAGGGCGCACCGTTGTCCGTCGTTTCGGGCAAGGAAAGCGCGGCGGCGAGGGTGAGCACGCCCCGCAAGCCGCTCCATCCCAGCACGATGAGTTGGCGGTTATTGATGCTGGGCCGCTTCTGGCCGAGCAATCGATGGCGGATCATCCAGGAGAAGCGCGAGCCGGGAAAGATCCAGATCATGCGCAGCGCGATCAGCAGGACCGACACGAACGCGGCCATGCCTAAAAGCTGCGGCCAGTTGTACGGCCTCATACCCGGAAGCACGGAGGGGAACTGCAAACCGATGAGGATGAAGACAAAGCCATTGAGGATGAACTCGACTGTGCTCCAAACTGATTGGAGATTGATCCGTGTGGCGGAAGTGATGATTTTGGAGGTTTGGCGACCGAGATAGAGCCCGCACACCACCGTCGCCAGCACACCGGAGGTATGCAGGCCTTCTCCCAGCAGATAAGCAAAGTAGGGGGTCGCCAGCGAGACCATCGTCTGCAGCGACGAGGATTGCACCGGACGCTGGAAGAATCGCATGACCGCACCCACGAAGAGGCCGGTTAGGATTCCGCCCGCGACCAGAAATAACAGACGCCCCGCACCATTCCAGACAGACGGTATCTCGCCGGAGGTGACCAGCGCGACACTGAACTGAAGCGCGAGCAGGCCGGTGGCGTCGTTGAGCAGACTCTCCCCTTCGATGATCTCGAGCAGAAAAGGGGGAAGGCCGATCCGCTTGGCGATGGCGGCGATTGCGATTGCGTCGGTCGTGCAGACAACCGCGCCAAGGACGGCACCCGAGCGCCAGTCAAAGTTGCGCAGGAAGAAGTGGGCGGCGACTGCAACGCCGGCAACAGTAAAGGCGACCAGGCCGAAGGCAAGCATGGAGATGCTGACCAGGTTGTAGCGAAAACCGCTCCACGAGGTCTGCAGGGCGCTGGCGAAGAGCAGCGGAGGAAGGATCACAAGGAAGACGAAGTCTGGCCGAAGCGATATGTTAGGAAAGACCGGAACAAAGCTGAGAACCAGGCCGCCCAGCACAAGCACGATGGGATAGGGAACTCTAAGCCGCTGCGCAAGCGCGGCGAGAATCGCGACAAAGGCCACGAGCGTGACCAGAATGAGCTCCGTAAGGTGGAGTCCGCTCTCTGGCATCATGCCACTCAGGATACTTGACCGAATTATTGTCGCTATTCTGCCAACTCTGCAGGCCTCAGACCAAACTCCGGACCAAAATAGCAAAGCTCGACCAGCATGCAGAAGATGTGCTCGAGTGCGAGATGGGCCTCTTGTATGTTCATCGTCGCTGACGAAGGGATGATGATGTTCAAATCGCAGTGCGCGGCCATCTCTCCCCCGCCGCTGCCGGTAAATCCAACCGCGGTTATTCCGCTGCGTCGGGCGTACTGCACGGCCCGGAGCACATTCCTGGAGTTGCCGGATGTGGAGATGCCAAGAAAGACATCTCCCGGCGCGCCGATTGCTTCAAGCTGTCGCTCGAAGATGTTATCGAAGGAGAAGTCGTTGGCGACCGCGGTCATAATGGAGCTATCTGTAGTCAGGGCGATGGCCCGAAGCGCTGGCCGGGTGATAGTCAGGCGACCGACGAACTCGGCCACCAGGTGCTGCGCGTCTGCGGCAGAACCGCCATTGCCTGCGACGAGCAGCTTGCCCCCTGCTTTAATAGAAGCAGCGGTGATCTCGCTGAGCCGCACGAGCGTTTCGGCAATCGACTCATCGGCAAGGACAGCCTGCAGAGTGGCGATGGAGCGCGCGAGCTGTCTCTGAACGACTTCTTTCATGCAAAACTCCAGCGCTGCACCAGAAAAACAGGAAGACAACTTCGATCGAGCAGGTCCGTGCATCCAGCCTGTAATCTGAAGATTATACGGAACGTGTCCCGGCTGGTCTGGTACGCCGCAAAGTAGAATCTGGAGTGCTTCAAATGAATCGATGCTGGAAAGATGTGCTGCTTTTAGCCTTCTATCTAGGCCCGGCACTGGGCTCCACGCTGGGTGCGACGCCTGCGCAGATTGGAAGTGCTTCCGGTCAACAGAAGGCGCAGGCGACTCCCATGGCACCAGCCGCGGCAACCGGAAAGACGCTGCTGCTCTGGACCGAGGGCGCGCCGAAGGCCGTTGGCAAAACGCCCGCCGACACTCCAACCCTGACCGTGTATCTTCCCGCAAAGAACACGACGCGGACTGGCGTGGTGATCGCACCGGGGGGCGGCTACATGTCACTCTCGATGAAGCACGAAGGAGAGGACATCGCACACTGGCTGAACGCACGCGGTGTAGCGGCGTTCGTCTTGAAGTACCGGCTCGGTCCCGTGTACCACCATCCCATCGAACTAGGCGACGCCCAGCGGGCAATGCGGCTGGTGCGCGCAAATGCAAACGAGTTTGGTATCGCACCAGACCACATCGGAGTGTGGGGCTTCTCGGCCGGTGGACACCTTGCGGCCACGTTGGGCACGCACTACGACAAAGGGGCTGCGGACTCTCGCGATCCTGTCGAACGCCAGGGCTGCCGGCCGGACTTCCTTATCCTCGCGTATCCCGTTATCACACTTCTCGTGCCGAACGTGCATGGGGGATCGCGCAAGAACCTCCTTGGCGACGATCCGGCCCAGGCAGTGCTGGCAAACCTGTCCGACGAGACCCAGGTCACCAAAGACACCCCGCCGACCTTTATCTTCTCGACAACGGACGATGGCGTCGTTCCGGTGATGAACAGCGTGGCCTTCTACACGGCGCTGGTGAAGTTCGAAGTGCCCGCGGAACTGCACATCTTCCAGCATGGCAATCATGGGGCGGGCCTGGCAGAAGGAAACCCGCAGCTGAGTATCTGGCCCGAACTTCTGATCAAGTGGATGCGGGAGCGCGGGCTTGCCTCAGCTGCGGACGTGCCGCCAAAGGCCAGCACGGCCTCAAAATGAGATGACGCGGCTGGTCTAAAGTCGAGCACGGCTAGTTCCAGTGGAGTGCGAGCAGCCACAACCCAGCCGGGCCATCAAATTCGTTCGAGGCGATTTAAGTTGCTGGAAGTATCTCTAAGCGGCAGTCGATTGATATCGTAGGGGAGTCACGCAGGTGGAGAGAAAATGACGAAGATCGAAGCAGTAATCCAGCCCTCGAAAGTGGATGCAGTCAAAGATGCTCTCGTAGAGATCGGCGTAGAAGGTATGACGATTCTCGAAGCGCGCGGGCATGGCCGCCAGAAGGGCCACACGGAGTTCTACCGCGGGCGGGAGTACTCGGTTGATCTGCTGCCAAAGGTCAAACTGGAGTTGGTTATCAGCGATGAGCGCGCGGAAGCGGCTATCCAGGCAATCATTGCGGCTGCGCGGACGGGAACAATCGGCGACGGCAAAATCTTCATCTCGAAGATAGACGAGGCGATTCGAATCAGGAACGACGAGCGCGGAGAGATCGCACTGTAAGCGAGCTCAGCTGGCCACGGCTATGTAGGCCAGGCTCCGGCTTGATCTATATTAAGGTTTCTTCATCTTTCCTATGGCGAAGGAACCGGACCGCTCAAACACCGAAGCGTCGCGCGAGCTCTACCGGCAGAAGATGCTGGCGATTCGGCGCGAGTTTGAAGACGGAGCTTCAGGCAGACAGACAATCCGGGCGCGTGCGAAGGCTGTCGACGAACTGGTTTCAGGATTCTGGCGCCAGGTGGTTTCCGCGGACCCGCGACTGAGCAGGGGCGTGGCGCTGGTAGCAGTCGGAGGGTACGGGCGTCGTGAACTGTTTCCTTACTCCGACGTCGATCTGCTGTTTCTGCTCGACCAGCGAGTGACTGAGAAGACTGCAGCGCGCTTTGTAAAGGACCCGATCCGCCAGATCAACCAGTCTCTCTGGGACTGCGGTCTGCGGCTGTCTCCGCTGACGCGAAGGCTGGGCGAGTGCACATCGTTCGACCCGAACAATGCGGAGTTGACCCTGTCGTTGTTAGATCGCCGGTTTGTGTCCGGAGACGCAGAGCTCTTTGAGCGTCTCGACTCCCATAGCCTTCCCAAGTTCTTCCGGCGGGAGCGTGGGAGCGTGTTACGCCGGCTTGCCGAACTGACCGCCGCGCGTCACTCCAAATACGGCGGCACGCTTTTTCACCTGGAGCCAAACGTCAAGGACTGTCCCGGCGGCCTGAGAGATGCTCATGTTTGTGGTTGGACAGCTCAGCTTTTTGAGCTAATCGGCAAAGCAAGAGAAAGTAGCGCGCCGACAACCCAGCCGAGCGCAGACGCTGAGTTCCGCGGCGCCGTGGCCTTTCTGCAACACGTGCGATGCTTTCTGCACTTCCGCCATCAACGGGATGACAATGTACTGGATTGGCAAGCCCAGGATGCCGCCGCCGCTGCGGAGTTGAAGGCTACGGGAGCGACCGGGGCCGATGCCGCGTACTGGATGCGGCTCTACTTCCGCAACGCACGGGTGGTTGAGCGCAAGGTGACCCAGGCGCTTGGTCAGGTCCCACGCATCGCACCGGCCGGCGGCCTGCTGAGGCTGGGCCTGCGGAAGGAAAGAACGCAAGAGGCGGCGGGCAAGGGCTTTCTGCTGGAGGACAGCGCAATCGTCTTTGCCGACAGCAACAAGGGAAAGGAAGGGGCCGGAGCGACCGAGCGCGATCCTGCTCACGACCCGGAGGCTGTCTTGAGCCTCTTCGAAGTCATGGCGAGCACTGGCTGCCGGCTGGGAGCAGAGGCTGAGGAGCGGCTGTCGCAAGCCCTGCCGTTCCTTTCGGCGGACCTAGAAGAAGGGCCAGCGTTGTGGCGTCACATCGAGCGGATCATCACAGGTCGATTCGCTGGTAAGGCGCTTCGCGCCATGCACGCGCTCGGCATTCTTGAGCTGCTGGTGCCGGAGTTCCATGGTATCGATGCGCTCGTGATCCGCGACGCCTACCATCGCTACACCGTCGACGAGCACACCTTCGTATTGATCGACACCCTGCACGAGTTGGAAGGCCAGCCGCCCGTGGACGCACCTCGATCGTCCAAGAGCAAGAACAACCCCATCACAGAGTGGGCGCCTCGATTCGGCCAGCTGCTTCGTGACCTGCAGCAGCCTGGGCTGCTTTATCTTGTGGCGCTTCTCCACGACACTGGCAAAGGCCGCAGCACGGAGGACCACTCGCAGGAGAGTTCGCGAATGGCGGCAAGTGTGCTCTCGCGCCTGGAGCTGGGGGGATACGAGAGGACTCTGGTTCTCCGGCTGATCGACAGTCACCTGGAAATGTCCGGCGCCCTGCGCCGCGACATCTTCGACACAGACACGGTACGTGCCTTTGCGGGAAAGGTGCAGACTCCGGAGGCGCTGCGGATGCTGGCACTGTTCACCTATGCCGACATACAGGCAGTACACCCGGATGCGCTCACACCATGGAAGGCGGAAAACCTCTGGCGGCTCTATGTGGCCACCTCAAACTACCTTGACCGCAATGTCGACGAAGAAAGAGTGAGCGCACGGTTGGAGAACGAGTTAGTTCTTCGTGTCACGTCTGTTCTGACCGACCATCGCGCGGAGGTCGAGACGTTTCTCGACGGGTTACCTGCTCGCTACCTGAGCACACATACGCCCGAGCAGGTCCGGTCGCACTTTGAGCGCTCCACACGTCTCGATCAAGACCCCGTGCAGCTCGAGCTGAACCATTCGCCAAGTGTCAACGAGATGATCCTGGTGACCCTGGATCGGCCGTTGATTTTTTCGAACATGGCAGGAGCGCTGGCGGCATGGGGCATGAACATCGTGACCGCTGAGGCGTACTCAAACCGGCTGGGAGTAGTCGTCGACACCTTTCGATTTGCGGACGCGTTCCGGACGCTCGAGCTAAATGAGTCGGAACGCGATCGGTTCGTCGCAAGCGTTCATGACGTCGTTGCGGGTGCGCTACCAATCGAGAAACTGATGCGGGGACGAAGAGAACGCCGCAAGCCTCCGCTGGTGAAAGTTGAGGCACGCGTCGACTTCGACGATACGGCATCCTCCCACAGCACCTTGATGCAGGTTGTAGCGCAGGACACTCCGGGTCTTTTGCGGGTGCTCAGCCTGGTGCTGGCCGCAAAAGGCTGCAACATCGAGGTGGCCCTTGTGGATACCGAAGGTGAGACCGCGATCGATGTGTTTTATGTGACCAAGCACGGACAAAAGCTAAGTGGAGCAGATACGATCGAGCTTCAACAAGCCCTGCTGAAAGCGATCGCCGACCACGGGCTTTAGGTGGGGGATGCACCCAGAAGAAGAAAACCGCCGCGACGTCTGCCCGCAGCATGGTTTTTCTTTGGCGGCCATCTACTTAGACCAACCTTGTCACGCTTTCCGACATCCGAAGTTTCAGCCCCAGAAATTACTTCCTTAACCTCGTCAGGGACATATACTTAGAGTATGAGTAATCCGGAACAAACTTCGAGCAATGGACGTCCGGTCGAGACCCCACAAGGGAACGACCGGTACATCTTCGGGACCCTCGACAGTTTTGGCAAGAACCAGCAAAAGCTGGCAGAGGTGAGTTGGGGCTACGATCAGCCCGAAGGCATCGTTCTTGCATCCCTAGACGCGGCGATCAACTGGGTGCGTAAAAACTCGGTTTGGCCGATGACCTTTGGATTAGCGTGCTGTGCCATCGAGATGATGTCGATGGGCGGCTCGCGTTACGATATCGCCCGCTTCGGCGCCGAGGTGTTTCGACCCTCGCCCCGCCAGAGTGACCTCATGATCATTGCCGGCAGGGTGTCCCAGAAGATGGCGCCCGTGATTCGCAGACTTTACGAACAGATGCCGGAACCGAAGTGGGTGATCTCCATGGGCGCATGCGCGACCTCAGGGGGCGTCTTTAACAACTACGCTTTGGTGCAAGGCGTGAATCAAGTGATTCCCGTCGACATTTACGTGCCTGGCTGTCCCCCGCGCCCGGAGCAGTTGCTCTATGCCATATCGCTGTTGCAGGAAAAGATTCAGCAGGAGCGGGGCTCGATGCGTAAGACCTTGAACCTGTCATAACGGGCGCGCGAACGGGTTATGGACTACGGAAGTTATTTGGTGATATGCATAGTTGCCGAGCGTTAGGCGGCACAAGGGAATCGATTCAGGGCTTATCGCTCAGGAGTGAGTCGAGTGTTCGAAGGTGGCGTCTAGCTGTTCTTCGAAGCAGAAGGCCCGTCAGTCGTAGAAAAGATCGTGTTGCTGGCTACAGTTTGCAAACGAGTGTCGCATCGCAGAATTAGTTCAGCAAGGATTAAGCCTGCGGTATACTTTTGATTCTAACAACGTTGCAGAAGCTTCACTTAGTAAAGCTCGCAATCGATATGATTTCAGCGGAGGATAGTCGAATGGTTCAACGCCCGTTTCACAGTATAGGCCGGTTCGTACTGGCTGCATGTGCAGTCAGCTTCGGAGCTGCCAGCCTGAGTGCACAGACTGCGCCCAGTACACCCGCCCCCTTGGGGCCCAACCCTTCGCGCGTCGATGTGTTCGTGGGCTATTCGTATTTCGGTACCCACAGCCCGCTAAAGCCCTCGGGCGTGGCGTACTCATCGGTTGATTACGGCGCGATTGGCAGCGGCGCGTACTACTTTAACAAGTACGTCGGTGGCGAAGTCAATTTCGTGGCACATCCGGACGGCAGGAACGACAGCCTGTACACGGCCTCCGCCGGCCCCATCGTTCGCGCGCCATTCCAGAATTTTACCGTTTTCGCCCACGGACTGGCTGGCGGAGCTCGCCTGCTTGGTCCGAACGACGACAGCGCTGCGGGCTTCTCGCACAACCCTTATCGCTGGGGCGTCGGACTCACGGCTGGCGGCGGAATGGACTACGACCTTCCCTTCTTCAACAACCGTTTCTCGCTCAGGCTCTTTGAAGCGGACTACCGCTACATTCACGCCGACTTCGGCCCATACGTTGCAGCGCCGGTGCCCGGACCGCAGCCTGGTGGTGGACGTGCAAATCTGAATGCCGTCGACCTGAACACCGGCATCATTATGCACTTCGGCCACATCATTCCTCCGCCTCCTGTGACCTACGCTTGCACGGTATCGCCGGCGTCTGTTTACCCGGGCGATCCTGTCACCGTTACTGGAACGGCAGCGAACCTGGATCCGAAGAAGACGGCCACCTACACCTGGTCGGGTGATTCGGGCGTCACGATCTCGGGAAGCTCCAGCACCGGAAACATTGACACGAAGACCCTTGCTCCTGGCACCTACAACGTGAAGGGGCATGTCTCCGAAGGCACCAAGCCGGGCCAGATGGCAGACTGCACCGCGTCCTTTACAGTCAAGCCGTTTGAGCCGCCGACCATCAGTTGCTCTGCCAGCCCCTCGACGATCGCCCCCGGCGACTCCGCAACCATCACATCGACGGCAAACAGCCCGCAAAACCGTCCTCTCACCTACAGCTACAGCGCAACCTCTGGTTCGATCAGCGGCAGCACGGCCTCGACCACACTGTCGACCACCGGCGCGGCTCCTGGAACGATCACCATTACTTGCAACGTAGTGGACGACAAGGGCCAGACCGCATCGGCACAGACCTCTG
Organism: uncultured Granulicella sp.; assembly: GCA_964658395.1. Taxonomy (GTDB): domain Bacteria; phylum Acidobacteriota; class Terriglobia; order Terriglobales; family Acidobacteriaceae; genus Edaphobacter. The sequence continues at coordinate 17,265 of CAZZYQ010000017.1, read as the reverse complement.
TGACGATCAACGCTCCTGCTCCGCCGCCTGCTCCGACGACCAGCTCTCTGTGCTCGATCAGCTTCGATCGTGACAAGAAGCGGCCGACCCGGGTGGACAACGAAGCAAAGGCCTGCCTGGATGAAATCGCTCTGAACCTGCAGCGCTCCACCGATGCGAAGGTTGCAATCGTTGGCAACGTCGGCAGCACAGAGAAGAAGTCCGGCAAGTTCGCTGCGGAACGCGCTGTAAACGCCAAGGACTATCTGGTCACTGAAAAGGGCATTGATAGCTCCCGCATCACGGTCTACACCGGCACAGCCGATGCCAAGACCGACACGACAACCCTGATTCCCGCCGGCGCTACCTTCTCGCCGGACGGCGCAACCCCGGTCGACGAGAACGTCTTCAAGGCGATCCCAAGAAAGATCGCCAAGGCTGTTCATCACAAGAAGAAGTAGTTGCTGAACCGTACGGACGTGCAGAGGCTGACTGGTTGGACACAGTCAGCCTCTGTTTTTTTGCACGTACCTTTTCAGGCTCCAGTGTGAGAAAAACAGCGCCATGAAACGTCGAAGTCACTGACGCAGAACAGCCACAGCAGTAAACTTGGTAGAGAGAAACATCTAAACATGAAACTGAATCGCTTATCTGTCCGGCTCCCCATTGTTCTGTCCTTTGCCCTTGTTGCTCTTTCAACCCGTTCCTTCGCGGCTCCCTGGTTTCCGTTCGGTCCGGATGGTGGCGACGCCCGAGCCTTTGCTGCTGATCCTCGCGACCACAGTCATCTATATTTGGGAGCGGCCAACGGTTGGATCTATGACTCGCACGACGGCGGCAAGACCTGGAAACGACTGGCGCGTGTAGGGAACCGTGACGACCTCGTCATCGACAACATCGTGGTGGATCCAGCGGAATCGAAGCATGTGCTGGTGGGTACCTGGGTACTGGGCAGCTCGGATGGCGGCTTGTTTGCCAGTGTGGATGGGGGCGTGACCTGGTCTCCGAACCCCGAGATGAAGGGCGAGTCAATCCGGGCGCTTACGATCGCACCGTCCGATGGCAAGATCATCGTTGCCGGGACGCTGCAGGGCGTCTTCCAATCGATGGACGGTGGAACACATTGGAAGCGCATCAGCCCAGCCGGAAGCCAGGAGATCCACGAGGTGGAATCGATTGCGATCGATCCGGTGAATCCGCAGACGATCTATGCCGGAACCTGGCACCTTCCATGGAAGACGACAGACGGCGGTGAGCACTGGAACAACATCAAGCAGGGAATCATTGAGGACTCCGATGTCTTCTCGATCATCGTTGACCCGAAGCAGCCGAACGTAGTCTACGCAAGCGCGTGCTCAGGAATCTACCGAAGCGACAGCGCGGGCACTACGTTCAAGAAGATTCAGGGGATTCCGTCGACCGCGCGCCGCACCAGGGTCCTGATGCAGGATCCCAGCCACCCAGCAACCGTGTTCGCGGGTACGACTGAGGGGCTCTACCGCACGGACGATTCCGGAACAACCTGGAGCCGTGCAACTGGGCCTGAAGTCATCATCAACGATGTGTACGTCGATCCGGCCAACTCGAAGCATGTCATGCTGGCGACGGACCGGGGCGGCGTTCTCACCAGTAATGATGGCGCGGTCAGCTTCGCTGGAACCAACGCGGGCTTCTCTGCGCGGCAGGTTACCTCGTTCCTTGCGGACTCCCAGCATCCCGGCGAGTTGTACGTCGGCGTGGTGAACGACAAGAAGGCAGGCGGAGTCTTCTCCAGCAAAGACGGTGGCCTGACCTGGACCCAGCGAGCGGACGGCCTTGAGGGCCGCGATGTCTTCAGCCTGGGCGAAGCCGCGAACGGCACTCTGGTCGCCGGTACGGAGCGTGGCCTCTACCTTTACGATCAGGCGCTGCAAGCATGGCGGAAGGCGGGCGATCTCGTGCCCACTCCTCCCGCAGTTGAAGCGCCCCCGCCGCGCAGGACGGCCGGCAAACGCGGCGCGCATACGGCAGTCGCCGTTCAGCCGCAAAAGGCACGTGTGGTGGCGAAGAAGCCTGAGGTAAAGCGTGTTGAGCCCGGTGTGACCACAATCGCGCGGGTCGGCGATCAACTGTATGCGGTCACCTCAGAAGGCGCGTTTGCCACGGTGGATCCATCGCAGCCATGGAAGCAGGTTGAGGGTCCCGAACCAGAGCCGTGGAGATACCTGGCCAACGTGCAATCTACGGTTCTGATGTCGAGCTTGAAGCATGTAACTCTCTCTCAGGACATGGGCAAGACGTGGCATTCCATTCCAATGCCGCCCTCGCTGACGCAGATCGGAGCGGTTGCGGTCGACCAGACCGGGGGATTGTGGATCGGCGGACGGGAAGGCATCTTTCTCTCATCCGATGGCGGCGCGACCTGGGAGGGCCTGAAGAATCTCTTCGTCCCGGATGTGAACAACATCTACCTGGATCAGCCAGCCGGCCGCCTCCTGATAACCTCCAACGGCGCTTCGACTCTGGTGTTTTCCATCCATCTGCCCGACCGGACGGTGAAGGCGTGGGACGCCGGATGGAACCTCCGCTTCGTGCGGCCCGTCGGGGACTACCTGCTGGGCGCCACGCGGTTTGATGGGGTCGTAGTGCAGCCGCGCATGGTTGAGTCGAAGGAACTTGCCAGCCACTGAAGCCCGCATGTGTCGGCAAGGTTAGGGGGGCAGGAATAGAATAGAGCCATGGCGGATGCGGTACTGAACTCGCGCGGACGGCACGGTTTCCAGACGAGTGATCCTTCGCTGTTGCCGCTCGCAGAAAAGGTGAAGGCCGGAGAGCGGCTGAACTTCGACGATGGTGTCGCGCTCTATCGGTCCCCGGACGTTCTCGCAGTTGGATGGCTCGCCAACTTCGTACGCGAGAAGATGCATGGCGACGTCGCCTACTTCAACGTAAACCGCCACATCAATCCGACGAACGTCTGCGTTGCATCCTGCCGTCTCTGCGCGTTTGGTCGGAAAAAGGGCGACGCGGGCACCTACACGATGGCGCTCGAAGAGGCATGGGAGACCGCTGCCTCAGGGTACACAGAGGCGGTCACCGAGTTCCACATCGTCGGCGGTCTGCATCCCGACCTGCCCTTCGAATACTTCATGGACCTCGTTCGTGGGCTGAAGGTCCGCTTCCCTCAGGTGCATGTCAAAGCTTTCACCATGGTGGAGATCGCCTTTCTCGCCAAGCGCGGCAAGATGACCATCCCCGAAGCCATCCAGCGGATGAAGGACGCTGGGGTGGACTCGATGCCGGGCGGCGGGGCAGAGATCTTCGCCGACCGCGTCAGGCATATCATCTGCGACCACAAGATTGACGGCGGCGAGTGGCTGGAGACGGCTGCCACAGCCCACAGGATGGGCCTTCGGTCGAATGCAACCATGCTCTATGGCCATGTGGAGAACGATGAGGACCGGGTCGACCACCTGATGCGGCTTCGCGCCGTGCAGGACGAGACGGGCGGCTTCCAGACGTTCATTCCGCTCGCGTTTCATCCGGACAACACCGTTCTCGGACATATCCCAAAGACGACCGGCATGCTCGACGTTCGCCAGATCGCTGTCGGCCGGCTCATGCTCGACAACTTTAGCCACATCAAGGCTTACTGGCAGATGATGACGCCGCAGATCGCCCAGATCGCCCTGCGATTTGGCGCGGACGATGTCGATGGAACGGTGATCGAAGAGAAGATATACCACGATGCTGGTGCCACGACGCCCCAGGGAATGCGGCGGTCCGACCTGATTCGCCTCATCACGGAAGCCGGCCGCGTTCCCTTCGAACGCGATACGCTGTACCGCGCGGTGACGCGCAGCGAAGACTCATTCACCGTCGCTGTGTAGTTCCTGGGCGGGTCACTCCGTTCCGCCGTCAACTCAGTGAGCCTTCGCGGTACAACAGCGTTGAGTAGAATCCGTTCGAGTCCGGTACAAACTCGATCTCACCGCCGTAGATGCGCGAGAAGAAGCGTGGATCTTCATCGACCTTCCCGAGGTATATCAGCGGCGTACGCGGCATCGCGGGACGTACGTCCACCCTTGAGGGGCGGCCGCTGATGTCCTCACGTTCGAATATGGACAGGTCCGGCGAACGTCCTGTCGGGAGGGAACGTGCGGATTCGCGGATACCGTGAAGGAGATGTTGACGCGATGACCCGGCTGGACGATCTCTGCTTTGACGAGTTTTTCCGGTTCGATCGCCCAACGATGAAGGAGTTTGCCGAAGCGCGTGGAGCGATCGTCCTTTTGGCGGAAGACGATGCGGCGGAGGACTTGGCCGGTTTTGTGATCCTTCATCTGGAAGGGCAGAAGGCGAGCCGCCGTGGTTACCTGGTCACGATTGATGTCGCACCGGCCGCTCATGGCCGGGGAATTGGTACAGAGCTGCTGCGGCACGCCGAGGATGCGGCGCATGCGGCCGGCGCGTTGCGCGTCGATCTGCACGTTGCAGTGGGAAATGCCGCCGCCATCCGTTTCTATGAAGGCATGAAGTATCAACGTGCCGGACGAGCCAGAAAGTTTTACAGCCGGGCCGGGCTAGACGCTCTGGTGTATACAAAAACGCTCCTGCGTTGAAGCATGGCGCGGCCGGTCTGCGACCACGGTTTGGCGACAAACGTATAATCGACAGATGCCGTTTGAGTCTGTACGCCAGATCGCCAGCGCGGATTTTCCCACTCGCTGGGGACAGTTCCGCATCTACGGCTTCGAAGGAGTCGTCGACCGTCCTGAGCCGTGCAACGCTGATATGCCCGCCCCGCTGAAGCGGGTTGAATCTGCTGTGGCATTGGTCATGGGCGATGTGCACTCCGAGCCGCCGGTCGTACGCATCCATTCGCAGTGCCTGACCGGCGATGTCTTTCACTCGCTCCGGTGCGATTGCCGGCAGCAGCTCGAGCTTGCGTTGGCCACCATCGCCGACAGGGGTGCCGGCATCCTCCTCTACGAACAGCAGGAGGGCAGGGGTATTGGCCTGATGGCCAAGCTGCGCGCGTATGAGCTTCAGGACCACGGTCGCGACACAATCGAGGCGAACCTTGAACTTGGCTACAAGGCGGATTGCCGCGAGTTCGAACTTCCGGCAGAGATGCTGAAGATGCTGGGCGTGAAGGCTGTTCGCCTGATGACGAACAATCCGGAAAAGGTTGAGGCGCTGGTCTCGGCCGGGATCGACGTTGTGGAGCGGCTCTCCGCCGATGTGCCCAGCGAGCCTACCTTTGAGGAATACCTCAAGGTAAAGCGTGAGAAGATGGGGCACCTCGTCGGCTGATAGATAAGCCTGTCGATTAGAGCAGGCAAACAAGGCGGCCAGGAGTCTAACTGTGATGAGCATCGGCGAACCTGAACCGCGCTTCAGTCCACTGTATGGCCGAGTTGTGCTTGCGGCATTGCTCCACGTAGCCGCCATGGGGCTGCTGGGGTACAGGAGCCACGGCTATGTCGCGCCGATGTTGATGCCGGGAGACGCCCATGGCACTCGGATGACGCTGACCTATCTGCCTGGACGCGCTCCGCAAGCAACAACCGTCTGGGAGACAAAGGTGCCGGTCAAGTCAGTCCAAGTTGCGAAGGCAAAGCTGCAGGCACCTGATCTAGCAACCAGAACTTCAACTGTTCAGCCAACCACAGCGAGCGATGCGCGTCAGACGACAGCGTCCTCGATGGTCAAAAACTCTCCTGCTTCGGCTGATCCAACCGCGGCGAGCGGGGCTGACGCTCTTGGCAATGGCAACATAAACATCGCTTATCTGGACTCCTTTCGCTCGCCCCGGCCAGACCTGAGTTCGCTGCCACGTGGAACTTCGGGCGAAGTCGTCCTCGATATTACGATCGACACAACGGGCCGCATCGTGGGGTTGAAGAAACTCAGCGGAGTCGGCTACGGCGTGGACGAAAGCGTAATCGCGACGGTACAAGGCTGGATCTTCCACCCGGCGACGAAAGACGGCACTCCCGTAGTCAGCGAGCAGGAGTTGCACTTTCACTACGAGCGGGGTCGCAGCGCCTAGTTGGTATAGCCTTGTACGACGATGGCAGATGATCTGAACTTTGGGAACACCGTGCGTTCGAAGCTCGACATGGCCGCGCCCCGCTTCCTGAAGAATCGGACGGCAGTCGAAGCCCTGATTACAAGTCTCGCAGCGGAGGAATCATCCATCCAGTCGGGCGGCGGCGCGAAGGCTGCTGAGGCGCAGCGCGCAAAGGGGCGGCTTACGGTTCGGGAGCGGCTTGCCCTGCTGCTGGATGAAGGGACCGAACTTCTTGAGTTAGGACTCTGGGCCGCCTACGGCATGTACGCCGAGTACGGCGGAGCACCCGGCGCCGGAGTGGTAACCGGCCTGGGAAGGGTGAGCGGACGGCTGTGCATGATTGTAGCCAACGACGCTACCGTGAAGGCGGGGGCGTTCTTCCCGATGACGGCGAAGAAGGTGCTGCGTGCCCAGACGATCGCTCTTGAAAATCGAATACCGACACTCTACCTGGTGGACTCCTCGGGCGTGTTTCTACCGCTGCAGGAAGATGTGTTTCCAGATACGGACGACTTTGGCCGGGTTTTTCGCAATAACGCCGTGATGAGTTCACTGGGAGTGCCGCAGATCACGGCGATCATGGGAATGTGCGTCGCGGGCGGGGCGTATCTTCCGGTCATGACGGACACGGTACTGATGACCGAAGGCTCCGGGCTGTTCCTGGCTGGGCCGTCGCTGGTGCAGGCGGCGATTGGCCAGAAGACGGGTGCGGAGGAGCTTGGCGGCGCGGCCATGCACTCGGAGATCTCAGGCACAGTCGACTTCAAGGAAGCCAACGACCACATGTGCATTGCGCGGCTGAGATCGCTGGTTGGAAAGATGGGCGAACGTCCGGCTGCGCCCTTCAGCCGCGTGGCCTTCGATGCAAAGCAGGATGCGCCCGGGTATGCGGTGGAGGAGTTATACGGTTTGCTGAGCCCGGAAGCGGGTGCCAGCAATGTCTATGACATGCGCGAAGTGATTGCACGGATCGTCGACCGAAGCGAATTCGACGAGTACAAAGCGGAGTTCGGGCGTACGCTCCTGTGCGGCTATGCGCGCATTGGTGGAAGAGCGGTCGGCATCGTCGCCAACCAGAAGACGAACCAGAGCCAGACGGTCGCGATGGGCCCGGCAGCAGGCACCAAGCGGATTGAAGTCGGCGGCGTCATCTATGCCGATGGAGCGCAGAAGGCGGCGCGGTTCATCATGGACTGCAACCAGAACCTGATTCCGCTGATCTTCTTGCACGACGTGAACGGTTTTATGGTCGGCAAGGACGCGGAGTGGTCCGGGATCATACGCGCGGGCGCCAAGATGGTTTCGGCTGTCAGCACCAGCGTGGTGCCGAAGATCACGGTCATCGTCGGCGGCAGCTTTGGGGCGGGGCACTATGCGATGTGCGGCAAGGCGTACGATCCGCGGTTTCTGTTTGCCTGGCCAACGGCGCGATACGCCGTGATGAGCGGTGCTTCCGCCGCGACGACCCTGGCCGAGGTACGGGCGAAGCAGATGGAGCGCGGCGGCAAGCTGCTGTCCGAGGCCGAGAAGAAGGCGATCTTTGACGAGATCAAGGGAACGTACGACGCGCAGGCCGATCCGCGATACGGCGCGGCCAGGCTGTGGATCGACGCGATCATCGATCCGGCGAAAACACGCGAGATTCTCATGACGGCGCTCGAGGCGTGTGCGTTGAATCCCGACGTGGCACGGTTCAATCCGGGAGTTCTGCAGACCTGATCTTTCTTCTTAGCCTTCTAAACCAGTTTTCTTTGTCCTCCCAGAATGGAATCTGCTGTTGTTCTTGTTGTTGTTCGGCACAGAGATCGCACCTGCGCCCAATCGGTTGGCAAAACGTCCGGAAAGCAGGTTCCCTTCGGGAATGACAAACAGCAGGTATTGAGCAGACTGCAGCGAAATGTATACAGGCGTTGCGTCCTTGCTCTAACCTCTCTTCCAGGTGATACCCGTTGGTGGCTGCAGGCGGAATTCTAGGAGTTGCAATGAGCAGTGTCGAAGAACTTGTGCGTGAGGAAGCAGAGATCAGCCTGTACCCGTTTGTGCTGACGGAAGACCAGGAACACATGCGCAGGGAGCTTCGCGCATTCGCAGCGCGAGAGATCGCGCCGAACGTCACGGCCTGGGATGAGGCGAACCAATTTCCTGCGGCGACGATCAAGAAGCTCGGACAGATGGGCTATCTGGGGATCATCTTCCCCGCCGAGTACGGCGGCGCCGGGCTGGGCTATGTGGATTATGTGCTCGCCATCGAAGAGCTCTCCGCGGTCGATGGCTCGGTGGGCATCACGCTGGCGGCGCATAACTCGTTGGGCACCAATCACATCTTTCTGGCGGGCAACGAGGAACAGAGGCGGCGGTATGTACCCCGGCTGGCCAGCGGCGAGTGGCTTGCCGCCTGGGGTTTGACTGAGCCAGGGTCGGGCTCGGACGCCGGCGGGGCGCGAACCACTGCCGTGCGCCATGGCGACACCTATGTACTGAATGGCAACAAGACGTTCATCACCAACGGCCACCACGCAGACCTCGCCGTCGTGATTGCGGTCACGGACAGGAGCAAGGGGACCCATGGGCTGTCTGCGTTCATCGTGGAGAAGGGAACGCAAGGTTTCCGGCCAGGCAAGAAGGAGAACAAGCTGGGACTGCGGGCGAGCGATACCAGCGAGTTGATCTTCGACAACTGCGAGATTCCGGCGGAAAACCTGCTTGGGGCCGAAGGCGAGGGCTTTATCGATGCCATGCGCATTCTCGATGGCGGTCGCATCTCCATCGCGGCACTCTCGCTTGGCATAGCCCGCGGGGCGCTCGACGCGGCGTTGAAGTACACGAAGGAGCGCAGGCAGTTTGGCAAGGCGATCGCCGAGTTCCAGGGCATCCAATGGAAGCTCGCGGACATGGCGACGGAGCTGGACGCAGCGCGGCTTCTTACGCAGCGGGCTGCGGTATTGAAAGACGCGGGCAAGAAGGTGACGCGGGAATCCGCGATGGCGAAGCTGTATGCGAGCGAAGTCGCGGTCCGCATCTGCAACGAGGCAGTGCAGCTCTTCGGCGGCTACGGCTTTATCAAGGACTACCCAGTGGAAAAGTTCTATCGCGACGTGAAGCTGTGTACTATCGGCGAGGGCACGAGCGAAATCCAACGGATGGTGATCGCGCGCGAAATACTCAAGGTCCATCCTTCTCGCGGATGATGATAGAAGCATGAGCGATTCAGTGAAGATTGTAGAGTGCCCGCGCGACGCATGGCAGGGCCTGCCTTTTCAGATACCCGCCGAGGTAAAGGCCGACTATCTGCGCGCGCTGATTGCGGCTGGATTCAGGCATATCGATGCGGTCAGCTTCGTCTCGCCTTCCGCGGTTCCGCAGATGGCCGACTCGGAGAAGGTACTCGAATATCTGCAGGCCCCGGACGGTACGGAGATCATTGGCATCGTCGTGAACGAGAAGGGAGCCGAGCGGGCCGTCAACACCAGTGCGGTGCATACGCTGGGATTTCCATACTCCATCTCACCGGAGTTCCTGAAGCGCAATCAGAACCAGACGCTTGAGGAAGCCGTCGATGTGCTGGAAGCAGTCGCAACTCAGGCCTACGACGCACGCCTCAACGTTGTGGTTTACATTTCGATGGCGTTTGGCAATCCCTACGGCGATGCGTGGAGTGTGTCCGAAGTAGTGGATGCGTGTTCGCTGCTGACGGACCTTGGCGTGACGCAGATCTCGCTTGCGGACACAGTCGGAATGGCCACGGAGGCGCAGATTGCAGAGACACTTGGTGCCGTGCTCGACGCGTACGGGGACATCGAGATCGGAGTGCATCTGCATGCGCGGCCAGATGAGGCGGCAGAGAAGATTCGCGCGGCCTACAACGCCGGATGCAGGCGGTTCGATGCGGCGCTTGGCGGGTTGGGAGGATGTCCGTTTGCGCAGGATGTGCTGGTAGGCAACATCGCTACGGAGACCTTGATCGAGACGCTTGAGCGACTCGGCGCCGATCTGCCAGAGTTCACTCCGCTCGATGGACTGATCCATGCCAACGCGGAGATTGCGCGCAAGTACGGGACGAGGAAGCAGTGAGCTCCGACGACGCCGCGACGTACAAAACGATACTGGTCTCAGATGAGGCGGCAACTCGGACAATTACGCTGAACCGGCCAGAGCGCCGCAACGCGATGACGCCGGAGATGCAGACAGAGTTGATCGCCGCGACGCACGACGCAGCCCGGAGCAGGTGCCGCGTCGTCGTGCTTGCGGGAGCAGGCGAGGCGTTTTGTTCAGGGCTGGACTTGTCTGTGCTGAGCGGCATGATGACCAAGGGAGCAGGCGAGCATCGCGCCGATGCCGAGCGCATCGCACAGCTCTTCCGCACCTTGTACGAGCTGCCGAAGCCGACGATTGCCATGGTGCATGGTGCGGCCGTCGCAGGCGGAACCGGGTTGGCAACGATCTGCGACTTTACCCTAGCGGTGCCATCGGCGAAGTTCGGATACACGGAGGTCCGGATCGGCTTCGTCCCGGCCGTCGTATCCGCGTTTCTTGCGCTGCAGATAGGCGACAAACGCAGCCGCGACCTCCTGCTTACGGGGCGATTGTTCGACGCCGTGGAGGCGTATCGCCTGGGTCTGGTGAGTGAAGTCGTTGCACCGGAGGCTCTGAGCGGCCGCGTACAAGAGCTTGCCGCACAGCTGGCGGCGAACAGCCCTTTTTCGCTGACGATGACCAAGCGATTGATGGCGGCACAAAACAAAATGTGGCTCGATGCTGCGATTGCAGAGGCGCTCGAAGCAAATGCGACTGCACGCGAGGCGGCGGACTTTCGCGAGGGTGTCTCAGCGTCCCTGGAGAAGCGAAGACCGGTGTGGTCGGAGTGACCGTGGCGATGCGCACGCCGCGCTCGCGACCGTGGAACGTAAATGGATGGCCGTTCCTCTCAACAGCAAGCGATCAGATCTGCTTGCTGCCGCGATAAAGTCCTGCAGTGCCGAAGGTGTAGCCCGTCCAGGCTGCGTCTTCGAAGCCCGCGGCGGCGATCAGTTGCTTCATGCGCGGCGGTCGGGGGAAGCGCTCGACCGATGCGGGAAGATAGCTGTACGCCCCCGGATCGCCGGAGAGCATGCCGCCCAGCTTCGGCAAGATCTTCTTGAAGTAGAGCGAGTAGAGCGCACCGACGATGCCGTCCGGCTGGTTGCAGTCAAGAATGCCGATCTGGCCGCCGGGCTTCAACACGCGATAGATCTCCGCCAGCCCTTCCTCGTAGTTGGCCAGGTTGCGAAAGCCGAAGGCCGAGGTGACGAGGTCGACTGAGTTGTCCGCAAGTGGCAGGTGCAAGGCGTCGGCCTCGACGGGAATGATGTTGTGCGGCGCGAACTTCCTGGCTCCGCGCGCGAGCATGTTGTGAGAAAAGTCGAGGGCAAGAATCGGCGCATCAGCCGAAGACTTCGGTCGATATTTGTAGAGCGCCATGGTCATGTCGCCGGTGCCGCAGCAGAGGTCGAGCACGACGGCCTCCGGGCGCTTCAGGACGGACCGGAAGGTGTGCGCGGCGCGCCACCACCACCATCGATCGATGCCAGCCGAAAGGAGGTGGTTCAGCCGGTCGTAGCTGGGCGCGATGGTGTCGAACATCTGCTGGACGTTTGCGGCGGCAGATTGCTCGTCGCTCGTACCGGCGGGGCGGGCACCGGTGGAGCGTTCGTGCTCGCTGATCGTTGGTGTCGTCGGCGTCGTCATGCTGTTTGCCTGCTGTGCTTCATCAATGCCAGCATCTGCTGTGCGGCCGCAAGCAACTCTGCGTCGGTCACGTCGTAAGCAATCTCGGTTGACCCGATGCCTCTGGCGAGCACGAACGCGCGGCGGCCGCTGCGCGTCTTCTTGTCGCTGGATGTGAGGGCCACAAGTTTTTCAGCCTTTGCCGCAAACGCGGGCAGCGGGCCATAGCGGCAGATGAGCGCGACGATGCGGTCAGCATCGTGCTGAGCGAGTGCGCCGCGACGGAGAGAGACATACGTGGCCGCGATGGATCCCCAGCCGACTGCCTCGCCGTGCAGCAATTGCTTGTAACCGGTTGCCACCTCGATGGCATGGCCGAGGGTATGCCCGAAGTTCAGAATCATGCGCAGGCCGCTCTCGTGCTCATCCTGACTTACAACTGCGGATTTCACGCGCACAGAGGCGGCGACCACGCGGGAGAGAGCGGCAGGACCTCCGGCAAGGATGGCATCGGAGTTCCGCTCCATGAAGCGGAACAGCTTTGCGTCGTAGATGATGCCGGACTTGATGGCCTCCTGCAGACCCGCGCGAAGCTCACCAGACGGCAGAGTTGCAAGCGTGTTGGTGTCAGCGAGCACAGCAAGCGGATGATAGAAGCTGCCAACCAGATTCTTGCCGGCAGGCAGGTTCACGCCGGTCTTGCCGCCAACGGATGAGTCTACCTGCGCCAGCAGCGTTGTCGGGAGCTGGACGTAGCGGATGCCGCGCATGTAGATGGCCGCGAGGAACCCGGTGATGTCGCCGATGACGCCGCCGCCAAGTGCAAGCAGGATGGAGTCGCGGTCTGCGGCGGCAAGGGCAAGCTGCTGCGCGAGGGACTCGACGCTGGCCAGGCGTTTGTGGCGTTCGCCGCTCGGGAGAAACAGAACAGTTGGCGCTTCCTTCAGCGACAAGAGGACCTGCTTCGACCAGAGGCCCCAGATCTCCGGCGACGTCACGATGAACAGCTTCGGCAGTGTATTGCCAACAAGCTTCTTGAGCCGCGTTTCGAGCGACCCGAGGAGACCGGCGGCAATAGTGATCTCGTAGCTGGCGGAGGGGATTGTGAGGGAGATGGAAGTCGGTCTGGTCGATTGTAGCGGCACGATAGCTCCATCGTATCGCAGCAGATTCGACGCGGCCGGCGGAGTAGCATCGAGAGATGGATCGGGTTGGGTTTCTGGTTGTTGGTGGCGGTATTGCAGGTCTCAGCGCGGCCATTCGACTGGCTGCTGTCGATAGCGTCCTGGTTGTGACCAAGGAAGAGCTTGCGGAATCGAACACAGCATACGCGCAGGGCGGCATTGCCGTCGCGATGGGCGGCGATGAAGATGTTGCGGAGCATCTTGAAGACACGATCAACGCCGGCGACGGACTGGTCAATCGCGAGGCCGCGGCTGTGCTGGTGGAGCAGGGACCGCAGCGGGTGGAAGAGCTGCTCGCCTGGGGAACGGAATTCGACCGCAGCGCCGGCATGGGGAGCGAACTCCTCCGGACGCGCGAAGGAGCGCATAGCCGTTCGCGCATCCTGCACGCCAATGGTGACGCTACCGGACGCGAGATCGCGGTGTCGCTGCTGCGTCATGCGCGAGCGACAGAGAACATAAAGCTGCTAGAGTTCGTGACGACGATTGACCTGCTCGTAGAGGAGATCGACGGCTCGAAAGCAGTGGTTGGAGCAGTGCTGCTCTACCCCGACGGCACGGTGCACAACGTGTACGCAAGGGCTGTTCTGATCGCCAGCGGCGGCGCCGGGCAGGTGTATAGCGACACGACAAACCCTGCGGTGGCAACCGGCGACGGCATCGCCATGGCATACCGCGCCGGAGCGACACTCGCCGATATGGAGTTCTACCAGTTCCATCCGACGGCCTTTGCACAGGAGGGCGCGCCACGATTTCTGCTGAGCGAGGCGCTGCGCGGCGAGGGCGCGTGGCTGGTGAACGCTGAGGGGGAGCGCTTCATGCAGCGTTATCACCCGCTGCTCGAGCTCGCTCCGCGCGATGTAGTGGCGCGAGCGATTACGCGCGAGGCCATGAACGGGCCGGTGTATTTGGATATGCGCCATGTGGGCATCGACCTGCAAAGGCGCTTCCCGGGTATATCGAGGTTTCTGGCTGGCTATCATCTTGCGCTGGGGCGCGACCTTGTGCCGGTAAGGCCGGCGGCGCACTATCTTATGGGCGGTATAAAGACCGATGTGCATGGGCAGACATCGTTGCGGGGCTTGTTTGCCGCGGGCGAGGCGGCATGTACCGGGGTGCATGGTGCGAACCGTCTGGCCAGTAATTCGCTGCTTGAGGGCCTGGTGTTTGGGGCGCTCGCGGCGGAGGCGATGACAGCGCAGGGAGAAGGGATGCGTCAGAAGGGAGACGAGAAGCAGGCGCCCGCCGCGGCCTCGGTGAAGCTGGATGCGGATGCGCTTGAGCGTTGGATTGGAGAGGTCAGAGCGTTGATGTGGGAAGACGCCGGGCTTCTCCGCGACGCTGCGGGGCTGAAGCGGGCGCAGGCGCGGCTGGACGCGATGATGCGGACCATTCCACGAGGATTCTCGCGGCGCGCGGTGGAGGCAAGAAGTCTCTACACTGTGGCGAGTGTGGTCGTGGCTTCGGCCACAGCTCGGGAAGAGAGTAGAGGAGCGCACTTCCGCAGCGACTTTCCGCAAAGAGATGCGGTTGCGCTGCATTCCGAGATCGATAAAGGTAGGCTCAGCTTTGTAGAGTGGCAGTCAGGAGGCGAGATGCGGGGGTCTCTCCACTCCGCTTCGCTCCGGTCGAGATGACGGCTCTTTTTCGATAAGCAAGCGGATCCGGCGATGCAAAGTACACCTCTCATCTGGCTATCGACGCAATGACCATAGCCGGGACGACGGTGAGGGCGTGCGGAGAATCGATCGGCAGCGGATAGACTTGAGTAGCGAGTGGGTTACAGAACCTTCCGGTTCGGGGCTGGTCAAGTTGAATCGTAAAAACATTAGCACGGGCCTTGCTCTGCTTCTTGCCTTGTCTGCGGGCTCGGTTGAGCAAAGTCCTGCGCAGGAGGCTCAGCCGCCTGCAGCCGCGACTTTACCCGAAGCGCCGGAAAACGTCGCCCGCAAGAGTTTCTTCGAGCGATGGAAGGCTTTCTACAGCACCGACTGGAAAGCGCTGCCCTCTACCGATCCCGCGCCACCAAGGCGTGGACTGCCTTCCCCGCTCGATTCGCCACCTTTTCCAAATTCTGACTGGTCCTACGGCGGATCGCCCACGATCGGAGAGCCGGACACGAACAGCTATCCATTGATGAGTGCTATCAACGGGGCGAAGGGCCGCACCAAGATCTATGGCTGGATCGAACCGACGGTAAACTTCAGCACGTCCTCGCACTCGAATGCGCCTGAAGCAAACGATCTGTACTCCAATCGCTTCGAGTTGAACCAGGCCGTGCTCTACGTGGAGCGGCTGCCGGACAGCGTTCAACGCGAGCATGTGGACTTTGGCTATCACCTTACCGCGCTCTTCGGCACCGACTATCGCTATACCACCGGGAAGGGATACCTCAGCGGGCAGCTGCTGAACCAGAACCGGCAGTACGGCTTCGATCCCACGCTTGAATACTTCGACCTGTATGTGCCGCAGGTAGCGCAAGGCATGAACATCCGTGTTGGAAGGTTCATCTCGATTCCTGGCATCGAGGCGCAGCTGACGCCCTACAACTACATGTTCAGCCACTCGCTGCTGTACGTGATCGATCCATTTACGGATACCGGGATCGTGGCGACAGTGAAGTTGAATGACCAATGGCTGGCGCAGCTTGAGCTCTCAGTCGGCCACGATGTCGCGCCGTGGACAGACGACGCGACGCCATCCGGAAGCGCGTGCCTGAACTACACAACCCGCTCGGTGAACGACAACTTCTACGTCTGCGCGAACGGCATCAATGCCGCCAAGTACGCGTACAACAATCTGCAGCAGTACGACGCTACCTGGTACCACCGCTTCACGAAGACGGTCCATACTGCGACCGAGGGCTACTTCATGTACCAGCGCGATGTGCCGGCAGCGGGCGGCCCAATTGCGCCGGAGAGGGGCTCCAATCCAGCGTTCTGCCATCCCGGCCAGGACCGCTGCCTGGCTCCGCTCTATGCGGTGGTCAACTATGTCCAGAAGGAACTGAGCGGACATGACTTCGTCTCGTTCCGCAGCGATCTGCTGGCCGATAAGAAAGGCCAGCGCACCGGCTACGCGACGAAGTACACCGAGAACACCATCATGTATAGCCACTGGGTTGGAACGACGGTGCAGATACGACCGGAGCTGCGGTTCGATCGCGCGTGGGACCGGAAGGCGTACGACGATGGCACCAGGCAGAACCAGTTGACCTTCGCTACGGACGTCATCTTTCATTTCTAGGGGTCGTTCAGGTTGCGGACGTGAAGGCAGATTCTCTTCGGGAACGACAGATAATGTCGTAACTGCTGAAGTTACACTCTTGCGTTGTCCTGCGCTGCGCGATCGGGGTAGAGAAGCGATAGAGCGACGGTGATGCCCAGCATGCCAATGATGACGGCCAGCGAGATGAGCGGGCCAATCTCGATCCAGGCGGCGGCCAGCATCTTCACCGCCGCGAACGCGAGCACGCCGGCCAGACCATAGTGCAGAAACCGCAGCTTCTCAAGCAAGTGCGCCAGAAGGAAGTAGAGCGACCGCAGGCCCATGACTGCCATGATGTTTGAGGTGTAAGCGATGAATGGGTGCGTCGTGATCGAGAGCACGGCGGGTATGGAATCGAGCGCGAAGACGATGTCGGTCACCTCAATTGCTATGAGTGCAAGGAAGAGCATGGTCATCATGGTGCGACCGTTTTCCTCGACGAAGAACCTGTCCTGCCGAAGACTCACTGGCTGCAGCCGGGTGATCCAGATGATCCACCGCGGTGTCTTCTTCTCGTCTGCCTTGTTCTCCGGCATAAGAAGCCGGACAGCCGCGAACAGCAGAATGGCTCCAAACAGATAGCTGATCCAATGGAATCGCGTCAGCAGTCCGATGCCCGCCGAGATGAAGACGCCACGCATGAAAATAGCGCCGGCGACACCCCAGAAGAGGACCTTGGGCTGGCGAATGGTTTCAATCTGGAAGACCCGAAACAGCAGGAGAAAGACAAACAGATTGTCGATCGAGAGCGATTCTTCGATGGCGTAGCCTGCGAGATACTGCACGGCATCAGTGCTGCTGACTGTGCGATGGACAAAAGCCGCGAAGGCGATTGCCGCTCCAACCCAGAGGATGGTCGCGGCCAGGGACGTTGACTGGACCTTGTCTGCACCGCGCCACCGCGAGTACACCAGCTCGACTGCGAGCAGCGCCAGAACAAGGACGTGAAAGCCGATCCAATGGCTTAGCGGAGTGGGCATGAGTCTTTGATGGTACTTGGAGCGCGATCAGTGCACCGAAGTGCGAATGCGGGGGTCTCTCCACTGCGCGGCGGACGATGAAGCCGTCCGCCGCTCC
>CAZZYQ010000016.1:43628-70977 GCA_964658395.1 uncultured Granulicella sp. | reverse complement strand
CTCCCGTTTCCGGCCGGCTGAGACGAGCTTGGCCATCTCCGGATCGTCGTGATCGGCGAAGTATTGAAAAGGCGTCGAGGCGGCAAACTCCTCGCCTTGGAAGATCATGGGAATGAATGGCGCGGTGAGCACGATGCCGGCGGCCACCTTCGCTTTGTCGAGCCCCACGATATGCTCCAGACGGTCGCCCGTGGCACGGTTTCCAACCTGGTCGTGGTTCTGTATGAATCCGATAAAATGATGCATGGACAGGCCGGAAACAGGCCGTCCGTGGCAGCGTTTGCGGTACTTCGAATACACCCCGTCATAGACGAAGACCTCGGTGAGCGACTTGACCAGCTTTTCCAGCGAGCCAAAGTCGTCATAGTAGCCAAGTCCGCCCTCCTCCACATGGAGGATCGTAAAGAGCGCATGGTGGAAGTCGTCGCTCCACTGGGCGTCTATGCCGTAGCCGCCTGCTTCGCGCGGCGTGATGATGCGCGGATCATTGAGGTCACTTTCAGCGATCAGCACCAGCCGCCGACCCAACTGCGCGCTGGCCACTTCAACCTCGGTCGAGAGCTGTTCCATGAAGTGGACCGCCGACCGGTCCATAAACTCGTGGACTGCATCCAGCCGCAATCCGTCGAAGTGGAAGTCGCGCATCCACATTAGGGCGTTGTCACAGAAGAAGCGACGGACCTGGTCCGATCCCGCCTCTTCGAAGTTGATGGCGTCGCCCCACGGCGTGATATGGCGGTTCGTGACATAGGGACCGTATTTTCCGGTGTAGTTCCCGACAGGCCCGAAGTGGTTGTACACGACATCAAGCAGTACCGCCAGGCCGCAGTCGTGACAGGCGTCCACAAAGCGTTTCAACGCTTCGGGGCCGCCATAGTTCTCCGTAACCGCAAAGAGCGCAACGCCGTCGTAGCCCCATCCCCGGTCGCCTGCAAACGCCGCGACCGGCATAAGCTCAAGGTGCGTCACGCCGAGGGCCTGCAACCCGGACAGCTTGGTTATCGCTGCATCGAAGGTCCCTTCGCGGGTGAACGTGCCAATGTGCATCTCGTAAATAATCGCGCCGGTAAGCGGCGGGCCTTGCCAGAAGTGGTCGCGCCAGTGAAACGCTTTCTGGTCATAGATGCGAGAGAGTCCGTGAACTCCGTTCGGCTGCCATTGGCTCCGCGGGTCGGGCCAGGGCTGTGGATCGTCGTCGAGAACAAAGCCGTAGTCGTCTCCGGGACGGGCAGAGTCGACATGGACGTGCCAGCAGCCCACATCGTCCGGGCCAGCCATTTCATGTTGTTGCGGCTGGCCGTCGCTGCTGGCGACGTGCACGCTGACTTTGCCCGCCCGGGGTGCCCAAACCTTGAAGTGATGGGCGTTCACTTTTCCTCGCGCGTAAGAAGGGCCACTGGAAACTGCTCGAGAAGGTCTGCCAACAGCAACTTGCCGCCTGCAAAGTGCGCCTCGGTAAGCCGGTTCAGCCATCTGCCCTCCGGCAGAGTAATGGATGTCTCATCCCAGGCGTCATTCAGGGTCATGCTCCAGCGCGGCGCGACGGTAACGACGGAGTTGCCGCGCAGGAAAGCGACGGCATGGTCTGCTTTGGCACCCGCGGCGAGCAGAGGTGTATAGGCTGCGGTCTCGCCAAACCACTCCGGGTGTTCCCGGCGAAGAGTAAGCGCGCGATGGATCGTATGCAGCTTCGGCAAACCGTCCTCCATATGAGCAATGATCTCAGAGGGCTGGAGTTTGTGAAGCTTTTTCAGCGATTCGCGGCGCAGATCGTAATCAACGGGGCGGCGATTGTCCGGATCGACAAGGCTGAGCTCCCACAACTCGCTTCCCTGATATAGGTCGGGAACGCCAGGAGCGGTGTACTTCAACAAAGTCTGGGTGAGCGAGTTGAGCCAGCCTGCACGCTTGATGCGTCCGACGAACGCCTTTACCTCGGCGACGAATCGTGTATCTTCGAGCGTCTTGTCGATGAACTGGTTCACGCCATCTTCATACTCTTTGTTGTTGGCGACCCAGGTTGTGCGTTCCTTGGCCTCGCGCATCGCTTTCTGCATATAAGCCTTCATCCGCTCAGGCGAAATCGGCCATGCGCCGATCAAGGTCTGATAGTAGAAGTACTCCGTCCCCCGATCAACCTCGTCGCTGCGGTGCTGGCTGGTTTGTTCTGACCAGCGGGCGATCTCAGCGGCGAACTCTGAAGCGATCTCGGACAGCACGGCAATGCGCGCCCGTACGTCCTCGCTGCGCTTCGTGTCATGCGTAGAGAGCGTGGTCATGGTCAAGGGATGCGTCGCTTGCATCTTGGTGCAGTATTCGTGAAACTCGGCAACGCTGATGCCGTTGCGGTCCGGATCGCCGCCAACTTCACTCATCGCGGTCAGACGGTTGTAGCAGTAGAACGCCGTGTCTTCAACGCCCTTGGCCATGACCGGGCTGGTGAACTGCTGGAAGCGGAGGACGAACTCGGTCTCCTGCTTTCCCGTGACCTTGGCCGACAAAACATCGTGCATGAAGTCGAACAGACCAGGATCGACATCGGCACGGTTGTTCTTCGCACATTCAGTTGCCTTGGCGATGATCTCGCGATCTTCGGACGTAATTTCGCTGCGTGCGGGCACCACATAGGTGCGATAGACGCTGAAGCAGGAGGCTACTTCGCGAATGGCGCGCCTGATCTCCGCGCGGGTGTAGTCGCGCTGGTTCCGGTTGCACTCGCAGATATTGACGAAGATCGTCGCGAGGCGGTTGACGTCGCTTCCCAGAGCTTCCTGGGTGACGTTCAACTTCTTATCGTGCGACAGGACCTTCCAGTCGGTTTCGCGGCCCGTGAACTCCGCGTAAACCGTAGTGAGCTCCTCCATGCCCGCAGGATAGACGAGCAGGTTCAAGGCCACATTCAGGAAGTCATAGCCGCTTGTGCCTTCTACCGGCCACTCTTCCCGGAGAAACTCTCCAGGCTCAAGAATCTTCTCCGCCACGATCCAGGCTTGTGGCGCAGCCTGCCGCAGACGATTGAAGTATTCGAGCGGGTCACGGAGGCCGTCGGGATGATCGATGCGGACGCCATCGAGCACACCAGTCTTCAGCCAGTCGAGAATCAATGCATGGGTCTCTTCGAACACATGCTCGCGCTCCATACGCAGACCGATCAAGGTGTTGACGTCGAAGAACCGACGGTAGCCAAGCTGCTGGTCTGCCGTCTTCCAGTAGGCGAGCCGGTAGCTCTGCTGGTTCAGAAAATCGTCGAACGCGTCTTGGTTGGCATTCAATTCGGCCACGGAACGGTCGATCGATTCGCACGCGTTCGGTTCCTCAACGCAGACGCGTTCCAGCATGCCATTCAGCACCTTCTTGTCGCGGTGCCTGGTCATGATGAGCCGGCGGTCCCAATATTCGGGAACGGGCAGCCGGCCGTAGGAAGCTGCCAGAAAGCTGAGGGTGTCGGACTTTGCATACTCCGCCGCTCGAACGAGGATCGCTGTCAGCGAGGTGGGCGAGACGGGGAACTTCTGACCGGAGGTTTCGACGATAAACTGGCTGCCGCTGCGGGTGACCTTGATCCCGCCCGCCTGAAGCACCCGGCCATACTGGTCTGCAAGAATGGGCACCAGCACCTTGTCGCGTAAGCGCTCTTCCTGGGGCTGCCAATCGATATCGAAGAAGGAAGCGTAGCGGCTGGACGTGCCATTTTCGAGAACATCCCACCAGTAGTGGTTCTCCGGCCCAAGCGACATGTGGTTCGGGACGATGTCGAGCACCTGGCCCAGCTTCTCCTTCGCCAGCGTGTCACAGAACCGCTGATGCGCGGCGGCACCACCCAGTTCTTCGTTCAAGTGCTGATGGTCGACCACGTCATAGCCGTGCTTGCTGTCGGGAGCAGCCTGAAGGTAGGGCGAACTGTATACGTGGGAGATGCCCAACTCACGCAGATAGTCCGCGATCGCGGCGGCGTGGTCGAAGGTGAACTCTTTATGCAGCTGAAGACGGTACGTCGATTTTGGGGTACGGGTCATGATGATAGGCGCCTGAGAAGCAGAAAGTTGTTGAGGGGAATGGCCTCTGCACGCAAGGGATTTCAGGCAGAGCTATGGATAGGCTTTCCGTATCTTCCAGTTAGAGGTGTCCAGTCTGCTGTAGGTTGCACAGATCTATGGTCGGGGCCTGCGACTCGATGCCCTCAGACGAGGAATATCTTGCTCGTCGATCAAGAGAGACCCCCTCATCACCATTGCAACAGCACGAGTTCCGAGCAGAAACCCGGCCCCATTGCGGCTAGAACACTGTAGCTGCCTGGAGTTCCGGGGCTCACAGAGAGCGTCTTTTCAAGCACGCAAAGCACGGAAGCTGCCGACAAGTTGCCGACTTCGCGCAAGCTGTTCCACGAGGCCGCCAGTGCATCGTGCGGCAGGCCAAGTGTGGACTGCATCGCCTCCAGAACTTTGGGACCGCCGCTGTGAAAGATCCAGCTTGAGATGTCTGCGAGTCGAAGGTCGTGCCTTGTCAGAAAAGACTCAACATCGGACCGAAGGTTCTGCTCGACTACTTTGGGAACATCGGGAGAGAGGACGATCTTGAAGCCCAGATCGCCTATATCCCAGCCCATGATGTGCTCCGTGTCCCGGTAGAAGGTGGAATGGGTGGCGAGGACCCGCGGGCCTGCCCGTTTCTGTGCCGGGATAACCACGTCGTCCCCGGCGATGATGACGGCTGCCGCCCCATCGCCGAACAATCCGCAAGAGATAAGATTGGCGATGGACGTATCGTCATCCTGCCAGGTCAATGAGCAAAGCTCAACGGACAACAGCAGTACGACCTCGGTGGGGAAGGCTTTGACGTAGTCGGCGGCGCGAGCGATGCCGGCAGCTCCTGCAACACAGCCCAGGCCGAAGATGGGCGTCCGCTTGACACTTGTGGGAAACGGCATCCGATTGATCAGCCTTGCGTCGATCGTAGGGCTCGCAATGCCAGTCACGGACGCGAAGAACAGTGCGGAGATGGCTGTTGCAGTCAGCCCAATCTGACCGAGGGCGTTGTTAATGGCCTCTTCACCCAGTGCGGCGGCGCAGTCAATCCAAGCCGTGTTGGTCTGGCCGAAGCCCTTCAGGGTCGGATAGATCTCCAGGGGATAGACGAGATGGCGGAAGTCCACGCCGCAGTTCGCAAACAGACGCGCGACGAGGCGGGGTTCTTCCAACTTGCCGGACCAGCGACGGGTGAGGGCTTCGGCTATTTCACTTTGGGCGTACCGGTGAGACGGAAAAGCAGTACCTACGGATGCGATCTGCATGGAACGGCTGGCCCTCTACTGCTTCTCTCCCAGTGTAGATGAGCAGGTAGACACTCATATTGATCCCACCCTACTGCTGAATGACTGTCTCCCCCTTGGTCAGCTTCTGCGTGACCTGTGCGGGCGTGGGCAGTTGGGTCCGGTCCCAACCTCCGCCAAGCGCCTGGATCAGGCTGACGGCGTACGTCATTTGTTGGATCTGAAGGTTGGCAATGGTCTGCTGGTCCTGCAACAGGGTGGTTTGCGCGATGACAACGTTGGAGTAGGTGTCGACGCCCAGCTTGTAGCGATCAAGCGCGAGTGCAACATATTCTTCTGCCGATTTCTCAGCGATCTGCTGCTGCCGTACCTGCTGCGAGCCGATGCGAAGACTGGAAAGATTGTCCTCGACCTGCTGAAATGCAGTCAGCACAGTCTGGCGATAGTTCGCGACATTTGCGTTATAGGTCGCGATGTACTGGTTTACCGTGGCACGGCGCAGACCGCCGTCGTAGATCGTCTCGGAGATGCTGGGGCCGATCGACCAGAAGCGGCTGGAGATGTCAAAGAGATGCTTGAACGTTGAGCTCTCGAAACCGCCCGTGGCGGACAGCGTGAGGTTTGGATAATAAGCCGCCGTGGCTACGCCGATCAGCGCGTTGGCAGAGGCCATGTTCCGTTCCGCGGCGGCTATATCTGGCCGACGCTCAAGCAACTGCGACGGAACGCCGACCGGAACCGGCGGGGGGACGACCGTCATCGGCTTTACCGGGATGGAGAAGCTGGAAGGGTTAGCGCCGATCAGAACGGCGATCGCATGCTCATACTGCGCGCGCGCCGTGCCGATGCCAGTGAGCGCTGCCTGTGCGTTCTGAAGCGTATTCTGTGCTTCCACAAAAGAGATGCGGTTATCGACGCCGGTCTCGTAGCGGGCCTGGGTCAGTTCAAGCGCTTTCACGTCTGCGGCGACTGTGTCGCTGTAAATGCGCTGCAGTTCGTCCTGCCCGCGAATCTCGAAGAAGAACTGCGCCAGCGACGCCTGCTCGATCAGCCGTTCATTCTCAAGGTCGGCGGCGGAAAGCTGCGCGTTGTACTGTTCCGCGCGAATCTGGTTGCGGATCCGGCCCCAAAGATCGGGCTCCCATGTCAGATCAAGCGGAAGCGAGCCGATCGAACTCTGATTCCCTGTGGGCACAGTTGTTCCGGTCGTCGTCCCACTGCCCGTGCCCGAGGTAGTGCCCGCGGTGCCGGTGGCATTTGAGAGGTTTGCCGACGATCTTGACCGCGTGTAGGAAGGCGTGGTGCCGAGCGTGGGATAAAGCTGGGAACGGGCCTCACCTACAAGTGCCCGCGCCTCCATGAAGTTCTCGAAGTACACCTTGATGTTCTGGTTGTCGATGCTGAGGCGCTCTTCCAATGCGTTCAGTTCAGGGTCGGCGAAGATCTCCCACCACTTACCATGAAGCATTGCGTCAGAAGGCTGCGCGACCTTCCACTCGCCAGTCCGGTCCGCTGACTGCCCGGCGCTGTATGCAGGGGACGAGGCTTCCTTATAGGCAGGCGGCGCGGTCTGCGCCGCCGTGGGCGGGACGTTGTACTTCGGTCCGACGCGGCATCCTGCAAGTGCTGAAAGTGCGAGAGCAGCGGCGAGGGCGGAAGCAAGGCGTAGGGTTTCGTTGCCGTCCCATCGCTTTCGGTCAGAGAGTCGATGGTTCCTGAAGAGACTATTTTGCATGGGTAGCTGTTGGGCCTCCTGCCGGATAGGTATCATGCTCATTTTTCCGGCCCTGCACGCGCAGGCGCAGGCGATCGAGTGCGAGATAGATGACCGGCGTTGTGTAGAGCGTAAGCAATTGGCTGACGATGAGGCCGCCGACAATGGTGATTCCAAGCGGACGGCGCAACTCAGAGCCGGTGCCAGTGCCGAAGGCAAGCGGCAGCGCCCCAAAGAGTGCCGCCATCGTTGTCATCAAGATAGGCCGGAAGCGCAGCATGCACGCCTCAAAGATCGCCTCTTCGGTGTTCATGCCGCCGTCGCGCTCCGCCTGCAGCGCGAAGTCGATCATCATGATCGCGTTCTTCTTCACGATACCGATCAAGAGCACGATGCCGATGATCGAGATGACATTCAAGTCGATGTGGAAGATCAGCAGCGCGAGCATGGCGCCGACGCTGGCAGACGGGATGGTGGAGATGATGGTGATGGGGTGCACAAGACTCTCATACAAGATGCCGAGCACGATGAACACCGCCAGCAGCGCGGTTATAACTAGAATCTTCTGGGTGCCGAGCGACTCCTGGTAGGCAAGCGCCGTTCCCGAGAAGAGGCCGTGCACACTGGTGGGCGTTCCGATGCGCCGCTGCATCTCCGTGATCTCTTCTGTGGCCTGTGACAGCGCCACACCCGGAGTCAGATTGAACGAGACGGTGACCGAGGGAAAGAGGCCCGTGTGGTTGATCGAGAGCGGAGTCGTTCCCGTCTTCGAGGTCGCAAAGGAGTAGAGCGGCGTGTTGCCGGTGGCGGTCTTACTGGACGCCGAGCCGTTGTGGAAGTAGATCGACTTCAGGCCTTCCGGGCTCTGCCAGTACTGCGGTGCCACTTCAAGCACGACATAGTACTGGTTCAACTGCGTATAGATAAGCGATACTTCCGATTGCCCGAAGGCGGCGTAGAGACTGGAGTCGATGGAGCGCGCGGTCTGGCCGAGCCTGGCGGCCGTCGTCCGGTCGAAGGTGACCATCTCCTGAAGTCCGCCGTTCTGCTGGTCGGAGTTGATGTCCTGAAAGCCGGGGAGCTTCTTCATCTCCGCCTGGATCTTTGGGCCCCAGTTGTTCAAGTCGGAGACGTTGTCGGCCTGGATGGTGTACTGATACTGCGCATTGCCGCCCCGGCCGCCAATGCGGATGTCCTGGCCTGCCTGCAGGAACGCAGAAGCGACGGGAAGCCTGTTGAGACCCGGACGAATGCGACCGATGACCTCAGACGAGGTGATCTGGCGATGGTCCGGTCCTTTGCCGATTGGCTTGAGGGCCGCGAAGATGAACCCGGTATTGACGGCTCCGCCGCCTCCGGTAAAGCCGATGGCGTGACGAACCGCGGGATCGGCGCGAATCTTGTCGATCACCTGCAGCAGCGCGGAATTCATCGCCGGAAAGGAGGAGTCCTGCGGGCCCTGCAGGCCGCCGAAGATCAAGCCATTGTCCTGTTGCGGAAAGAAGCCGGTCGGCGCCTTGATGACCAGAACAACGTTCAGTGCGACCGTCAGGATCCAGGCCGTCAGGATGAGGGCCGGGTTTTCAAGCACCCAGTGCAGACTGCGGCGATAGATCGAGAGCACCCAGTCGAAGAACCGCTCGCTGAGGTTATACAATCGCCCGTGCTTCTGGTGCTTCTCATCCTTCAGCAGGTAGGCGCACATGGTTGGCGTAGTGGTCAGCGAGATGACCATCGAGACCAGGATCGCCGTCGATAGAGTGATGGCAAACTCGCGGAAGAGGCGGCCGACGATGCCGCCCATCAGCAGCAGCGGAATGAAGACCGCGATCAACGAGATTGAGATCGAAAGTACCGTAAAGCCGATCTCCTTCGCGCCGCGCAGCGTAGCGGCCATTGGAGACATGCCATCTTCCAGGTGACGGGTGATGTTTTCCATCACCACAATCGCGTCGTCCACCACAAACCCGGTCGATATAGTCAGCGCCATCAGAGACAGGTTGTCGAGCGAAAAGCCGAGCAGGTACATCACCGCGAAGGTGCCGATCAGCGACACGGGAACGGCTACGGCGGGAATCAACGTGGCCCGGCCATTTCGCAGAAAGATGAAGACGACCAAGATGACCAAGAGGATCGAGACGATCAGGGTCTTCTCCACATCGAAGACCGAGGCGCGAATGGTGGTGGTCCGGTCCATCATTACATCGATCTTCATACCCGCAGGGATCGAAGCCTCGAGCGACGGGATCTGGGCGTAGATGCGCTCCACCGTCTGGATGATGTTGGCACCCGGCTGGCGCAGAATTGGGATGACGACTGCCCGTCTGCCGTCGAAATAGCCTGCTGTGCGGGTGTTCTGGACGGAGTCGATCACGTCGGCGACGTCTTCAAGCCGGACGGCTGCCCCGTTGCTGTAGCCGATGACGATGGGCCTGTACTCGGCAGCGTGCGAGATCTGATCGTTGGCAAGGATGTCGGCAGTGATCTTGCCGTCGGAGATCTGACCCTTCGCCAGGTTCGAGTTCTGCAAGCTGAGGACCGACTGAACGTTCGACATCGCAAGGCCAAACCCCGCGAGTTTGTTCGGGTCGACCTCAACGCGGACCGAAGGGAGCGCACCGCCGCCGGCTGAAACCTGGCCCACACCCTGGATCTGCGAAAGCTTCTGGACCATCACCGTCGAAGCTTCGTCATAGATCTTGTCTGGACCATACTTGTCCGAAGTGACAGCCATGATCATGATCGGCGAATCAGCCGGGTTGACCTTGCGGTACGTCGGGTTGCCCGGGAGGTTTGCGGGCAGATAGCTGCGGGACGCGTTGATGGCTGCCTGCACGTCGCGCGCCGCCCCATCGATGTCTCGCGACAGATCGAACTGGATGGTGATGTTCGCCGAACCGAGACCGGAGGATGAGGTCATTTCGGTCACTCCGGCGATATGGCCAAGCTGCCGCTCCAGCGGCGTGGCCACCGAAGAAGCCATGATCTCAGCGCTCGCGCCAGGTAGACCGGCGTTCACGTTGATGGTAGGGAAATCCACCTGCGGGAGCGGCGAGACCGGGAGGAAATTGAATGCAATCGACCCAGCGATAGCGATCGCGACCGTAAGCAGCGTGGTGGCGACGGGACGGCGCACAAACGGAGCGGAGATGTTCATACGGCCGCCTGTGCCCCGGCGTGGACCTCTTCCGGCTCTGGCTGCTGCGGCTCGTTGCCGGTGGGCGGGTGGTTCGGGGAGTCTTTCCCTCGCGAGAACCGCTTGGCGATGTTATCGAAGAAGATGTAGATCACCGGCGTGGTGTAGAGCGTGAGCACCTGGCTCAGCATCAGGCCGCCCACCATGGCTATGCCTAGAGGACGGCGCAGCTCCGACCCGATGCCGTGGCCGAAGGCCAGCGGAATGCCACCCAGCAGCGCCGCCATCGTGGTCATCATGATGGGTCGAAAGCGCAGCAGGCAAGCTTCGTAGATCGCGTCGGTCGAGTTCTTTCCGTGCTCGCGCTCCGCTTCCAGAGCGAAGTCAACCATCATAATGCCGTTCTTCTTCACGATGCCGATCAAGAGCACAATACCGATGATTGCGACGACGCTGAGGTCCTGCTTGAAGAGGATGAGCGAAAGGAAGGCACCCACTCCGGCGGAGGGCAGCGTTGAAAGAATGGTGATGGGGTGGATGAAGCTCTCGTATAGTACGCCCAGCACGATGTACACCGTCACCAGGGCGGCAAGGATGAGTAGCGGCTCATTCGAAAGCGAGTTGCGAAACGATGCTGCTGTCCCCTGGAAGTCGGCCTGCACACTGGCCGGCATGTTGAGGTCCTTCTGCACCTTCGTGATTCTGTCGATGGCAGAGCCTAGCGAGGCGTTTGGCGCAAGATTGAAGGACACGGTTATGGCCGGGAACTGGCCCTGCTTGGTAATGGAAAGCGGTTCGGTGGTGGTCTCAAAGTGCGAGAACGTACTGAGCGGTACGGCGTTCGCCATCTGCGAACTGGTAGCTCCCGCCGACGTCGCGCCGCCGCTTCCGGTTACGTCCCGGATGGCGTTTGCCGGCGGCGTAAAGGTTGGGCCGGACGGAGTGTACAGCAACGACGCCGTGGTCGCGTTTGAACCCGCAGAGGTAGATCCTGACGAGGAGAATGACGCCGCGGCACCCGCACCGGAAGCCCCGCTCGAAGCGTTGGCCTGGATGTAGATGTGGTGCAGCTTGTCGGGATCGACCTGAAACTGGGGCATGCTTTCGAGCACGACGTGGTACTGGTTCAGCTGCGTGTACATCGTGTTGATCTGGCGCTGACCGAACGCGTCGTAGAGCGTCTGGTCGATCGTTGTAGGCGCAATGCCCAGCCGCGATGCGGTCCCGCGGTCGATGATCAGCTTTACCGCCAGACCACCGGGCTGCTGATCGCTGGCTACATCCTCAAGCTCAGGAAGCTGCTTGAGTTTGTCCATAAACCTGCCCGTCCAAAGGTTCAGTTCGTCTATGTTCGGGTCTTCTAGGGTGTACTGATACTGTGTCCGGCTGACCCGGTCATCGACAGTGATGTTCTGAACTGGCTGCATGAACAATTGAATGCCTTCAACATCGGCAATCTTCTTCTGCAAACGCCGAATGACATCGGCGGCAGAAAGGTCGCGGTCCTCGAGCGGCTTCAGGTTAATAGACATCCGGCCGGCGTTGGTCGTTGTGTTCGTTCCATCTGCCCCAATGAACGACGACAGGCTCTGAACGGCGGGGTCCTGCAGAATGATCTTTGCCAATTCCTGCTGCTTGAGCGCCATGGCCTTGCCAGAGATGGCAGGAGGCGCTTGCGAGATGGCCTGAATGACTCCGGTGTCCTGAACCGGGAAGAAGCCTTTGGGAATGATGATGTACAGAAAGATCGTCAACGCCAGCGTTGCAAGCGCGACGAGTAGCGTCACACCCTGGTAGCGAAGCACCGTCTTCAGGGTGCGTCCGTAGAAGTCGATCATGCTGACGAACACTTGCTCGGACTTTCTGTAGAACCAGCGGTTCTCCGCCTCGGGATCATGCTTGAGGATGCGCGACGCCATCATCGGCGTCAGCGTGAGTGACACGACTGCCGAGATAATGATGGTGACGGCAAGGGTGACCGCGAACTCGCGGAAGAGCCGCCCGACTACGTCGCCCATGAAGAGCAGGGGGATCAGCACGGCAATCAGTGACACCGTCAGCGAGACGATGGTGAAGCCAATCTGCTCGGCGCCTTTAAGCGCCGCCTGCATCGGCGACTCACCCTCTTCTATGTAGCGCGAGATGTTCTCGACCATTACGATCGCGTCGTCGACCACGAAACCGGTGGAGATGGTCAACGCCATCAGCGATAGATTGTCGAGCGAATAACCCAACGCGTACATCGCGCCGAAGGTGCCGATGAGCGAAAGCGGCACCGCGACCGAAGGAATGATGGTGGCAGAAAGGCTACGAAGAAAGAGGAAGATGACGAGAACAACCAGGCCGATCGTGAGCACAAGCTCGAACTCAACGTCGGAGACGGAAGCCTCGATCGGCGTAGTCAGATCGGTAAGGGTGGTCACCTCAATGCCCTGCGGCAGCGTGGCCTGCAACTGCGGCAGAAGGGCCTTGATGCTCTTTACGACCTTGATCGTGTTCCCGCCAGGCTGACGCTGCACGTTTAAGACAACCGCCGGGGTCTCGTTCATCCACGCGGCCTGGTTGTTGTTTTCTATGCCGTCAACCACCTGCGCTACGTCCGTCAACAGGACGGGGGCGCCGTTGCGGAAGGCAACGATGACGCCTTCGTAATCCTTGCTGGTGACAAGCTGATCGTTGGCATCGATCTGGTAATCCTGTCGTGGTCCGTCAAAGTTGCCCTTGGCGGCGTTCACGCTCTGGTTGGTCAGAGCGGTGCGAAGCGCCTCGAGATCAATGCCGTACGAAGACAAGGCAGTCGGGTTCGCCTGGATACGCACTGCGGGCTTCTGCCCGCCGGAGATGCTGACCAGGCCGACGCCCTGGAGTTGTGAGATCTTCGGCGCGACACGCGTATCGACCAGGTCTTCGACCTTTGAAAGTGGAATGTTCTTCGAGGTGATCGCGAGCGTGAGGACGGGAGCGTCCGCTGGATTGGTCTTGCTGTAGGTCGGAGGCGCAGGCAAATTGGCCGGCAGGAAGCTTTGCGCCGCGTTGATGGCGGACTGCACCTCCTGCTCCGCGACATCGATATCCAAGGCCAGGTTGAACTGAAGCACGACAACCGACGTTCCTCCCGAGCTCGTCGAGGTCATCTGGCTGAGTGCCTGCAACTGGCCTAACTGCCGCTCGAGCGGTGCCGTGACCGTAGTTGCGACGACATCCGGACTCGCACCGGGGTAGAAGGTGACCACCTGGATCGTCGGGTAGTCGACCTGCGGCAACGCGGACACCGGCAATTGAAAGTACGCGACGATGCCCACCAGCAGGATCGCTGCCATCAGCAGCGACGTCGCCACTGGACGCAGAATAAACGGGCGCGAAGGACTCACGGCGTGTCGCTCCCGGCGGCCGAGGTCGCGATCGGCTTCTTCGAGACCGCCACTTTAGCTTTGTCCTGGAGCTTGTCGAAGCTGCTGTCGGCAACAACATCGCCAGGCTTGATCCCGTCGACTGCCGTGGTATTGCCGTTTGTGACCAGCGTCTTGACACTTTGCTGATGCGCGGTGTCATTCTCGATTAGGTAGACGAAGGCGGTGTTGCCGTTGTGCTGAATGGCCGAAGAAGGTACCAGCGTTGCCTGGCGAAGCGTGTTGACGAGCAGCTTGGTATTCACGAACTGATTAGGAAACAGGCTGCTGTTCCGGTTCACAAAGCTCGCCCGCCCCTTCACCGTGCCGGTTGTGGTGTCTACCTGGTTGTCCAACGTGAGAAGCGTCCCCGCATCGATTTTGGTGACGCTGGTGCGGTCGTACGCGTCAACCGGCAGCTTCGCCCCGTGGCGGAGACGGTCCTGCACCTGACTGAGGGAATCCTCAGGGATTGTGAAGACGACTGTGATCGGCTGGATCTGCGTAATCACAGCAAGAACGGTCGATCCATTCGCCGACACCACGTTGCCCGGGTCGACCAGGCGAAGACCCACCCGACCAGTTATGGGCGAGTTGATGTGGCAGTAGCTCACCTGGACCTCGTTGTACTGCACCAGCCCCTGGTCGTTCTTTACTGTGCCTTCATCTTGAAGGACGATCTTCTCTTGGTCATCGAGCTGCTGCTTGGCTATGGCCTGCCGCGCCCATGCGGCCTGGTACCGCTCGAGATCCATGCGGGCCTGTGCGAGGATGCCTTGATCGCGGTCCAACACTCCCTGGGACTGCAGCAGAGTCGCGCGGTAGCTGCGGTCATCGATGTCGATCAACGGCTGGCCCTTGCGAACAAGCTGGCCTTCCTTGTAGTGCACCGCAGTGATGAGGCCATTGACCTGGCTGGTGATCGAGGAGGTGTAAACGGGGGTAACGGTACCAATCGCATCGAGATAGACGCCAATGTCACCCTGCTGCGCCGTCGCAGTGTTGAGGGTGACGGGTCCGCCCGCCCCGCCCCGGCGGCCTCCGGCTGCCCCCGCCTCCTTGGGTGCCTCTTTTTTGTTCATCACAAAGTAGAAGGCGGCTGCAAAGACCAGCAGCAGGAGCACCCACAGCAGAACGCGGACGAGCGGGCTCCGGCGCGGCGCGGGTGCGGGCAATTGATGGTCGAGACCGATGTGGGGCTGGCCGGTATAGGCTTGCTGGTTTGTATCGGCGGGCAATTTTGTTCCTTTGATGTGCGTTTACTTCTTCCGGTATCTGGTCCTGTTCGCAGGCTTGGAGTACCTGTCTATTTTGCCTGTACTTGGTATGGACGCTCAAACCGCCTTAAAAAGACGCAGTGCCCGCTATCATCTCCTGAAGCGCCGCTCAGCGGAGAGACGCGCTACCATCCTGGGGTTGCGCTCGCAGTGCTGCCACGCCGATGCAGAATCGCGGTAGCATCGAATAGAGCGTGGAGGAGTTGTGCACTGCCTGGCCACCATCTGGCATCTGTCTGTCCACTGTCTGGGCACTGTCTGGGCACCTGATGAATGGCCGTGCACGTAATTATCCGGCCAGGGCGACGCTGGACGGAACCGATGCTCCACCTGATTGCTGTACGGAAACTGTGCCTTGGACGAAGACGAGTGAGCCTGAACAAACCCCCTAGACCGCACATGAGCCGCAGGACCGCAATGAAGCTGATGGGAGGAACTGCATTGTCCACCATGGGCACGGCGCTGGCACGAGGCGAAAGAGCGGCGCGCCAAACCGCACACCCGGCGAAAAAAGCGAAAGTGGATCCCGTAGATGCGCCGATTGCGAGGCTCACCCACGAAGATACGGCCTTTATTGAGGAGATGACTCGTCGCGGCTGCATGTTCTTCTTCGAACAGGCGGACTCTGTCTCAGGCCAGGTGCTAGACCGCGCCGCAAACAAGGTGTCTAACGGTGATTTCGACAGAGACCGCTCGATTGCGAGTATCGCGGCGACCGGCTTCGGTCTTTCCGCGTTGTGCATCGCGGACAAGCGGAAGTACCTTCCTTCGGCTGAGATCAAGACCCGGGTGCAGGCAACGCTGCAGTTCCATTTGAATAAGCTGCCGCACCAGCACGGCTTCCTCTTCCACTTCAACGACGCGCGTACCGGAGAGCCGTTCGGGTTCAGCGAAGTTTCTTCGATCGATACTGCCATCTTTCTTTGTGGAGCACTCACCGCCCGCGCCTATTTCAACGACGACACCATCACCGACCTGGCGACCCAGCTCTACGACCGGGTTGACTGGCCGTGGATGCTGAACGGCGGCGACACGTTTGCGATGGGATGGCGGCCTTCGAGCGGCTTCATCCGGTCTCGCTGGAACCACTACTGCGAGCTGATGATGCTCTACCTGCTCGCAATCGGCTCAAAGACGCATTCGGTCTCACCAAGCGCCTGGGACGCGTTCACGCGGCCCCATATGGCTTACGAAGACTTTGACTACATCTCGGGCGCAGACCCGCTCTTCGTGCACCAGTATTCACATGCCTGGTTCGATTTCGCGAAGAAGCGCGACGCCTATGCCAACTACTTCGA
Organism: uncultured Granulicella sp.; assembly: GCA_964658395.1. GTDB lineage: Bacteria > Acidobacteriota > Terriglobia > Terriglobales > Acidobacteriaceae > Edaphobacter. The sequence continues at coordinate 54,894 of CAZZYQ010000016.1, read as the reverse complement.
AAACTCGGTCACCGCGACCCAGGCGCATAAGAACTTTTGCCTGAGTCTCGGCCGAGGGTACAGTGACGATTACTGGGGCGTAAGCGCGTCGGACTGGGAACATGGATATGTCCCGTGGGGCGGTCCGCCGCTGATGGGCCCGGTGAATGGTTCAGTCGTGCCTTGCGCCACCGCTGGTTCGCTTCCCTTTCTGCCGGTTGAGTGCGTTCAGGTGCTGCGTTCGTTGAAGGACAGGTTCGGCGCAGATGCCTGGGGGCGCTATGGCTTCGTGGACGCATTCCATCCGGAACTGCTCTGGTACGATCCCGACGTGCTGGGGATTGATGTTGGCATTGGTGTGCTGATGGCAGAGAACTTGAGGACCGGCCTGATCTGGAAGACGTTCATGCAGAACCCGGAAGCGCTCGCCGCCATGGATCTGTGCGGCTTTCAGCCAGATGTTTAGACCGTTCCATCCAGAGACACAGGATCCCGAGCAACTGAGATGCAGAGCAGCCCGCCGCCGGACGGATGTTACGCCGGACGGATAGTATGCTGGGCCGACGCTAGCTGAGCAGATGCTAGTTGAGCAGCGCGAGCAACCCGTTCTCGTCTATCACAGGCACCTTCAGCGACTCCGCCTTATCGAGCTTCGATCCCGCCTCTTCGCCAGCCACCACGTAGCTCGTCTTCTTACTGACCGACCCGGACACCTTGCCGCCCGCTTCTTCAATCAACTCCTTCGCGGCCTCGCGAGTGAGTGTCGGCAGAGTTCCAGTGAGGACAAAGGTCAAACCGGAGAGCTTGTCCGTCGTAACACGCTTTTCCGCGCTAAAAGTGAGGCCGGCGGCACGCAGCCGTTCGATGAGCGCGAGATTGCGTTCGTTCTGGAAGAACTCGAAGACCGTTCGAGCGACCTTCGGGCCAACATCATTGATTCGGGTAAGGTCTTCGACAGACGCTTTCAGCAGGGCGTCGAGCGAGCCAAACGCGTCCGACAATGCCTGTGCGGTGCGTTCACCAACATGGCGAATGCCAAGCCCGAGCAGCACCCGGGCGAGCGGCGCAGACTTTGAGCGTTCGATCTGCGCGAGAAGCGAGTCGGCTGTCTTCTCGCCGATGCGCTCCAATTGAAGCAGGTCCTCTTTCTTCAGCGAGTAGATGTCTGCAATGGAGTGAACAAGGGCCTTGCGGGTGGGAGCCACGATCGTTTGTTCCACGGGAGCTTCCCAGGTCTCAGCATCGTGGCTGCCGGCACTCGGCTCGCCCGTCTCATCCGAGCCACCCAGCCTCTCTTCTATCTCAGCTGCTTTGTGGCCAAGCAGTTGGGCGACCAGCGATTCGCCCAGACCTTCAATATTCATCACACCCCGCGAGGCGAAGTGCCGCAGCTCTTCTTCGAGTCGAGCCGGACAGCTTGCATTGACGCAGCGAAGATCCACCTCGCCTTCTTCACGCACAAGTACTGTTTTGCATCGCGGGCACTTGGCGGGAAAGACAATCTCGACTGTGCCGCGCGGATGCTGTTGATCATCGACCACGGCGATGATCTTCGGGATGACGTCGCCGCCGCGCTCCACCTGTACGTAGTCGCCGATCCTCACCCCGAGACGCTCGACCTCGTCAGGGTTGTGCAGCGTGGCCCGCGAGACTGTAGTCCCTCCAATCAGAACAGGAGAGAGCTGCGCCACGGGGGTAATCTTGCCGGTGCGCCCGGTCTGAAATGCCACACCCAGGAGCTGGGTGACGCCAGCGCGAGCGGCAAATTTGTACGCGATGGCCCAGCGAGGAGCCTTTCCAGTGAAGCCGAGACGGCGTTGCTGCGCCCGGCTGTCCGCCTTCACGACGACGCCGTCGATCTCATAACCCAGCGTGTCACGCAGCGGCTCGGCCTCTGCGATGAACGCCAGCACAGCGTCGATGTCGTCTACCGTCTTGGCATGCTGGTTGACGCGGAAGCCCGCGGACCGGAGCGCCGCAAGGGTCTCCGTCTGCGCCGGCTTAAGGAAGTCGCCATCGCCGAGAAGAAAGTAGGCATAGAAGTCCAGACGGCGCTGCGCGACGATCTTTGGTTCGAGGGTCCGAATGGTCCCTGCAGCTGCGTTCCTCGGATTCGCTGCAGGTGCCAGACCTGCTGCCACTCGCTCCTCGTTCATCTTCAGGAACGCTGCCTGAGGCAGAACGACCTCGCCACGAACTTCGAACGCCTGCGGCAGGGCCGCGGCCTTCAACTTCGCCGCCGAAATGCTTAAGGGGACGGACTTGATGGTACGAACATTCGAGGTAACATCTTCGCCAATTGCACCGTCGCCGCGCGTCAGACCACGCTCCAGATGCGCCGATCCGTGCGCACCAGCCGCGTAATGCAGCGCCAGAGATAGCCCATCCAGCTTGAGCTCGCAAACATACCGCACGACTTCGTTGGCCGGCAGAGCAGCGCGCAGACGAGTGTCCCAGGCGCGAAGCTCCGCTTCGTTGTAAGCATTGTCGAGCGAGAGCATGGGTCGCGAGTGCGGCATCTTCGCGAAGCCATCGGCCGGTTTGCCGCCCACCCGCTGGGTCGGAGAGTCAGGAGTGATCAGCTCCGGGTGCGCGGCTTCAAGCGCCTTCAGCCGGTTCACGAGCGAGTCATATTGCGAGTCCGTGAGGACAGGTGCGTCCAGTGCGTAGTACAGGTGCTCGTGATGCACGATCTGGTCGCGCAGGGCCTCGATCTCTCGCGCCGGCGATGCAGGCAGGGGTGGCATGGAGGAGATTATAGAAGTGACGAAGAAGCGTGGTGAGCTGTCGGTTGTGAGCCGATCGCCAGACCACACGACTCTTAGACTGACAACTCGCAGCTGGCTCCGGGTATGCTGGCAGCATGGAGCCAGTTACGCACTTGCTGACCGGAGCTTGCCTTGCCCGAGCAGGGTTGAACCGCAAAGCCGCCTACGCCACCGTCGCGATGACGCTCGCGGCTGAAATGCCCGATATCGACACGCTTTGGGGCTTCGGCGGCCCTGTCGTCTCGCTCGAACATCACCGCGGAATCACGCATACGTTCCTGGGGCTGCCGTTCGAAGCCGCCGTGCTGGTCGGTGCGATCTGGGCATTCCACCGGGTGCGAACACGGAGAAATGCTGCTTCGGAGACGGACCGGAGCCTGACGATTACACCGGTCCGATGGGGGCTGCTGTACGTGTTCTGTCTGATCGCCCTTCTAAGCCACATCGTGCTCGACTGGACGAACAACTACGGTGTGCGGCCGTTCTTTCCATTTAGCCCCCGCTGGTATGCGGGATCGTTTGTCTTTATCTTCGAGCCAGTCATATTCGGGCTTCTTCTCCTGGCGTTCGTCGGTCCCTTCTTCTTTGGCCTTATTGGGAGTGAAGTGGGAGCGAAAAAGCCGAAGTTCCGCGGTCAAGGTTGGGCGGTCTTTGCTCTCCTTGGCATGGTGGTTCTCTGGGGATGGCGCTGGACCGAGCGCGAGCAGGCGCTGGTTTGGGCCGCGCAGGAAGACTTCAACGGCGAACAGAAGTTGCGCGCCTTCGCTGACCCATACCCCTACGATCCGTATCTGTGGCATGTGATCGTCGAGACACCGGGCGGATATCACACCGCCATCGTCGACACACGACACGATCCGGCGAGAGCGGCCTACCCGTACACAATCTATAAGCCGCCCACTACCCTGGCGACCCTGGCGGCAAAGCGCAGTTTCTTCGGCCAGATTTATCTCGACTGGTCGCAATATCCGATCGTCGAAGAGACCGAGGTCAACGATCAGGGAGTCGCCACCGTGACCTTCCGGGACCTGCGCTTCCTGTACGAGACCTTCCTTACCCGCGGCGCCGTCCATGGGCGCGAAAACCCACCACTCTCAGGAACAGTCAAGGTTGACGCGGAGAGAAAGGTCGTGGAGATGAGCATGGGAGTGCGGAAGCAGCGGCCTTAGCGCATTCGCGGCGTATTGACCGAAGCCGTGCGGCGACGGACAATCAATAGGGCACTGAGCTGAGCGTATCTGGCTGCTGCTTGCCGTCCACCACCCCGAGGTACGATCCATGTCCGCTTATCTGGTGCTTTTGCTCGCCGTTTTGAGCCGCGTTCTGCCCCATGCCTTCCATGCAACCGGCATGAACATCACTGCCGTAGGCGGGAGCCTGCTCTTCTTTGGCGCACGACGGCCTCGCTGGCAGGCGCTGATCGCCATGCTGACGTTGGCTGCGACCGACTACTACCTTACCGTCTACGCCTACGGCTTCCCCTTCCGTGTAAGCTCCTATCTTGCGACTTGGGCCTGGTATGCGGCGATCTGCCTGTTAGGAAGCGGGCTGTTGGCAAAGCAGACGACTGCCCTTCGAGTTGGAGCCGCGGTCCTGGCTTCGGCGACCTCGTTCTTTGTACTCAGCAATTTCATGGTCTGGCTCGGCGGCGGGATGTACCCAATGACGCTGGGCGGCCTCGGCACCTGCTACGTGGCAGCGATACCCTTCTACGCCAACGACCTGATCTCGACCGGACTTGTAGCTGGGGCGTTCTTCGGGCTTCCGGCTCTGGCAAAGAACATCACAGAGACGCTGCGCGAGGTGCACAATAGCGAGCATCCGCTCGCTTAGGACCATACTTCGCTAGCATGGCCGCGCCAGCGCCAATCCCGCCAGCAACCCATGGAGAGCCGGTGCTTTGAGCTATACACGTGGTCAAAGATTCGACAGCGGATCGAGGAGTATCTTGCCCAAGGTCGAACATGTGTGGAGCTTCAAACCGGACTCAAGTGCGCAGTGAGGCGTTATACGGCGGCCTTCGACAGTGTCGACTAAATCCCACCTGGTCGCAATGCGCAACGGTGGCCCAGGTCAGCATCCAGCAAGCGTTTGCAGTACGGGATGAAGACCAAGCACTCTACGCATCACGAACTTGCTCAGCGAGTTTGTCCGTATCCTCGATGGGCAGTCGAGTCCCATTCCGGCGATCGAAGATCTTTCGCACGATGAACAGCGCCAGCATAACGAACATCGCCAGCACTCCGGCAAGAACTAGGCCCACATGATCGTGGATTGCATGGTGCATGACCCCTACAATTGCAGGGCCGTAGTAGACGGTGACAATCGCGAACAGCAGAAAGCGGACGAACTTGCCGCAGAAGATGGCCAGCGCGAAAGGCAGCGGTCGCATCTCGAAGACGCCCGCAGCAAACTCGAAGACCTTGAGCGGAAAAGGCGGCGGGATCATCGCCGGGATCGCGATGACGAAGAACTCCTGCTTGCTGAACCGGTCGCGGAGTCTCTCGTAGCGTTCGCGGTTAATGCGTTTTAGCAGAAAAAGCTCGCCTCCCGCTCGCCCGACAAAGTAGGGCACCAGGCTGCCCAGCGCAGAACCGACGGCAGCAACGAACGAGTACAGCAGCAGATGTGTTGGCGCGGCGTTCACATAGCCGATCAGGACGATGTCCATCGTCGGCGGAATGGGAAAGAAGCCGGCATCCACAAATGCAAGTGCGCCAAGACCCCAGAAGCCAAACGGCTTGAGGAAGGCCATGGTTGCAAGGCCGGCTTTGCGCGACCATATGACGGGGTGAAGTTTCACGGGCTAGGTTCCAGTCTACGCGGTGCGCCATCATGCCGGGCGCGAATGCAGATCCGGCGATCGATGTGCCGTGCGGCCTGCGAGCAGATCGAGTGCATGAGGCAGGACAGGCAAGATGGCTTCGAGCGACGTCTTCGCGCCGTTCGGACTTCCGGGAAGATTGACGATTAGAGTCTTCCCGACTGTGCCGCAAATCGCCCGGCTCAACGGTGCCAGCGGCGTATGCAGCAGGCCGGCTGCGCGCATGCGCTCGGCCAACCCGTCCACGAGGCGCTCGCAGACCAGGCGGGTCGCTTCCGGAGTGACGTCGCGCGGCGCAAGCCCCGTACCGCCGGTCGTGACGACAAGGTTTGCATTGCAGGCGTGATGCCGCAGTGCGGCTGTAATCAGATCAACCTCATCGGGGACGATCGCTGTAAGTGGAGCGGCAACTCCTGCTGCGGTCAGCAACGCCGTTACCGCGGGTCCGGAGAGATCAGTCTGCTCCCCACGGAAGCAGCGATCGCTGATGGTAAGGACCGCGGCGCGGGTATCTCGGGAAAAAGGCACACCAGGAGATTACAAGAGCCGGACGGTCCAAGCGGAGAAGAATCGTGGCGACCTCTGGTCTCTGTCCCCATCAGGATGAGAAAATAGACGTTCGGTGCTTGGCGGAGTTCGGCTGGTTAGGCTTCGAGCCTCAAGCCCAACTTTATCTGCCCGCCATACGTCACACCGTAGTCGAACCAGTTCCGCAGGAAACAGATTGAACGACAGCGAAGAGCGTTAGCCGACCCATGCCGATCTTAGAAACGCCTCCAAATCCTGCGCCGCCTGAGCCGCCTCGGCAAGAAACTGCCTCAAGCAAGGTGCGTACACGGCAGTTCGGCGAACTTGACCATACCGAGTTGATCCACCTGCTGGATGCGCTTGATGACGAACGAGAGCGTGCCCGCTTTCGCGAGTCCATTTACATCTCCCTCTTCGTCTGGGTAGGCATCGCCGCACTGCTGCTCTTTCTGCCGCGCTATCTTCCGCGTCAGCCGCGCTTCATTACCCCGGGCACGGAGACCGAGGAACATCAGCTGACCCACCTTGACATCCCGCCCGACGTCCAGCGTGCGCTCGATCACCCACCGCGGTTCAAAGCCGCTCCCAAAGTTCCGATCCAGAGCAGGATTCCGCAATCTGCCTCCCCAGCCCCTGCTGCGCCCCCGCCCCAGGCACAGGTGCAGAAGCAGCCGCAACAACAGGCGGCACCACAACCGGCGGCCCCTCCGCCGCAGCAACCTGTTGTGCGGGAGTCGCCGCTTCCGCAGCCGCGTCCCGCACCGCAGCAGAACACTGCGGCACTGCCATCGGCTCCGGCACCCTCCAGCGCGACGCGGCCTAACTTCGGCAATCCGAACATCAGCGCCCGCGACATGGTGCAACAGGCGGGCAGGGCACCGCGCGGCGGCGGCCTTGATGACGGGCCGAGCGGCGGCGGCGTACGCCATGGACTTGGCGCAGGCGCGGAGATCCTGTCGGACACGCAAGGTGTTGACTTCAACGAGTACCTGAAGAAGATCCTGCATGAAATCCGCAGCACCTGGGAGCCGCTCATTCCTGAAGAGGCGATGCCTCCGCTGAACAAACAGGGAGAGAGCCAGATTCGATTCACCATCCTCCCCGATGGACAGATCGGAGGTATGACGCTCGAGTGGTCGACGCACGACGATGCCATCAACAAATCCTGCTGGGGATCGATCACCGGCGTCGGCCAGTTTCCGCCACTGCCCGCCCAGTTCCATGGCCCTAACCTTGAGCTTCGCATCCACTACCTCGTAAACAAGGAACAGAGGTAGGTGTGAAGCCGGCTTCGGACCTGCAAGAAGCCGCCGCGCAGGAGCAACGGGCACGCGAGCGCCGCGGCCAGGTGCGCGGCCTGGTTCTGCTGGCGGTGTTGGCCATCGGCTTCAGCATACTGCGGGCGGGTGTGCATCGCGTCTTCGGGACGGGATGGTGGCGGTTTTGGTAGGCGATGCCGAACTGGCTCCGATGGTGGTGGTCGTCGGTCCAACCGCGAGCGGTAAGTCCAGCCTTGCGATCTCTCTGGCTGAAAAGTTGGACGGCGAGGTCATAAGCTGCGATTCGGTTGCAGTCTACCGCGAGATGGAGATTGGCACGGCGAAGCCCTCCTTTGAGGACAGGTCCCGCGTCCCGCACCACATGATCGATGTGTTCTGGCCGGACGAGGCGTGTACGGCAGGCGACTACAGCCGCGGCGCACGCGAGGCCCTGGCGGGGATCGCCGGACGAGGAAGGCTGCCAATCGTAGCAGGCGGCACTGGACTCTACCTGCGAGCGTTGATCGATGGACTTTCTCCTGCTCCTCCGCAGCAGCCAGACTTACGCGCGAAGCTCCGTCTCCGCGCAAAGGAAAAAGGGCCTGAGCACCTCCATGGCGTTCTTCGGCGATTGGATTTGGCTGCCTCGCAAGCGATCCATCCGAATGATCTTGCGAAGGTGTTGCGCGCAATCGAGGTGAGTCTCTCGGCAAGACAGCCGCTGACCGAACTGTGGCAGCGAGGACGCGACGCCCTGTCAGGCTTCAGAATCGTAAAGCTTGGCCTGGAGCCGGACCGTGCGCGACTCTATGAACGGATCAATCACCGCGCTGCGTCCATGTTCGATCGCGGTCTGGTCGAGGAGACCGAGCGCCTGGTGGAGCGATATGGCTTCGAGTGCAGGCCATTGGGATCGCTCGGTTACGCGGAGGCGCAGGCGGTGTTGCGTCAGCAGATGACGCGGGACGAGGCAGTCCGCCAGGCGCAGCAGGGCCACAGAAATTACGCCAAACGGCAGGGTACCTGGTTCCGGAAAGACACTCAGATCCACTGGCTGAAGGGCTTTGGAGAGGAAGACGGGGTGCTTCGCGCGGCAACCGCGATTGTTCAGGAATGGTTGTAACGATGCTCGAGCCCCATACAGGCAGGTAAGAAGCTGCACCGCCAATTCCCCCTGGGGGATAAACGTGCCTATTTGATCAACCCGAAGACAGCAACGCCACTCGGAGTGCCCACGAAGACCATGCCGTTCGACACGACCGGCGTTATGAACTTGTTGCCGTTGCCGAAGCTATCCCTTGCACCGGCCGCCTGCTTACTGTTGTAGAGTTCATGGCTTAGGTCGGCGGCGTCATAGGCATGCAGCACAGCCGGATCGCCGGTCCCGCTCTCAACCGCCCAGACTATCCCCTCATTGTTGCCGTTTGAGGAGACACTTGGCGTGGTGCCCGGATAGCCGAACGTTGCAGCGGAGACGCTGGACGGCGTTGTCGCCAGCTTTGCCGCTACTACGGGATAGGCACGCAGGGTATCGTTGACTCCGCCATAAAAGACAGTACCGTTGAAGTAGGCTGGGCCAGACCACGCGCCGCCGGAGAGCCCGTTTTCTACCTCCTGGTAGAGGTTGCTGTCACTGGTCGGGTTGAACTTGCCCAGGTTGCCGCAATCCGCAACGTAGATCTTCTTGTCCTTGCCTGCGCCGACCAGCAGGCGCCGCATCGTTCCTGTGCTGTCAGGCATGTCTGGAAGCAGCATTCCACCGCCTGAACCCAGGTCGCGGTCCGCGACCGACTCAGCCTGCGTGTTGAAGGGTTCCCAATAGTCGGCCACCTTTAAGCCCGAGGTCGTAGACAGCTTCAGGATCGCGTTGCCGTAATCCTGGCTCTTCGGGAAGCCGTTGTTATCGAACTCGGCATCAAGCGTTCCATTCGCATCCAGAAAGTAAATGTTGCCGTCTGTGTCCGCAGCCATACCATAGCCGCTCATCCACACCGCACCGTCGCTGCCATTGGGAGTGAGGTTCAGCACCGTGTTCTGCTGCAGGGTCTGTTCGCTGTAGCCCATCACCCATCCGGTATAGGGTGCTATGTCGCAGTGACTGGTCCACGTGAGGTAAATCGTGCTGTTGAGCAGGAGCAGTCCTGCGCGCTCCGCATACTGACCGGGATCGAAGACGACCTGCCCGCCTTTGCTGCCCGCACCGCTGCCAGGATAGCTCGCTGTAATCTCTGTCGGTCCTCCCCCAATCTCGGTGCCGGTGATAAGGTCGACTGCGTGCAGCCTCTGGTGGTAGCCGCCGTTCGCATCTTTGCTCATTGCCACAAAGAAGATGGCCCCGTGCGTCCCGTACCCTCGATCAATCACTGGCGTGGAGGTAATCCCGATCTCCGGCGTGATCTGACCGCACCCGCGGGGGTCGCTTGTGATCTCGCCCTGCTTCAGGGCCGAGAACTTCCAGATCTGTTTGCCGCTCTGAGGATCAAGCGCGAAGACGCTGTCGTGTTCGGTTGCGACATAGAGCACGTTCGCCGGGCCGCTTGGCAGCGCCACATTGCCGAGGTAGAGCGGCGCCGCATCGACCTTGCCGTCCAGCTTGTAATTTCCTATCAGCCCGAAGCTCGCGCTCTTTACGCTTTGCGTTGTCAGCAAAGTCTCTTGCTGGTTCCATCCCTGGCGCGTGTTGTCGTAGTGGTAGGTGGTGATGTCGAGACCAGCCGAGTTGGTCTGTGGCGCAGCTACCGTCAGTGCGAGCGTAACGCCGTGAGAAAGATTCCCGGAGCTACCCGTAAATGTGACCGTCTCCGTACCTGCCGGAGCGTTGGCCGAGGCAGTGATTGTCACTGTCGCGGCGCTTCCAGGAGTCAGGCTGATCTGCGATGGTGAGATCGTCACCCCACTTCCTAGACCGTTTGCGGTGACCGCAACCGGCGAGCTAAATCCGTTGCTCCCGCTCGCGAGCAAGCTTACCGACACTGCCGCGCCCCCTGGATTCACCGTCTGTGTCGTGGGTGTAACGCTCAGGGAGAAGTCCGGCGGGGGTGCCGGGGCAGATACCGTAACCGTCATGGTGGCGGCGTGTGACAGGCCGCCTGAAGTTCCCGTGAAGGTGATCGTGCCGGCGCCAGCGGTTGCGTTTGCAGCCGCGGAGATGGTGACAGTGGACGCAGTTCCTGGAGTCAGGCTGACCGTGGCTGGTGCCGTGATCACCCCATTGCCTAGACCGGTTACAGCGACGCTTACCGGCGAGTTGAAGCCGCCGGTTGCCGTCGCAAGCAGGCTTACTTGAACGGATGATCCGCCGGCGGTCACAGCCTGCGTCGCGGGACTGACCGACAGAGAGAAGTCAGGCGATGGCGCAGGTGTGGTCGGAGCCGGTGTTTTGCTCCCGCCACTGCAACCCGCTATGCCGGCAAGCAGCAGAGCTGCCAAACCTGTCCTCATCCAAACCTGCACTCGAATTCGCATCGTTCCTCCGGCGGACTGTGTTGCTGCCGTAAGATGCGACATTTCCATGAAGCGGATTGAACTCCCAGGGGAGTTCTCTCCCGCCTCGATTCTCTGCGGAGCGATCTTCTTCCTGCGGGAGGCAAAAAGCACCGGATGTGGAGAAGCTGGAAAGTAGCTCGGCGACCCTAGCGTTTGTTTCTCAGGACAACCAGTTCGTCGAGGATCCGGTCGGCGAGCCGGGCTTTATTCATCAGCGGAAGATCAATCTCGCGGTCGCCTGCAAGCACGGTCGCCGCGTTGTTCTCGGAATCAAAGCCCGCGTCCGGCTTCGATACGTCGTTGATCACGATGGCGTCCGCCCCTTTGCGCAGAAGCTTGGCGCGGCCGTTCGCGATCGCCTGCGCAGAACCGGTCTCTGCCGCAAAGGCAAGGATCAGTGTGTCGGGGCGGCGAAGCATCGC
>CAZZYQ010000016.1:0-43528 GCA_964658395.1 uncultured Granulicella sp. | reverse complement strand
GCCAGAGCGTAGCCCATCTTGCCGCTCGACCGATTGCCAATGAACCGCACAGGGTCAATCGCCTCCCGAGTGCCCCCTGCAGTGACCAGAATCGTCTCTCCGCTCAAATCTCCTCCCTCTTTGTGGGAGCTTTCCAGGGCCTCAAGCACTGCCGCAACGATCTCCGAGGTGTCTGCGAGCCTTCCCGGGCCGGTCATGCCGCAGGCCAGGTAGCCGTTGCCGGGTTCAACGACACGGGCCCCTCGTGCCTCCAGTGTCGCTTTATTTGCCCGTGTAGCCGGGTGGTTCCACATATTCACGTTCATCGCCGGCGCCAGCACGACCGGCGCAGTCGTGGCGAGGTACAGTGTGGAAAGAAAATCGTCCGCCAGACCATGCGCGAACTTGGCGAGGACATCGGCGGTGGCGGGCGCTACAACGAGTGCTTGAGTGCTCTGCGCCTCCGCGATATGCTCGATCGCAGATTCTTGCACTTCGTCCGCTGTCCCGGACGCCGCCCACAAGCTGGTAATGACCTTGTGACCCGAGATCGCAGTAAACGTGAGTGCGGTTACGAACTGTTCGGCACCCTTCGTCATCACGACATGGGGATCGAGGCCGGCCTGCTGCAAGGCGCGGACTAGATCGAGCGCCTTGTAGGCTGCGATGCCCCCGCAGACTCCCACCGTGACCTTGCGGCGACTGCGATCCTGCGCGGTGGGAGTGTTTTCCGGGCTCACAGGAACATCGTCTCACAAGGAAGGTTGAGCGGCGTCTTTGAAGCTGCACTGCGATGCGCGAGGTTGAAGTTGCGTTGCGCGAAAATATGTTCCCCCAATGGAACATTTCTGGTGTGAAGGAACTCACTCTACTAGCGAAACGTTATTGCAAGCGTTTACAATCGCAGCCGTTCGACCGTTGTGAATTTACCTGTATGGAGCGTAGCAAGATGGATTTCACAACACTTACGTTGCGGGAATACGCCGCGGATGTAACCCGCGGCAGTGCTTCTCCCTCCCTTCCCCGCAGTGAGCAGCAGAGAACGACCATGCGCCGGTGCCGGACACGCGAGCAAGGTGCCGCGCTGCTTACCGTAGGACATGCAATCGAATACCTCGTTCAGTCTCGTTTGTTGGAGCAAGAGACCATCGGCGATGCGGAACGCGAAGCAATGGCAATCCTGCTCAATGCGAACTTGAGCGTCTACAACGACGGTGCCGAGATCGTGCCGCTTGTAGATCGTCTGCGACGCTGGTTCCATGGCAGTAATAACATGACGCCCAAAGCGGCGTAAAAAACTCACTTCTTGAAAGATTCGAAACCTACCCCACATCCCCATCCGCGGCGCTTTATGAGCCAACGGATGGGGATTCTTCTTTAAGGTTTGGCGACATCTACAGCACCAACATACAGTCGCCGTAGCTGAAGAATCGATATCGCTGGCGGACAGCATGGTCATATGCGGCCATCACCGGCCCCCGGCCCGCAAGCGCACTGACCAGCATCAGCAGGGTGGATTGGGGAAGGTGAAAGTTCGTCAGTAAACCGCTTACAACCTGGAACTGGTGCCCCGGCGAGAGGAAGATGCGGGTTTCACCCGAGTGGGCTTCGAGGGGAGCCCCGCGGGCGGCGGCGGCACAGTGTTCCAGGGTGCGGGTGGTTGTTGTGCCCGCCGCAATGATCCGGCGGCGTTCCAAGCGAGCCGAGTTGATGGCCGCCGCTGTGGCTAACGGAAGCGTGTAGCGCTCCGCATGGAGCCGGACCTCCGCTACGAGCGTCGCCCGTACCGGTTGAAAGGTGCCAAGTCCAACATGGAGCGTCACATATTCAACCTGGATGCCCTTGCCGCGAATCCTTTCAAGGACCTCAGCCGTGAAGTGCAGGCCCGCAGTCGGCGCGGCGACTGATCCCGGGTGATTGGCATAGACCGTCTGGTAGCGCTCACGGTCTTTCTCCCCATCGTTTCTTCGAATATAAGGTGGCAGCGGCATATGGCCAATGCGGTCCAGGACCACATGGAACGGTGCGTGTGTCGGATAGAAACGAAGCGTGCGTTCACCGAACTCCCCGGCGGCGGTAACCTCCGCCACAAGCACGATCGTGCCGTCCTCGTCGGCGAAATGAAGTTGCTCCCCGGGCTGGACCTTGCGCGACGGCCGCACCAGAGCCGACCACACGTTTGCGCCTGAATCAGGGCCGCTCTCTACCTGCGCAGTCAGCAGAACTTCGATACGACCTGAGGGGTCAGGAGAACCTGCCTGGGTATGTGCACCGCGAGCACGGGTGGCGTAGAGCCGGGCAGGGATGACCCGGCTGTTGTTGAGGACCAACAGATCGCCCGCGCGAAGATAACCGGGCAGGTTGATAAAGAGGTCGTCGGTAATTGACCCGGTGGCGCGGTCCAGGTGAAGCATGCGGCTTGCCCCGCGCGTCGGCGCTGGAGATTGTGCAATCAGTTCTTCTGGAAGATTGAAGTCGAAGTCGGAGACCAGCAAAGGCAGTCGTTCTGTAGTCGCTTCCAAGTGCAGTCTCCAGACAGGATCGAGTTCTATAACCAGGGCTTGTTTCGTTCGATTGACCAGGTTCGAAATCAGCGTTCACTTTGAGTTTCCGCCACGAGACCCAAACATTCTAGAAGCTCGGCTTGCGGTCACTTTCGCTGCTGGTTCGCATAACCCGTGAAGCCTCCTTGGAGCTCGGGTCAACCGGCACATGATTGCTCCACACTCGCGTTGTTCGGGAGTACGCCGACGGGCAGATGCCGGAGAACTCCCGGAATTCATTCACGAAGTGCGACTGGTCATAGTAGCCGCACTCCAGCGCCAGTTGCGCCCATCGGACTTCGCTTCCACGGTGGATCTGCTGAACGGCGCGTTGAAAGCGCACAATGCGCTGATAGACCTTTGGCGTCACCCCGACTTGCTCGCAGAAGATCTGGGAAAGGCGGCGATCACTCAGACCCGTTGCACGGACGACTTCGTGGATGGAAACAGCGCTGTCGGCCATGCTGATTCTATCGAGAGCGAGCAAGACTGCCGCCGGCGGTTCAGTACCCTTCCCTTCATAAAGCCTCCTCAAGAACGCCGCTTCGAGCACACTGAACTTGTCTTCGATGTTCTCCGCCTCCTGCAAGCGTGTCCGCAACGTTTCGGCGCTTTGTCCCCAAACGCCTTCAAGCGGAGTATCCGATCCTGCAAAAGCTGCTGTGTTCTCGGGCAGGAACAGTGTTGTTCGGCCGGGGCGAAAGACGACACCCATCAACTCCTTCATATCTAGGGTGTCGATCAGGTCGTAGCGCCACCGCATCCCGGTCACAAGAGCGGCCGCCGAACGCCTGGCTGACGCCATTCCAGATGGTCGCGTCAGGAACTCACCGCAGTCGGTGAGATAGTCGTTTGCCAGGCTGAAAACCATCTGCATATGCCCTGCGGGAAGCACCCGCTCCAGGCTGCTCGCGGCCTGGGGATCCCGCACATACCAGAAGCTCTTGACCGAGTTGGCCAGCGCCGGGTGCGGAAGTCGCTCGATGTAAACCACGCATCAACCTCTCGGAGGGCATACAGTGCAGCGGCAACGGAGAGAACGCCCCTGTGCCCAAGTGTAGGACAATAGAAGACGTGCGTCTGCTTCGCTCTCAGGCGTGCATACAGGATAAAGGACCCGCAGAAGATGGCAGAAGAATCTCCAGCAGCAGGCCGCGTTGTCGGCATTGATCTTGGCACCACAAATTCGCTCGTCGCATTTATGCAAGGAGACTCGCCCGTCGTTATACCGGGCGAAGATGGCGACCGCCTTGTGCCTTCCGTGGTCGCCTTCGATAGCGAAGCAGGCTTTGTTGTAGGAAACGCAGCCAGAGCCGCGCTGCTTACGAATTCCGGCAGCGCCGTATACTCCGCCAAGCGGCTGATGGGGCGCGACCTGGCCGACATCCAGGAGGAGCTGAAGCTTTTTCCATTCAAGCTCGTCGAGGGACTCAAGCCGGGCGAGGTGCTGAAGCTGAATGTTGGCGGCCTGGCCCTTACGCCGCCCGAAATCTCCGCATACGTTCTGCTGCAGCTGAAGAAGAATGCCGAGCGGTTCTTCGGCGGTCCCGTCTCGAAAGCTGTCATTACTGTGCCCGCCTACTTCAACGACGCTCAGCGTCAGGCGACCAAAGACGCTGGCAGGATTGCTGGACTGGAGGTCCTGCGGCTGGTAAATGAGCCAACCGCAGCCGCGTTGGCCTATGGCCTGGATAAGAAGAGAGATGGCTTGATCGCCGTCTACGACTTTGGCGGCGGCACCTTTGACGTCTCGATCCTCAAACTGCACGAGGGAATCTTCGAGGTCGTGGCCACCAACGGCGACACCCATCTGGGCGGCGACGACATCGACAACCTCCTGATTGCCATTGCCCTCGATGACATCGCGGGCGACGCCGAACTTGCGCTTGCTCCCGACGTGTTGCATACCGGGGAGACGATCCAGGAGATTCGCAGAGCTGTGATCGAGGCAAAGATCAAGCTTTCGGCCGAGGCAACGGCGCGCTTGAATGTCGCCCTGCCCAACGGCGCGACGTACGCACGCGAGATAACCCGTGAGCAGTTTGAGCAGCTTGCCGCCGGCGTGATCAGCCGCACCGCCGGACCATGCCGGCAAGCTCTGAAGGATGCGGACCTTAGCCCGGAAAAGATCGACGAGGTCGTTCTCGTAGGCGGTTCCACGCGGATTCCGGCCGTCCGCAAGCTCGTGGATGAACTCTTCGAGCTTTCTGCCCGCGGCAAGCAGCCGCATACCGAACTGAACCCCGACGAGGTGGTCGCCCTGGGCGCGGCAGTGCAGGCGCAGATTCTATCCGGCGCAGGCTCCGCAGCGACAGACGATCTTCTTCTGCTCGATGTCACTCCCCTTTCGCTCGGCATTGAGGCGCTTGGCGGTGTGGTGTCGAAGATCATCCAGCGCAACTCGACCATCCCGGCCAGCGCGACGGAGCATTACACAACCGGCGTCGACGGACAGACCAATGTCGCCATCCATGTACTGCAGGGCGAGCGCGAGCTCGCGAAAGATTGCCGCAGCCTCGCCCGTTTCGACCTGAAGGGTATCCCGCCGATGGTCGCCGGTCTGCCACGAATCGAGGTCAAGTTCCTGATCGACGCGAACGGAATCCTGCACGTCTCTGCTCGGGAGCAGCGCAGCGGCAAAGAGGCCGAGATTGAGGTCAAGCCGACCTATGGTTTGACGGACGAACAGGTGGAAGAGATGATCCTTGCTTCCTTTGACCATGCCGAGCAGGACATCGAAGAGCGGCAGACGATCGAAGCAAAGAACGAGGCCGAAACGATTCTTGCAGCAGTCGAAAAGGGACGTACTCACGACGCCTGGCAGCAGCTCAGCTTCGATGAACTCGCCAAGATCGATGCCGGCGTGGGCGAGCTGAAAGCTTCCATCGCAGGCGGCAACTACAAGATCATCCGCGCCGGCATCGATCGGCTGGACAAAGCCACCCGGCGATTCGCCGAGTTGATGATGGACTCAGCCGTTACAGGCGCTATGAAAGGCAAAACCATGGGGTCGGCGGGTGAGGACCTGGGGGCGGGTCCGAGTGCGCCGCATCCGTTTGCCAAGGCCGAGATCGACGAGCACGACAAACACTAGACTTTCCCTTGCTGCGAGCAACACAGAGACGAACACGTACCCTGCTGGCCACCTCTTAACGGGCGCAGCCATACGCTTGCGCTATACTGCGGCCATGGCGCGGTCTGAATGGCCTGGAGCGCCAGCGAGTGGGGTGAGTCTTCAGCGAAAGCATGAGGGACAATGCGCTCGACCTTTCTACCGGGTCTCCACCCGGTGCGCCGCCGGGCGGCTTGCCGCTCGGTCTTACAGGTTGGCGGGCGAAGACTGCCGTTTTTCGGAGTAGCTTGCAGCGGGGTCCAGCGCAGGCGTTCGCGTCTACCTTCGACGACCTTCTTGCAACGGTCTTTCCGGCAGACTGCCGGGTGTGCGGCGGTCCCCTTCTTGGATCGGCTACTTCGTCGCGATCCACGCCAGTCTGCACTCTCTGCCTGTCACGCCTTGTTCCCCAAACCCAGGCGCGTGCGAATGCATTGTGCCGGCTCTGCGGCGAAGCTTTGGACATGGAAAGCGACCGCTTCGCCGCAAGCACACCTGCTGAGGGGCTGCTCTGCGCTCCCTGCCGCATCTCTCCGCCGCCATTCCAACGCGCCGTAGCCTTCGGGGTCTACAAAGACGAGCTGCGCGAGGTGATTCACCTGTTCAAGTACGACGGTGTGCGTACACTCGCTACGCCACTGGGGGAAAAGCTGGCTCGGGCAATCACGATTCTTGAGGCTTCACCAGGTTGGCTCGGCCATGTAACGGTCATCGCGGTGCCGTTGTTTTCCCGAAATGAGGCGACGAGGCGCTTCAACCAGTCCGTGCTGCTTGCGGACAAAGCGATAAAGCGGCTGCGTACGCTGCGTCCACTCTGGACGATGACAGCGCGGCACAACTTGCTCAAGCGCATTCGCGCTACCGAAAGCCAGTTCAATTTGAGTTCGCGTGGGCGGCGGCGAAATCTGGCCGGCGCGTTCAAAGTGGAGGATGCGCAGCACGCTCTCGTCGGACAGGATGTCCTGTTGATCGACGATATCTATACCACCGGGGCGACCGCACGGGCTTGTGCGGGGGTTCTTCGGCGGGCTGGCGCAAGAAGGGTCTGGGTGGCGACGCTCGCGCGTGCCCAGCGGGAGCAGGTGGAGTTCTGGGGTTCGGGAAATGGAGATGCTGAATGACCGAACGCTCTTGTGAAAGACGGCAAGACCAGAGGTGTGGTCGACCAGTTTGAAGTTGGAGGAAGGGAATGCAGGCACCGAAGACACGGAAACAACGGGTAGGCGGAAAGTGCCACGCAATGCTGCATGGGCGTACGCCTACGACTGAGATCGAAGTACGCTCCGGGGTGTTTCGACAGCCCGCGATGCAGACGCCAGTGCTTGTCCTGAATGCCTCCTATGAGCCGATCAACATCTGCGGAGCGAGGCGCGCTCTGGTGTTGGTGTTGAAGGGCGTGGCCCGGACGGAAGAGGAGCAGGGTTCGATTCTGCATGCCGCCCGTATGCGCGTGGCCATGCCCAGCGTGATTCGCCTGCTCGAGTACCGCCGTATTCCACACCAGACGCGCGCCCTGTCGCGCAAGAACATCCTCCTGCGTGACCGCAACTGCTGCCAGTACTGCAGCATCGTGCTCACGGCTGGCGAGTTGACGCTTGACCATGTTGTACCGAGGTCAAGGGGCGGACTTTCGACCTGGGAGAACCTCGTCGCCTGCTGCCACAACTGCAATCGACGCAAGGGCAACCAGATGCTGCATGAACTTACGGACATGAAGCTCCTGCGCGAGCCTCGCCCGTTCAGCCTGCACACATCACGCCACATCATGCGAATGATTGGAAGTGCTGATCCAAGCTGGCGGAGATATCTTTATTTCGAATCCGGCGCTTCCGATTAGGCGCTGCCAGAACGCCTGTCCTTCCAAACGCGGCTCTTGCAAGCCGCTGAAGGTTCTTTCGCCATAGCCTTCGAAGAATGCCTCCAAACGACAATCAATCTTGATTTTGAATCTTATCTCGATGTCGAGATATCTTTTGTCGTGTGAGTTTGCTTCGAGACACTTCGACGAAGATTTCCGCCGCAAAGCTCTGGTTGGTCTTGGCTCGCGCTTCGAACTCCGTGGGCACCTACATTGAGCGCTCGCTGAACCAGGAAGGCTACTGCCTCACTGATTTCATGGTGATGGAAGCACTGCTGCACAAGGGGCCGCTCACTATCTCAGCGATCGGCGAAAAGGTGCTTCTGGCGAGCGCATCCATGACCTCCGCGATCGACCGGCTGGAGACTCGTGGTCTTGTCCAACGCAGCCTAAGTACTGAAGACCGCCGGGTACGCCTGGTGGATCTGACTCCGGAAGGCCGCGAGTTCATCGCGACCCTCTTCGCGCGGCACGTTGCAGATCTCGAGCTACTCTCACGCGCAATCACTCAAGAAGAAGGAACCGTACTGTATCGCGCTTTGAAAAAGATTGGGGCGGCGGCGAAGAACGCAACGCCGGCGCTTGCCGCGAAGCTGCCCAGGGCATGACCTACGGAGCAGAACGTGAACAAGAAAGGAAGGACCAATGCTTACCGTCCGCAAAAGCAGCGAGAGAGGACACGCTGACCACGGCTGGCTGGACTCGCACCACACATTTTCGTTCGCAGACTACTACGATCCCGCCCACATGGGCTTTCGCTCGCTTCGCGTCATCAACGAGGACCGCGTCGCCAAAGGCCGCGGCTTCGGCGCCCATGCGCACAGCAACATGGAGATTCTTACCTATGTGATCTCGGGCAAACTCGCCCACAAGGACAGCATGGGCCACGTCGAGTTGCTCGGACCGAACGAGATCCAGAGGATGTCTGCCGGCAGTGGCGTCGTGCACAGCGAGTTCAATGGCTCCGACACTGAGCCGGTCCACTTCTTTCAGATCTGGATCGAACCCAGTTCGAAGTCTCTGGGTAGCGCGCCCTCGTATGAGCAGTTGAAGTTTGAACCGCAGGAGAAGTCGAACCGTTTTAAGCTGCTCGCCTCGCCTATACCGGAGCCCGGAGCGGCAACGCTGAATCAGGACGCGAAGGTCTCCGTTGCGCAAGTCGATCCGGGTCACGCTCTCCAGTACGATCTCGGGCAATCCCGGAGCGTGTGGTTGCACGTCGTTCGCGGCGAGGTTGCGGTGAACGGCAACGTGCTCAAGACGGGAGACGCCGTGGCCGTTGAGAAGGAACTAAGACTCGATATTGCCGGTCAGGGCTCCACAAAGAGTGAAATACTTCTCTTCGACCTTCAGTGAGCTTCTAAGACGGCCCATTTTGCCGAAGCGGTACCAGCGATGTCCGTTGGTCACCAGAACGAAACCAACATCCACCGCAAAGGAAAACTTTATGAACCGTCGTCTATTTACAACTCTCTTCGCAGGCATGTTGTTTGCCGGAACCGCAGCGCTGGCCCAGACCACCTGGACCATTGACAAGAACCACACCCAGGTGGATTTTCAGATTCGCCATGCCGCCGTCAGCAACGTTCGCGGATCGCTCAGCAACGTCACTGGGACAGTTGTCTGGGATGAAAAGGACCTTTCCAAGGCGAGCGTTAATGCCGTGATCGATGCAACCACGGTCAGCACAAATAACGATTCTCGAGACAAACACCTGAAGAGTCCTGATTTCTTCAACGTCGAAAAGTTTCCTACGCTCACGTTCAAATCGACGTCGGTGACCCGTTCTGGCGGCAAGCTGCAGGTCATCGGCGATCTTACCCTGGCTGGAGTGACGAAGTCGGTCACCCTG
Organism: uncultured Granulicella sp.; assembly: GCA_964658395.1. Lineage (GTDB taxonomy): Bacteria > Acidobacteriota > Terriglobia > Terriglobales > Acidobacteriaceae > Edaphobacter. The sequence goes on along the minus strand of CAZZYQ010000016.1, from coordinate 34,184 downwards.
GACGTCGACGGCCCGACCGCGCCGGTGAAAGGCATGCAGGGCGGCCTGGTCACGGGATTTTCCGCGACCGGCACGATCAAGCGGAGCGACTTCAACTTCGGATCGAAGTACTCCACTCCCATCCTGGGCGATGAAGTGAAGTTCACCCTGGATCTCGAAGCCGACCAGAAGTAAGTCTCTGACGCGGTGCGGCCTGCTTCCCGCTGCCTCCTTCGCTCGAGGCTGGACCTTGATCGGAGGAGGCGCGCGTGTTCTTGTGCCGCTGCTCATCATTTACCCTTATAGGTGCATGATCGACGCAGCAAGCCCCCTCCAAACCTTTGACGAAGCAAATCTCGACCGAGCCTTTCACGGGCTGGCGGCCGAAGTGACGTCCGATGCTGCCTCGATGGACGCGGAAGCTTTCCGACTACACTGGCTCGGACGCAAGCAGGGACGTCTCAAGCTGATCAGCGAGGCGTGGCTTAAGTCTGCCCCGCCCGAAGCGCGCAAGCCGCTCGGCATTCGCTTCAATCAGCTGAAACAGCAGATCGAAGCGGCGCTCGAAGTTCCAACAGCTGTCGCCGCTGTTGTTAGCCAAGGCCGAAGCATCGATATCACGCTTCCAGGAACGGTGCGAAGGCCAGGCATACCTCATCCTCTGCTCAAGACGATGCAGGAGATCGTCGAAGTCTTCCGTAACCTTGGCTATAGCACCAACACCGGGCCGGAGGTGGAGACGGACTTCTACAACTTCGAGGCGCTCAACTTCCCGCCAGACCATCCCGCCCGCGACACCCAGGACACGCTGGTTGTGGCAGGCCAGCAGGGTCGCCCGCCGAGAGACCGGCTGCTGATGCGCACGCACACCAGCCCCGTTCAGATTCGCACCATGATTGCGCAGGCGCCGCCGATCCGCATCGTGATCCCCGGCAAAGTCCATCGCAACGACGCCGCCGACGCCACCCATTCTCCGATCTTCCACCAGGTCGAGGGCCTCTGCGTGGACACCAACATCACCTTCTCCGACCTGAAAGGAACACTGGACCATGCCATGAAGGCGCTCTTCGGTTCTTCCGTAAACACGCGCTTCTTTCCCAGCTTCTTCCCATTCACCGAACCGAGCGCCGACGTTCAGATCAGCTGCATCTTCTGCAACGGCACCGGCTGCCGCAAGTGCAAGCAGTCAGGCTGGATCGAACTGCTCGGCTGCGGCATGGTCGACCCTGCAGTCTTCGCTGCGGTGAGCGAACAGCGAGCGTTGGCCGGGGAGGGCGCCGCCGCCTATGACCCAGCCAGAATCAGCGGCTTTGCCTTTGGCATGGGCGTTGAGCGCATCGCCATGATGCAGTACGGCATCTCCGACATCGGTCAATTCTATTCGGGTGATATGCGGTTTCTGGAGCCATTCGCCTGACTCGTTTGTAGGAAAGTTGGTGAATCGATGGTTGTAGGCCAAGTTTCCTAACTTCGCTATGAACGAACGGTGCCGGGGATCAACTAGAAGATCGACTGACGAAAGAACATAATTCATGAAGATTCTGTCGAGCTGGATACGCTCGTACTTACCAAACATTCCATCATTCATCACCGATGAAAGACTCGCCGAGGACCTGACCCTGCGCGGGATCGCCGTTGAAGGCATCCACCCGCTTGGACAAGGGAACGGCCATCTCTTCGAGATGGACATCACTACCAACCGAGTCGATGCCATGAACCACTTCGGCATAGCACGCGAGGCGGCAACCATCTATGACCTCCATCCAGAAAATCTTGGTGCTGCGCTCAGCCAGGTGACTACTGGAAGGGTGCCTGTATCGGTCCTCATTGAAGCCCAGAGGCTCTGCGGCCGCTTCACCGCCCGCGTGTTGCGCGATGTCAACATCGTCCCGAGCACAGGGAAGGTGTGGGAGTTCTTCACCCTCTTGAACCAGAAACAGATCTCCAACGCCGTTGATGCCTCGAACTTCGTCCTGCTCGGCATGGGTCATCCAACGCACGCCTTCGACCTCGACAAGATCGAAGGAGGCCTTATTGTCCGGCTCGCCCAGCAAGGCGAGAAGCTCAAGCTCCTCGACGGGACCGAGCGCACACTTGCCGCCGATGATCTCGTTGTTGCCGATGAGCGCAAGCCGCTGGCGCTGGCCGGAGTGATGGGCGGATGGGACTCCATGATCACGCCTGAGACCAAGAACATCCTGGTCGAGGCGGCATGGTTCGATCCGGCGAGCGTACGCCGCAGCGCACGTCGCCACGGGCTGCACACCGACGCCAGCCACCGCTTTGAACGCGGTGCAGACTTTAGCGCTGCTCCTGTTGCGAATGCCCTTGTCTCGGAGATGATCCTGCAATACGGCGGCGGACTCGACGGGGACTTGATCGACATCGTCATCCCGGAGGTCGCCGCACGTACCGCCGCACGCCCACCGATCTCCTTGTCCGTTCGAGAAGTGCAGCGGCAGCTCGGCACCACGACTGCGCCGGAGGGCATTACACGCCAGATCGTGGAGCGATACTTGACCTCACTTGGCTGCACGCTCACGCCGCGAACAGAAGACCTGTTCGAGGTAGGTCTGCCCAGCTGGCGGCTCGATCTCGAACGAGAGATCGACCTTATCGAAGAAGTCGCGCGCGTCTACGGCTACAACCGATTCGCAAACACACTGCCATCGCCGGGGATCCTCCTCGTACAGCCCCAGGCGGCCAAAGAGCGTGCGGTGAGAGACAGACTCCTGGCGCTGGGATTCAGCGAGGCCATCTCCAGTACCTTCTCTTCCGCTGCTGAACGCGACACCTTCTTTACAAACACGTCAGTCGACCGCGGCAGCATCGCGCTTGAAAATCCGCTCTCAGAAGAGGCCAGCTTGCTGCGGCCCACGCTCGTGCCGGGAATGCTGAGCATGCTCTCCCACAACTTGAATCGCGATGTACACGAGGTCCGCCTGTTTGAAGCGGGAGCTGTCTTCACCGGCACCCACGAGGCTGTGGATCAGGCCGCGAGCCTGTCGCTCGGCCTCACTGGAGAGCTCTCTGCCAACGGACTGCATTCCCGGGAAGACGCGCCTTTCTTTGAGCTGAAGGGTGCAGTCGAATCGCTGGTCTCGCTCTTCGACCATTCCGGGCTTCGGTTTGCCGCTGACGCGCCACAATGGCTTGCACCGGGCAGATCGGCCACGGCGTACCTTGCCGAGAGACCACTTGCGCGATTCGGCGAACTGAACTCTGCAGAGCGCGAGGCACGCAAGCTGCGCCAGCCCGTGTATCTCGCGGAGGTAGACCTGGCGCTCCTCTACACTTTGCCGCTCAAAAAGGTGACGGCCCGTGAACTGTCGCGCTTCCAGGCGGTCGAGCGCGACTTCTCCTTCATCTTTCCTGACGCAATGCAGTGGGCAACCATCGCCGCCGCGATCCATGGTCTGGGGATCTCGCAGCTCACGCATCTTGCGCCGGTAGAAATATACCGCGATCCCAAGGGCAAGTCGGTCACAGCGGGTCATCACGCAATCCTGCTCCGCTGCGTCTTTCAGTCGAACGAACGCACCCTGCGCGAGGACGAACTGACGGAGTGGTGGACGACAATCATCGCCAAACTGACGGCGCTCGGTGGAACCATCCGCGATGGCCAGGAAACAGAACCGCCGGGGAATGTAGACAAAAACGGCATCAAACCGGGTTCGCCCCGGTAAATCCACAGTGATTGCAGGCGTGCTGAGTTCTATACTGGGCTTATGAGCGATACCAGCTTCAGCTTCGACGAGTTCCAGGCGCTCGAACAGAAGGTCTTTCGTGCGGTCGAGATCGTCAAACGCGAGCGCGAGGCGCGCGCGGCGGCGGAAGCCGAGGTTGAGGCGTTGAAGGCGAAGCTCGCGGAACAACACGCCGCGGCGGAGGAACGAGCTGCCGCCCATGACAAGGAACGCGACGCCGTCCGGCAACGGGTCGAGAATATGCTGGCGCAAATCGATGAGTTGCTCTAACTCCGGGTAGAGCAGACGATCGGCAAGGGAGAGTATGGAGCAGACGGACGTTGCACCGAATGAGAGATCTGCAGGAGACGAGCCCGCACGCGCCGACGCCGATGTCGTGAGCGTCGAAATCTACGACCAGGTCTACCACCTGCGCGGAGTCGATCCTGCGTACATCGAATATCTTGCATCCCTGGTGGACGGAAAGATGCGCGCGGTCGCGGCAAACGGCGGCACGGTCGATTCGCTCCGCGTCGCTGTGCTTGCAGCGTTGAACATCGCCGACGAACTCAGCACCCTGCGCCAGCGCTACGACAGCCTGCTCGACTCGCAGCAGGACTCGCAGAGTACCCTGCGCAGCCGGGCAGACTCGCTGGCCGGAATGCTGGATGAGGTGTTGGAAGAGCGTCGAGTAGGCTAATAATCGCCGGGCTAATCATTTGTATCTCGCGAGCTTGACTAGTACGCTTAGTCGCTGTCCCGACAGCAACTTGACGTACGGATTGTTCGTAGTCTCTTCCTTGTACAGCCATGGTAAGTACCCGGGCGCCGAGATCTCGACTTGAATTGCACGTGGTGGAAGCTCTACTTTAAACCTGCCCGTTCTCCCGATGTTCGTAGCGTATCTAACATCCTTGTCTTCGGTTCTTCGAAGTAAAACTCGGGCCGTACCTATAGCTTGCAAAGATTCCTCATCCACGATTGTCAGTTCCAAGCTCCCATCGGGAGGGGGAAGACGCACGTCAACATCTTGCAAGAACGACTCTGCTTTCAGATTGACAACGGGTTCGTGTTCACCTCCGGAAAGAAAGATGGCTGCTGTAGTATCTGGATATCCCTCCCCGACCTTGCTCGCGCAGATTCTGGTATTCCCGAAAGCTGGAGTTTTCAACCTGTAGTATCCGTCCTTGCCACTTATTGCGAACGGAATAGGCCCGCTCATACCCATCTCTAAGGGAAATGGAACGACCCTTGCACCGACTACAGCCTGACCATCACTGGCCAATACATGACCTGTCACAATTGCGTTTGGGAACTCGTCTTGAGCGTGAAGTGTAGAGACGACAAGAAGGAATATCATCGAAAGAGTAACGAGCAATTTGTTTTTCATGCCGTCTCCATGGACCGCATAGGGTGTGAAAGTTATGGCTGAAAGAAAGTGCCCCGCAAACTTGTTGAATTCCCATCTACAGAGATATTAGAGTTTTGGGCATTCACTGGGCCAATTGTGCCGATTGTCTGCTGCCCCCCGTTCTCACATGCTTGCCATTGCTGGTTAGAGAACTGAAATCCACAGGGAGTAACGGCTGTAGCAGAAGGGCAGCCTGGAAACAGCACATCCGTAAACTCGTTTACAACTCCAGGAGCATAGACAGTATTTAGCGTACAAGTAGTTCCTGTGTGAACGACGGAGTTATTGCATGAACTCGTCGTACCCGGCACGTTCTCTCTAAGTTGTATAGCTGAGTACATGGGCGTGCCGGTAGTGTCGTCGATTTGATAGGTAATTTGGCGTTGAAGCGAAGCCTTGTTGGGACAACTTGGTGTGCTTTCGGTATCATTCTCAACAAACAACTTGCCTGGGTTCTGTGTAGTGCCATCTCCATCATCTGAAACCCGGCAGTCGTTCCCGTCTGCTTCTTCAATAAAGTGACTGCTTCCTGCTGCCATTCCCTTCATCGTAGGGGATTGACTGTTCTGCGATGAGTTGTAGAACGCGATCTTACTTGGAGCGCTCGTGGTGCTGGAGAAGTTGGCAGATCCACTTCCTACCTCGTTCCCACCGCATTGTCCGGGACCCCAGGCGCTACAGTACTGAACCGACAAGTCGAAGAGATTGAGGGTCTGATTTATTCCTATGTAGTCGTAAAGCGTCTGAAAGACCCCTCCACATGGAACGATGTAACTTCCGCAGCTATAGTTTCGCGCCATGACTGCTTTTCTGCTGGTCACCATCAGGCGGCCCGTTGCGTCGCCACCGTTTGGTGTGGACCAGTTCACTACGCCGCTCTTGAACGCTGGGTCGAGGACCTGTTTCCTGTCGTCTTTGACCTTATCGCGTATGAGCTGGTTGAAGCTGATCTCCAGTGTCTCCGAGGCGTCCAGGTAGTAGGTCTTGTCCCAGAGCATCGTGCCATTCCAAACCGCTACGTCGAACTTCTTCTGGCTGGTGCTGTGGTTGTAGAGGATCAGGTGCGACTCAGCATCGTCTTCCGCAGTCCACGGATGGATGCCGCCGTTCTCCAGGTCGCGCACATCTTTGCCCAGCAGTTCGATCTCGTACAGGCTGCCGTCGCTGCGCGAGACCAGCTTTCCCTGAACCTCGCCGGGCTGTCTGTCGGATGTAACGTAGACGGAGTTGAGCAAACCGCTCTGGGACTCCGTTCCTTTCAGAACGACTTCGCGGGTCTGGCGCGGCGGGATCGTAAGCGAGGCGAGTGTCTGCGGAGCGACGACGCTGCTTGCACCATCAGAGCTTTCCATACGGCTTCTCGCAGTAACGTGAAGCGCAACGGTGACGCGGGCCGGAGTCGAGGCGAAGTTTGAAAGCGAGATGCGCGGAATGTACACCCCATTCGGAAGCGTTGGCTGCGGGCCGATCGGTACTCCGGCGAAGACACTGTCCGGCGAGTGGATGAGTGCAGGATCGGTAAACGGGACGGAGCTGAAGACAACGTCGGAGTTCCGTCGGTGAGCCGCGATGGCATAGGCTGCGATCTCTCCCGCTACGCCGTCACCGACCACCTCGATACCCGTTATGCCGCTGCTTGTCCGGTCCGTGGCTTGTGACAGGAAATGGTCTATGTCGGAGACAAACGACCCGGAGCATGCCGCTATCAGAGACGTAGCGAAAGGAGCAAGGTCGAGCGTGTTCTGCCGCTGCTTCGCATCGCTTCCCAGGCAGCGAATAACGGCTTTTTGTGCCTGCGCGGAAAGGTTCGTAACGGCAAGGAGCGGTTGTCTTTCCGTGTCGTCCGTCACGCTGCGAAGCACGGAAGAACCCTGCATGTTCGGCATCGCTAGTTCTTCGTCGAGATAAGCGGGAGTGGACGAGGAGCGGTCCGTAATTAGCAACTGACCTGCAATGGACGGGCCCTTCAAATCGCTGTCGGGCATCACAACGATACTGCCATACTGAGAAGGGCTCGCCACATTCGCTTCCAGCGTCCTCACGGGGATGTGACGATCTTCGTGCGGCTTCAATACGAGATGCAGATGCCCGGTTTCGATGCCGTGAAGGTTCCGGAGCGAGATCGTCGATCCGGCATTTTCAGAGGAGTTGTTTACCAGAACAAGTTCGCTCGACATATTGCGCTCTTCAATAAAAAGAGGCGCAACCAGCGGCATCTCTTCCATGATCAGCGAGGAGGAAGCTCGATCCAGCGGGGCACGCTGGACAATGGGATGAGCTGGGACGTAAGTCGACTTGACGGGGGGGGCTTGTTGGGCAAGAAGTGAATGCAGTAAGGCGCAAGGAAAGACGGCGATGCAAAGACGGTGCATAGTACTCCTTGAAGCTCGGGTCGGAGGGCGTGCTGTCCGTGAAGGGGAACATACACGCAGGCGCGCCGATGAGCAAGAAGAAAGTTTTGTCTTCGCAGGAATTTCATGTGCCGAAAGAAATTATTCCTACCAGCCAAACTGAGGAGTCCGGTTCGGGTTTTCTTTCACCAAACTCCCTCCTTCGTGACTTGCTAATCCGAACGACCCCAATTAGCATCCAACTCAGATGAACCGGCCTGCAAAGCAGGTGCGCGACCAACGCTGGTTGAACCAATACTCATTGAACAGGGACCTAGCTCGTATACATGGCTCGGTGTGCTATGTCCGCCAGTCCGGAAAGCCTAAAGAGCCACGGCCGGGTCCCACCGTCTTAGACGGGTTCACCAGCGACTCGACGCACGGCCCCGTGGGTCGGTTTTTCGATCTCCTCCCTCTTCCTCTAACGCTATCTCACCTGCTGGAGTGAGAGATGACCAGACTTCTAACGAAGCGCTGAGCGCGATCCTGTACCGGGTTGCGCGCGCGATTCTGGTTCTCGGTCGCAGAACCTGGATTCCCTGCTGCCCACGCCGCGGCAGCCATCCCCGCGCTTCGGCGAAAATAGGCTGATTGCATAGTTCCTTTCTTCAATTCGGTCCTATCCACCTCCCCGTCTATGGCCTCTTCGCTGCCCTAGGCCTGATGGCTGCGCTGACGTTGAGCCAGCGTACCGCCCGCTACGCTCACCTCTCCTCTGAGGCTGTTTGGAACACGGTCGTGGCCGCCATCGTCTTTGCCTTCGTCATCTCTCGCGTTCTGCTTGTTGTCTTCAACCTGCGCAGCTTTCTTCAGTACCCCTTGTTGATCCTGGCCTTGCCTTCGCTTACAGGCCTCGGCGTCCTGATGACCGCAGTTTTGATGCTGGGGTACATCCGCTGGCGAAAGCTTCCGTTTCTGCCCTTGCTCGACGCACTCGCGCCTTGCGCTGCGTTGCTGTGGGTATTTCTCAGCCTGGGTCGCATCTTCGATGGCACGCGCGACGGCATGCCCCTGGGCCGGGCATGGCGCAGCGCCAGAATGGAGGTTCACCCTGTTGAGTTCTATACGTTGATAGCCGCGTTTGCGATCTGGGTCAGCCTGTTTCGCACCCTTCGTTCCCGCAGCAGCCAGACGGGGCAAACAATGGCTGCTGCCCTTGTCTCCGCGGGAGTCGCCCTCTTCGTTCTCGACTTCTTTCGCCTGCCTTCCGACCTGGTGCCCAACTTGCCGCTCGATCCATCGCAGATAATAGGAGTGGCGATGATTCTCGGTGGCGCAACGCTTACCTTTCGGAGCGAAGCGCGAACCACGCCAGAGAGCGGGAACGAACCACCCAATGCCGTCTAAGAACATGCTGCCGAAGGGCCGGCGCCATCATTCCGTGCGTCCGGAGTACCGCGCCACCCGCGGTGCCGAGCCCGCAGCCGGAATCCCGGTGCCCGTTCTCGATCTTGGCGATGAAGAAGACTCGCACTTCGAAGACGGCGTCCGCAGCTTCTCAGCCGCTCCTGAAGCGGCCAACATGCGCATCGATGCGTACCTTGCGCAGGCGCTGCCGGACATCTCCCGCGCGCGGGTACAACTGCTGATCGAATCGGGCCAGGTGCGCGTCGAAGGTAAGCCGGCAAAGGCCAAGCAGAAGCTCCTGGGCGGCGAGGCCATCGAGATTGAAGGTGAACCTCAGCCTCCGCCGCTCCATGCCAGCCCTGAAGACATCCCGCTCGACATCCTGTACGAAGACGAATACTTAGCTGTCGTCGACAAGCCAGCCGGAATGATGGTGCACGCCGGTTCCGGATCGAGCGACGACGCGCGCAATCGCGGCACGCTGGTGAACGCGCTTCTGTTTCATATGAACAAGCTGTCCGGTGTGGGCGGGGAGCTTCGTCCGGGCATCGTCCACCGGCTCGACAAGCAAACGAGCGGCATCGTGCTGGTTGCGAAGGACGACAGCACGCACCGCAAACTGGGTGAGATGTTCTCTGAGCGGCGCCTGGAGAAGAACTACATCGCGCTGGTGCACGGGCATCTCGCCAAAGACCGTGTCACGGTAAACCTGCCTGTGGCCCGTGACCTGGTTCGGCGGACGCGCATGACCACGCGCCGTCCGGCGTCGGACCCGGGCGCTCGCTCCGCAGTGTCCCACGTCACCGTACTCGAACGTCTCACCACGCCGTATGGGCCGTTTACTTTGGTGGATGTAAAGATTGAGACCGGACGGACGCACCAGATCAGGGTCCACATGCAATCGCTCGGCCACCCCGTAGTCGGCGACTTTCTTTATGGAGCGCCACACCGTATCTTTGCCAACCCGCCCGTTAAGAAGGAGGAAGGGCTCGAACTCGGACGCAACTTCCTGCACGCCGCTCATCTTGTGTTTGTCCATCCGCGTACGCATGAAACCATGGACATGCAGTCGCCGTTGCCGGCGGACCTTGCTGCTTTCCTGGCGGCTCTGCGGGCCGGACCGCAGCGCGACAAGGCCTGAGTTGATACACTCAACGGCGTGACACTTGTGAACGGCCTCGACGCCACCAGACGCTTCTCTGCTCTCTTGTTCTGCCTGGGGTGCTGCCTATTCTCCTCTTCGCTCATCGCGCAGACGCAGCCGCCTGCTGGGACTGCACCCGCGCCGCAAACCGTGGTGCCTCCACAGACTCCTGCAGCAAATGGACAGCCGCCGGACCAGACCGCCACGCCGACCCAGCAGAAGTCTGGCGACGGCGGCCAGGTTTTCACGCTCGCTCCCATCGAGACGGATGAAGTCAACCTCATCTTCACCGTGACCGACAACAAGGGCCACTTCATCACGGGCCTGCGGCAGGAGAACTTCGGTCTGCTCGATGACGGCCATCCGCCGCTGAGCGTGCTTCAGTTTACACAGCAGACGAACCTGCCGCTGCGGGTCGGCGTGATGCTCGACACCAGCAGCTCCATCCGTCAGCGATTTCAGTTCGAGCAGGATTCCGCAGTGGAGTTCTTCCTGCAGGTGCTGCACCGGAACGATCGCGCCTTTATCGAAGGCTTCGACGTGCAGACCGACGTGGCCCAGGACTTCACCAACAACGTCGACCTGCTGAATCAGGGGATACGCAAGCTGCGGCCGGGAGGCGGCACGGCGCTGTTCGACGCGCTCTACAAGACCTGCAAGGACCAGATGCTGACGCTGCGCGAGACCGGGTCGGTTCGCAAAGCGCTGATTCTTGTCTCGGATGGCGAAGACAACTACAGCCGCGCGCTTGAGAGCGACGCCATCAAGATGTGCCAGCGCGCGGAGACGATCGTCTATGCCATCAGCACCAACATCAGCGCAACCAAGGGCAAGGGCGACGATGTACTGAAGGACATTGCCGAAGCGACGGGCGGCAAGCCGTTTTACCCGGTTCGCATCGAAGACGTTGCTGTCGGCTTCCGTAACATCGAAGAGGAGTTGCGAAGCCAGTATTCCTTGATCTACCGGCCCGCGAACTTCAAGCAGGACGGATCGTTCCGGACGATCTACCTTCATGCAATCGACCGGCGCTACCAGGTGCGGGCTCGCAAGGGGTACTTCGCTCCAAGGCCCCCGGCCCGGTAGAAATTTACAGCCGAAGGGTAACTCTGGCGAGCAACGCGTGTCTAATCCGGCAGAGGCACTTCTATGTTCACCCGCTTCGCAACCTCTCTCTTGATGATCTGCGCCCCCCTGATGGCTGCTGCGGCTGCTTCCGCGCAGGCCGCACCGGCCTCGCTGCCGAGCTTCAGCACGCTTGCCGACCAGCCCGCCACCCACACCGGCTTTGTCTTCGACCGCTCGATGATGCAGATCGCTCAGAGCTTTCTGCAGTCCGGCGGACTTGACGCGCAACGCGCTGCAGCCGCCGTCACCAGCATCAGTTTCGACACGTATCGCTTCGCTCAACCAGCTTTTTATACGCCAGAGACGATGTCGGCCCTTGCTGCCTCCTACCACGCCGCGGGCTGGAAGCACCTGGTGAACGGCAACCAGACACCGGCGAACTCGGCGCAGCCGAAGTCGGCGATCACCGACCTGTGGCTGCATTTCTCGGGAGCAGACATCGACAACGTTACCGTGCTGGTGCGCGCACCGCGCGATATGAACGTGATCCAGGTAGCGGGCGATCTGCGGCCGCTCGACCTGGTTCATCTGAGCGGGCACTTCGGGATTCCCAAGGTCGATCCGAACGCCGTCATGGTTCCCGCTCCAGACAACCGGTAGGCTACACGCTATCGATGGTGTTCCACCTGTTCGAGCAGCGCCAGCTTGCGCTGAGGTGGCAAGAAACTGGCCTCTACTGCGTTTGCGGCGAGTTCGCGCATCTGCTCCAGGGTGAATGCAAAGCGTTCGTGAGCCAGCACATACTCCTCAAGCAGATTGCTGCCGAACATCGGCGGATCGTCCGAGTTGATCGTTATCATCAGGCCGGATTCAAAGTAGCTTCGAATGGGATGGAGGTCGAAGTCTGGGCAGCAGCCGGTGCGGATGTTACTCGTAACGTTCAGTTCCAGCGGGATCTGCTTGGTAGCGAGTACTTCCAGCAGCTCTGGGTCATGCTGCGCGGCCAGGGCGTGGCCGATGCGTTCGGCGCCTATGTTGATCGCCGACCAGATGCTCTCGGGGCCGATCGTCTCTCCCGCATGAGCGGTAAGGCGCAGGCCGGCGGCCTTTGCTTCGGCATAGGAATCCCGGAAAAGATCGGCGGAGCCGCGGGCTTCATCGCCGCCGATACCTATCCCGACGATGCTGGGGTACAGATGGCGTAACTCAGCGGCTTTGCGAAAGACCTTCGAGCCTTCTTCGGCACCGAAGTGGCGGACGGCGTCGATAAGCCAGTAGATGGTGGTGCCGAATTCTTCTTCAGCACGGACGCGGCCCCGCTCGATGGCTTCGACGAACGGCTCGACTTCGGCGTTCTTCCAGTAGTAGATGATGCCGAAGGAGATATAGACCTCAGCATGGACGACACCCTGCGCGGCAAGTTCGCGAACCATGTTGTAGGTGATCAACTCGTAGTCGGCGGGCCCTTTGAGGCGCGAGGAGACGGCCTTGAAGGAGTCCATGAAGCCCAGAAAGTTTTCGTAGACGTAGAGCTTTCGCGCAGCTTCCGCGGTGAGCGGATCGGCGTCGTGGCGCCGGCTCAACTCGAGCAGTGTTTCAGGGAGGATCGTTCCTTCAAGGTGCAGATGAAGCTCAACCTTGGGCAGCCTGCGCAGCCAGTCGACAGGATCGATCTCCTTTACTTTCTTTGCTCGTGCCATCGGATAAGTCTAACGCGGGATTTGCTGCCGGGTCGGACTCTCTTGTGTCCGGTATCCTTAATCGGACTGGCAGTTTCGCTTCTCTCCATGCAGAACTATTTCAACTACTTCACTGAGATTGAGCAGCGCTTTCAACAGCGCCGCGGCTCGCTGCTGATGCTGTCGACGCTTGACTGGGCGCTGATCGAGACGTGGCGCGAGGCGGGTGTGCCGCTTGAGGCGGTGCTGCGCGGCGTCGATGCCGCCTTCGACAAACATGATGCGAAGGTGTTGCGTTCCGCGAGGCGAACTCGGAAGGTCAACGGGCTGGCCTGGTGCTCGCAGGCGGTGATGGAAGCGGTGGAGCAGGCGAAGGAAGCGGGCGTCGGCATCGCATCGCACCCTGCACCCCAGGCCGCTGGAGATAACGGCTTCGAAGCTGCTCGAATCGCACGCTATCTAACCAGTAATGCGGACAGTCTCGCCGCTGCCCCGGTTCCATCGGTCGCCGGTCCTGCTGCCGCAGAGATTGCTGCGAGATTGAGGGAGTTGTCGGTTGATCCTGCGGGCGCTGAGTCTCTTGAACAGCTCGACCGGGTTCTGAGCGTGCTTGAAGAGAAGCTTTTTGCCGCGCTTCTAACCGGGACCGAGGAAGCCAAGCTGGTAGCGCTGCGAGACCAGGCGGCAAACGAGCTTGCACCCTACCGCGGCAAGATGCAGGCAGTACAGATCAGGCAGGTGCAGCAGCAGTTTCTGCAGAAGAAGCTGCTCGAGGCATACAAGCTGCCGCGGCTTAGCCTCTTCTACATGGGCCACGATTGATGGCAGGGGACGTGAGGCGCTCGATGCGCGTTGAACGCATGCTGTATGGCGGCAGCGGCGTCGCTCGCAATGCAGCGGACTCAAATGAGGAAGTCTTGCCGTTCGTTCTGCCCGGCGAGTTGGTGCAGATAAACGACGCAGGAACTGCCCAGATCGTCGAGGCGTCGCAGAACCGCACCGAGCCTGCTTGTAAACACTTCGGTGAATGCGGTGGATGTCATTATCAGCATGCATCCTACTCGGCCCAGGTAGAGATCAAGACCGGCATCGTACGAGGCGTCTTCGCTTCAGCGGGCTTGGACGATCCGCCGGAGGTTGTTGTTCACACCGGCGAGCCGCTGCACTACCGGAACCGCATTCGCCTGCGCGTCGCGAAGGTGAACGGCGAATGGCGCGTTGGCTATAACAAACGCGATGCCGCCGGTCCTGGTGCCATGCTGCCTATCACCATGTGCCCGATTGCATCGCCCCTGCTTTGGCGGGCCGCGGAGACGCTTCTCGTGCTCGCGGAGAGAGAGTCTCTCGTCACGCGATGGCTCGGAACCGCCGACGAGATTGAGCTCTTTGCTGCCGGAGATGAGTCAAAGCTGCAACTGACCGTGTTCCTTCGTGCCAGTCCCGGTCAGGACTTCAACAGGTTCTGCGACCTCGTTCAACGACAGCTTCCAGAGCTTGCCGGCGCGGGTGTGGCCATCCTTCCAGCGCAACGTTCTCAGCGCGGTCGACGGTCTGAGCGGCCAAAACAGGGGCCGCAATGGGGAGCACCAGGAATGGTCTACCGTGTGGAGGAAGACAAGCACTGGGTCAGCCGCGGCAGCTTCTTCCAGGTCAACCGCTTTCTCGCCTCAGAACTGGTGCGGCTTGCGACAACGGATCGGAGCGGAAGGCTCGCGTGGGACCTCTACGCCGGAGTCGGACTCTTCTCGCGCGCTCTCGCTCGGAGCTTTGCGCAGGTCGTCGCGGTCGAAGCTGCGGAGCCTGCTGCCGCCGACCTTGGCCGCTCGCTGAAAGGCACTTCGCACCGCGCAGTAGCGATGAGCACCCTGGATTTCCTCCAGGCTGCCGTCGTGCAGCGCGAGCGCCCAGACTTGATCGTCATGGACCCGCCGCGCGCGGGAGTCGGCGTAGAGGCTTGTTCGCTGCTTGCGCGCGTTCGTGCGCCAGAGATCGTGTATGTCTCCTGCGACCCTGTCACCATGGCGCGAGACTTGAAGCAGCTGCTCGGCGGCCAGCCGCAAGGCGGAGGGTACACTTTGCACGCGTTGCACCTTGTGGACATGTTTCCGCAGACCTTCCACATTGAATGCGTCGCAGTTCTTCGGCTTGGGGAACGGTGAACTTCTTCGCCTGAAGGTGAACGAGGAAGAAAAGCGGTTCCTCGGCGTTGCCAGACGCACGATGATAGAGAGAGCGGGCAAACGACATACCTGCTACATTTCTCCCAGTCGTCACCGGGCCGCGAAACAAACTCTTCAGCTTTCCAACGGAGCAGTTCTGAAGACACCTCCTTATTGGCCCGGCACCGCGCCGCCGGTCGAGCGGCTCACGTTTCGGCGTACCCCGCTGCTTGCAGCGGCACTTGCCTTCAGTGTGGGCGATAGCTTAGCGCGGCAGGAATCAGCGTGGCGGCCTACGATTACTCTGCTCGGGTTCAGCTCGCTGCTGATCATTCTGGCGTTGCGCGCCGGCCACGCCCGACACCCCGCTGCCTTGCCTACGGTCGCACTTTGGATCGTGGCTGGCTTCTGGTGCGCCGAACTGCAACCAGCCCCATCGCCGCAAGGCGAGCTCGTGCGTTACGCAGATGGGCTGAACCGTACGGTTCGCGGCCACGTCATACGAATACGGGAACTACCCTCGCGCACAGCTCCCCGCGATCAGGACACCGACCCAGCTGAATGGGAGGAGGCTCAAGCACCGGCAGTACTGTCGTTCGATCTGGCGGTCGAGGCGATCGAAGAGCTTACTCCCGAAACGTCGCAGCTCGTCCCAATGACGGGCGGCGTGCGCCTCACTCTCACCGGCGATGCGGCACCACCGGAACTCCATTGCGGTGACGCCATCGAGGCAGCGATGCGCCTGCGCGCGCCGGAGCGATACCGTGATCCCGGCGCGTGGCAGTACGCGGACTACCTTGCGAGCCAAGGCATCGGCGTTCATGCAAGCCTGCCGTTCTTACATATTTTGCGCCGTCCCGCAAGTGGAACCAGACACAACGTCGCAGAGAAGCTTCGCTGCCAACTGTACGCCGCACAAACATGGGCTGCGGCGCAGATGCTCGGCTTCGTTGCGTCCCGGCCCAACCATCTGCTCTCCCCTTTCCTGCGGCTTACCGAGAACGACGCCGGCATGCTGAACGCGATGCTCTTTGGTGATCGCGACCGGCTGGATCATACGCTCCGCCTCAACTTCGAGCGCACTGGCTCGTTCCATCTGTTCGTCGTCTCCGGCATGCACGTTGCACTGCTTGCCGGAGGTCTGTTCTGGCTTGCCCGTAGAGCCCGCATCAACGAGTTCGCTGCCTCCCTCGGTACGATCGCCGCGACAACCCTGTATGCCCTGCTCACTGGTTTTGGAGCGCCGGTGCAGCGCGCACTCTTTATGTCGTCTGTCTTCCTCATCGCACGGCTGCTCCATCGCGATCGCAACGTGCTCAACTCTCTTGGCGCGGCTGTTCTTGGCGTGCTGGTCCTTTCTCCGTCGAGCCTGTTTGAAGCGGGCTTCCAGATGACGTTTCTCGCCATCGTTGCCATTGCCGGCATCGCCATTCCGCTGGGTGAGTGGAGCTTTCTGCCCCATGCCCGCGCCACGCGCAATCTCGACCACCTCTGGCCGGATCTGGCCATGCATCCTCGACTCGCGCAGTACCGCATCATGCTTCGAATCTGGGGTGAGCGTCTGGAGGCGGTCCTTGGTCCTAAGGGCCGTCACCTGCCGGCGTTTATCGTGCGATGGCTGCTGTGGGCGCTGGAGCTTTCTCTCATTGGTCTTGTGGCAGAGATGGTGATGGTGCTTCCGATGGCGCTCTACTTTCATCGCGCCACTCTGTACGCTCTGCCTGCGAACATGTTCAGCATCCCCATGGTCGCTGTGCTCGCGCCGCTGGCTCTGGTCTCGTTTCTAGCTTCGATCATCACTCCCTGGCTGGCGTTAGCGCCTGCATCACTCACAGCGCTGGTGCTGCACGGCATCGCCGCAGTGATCTCCCGGGCTGGCCACACCCAGGGCGCGGACTGGCGACTGCCTGGACCATCACTCCTGGTCGCACTGGCAGCATGCGCGGGCTGGGCCATATGCTGTTGGGCCGTGCGCTACTCCCGACGATCAGCGTGGCTCGCCCTCCTGTTGCTGCCCTTCATTGCGCTGCTAATACTCGCTCCGGAGCAGCCTCTTCTTACAAGGTCGACGCTTGAGGTCACAGCCATCGATGTTGGCCAGGGCGACTCCATCTTCGTCGCAAGCCCTGAGGGCCGGACGATGCTGATGGATGCAGGCGGCCGGGTCGGTCGCGCCGGCAGCCTTGCACTTGCGTCCGAAAGCGGCCGCTTCGATGTTGGCGAAGATGTCGTCTCCCCTTACCTGTGGTCGCGCCAGGTGCGGCGCCTTGATGTGGTCGCCCTGACGCACGCGCACAGCGACCACATGGGAGGGATGCCCGCAATTCTTCGCAACTTCCTCCCGCGAGAGCTCTGGGTAGGGATCGACCCCAACTCGTCTGCGTACACCGATCTGCTGAACGAGGCGGCGATGCTCGGCGTCACTGTCCATTACTTCCACGCGGGAGATGCAATCGAATGGGGTGGCCTCAAGGTTTCCGCCCTCGCGCCCGCGCGGGAGTACAGCAACCACGGGGCGCCTGCAAACAATGACTCGCTGGTGATGCGGCTCGATTATGGGCGCGCTTCAGTCCTGCTCGAAGGTGATGCTGAAGCAGCCAGCGAGCGGGCCATGCTGGCCGATGGTGCTATTCGCCCAGTCACCCTGCTCAAGGTGGGTCATCACGGCAGCCGCACCTCGACCACGCCGGAGTTCTTCGCCGCCGCAGCGCCGAAAGCAGCGGTCGTGTCCGTGGGGCGCGGCAACACCTTCGGCCACCCACGCTTCGAAGTCATCTCGCGTATCGGCGCGGCGCACACGCGACTTTATCGAACGGACGAGTTCGGCCTCGCACAATTTCTCTTGACGAAAGATGGTGCCATTCATGAAATTGGGACTGAAGGGCATGGATCGCTTGAGGGTACGGCAACAGCCGCACCCTAGCGGCGGGCGCTCTGAGGCTCCGCTCAGCCTCCGAGCTACGCTACTGGCAGAGAGTGTCCGACGAGGGGCCACGCATGAACTTGGACGACACCGTATCCGAACCCGCCGCAACTTCTACAACTGTCTCCCTCACGCCCGAGCAGTTGGAAGAGAGAAAGCTCATTCGCCGTCTTCAGATGATGATGAATATGGTGATGCAGGTGATCGCACAGGATCCCTCGCTTACCGTCGACGATGCCTCACAGATGATCGCCGACAGCAAGACTGCCGCTCTGGCCATGTTTCCAGGCAAGGAGCTCGCCTACGATTTGATCTGGAAGCCCCGATTTCAGCGGGTCATGCGCGAACGCTTCCGCATCATGTAGCGCTACTGCGGAGGCGGGGCAGAAGAGGTAGGGGCGGGTGCGTCTGCCGGCGCATCGCTGCTGCCATATTTCCCGTATGGTTCCGATTTAATCGCGATCTTCAACTCGCATTTCTGCAGATGGTCCGAACCAACCTTCTGCATGAGGATTTCGAGCCGTTGATTCGGCTTCTTCCAGCGTGCCTGGTAGAACTCGTCGCGGTGCGCATTATGCAGAAAGGGCTCTGCGCAGGAGAATGTGTAGTCGGCGCCTTGAGGCGGCATGCCCAGGATGTCCGCTCGCCCGTAGCCTTCGTAGCCTCCGTTGACCCGGTTCCAATGAACTCCGAAGAGGTGGATGTGCACCGGAAAGTCCGAGTACAGCTTGGTCGCTGGAACGTCGGGTGCCTCGGTGTAGCGCTGCGCGGAGAGCCCGCACGTCGTTCCGCATAGAACTAGACCTAGAAGAATGCGTCTCATCGGTTCTCCCTTGAAAGAATCAACCTGCACAACGATCTACGGCTCGGGGTTTATCCCTGACTCTTTTTACGTCCGTACGCCGTACGAGGTTTCAGAGAAAACCACTATCCTGAAGCTCCTCGATTGTAGATAAAAGCAGTTGCCCCTTCTTGGGCACGGTGATCCAACGCGGCTCCGGCGATACGCGCAAACCCCTCTACGATCGGCCGCGACTCTCCCACCACGGTCGCGAGTTCGATCCGGCTCATTGCCTTCACCCCGCGCAGCGGCACACAGACCACGTCCGGCGATGCGATGCGGCTAACGCATGCGGGAGCCACCGAGACCCCGAATCCCGCCCCGATCAGGCGCAGAATAGTAAGCCAGTGCGAGGCCTCCTGCACGATCCGCGGCTGGAATCCGTGTTCCGCAAAGATGGCTAAGGGCTTGTCGAAGGCCCGAGCCCCGGCGGTCCGAGGGTAATGCACGAATGGCTCGTCCCGCAGCACGCCCGGCGAAAGGCTCTTCTGCTTGGCGCAGCGATGCGTCACCGGCAGCACCGCAACGTAAGGCTCGGTGAGGATGGTAGTACTCTGCAGCCGTTGGGACGGGTCGCCATCGCGCAGGATGCCTGCGTCAAGGGTCCCGTTCTCCAGGCCTTCCACCACGCGCGACGTGAAGGATTCATGTAGCCGCAGATGGACCTGGGGGTAGGCCTCGCGGTAAGTGCGGAAGATAGCAGGAAGCATCGTCAGCATGCCTGAGCCGACGAAGCCAACGTTGAGCGAACCGACCTCGCCGCGACCGACGCTGCGCGTCTCTTCGATATCACGCTGAACGTTGAGGAGCGTCCGCCGCGCCCGCTCCAGGAAGGCCGCTCCGGCTTCCGTCAGGTTTACAGAGCGCGAAGTTCGCGCAAACAGGTGATGCCCGAGCATCTCTTCCAGTTTCCTGATCTGCTGCGACAAGGGCGGTTGCGAAAGGTGCAGTCTTTCTGCCGCTCTTCCGAAGTGCAGCTCCTCCGCGACAGCAACAAAGTACCGCAGGTGGCGAAGCTCGATGTCCTGATCCATATACGAAACATCATAATCGCCTTGAACAAGATATTGGACGTTCAAGGTCCCAAGAGACAGAATCGAGCTGAGAGGGAAGCTATGCCGACCATTCAAAGCACTGAACCGCAACCTGCTGGCGAAGCGACGACACTGCAGGTCGAAGTGAGCCCCTTGCACTCCGGAGAGGACAAAGCCGCTTTTAGAAGACTGAACGAAGAGTGGATCATCCGACACTTTGCCCTCGAGAAGAAAGACCGCGAAACCCTGGAAGATCCCGATACCTACATCCTGGGCAAAGGCGGTGCCATCTTCATGGCTCGGCTCGCTGGCGAACGGGAGGTTGTGGGCTGCGTGGCATTGATCCCGATGGACGGTGCAGTTTTTGAGCTCTCAAAGATGGCCGTGTCGCCCGCTCTGCGTGGCCGCGGTATAGGTCGCACTCTGTTACAGCACACTATCTCGCAGGCACGATCGATGGGCGCACGATCTCTTTTTCTCGGCAGCAACAGCAAACTTCCAGCCGCCGTCCGCCTCTACGAGTCGATCGGCTTCCGGCATGTTCCGGCGGAGCGCCTTCCAGCCATGGGGTACGCGCGCGCCGATGTTTTCATGGAGATGTCCCTCTAATGGCCGAGGGTTTGCTTTCAACGCAGCGGGCTTCAACCAAGGTAGAAGATAAAGGTATGCGGCTCCGCCTTGCCACGCGCGACGACATTCCGGGGTTGATGGAGATCGTCCGCGCCGTCGTCCCCGCGATGCGTGCCTCTGGCAATCTGCAGTGGAACGATGATTACCCGAACCCTGAGGTGTTTGCACTGGACATCGAAGCCGATCATCTCTGGGTCGCGGAGATCGATGGCCGGGTTGCGGGAGTGATTGCCCTGACCGGCACGCAGGATGCGGAGTATGCCGACGCAGACTGGGACATCTCTCAGCCAGCTGTCGTCATTCACCGCCTTGCTGTGCATCCGAGACATCACGGACAAGGGATTGCTGCGGCACTTCTGTATCAAGCAGAGGAGGTCGCCAGACAGCGGAGGGTCCTATACGTCCGGCTCGATACCAACACCAGGAACGAGGCCACCCAGAAGCTGCTTCCGAAACTCGGCTATCGATCGTGCGGGGAGATCAATCTGAAGATTCGGCCGGGTCTGCGTTTCCTGTGTTACGAGAAGCAGATATCAAGCGTCATGTCCGAGTGAACGCCACGGATGCGAAAGGATGCCGTTGCGTCGGCCTCTGCGCGAGCCATGATCCACGCAGCCATGTCTTCGCCCATTAAAGCTAATTCTTGGCTGCAGGCTCCTCTTCCTGATCTACTTCCCTACCCTCCCCGGCAAAGGGCCACTTCCGTTCCAGCGGCTGTTCGGCTTCACGAATCTGGCCGGTGGTTTTAACAGTTTGCAAGTTCTCAAGAAAATGGACGCCGAGTTTGCCCGCGCTGGCGATGTCAACGTCGCCGTCGTGATCGAAATCTCCGGCCACAAACTGCGTCCCGGCACTGGCAGTTCCGTTGAATGAAAGCGTGGAGCGGGTAAAGCTGACGGCGGTCCCTTCAACCTTCATCTTGTAGGCATAGAGGACAACTGGATCGTACGATCCAGGATCGTTGCCTCCGTGTCCACGATAGCGTTTACCAGTGATGAGTTCCGGCTGGCCGTCCCCGTCGATGTCTACCAGCTTCAGCGCGTGCGATTGTGAGAACGAAGCATCGATCTCATGCCGGACCCACTTCCGGGCATCGCCTGAGCCGGTTTGCTCGAGCCAGAAGAGCCCGTAACCGTGCCCCTGGCCATAGATGAGATCCATCTTGCCGTCGTGGTTTACGTCGTAGCCAAGAATCGGGAAGCCAGCATCGCCAAGGCGCCAGTCACCATGCCACGTCCACTTGTCATGATCGGCGTCGATGTTCTGAAACCACCCGTACGGGGTCAGGATGTCTGCCTTGCCGTCTCCGTCGATATCCGCAATTCCCGTCCCGTGGCCGTCGTTGGTCCTGTCTCCGATGTGGTGGGTCACAGGCTTTGCTCCGGCAAAGTCGATCCAAAGCACACCAGACTTGTTGTAGTGCGCCAGCACCAGGTCAGGCTTGCCGTCACCGTTGATGTCGGCGAATGCGCCGCCCTCGGTGTCGTAGCTGTCCGTGATCTTCTCGCGGTTCCACATCGTCCCGGCGGCCGTGGCTGCAGGCCCCGGGTTCTTGAACCACCAGACGCCATTGGTGATCCAGCCCGTGGTAACGAGGTCGGGCAGACCGTCGTGGTCGACATCGACGATCCACTCCCCACAGTCGGAGACGAATTCCAGATGGGTCTCAACGGTACGGAACTGGTGCCGCTTCCACTCGCCGCCCTTGGCACCAGGATTTTCGTACCAGTAGGCACCGCTGAGGATATCGTCGAAGCCGTCACCGTTCATGTCCAGAGCGGAGATGCCTTCCGCATGGTCGTTTCCAAGCCGATGCGCGAGGAACGCAATACGCGGAGAACCGTCGGGGTTCGCTCCAGCCGTGGGAATGCGGACCTCAGTGGTCTTGCCGTTCTCCTGCGCGAACGCCGGGGTTGTGGCAAGAGCGACTGCAAGGGCGATTGTGGGAGCTATCTTCATGTGTTTGCCGTCCTGGATTATGGGTGCGGGTCGAGTCGTTTTGCTGTTGCTGGTGATGAGAAGACAGAGTGACGAAATGCGGGGGTCTCTCCACTGCGCGCCGGACGATGGGGCCGTCCGGCGCTCCGGTCGAGATGACGGTGCTACGTACCGCATGACCGGTGCTACATCGAACAACATCACTGGTGCTAGTTACGGCGTGACGGGCGCTAGTTACGGTGGCATGACAGGTGCTGCTTGTTGCAACTATTTACCTGATTAAACGACCTTCATTGTCTCGGGGTTCCAGTGGATGATGGCGTCTTTCTCGACGCTCATATTGCTCAGCAGTGCAGCCCCGGCCGCGCGGAAGCCAAAGGTGGCGTCCTCCACGGGCTGGGTGCGGCTGCGCACCGAGGCGAAAAAGTTATGAAAGTGGTCGTAGTTGTCGGCATAGCCTTTCGGGGCGGCCCACTTCTGGACCTCGGTAGCCGGAGGTCCGGTCGGCTCCGTCGCGGGATACTTCTTCCGGTACTCGGCGATGGTGCTCTTCTGCGTCGCTTCGGCAAACGTGCTGACGGTGTAGCCCGGCTCTTTCTCGATGGGCGTCCGCGAGACCGTCACTGTCTGGCCGGCGATCTCCATCAGTCCTTCTGAGCCGGTAAAGAGGAAGCCTTCGCTCTCTTCCCCGCCGTCCACGAAGTTCACGCGCAGTGAAAGATTGAAGCCCTCAGGATAATCGAGAAGCGCGAGCAGCACGTCGTTTGCATCGCGGCCGTCTTTCCAGAAGCGAAGCCCTCCGGTCGCCATCGCGCGGGTTGGACCATGCGAGCCAGTGATGAAATGGGTCCCGCTGAAGAGATGGACGAAGAGGTCCCCGGCGACTCCGGAGCCGTAGTCGCTCCACTTGCGCCACTGAAAGAAGCGTTCCGCGGAGAAGGGCATCTTCTTCGCGGAGCCCTCGAAGCGCGGCCAGTCGCAGGTCTCCGGGCTGGCGTCGCTCGGAATCGAGTAGTTCCACGCGCCAATCGAGGAGTTGCGGTCCCAGCGGGCGCTCACCATGTTCAACTTGCCGATGGCACCCGAGGCAAGAAGCTCCTTCGCCTTCGCGTAGATGACTGAGCTGACGCGCTGGCTCCCCACCTGGAGGATGCGGTTGGTGGAACGGGCAGCGTCGATGATGGCCGGACCGTCGGGATAGACGTGGATCATCGGCTTTTCGAGGTAGACGTCCTTACCGGCCTTCATGCTGTCCACGGCGGCCTGCTTGTGCCAGTGGTCGGGCGTGGCGATCAGGACGGCGTCAACATCTTTGCGGTTCAGGATCTCGCGATAGTCGCGCGTCGTAAAGATGTCGCTGCCCCAGAGTTCTTTGGAGTGGGTCAGGCGACCATCGTAGCAGTCGGCGACGGCGACCAGTTTCACTCCAGGCACCTGTAACGCAAACCGCGTATCGGTCTGGCCCTGGATGCCGGCACCAATCAGGGCAAGCTGCACCTGGTCGTTTGGCGATTTCGCCGTGATGGCCTGCAACGGCGAAGCGCCGAGCATGTGAACCTTCGTGCCGGCTGCGGCGGCGGCAATGGTGGCGGATCTCAAGAAAGTGCGTCTGTCGAGGTTCGTCATGTCGTCGGATCGTTCCTTTCGCAATGTGCGAGGAGTCAAAGTGGCCTGCCTGACGAAGTTATGTCATTCGCACTTGCCTTGTCCAGATGCCGGCGACGGGGCGGACCGCATAGTAGCGGCTGTTCGAGGCATGCCAGGGCCTGGCCGGTGTCGTATGATCCTTCAACATAGGATTGGCCAAGTCTGATGGCGCGGTAGACGACGATGAACGGCACTCAACCTGAACGCTTCGAGACTGCGAGAGCTGTGATGACCGCAGCAGCAAAGCGGAACCTGATCGCAGCGCGCGCGGCGCTGGAGCTGCGCGACGGCGACTATGTGAACCTTGGCATCGGTCTTCCCACGCTGGTGGCCAGCCATCTTCCAGCCGGCATTGAGATTACGCTGCAGTCGGAGAACGGGTTGCTCGGTGTAGGCCCCTATCCACTCGAAGGCGAAGAAGACCCCGACTTGATCAATGCAGGCAAGGAGACGATCGAGCAGTTGCCAAGCACGTCGTTCTTCTCAAGCGCTGAAGCCTTCGCCATGATTCGCGGCGGACACATGGACGTGACGATCCTCGGAGCGATGGAGGTCGACGAGCAAGGGAGCATCGCCAACTGGACCGTACCCGGGAAGGTGGTGAAGGGCATGGGCGGCGCGATGGACCTGGTTGCCGGAACGAAGCGGGTAATCGTGGCTATGGAGCACACCACGCGAGAGGGCGCTGCGAAGATTCTGCGCCGCTGCACGCTTCCGCTTACGGGTACGGGCGTGGTCGAGACCATTATCACCGAGCTTGCTGTGTTCCGGGTGCGTTCAAACGGTCTGTATCTGGAAGAACTCCTGGGCGGCAGCACGGTAGACCAGGTGATCGCCGCGACCGAGGCGACGGTCCACGTCGCAGACCATCTTCGGCAGCCTTCTGCATTGGGAGCGGAAGAGGCATGAACAAGGTCGTCTCCTCCGCCGACGCTGCGGTCCGCGACATTCCTGATGGTGCCACTGTAATGCTGGGCGGCTTTGGGCTGTGCGGGATTCCCGAGCATCTGATCGCCGCGCTTGTACGATCGGGCAAGCGCGGTCTGCACACCATCTCGAACAACATGGGCGTCGATGGCTTTGGCATGGGCCTGATGCTTGAGGCAGGCCAGATTGCTTCGCACGTAGGAAGCTATGTCGGCGAAAACAAGCTGCTGGAGCAGGGCGTCATCTCCGGCTCGCTGGAAGTAACGCTGGTCCCGCAAGGCACGCTTGCGGAACGGATCCGTGCGGCTGGCGCGGGTATACCGGCCTTTTACACCCCCACCGGCGTGGGAACCGTCGTGGCCGAGGGCAAAGAGACGCGGATGTTCACCGGGCGCGCTTATCTGCTGGAGGAGGCACTGCACGCGGATTTTGCCTTGGTCAAGGCGTGGAAGGGCGACACCACGGGCAACCTCATCTATCGCAAGAGCGCGCGCAACTTCAATCCCATGATGGCCACGGCTGCACGCGTCACCATCGCCGAGGTGGAAGAGCTTGTTGAGCCCGGTGAGCTGAATGCGGACTGCATTCATACGCCGGGCATCTATGTCGATCGCATCTTCAAGGGAGAGCGTTACGAGAAGCGCATTGAGCGCCGCGTGACCCGATCCGGCGCGTAAGCGCCGCACTTCCGCCCTACCCAGTAGCCGCGTGAAGGCCCAGAACAAGAGACCAGGCATACATCAGGAGCAAAGTCGACGCTCTGGAACACCAATGCTTGGGCCTCACGCCGCCTACACCGCTGCCTGTTCTAGTCTGGACCTGGTAAGAGCTTTCGCGAAAAAGGAAGCCGGTGCTTTATAGCACCGGCTTCGCTCAGATCTGGAGGGGAACCAAGGAGAAGCCTCGACGCCTGTTTACGCGTCACGACAAGATCATCGCCTGTCACGGCTCCTGCTGAGTAGAACGCCGATCAAGCAACGGTGAGGGTCACATCGACGTTGTTGCGGGTGGCATTCGAGTAAGGGCAGATTTCGTGGGCGGCATGGACCAGTTCAAGGGCCTTGTCGTGCTCGACGCCGGGCACGTGGACTTCAAGGGCCACCTCGATGCCGAAGCCGCGCGCGCCGTTTGCGAGCGGGCCGAACGAGACCGAGGAGTTAATGAACGTGGCGGGGTCGAGACGCATCTTCTGCTCGCCGAAGACATGTTTAAGCGCGCCGATGAAGCACGCAGCATAGCCCGCAGCGAAGAGCTGTTCGGGGTTGGTACCTTCCCCAGTGCCGCCCATCTCTTTCGGCATCTGAAGCTTGACTTCGAGCTTGCCGTCATCGGACTTGGCGACGCCGTCGCGGCCTCCGGTAGCGGTGGCATGGGCGGTGTAGACCTTCTTTTCGATTGCCATAAAGCGTGCATCCTTTCTGGAGTGCAAGTTGGATATGCGGCAGATTTCTCGACCTCGCATAGCAGTCGTCATTCTGTAGTATATGCCGGTGCCTTCGACGCCTCGGCGTACCAGGCATCAAGATGATCTTCAACTGCCTTCCTATGTCTCCATTCAACTCAATTAGGGATGAGGCCATGAAGAGTTCCGCGTGCGAAGACCGACCTCAGTTATCCTGACTTGCTCCCATTGCGGGAGCAAACCCACTACGAGTCCAGGGGCTTCTTCGCGAAGTAGTACAGGCTGAACGCCAGCAGCCCGAACATGATCACGCTGATCCAGTCGTGATGGAGCGGGTTGTGGTCACTGAAGCGCGGCATTGCTTTATCCGTGGCGGCTTCATAAAGCTTGATGACGACGCCGAGCAGACCAACGATGCCGCCGGCGGCGATTAGACCTGAGGCATACAGGCTTCCGGGGGATATCTCCGAGTCCATATCAATGGCAGCCTCGGTCTCGGCGGCCTGCTTCGCCATAGCGCGGTCGACCATCCAGCGCATCACTCCGCCGACAAAGATTGCGAGGGTAGTAGCGATCGAGAGATAAGCTCCAACAGCGAAGGTTAGGGAACGAATGCCGAGAAGTTCAACCACGAGGACCAGCGCAACGCCGAGTAAGACCAGTGCCCACGGCAGTTTTTGGGTGAGGATGCCGTTGATTACAGTTGCCATGAGTCGGCCCTGCGGTGCGGCAGCCTTCTCTGAGCCGATGCCTTGTATCCATTGGATCTCAATCTGCTTCGTGTCGGGGTTGTAAAGATACTTGCCGTCCTCAAGGGTGGTGGAGCCGATGGCATTGAGCAGGATGAAGTGCTTTGCATCGCTCAACTCCTCCTTTGCGGCGGCGTGATCGTGGGAAGTGAGCTGAATATGGTCGCGCGTGAAGTTGCCCTTGGTCTGGACGCCGTTGGTGACGGCGTCGTTTGTGTCGGCGATTGCAAACGGGATGGGCTTCGGGAGGCGCTGGAAGTCTTCAAGGCCCTTGTTCATCGCGTTCAAGGTTGCGCCAATGGAGAAGACGCAGATAACCACGCCGAACATAAGGGCAAGCTGCTGCTTCCAGGGTGTTGCGCCGATCAGGTAGCCGGTCTTCAGGTCCTGCGCCGTGTCGCCCGCGTTGGAAGCGGCGATGCAGACGATGCCGCCGATCGTAATGGCGAGGGCGCCGAAGGCCGGGGCGGTCCAGCCTTTGACCAGGAAGATGGCGGAGGTGGCCATCAGCGTTGCGATGGTCATGCCGCTTACCGGTGAGGCCGAACTGCCGACGATGCCCACGATGCGCGCGGACACAGTGACAAACAGAAACCCAAAGAGGACGACGAGCAGCGCGGCGGCGATATTGGCAAGCGCGCCGACCTGCGCACCCGGGACCGGGTGGAACTGAAGGAAGAGGAACATCAGCACGATCAGGATGACCGAGCCGCCGAGGACAACGGTGGGCGGAAGGTCGTGCGTGGTGCGGGTCGGTGTTGCAGCAGCGCCCTTGTTCTTACCGATGTTTCTGAGGCCCTCGCTGAGCGCGGCGAGGATGGTCGGCGCTGTGCGCGCAAGCGTGATGACGCCAGCTGCGGCGACGGCCCCAGCGCCCATCGGCCGCACATATGTCTTCCAGAGGTCGGAGGGAGTCATGTCGTGGATGAGCGTCGTGCCGGGGTAGAGCGGCGAGGTCATGTGCGATCCGAAGAAGTAGATGGCGGGCAGCAGCAGGAGCCACGAGAAGACTCCTCCGGCAAGCATGACCGCCGCGACGCGAAGCCCGATGATGTAGCCCACGCCGAGATACTCCGGTGTGACATCGGCGCGAATGCTTGAGCCCTTGAGCAGGTGCTGCGCGCCAATGTCGAAGTTGACGGTCGGCGTCGACGGCCAGAGGGAAAAGATGTTCTCGTTCTGAAAGAGCGTATAAAGCGCTCCTAGACCCAGCCCGAAGAAGACGCGCGAAGCGAACGACCCGCCGCGTTCGCCTGCCATCAGTACGTCCGCACAGGCGGTACCTTCGGGATAGATCAATGCGCCATGCTCTTCGACAATCAGTTGCCGCCGCAGTGGAATCATGAACAGCACTCCCAGCCATCCGCCAAACAACGCCAGCGCGAAGATGCGTGTCGACTCAAGATCGAAGCCAAGGAAGATCAGCGCCGGGAGCGTAAAGATGACGCCTGAGGCGATCGACTGGCCGGCGTTGCCGGTCGTCTGCACGATATTGTTTTCAAGGATGCTGGCCTTGCCGAACGCGCGCAGGATGGATATCGACAGCACGGAGATCGGAATGCTGGCCGCGACGGTAAGCCCGGCGCGCAGTCCAACGTAGACTGTTACCGCTCCGAAGAGGACGCCAAAGAAAGCGCCGAGGATGAGGGCGCGCGTGGTGATTTCGGGACGGGTTTCAGTGGCGGGCACAAAAGGCTTGAAGGTCGTTGATGGCTGCATGTGGATAAGGAGTCTCTTCCGGTAAATGTTCGCTGGGAAAGCTGCGCGGCTTGGTGCGAAGTGTATCAGGAGGCGTCAGTGGCCCTATCCAATTTCGCGAGAACTAGATGGCCCATCCGTCTGCTAACTCTAACTGCAACCTGCCCTTCGTTGTTTCGCATCGGCGGTCGTCCTGAAGGATCGTGCGGTCTCCGCCAACACAAGCGTCGACACATCGTGACGCTCTATCTGAACTAGACTGGTTAAGCCATGTCAGCAACTACCCCGCATTACCTTACCCCCGAAGACCTTGCAACCCCTCCTGCCGAAGACCAGGTCCGCGTCACCTTCCTGCCGGAGGGCAAGACAGTCGAGTTCCCCTTCGGCACACTCGAATACGATGGGCACGGTCTGCCGATGTCCTTCCTCGACGTTGCCGAGAACTTCGGCATCTTCCTCGACCACGCCTGCGGCGGTGCGTGCGCCTGCACCACCTGTCACATCTGGGTGAAAGAGGGTGCCGACGGCATCAGCGAAGCCGAAGACCTGGAGCTTGATCGCATGGAGACTGCAGCCGACATCCAGTTGAACAGCCGCCTAGGCTGCCAGGCGGTGATCGAAAAGCCCGGCACCTACGTGGTCGAGATTCCCAAGTGGAACCGTAATTACGTCCAGGAAGGCAAGCCATCAACGACCGCCGCCTCTTCCTGAAGGAGACTGTATGCCGCGTGAAATTACATGGACCGACGTTGCCGAAATCGGCATTCAGCTTCAGGAGAAGTTTCCCGAGCTTGACCCATATACCGTGCGCTTCACTGACCTGCATCGCTATGTCACGGAGCTGCCCGGCTTCACAGGCGACCCGGCCAAGTCGACCGAGGGTATCCTGGAGGCCATCCAGACCGCCTGGCACGAGGAGTATGAGGACGCAAAATAGGAGAGTCCGCTGCTCTGAGCCTCTATTGCGTTGAATCGTGCTAGCGGCGCGCCAGCTGCCTCGGGAGCTTTGATCCTGACGCGGTCAGCACCCCCGCGCACACGGTGGCCCAGATCACCGTTCCAACCGCGATAGAGAGCAAGTCTCCCTGGTGCCCGCGGGGAACGTTCAGCCACTTCAGCCCACCGGCTGTCGCGCTAAACGCGAGCACCGCAGATAGCAGCGCCTTGCCGAGCTCGCTGTAATCGAGCCCTTGGATATGCACCAGCCGGTGCCGGTGGAGCAGCACTGCAAGCGAGACCACGCTCAACCCCATTCCAACGTCGGACGCGACGGCAAGACCGGTCACGCCCATCTGTCGGAAGAGCAGCGCGTACAGCGGAATGGAGACCAGCGTCACCGCCCATCCCGCAAGCGCCGGCGTCAGTGTATTACCGGCGGCATAGAAGCTCCGCGAGTAGATCGCCTGTGCCGACCAGACCGCGATCGACATCGCGAAGATGGTGAAGTAGCGGGAGGTCTCAGTGGCGTCGGACGGCGTGAACTGGCCGCCGCGGAAGAGGTCAGTAATAGGGCCCGAAAGTGCCATCATCCACGCCCCGGCGAGCATTGCCGTCGCCAGCACGCGTGAAACCGAGCGGTTCACGGCTTCCGCGAACTCCCATCTCTTATCCTTTGCAAACAAGGAGGAGAAGAACGGCAGCGAAGCCGCTCCGGCTGCCGAGCCGAGAATAGTCATGGGTGCGTTGAAGAGGTTCTTGGCCACGTTCAGCCGCGAGATGCCGCCCGGAACCGATGCCGCGTAGTAGCTCAGAATCCACTTGTCTGCGTACGTGAGCGAGACGCCCATCATCAAGGGAAGGCTAAGCCGGAGCCACTCATGAAAGACAGGGTGCTGCAGATCGAATACGAATCGGTAGCGCCAGCCGTTCCGGTATGCTCCGAACGCAGCGAAGCCCATCGGACCGGCGATCATCCCTGCCAGCACCCCATATGCCAGCGAGTCGATGCCCAGGGTGCGTGACAGCAGCACTCCGCCCAGAATGATGCCGATGTTGTACACCAGTGGGCCAAACGCCTGGTACAGAAAGATCTTGCGGACGAGCAGACGCGAACCAAGCACGCCCCCCGCGAAAAAGAAGAACTGTGCCGGAAGGATGATACGCGTGAGATGCGTGCATAAGGCCGCGCTTGCCGGCGAGAAGTTTCTGAAAGCAATACGCGTATAGAGCGGCGCGAAGATCTCCGCCAGCACGATTGCTGTGGCCAGCACTACGGCCACGCCGTTCAGCACGATCAGCAGCGCGTTATCTGCTCCTGCTTCATCGCCCCGCTCACGATAGCGATTGAGGATAGTGATCAGCGAGATGGACGCCACACCACCAACCAGGAAGTAGCTGAGCATGTCCGGCAGCTGAAACGCTGCGTTATAGGCGTCGGTTGCCGGGCCTGCGCCAAAGGTCGCGTTGATGTACTTGGTCCGGACCAGGCCAAGTACGCCCGAGAGCAGCGTTGATGCCATGATCAGTAGCGTTGCCGAGAAGGCAGTATGCGCGTGCGACATGCGCAGCCACTCAAATCGACCCGACTTCGCAGCCACTGCCAAACTCTCTCCTATACTCTGCTCGACCCATGATCCGGGTGTGACCGGGCGATGAGCGAGGCCATCCATGCGCTTCAATGCCCGGCTGGAACGTATCGCAACCGCGCCAACGCACGCTGTACACCTACCCTTAGTAGTAAACCTGAGCTTTCAACTATTCTAAAGTTCGCCACCATGAAAGCCTCATATACGCCGATCATGCCGCAAGTCGAAGCCCGCTACGGCCTGGCAGTATGATCCGCAACCTCTACTACATCGGTATTATCCTCTCGGCCAGCGGTCTTATCTCGCCCCCAATTGCCCTGGCCGGCGGTCTGCTGTTCGGACTGACTACGGTCCATCACTTCCACGTAGAAAGCCGCCAGCTTTCGAAGTTTCTGCTGCAGGCGGCGGTAGTGTGCCTGGGTTTCGGGATGAACCTGCAGCAGGTCGTCCAGGCAGGCCGCTCTGGCTTTGTCTATACCGCCATCAGCATAGCCTTTGCGTTGGGACTAGGCATTCTCCTGGGGCGATGGATGAGGGTCCAGCCGACGCAGTCGCTGCTGATAGCCTTCGGTACGGCGATATGCGGCGGCAGCGCGATCGCGGCCATGGGACCGATCCTCCAGGCCGGCGAAGAAGAGATGGCTGTCTCGTTGGGTACGGTCTTCGTGTTGAACTCTGTGGCCCTTCTCACCTTTCCTGCAATCGGCGGGGCGATGCACCTGTCGCAGACACAGTTCGGGCTATGGGCCGCGCTGGCCATTCACGATACAAGTTCCGTCGTCGGAGCAGGCGCCCGGTACGGCCCAACGGCGCTTGCTGTTGGCACAACCGTGAAGCTCGCGCGCGCTTTGTGGATTGTACCCCTCGCAGTCGCTACAGCAAGCTTGAAGAAGAGTACGACCCGGATCCATTGGCCATGGTTCATTCTCTACTTCTGCGCGGCTGCGGTTGTTGCGACCTATGTTCCGCGTATTGTTCCGCAGTCGGTGCCGTTATTCAGTTCGTTGAACCGTCTCGGCCGGGCGGCGCTGACGGTCGTGCTCTTCCTGATCGGAACGGGAATCACTCGCACTACGCTGCGCGAAGTGGGCTTGCGCCCCCTTGTTCAAGGTGTGACACTGTGGATCGTTGTTGCCGGACTTTCGCTCTACGCGATTCACGTTGGATGGATCGCGCTGTAAGCGGGTCTTGGTCGCCGCTGGAAATGAAAGCGTCGGCAGTTCTTGTCTGTCAGCTGCCTGCCAGCTACCAGGCTCTCTCGAAACGGCGAACCTATGCGGATTTATTCGAAGAGCGTCTCTGTTTCGGACTCTGACAGGCGCTTCTTGGCAAGGCGCATTGTCCGTGCCGGCGACTCTGCGCGCGTCTCGCCGCTGCTCTTTTGCAACATAGTCAGAAGGTCCTGCATCTCGCGTCGCAGCCGGCGCAGCTTCTGCACGTCGTCTCGCGCTGGGCCTGGAGCAAGCCCCAGCGCCAGCAGCGGCTCCTTGCGACGCTGTTCGCTTTTCAGGAGCTGTTTGGCTCCCGCAATCGTGTATCCCTCGTCGTACAGCAGTGTCTTGATGCGCAGCGCCATCTCCACGTCACGCCTGCGATAGAGCCTCTGGCCGGTACCGCCCTTGTTCGGCTTCAGCTGCGCAAACTCGCTCTCCCAGAACCGCAGCACATATGCGGGCACCTCGCAGAGCTTCGCGACATCGCCGATCCGGAAGTACAGCTTGTCCGGTATCTCGCGCTCGCTCGCGACCGCCGTGCTCCGAATTGGATGGGCCATTGAAGCTCCAGTAAGCTGCAGCCGCCGCTGGAGGTCGCTGCCGTGCGGCTTGCCACAAAGTATAGCTGGGCAAGCCTGTTTCTGCTCTCGTTTGGTCCGGCTTTTCTTCCTTCCGAACCTGGTTTCAAACCTCTGCACAAAAATCCCGGAACCACTCACACACGACTGTCGTATCGTGTGTTGCATACCTTTATGGAGGCAGCAATGCGTGTACATCGCTTCACAACCGCGGCAGTCTGGCTGGCAGCCGCTTTCCTGGCCGGTTGTCATGTCGAATCGAAGAAGAACGGGAACGGAGATGATGTAAAGATTGCCACCCCATTCGGCGGCATGTCGGTTAAAACAGACGACGCCGACGTGGCGAAAAGTACCGGTTTGCCGACGTACCCAGGCGCAGAGTTGGTGAAGAAGAAAGACAAGGACGACCACGAGGACGGCGCTGCCGACATCAACATGAGCTTTGGCAGCTTTCAACTTCGCGTCAAGGCGGTCAGCTTCCGTACGCCGGACTCTCCCGACAAGGTCCTGGCGTTCTACAAGACCAATATGGCCCGCTTTGGCACCGTCATTCAATGCAAAGACCACCACCCGGTAGGTACGCCGACCCAAACCGCCGACGGTCTTACCTGCAGCGATGATGAAAGACACAACAAGACGGTCCACGTCGACGACGACATGAGTGGAAAGATGGAGCTGAAGGCCGGATCGAAGCAGCACCAGCACATCGTCGGCATCGACCCCGAAGGCACCGGCACTAAATTTGGACTTGTCGCGCTCGATCTCCCCGGACACTTCGATTTCGGAGAGAAGGGCAAAGACAAGGGAGAAGATCCGGACAAGGACGATGGCAAGCAGTGATCTGAGAAGACCGCTCTCGCCAGGCATCAGGGCTCACGGCAAAGCAGGTTCTAAAGACATACCGTTCTTCTCGAAGATCGCTTGCACTTCGTGCTCCAGGCTCTTCTGGTCTTCGTTCTGCGGCGATCCCGCACTGAGTTGGAACTTAGTTCCCTTTGGGTACTGAGCGATCTTCTCGTTAAGCAACTCCATTGTCTTCGCCGTGTACTGTCCGACCCGGTAACTCTCTGAAGAAGCATTCCGGAAAGCAGAGACCTGGTATGGGACCGCTCCCTCGGCAGTCACCTGCTCAACTAACTGGCATACCTGCCGACCGACACACAACTTTGTCACGCGGGCAATCAGGTCCTGATCGGCGAGCCATCCCTGGTTCGC
>CAZZYQ010000015.1:52736-72820 GCA_964658395.1 uncultured Granulicella sp. | reverse complement strand
GCTGGCGCAAGGACTGGCAGGACAAGGAACCGCACTTGCTTCCCGCGAAGCACCTTTCAGCGTGGATTCAGGCCAATCTCTACCTGAACCTTGCCGAGGCTCCATTCGACCGTGCGGACACCACCCTCAAACCCGAAGCCGGAGCTTGTGTCACCTGCCCACGCCGCAGCGGTTTCAACACCAGCCTGTTTGCGGACGTGCAGGGTGACCAGTGCCTTGACGCGCCTTGCTTCCAAGCCAAAGTAACGGCCCACATCGACCGCGAGATTGCCGCGCGGCCTGAGCTTGTGAGCATCGAAACGGCTTACCGAGCGCCCAAAGAGCAACGTCCCGGCGCATTGCAGAAACACCAGTACCGCGAACTCGACATTGCCGACAACCCAGACGCCGAGCCGCCATGCCCCCACACCAAAGCCGCCATCATCGTCTTTGGCCGGAACATCGGAAAGACCGTCGCCGTTTGCACCGACACCGATTGCCCTGCGCATAACCCCCACGTCACGGCACAACGCGCCGCCGATCCACCACCCACGATCGCCCCGGCACCCGAACAGGAGACCGAGGAGGAAGCGGCGCAGCGTCAGGCCGAGCATGAGCAGCGCATGGCCGAGTACCAAGCCGAACAGGAACGCAAAGAGGAGGAGCGCAAGGCGGAGTTTGAGCGGCAGCAGAAGCAGTACGAAGCCGAGCAAGCCCGCCGCGAGAAACAGCGCAAGGCCCGCGTCGCCACCTTCGAGCGCATCCTTGCAAATGCGCCCCCCACGTTCACCGCACCGCAGCTGAGGGTGTTTCTTAGCGCCCTCGTCAACCTCGACCCATACGACTTCGCCGAGGATGTGGCGGAATTCTACGCCGGAGGCGATGAAAACAACCAGCAGACGCCCGAGGAGGTTCTATCTTCCACCGTCGCCGGATTGCCCGATGAGCAGTTGACGGGGTTTGCGCTCCGTCTTGTCCTTACCGGGCATACCGACATCCCACGCGAAAACGACTTCGACTTCCTCGCTCAGGCAGAAGCCGCTTTCGTTCCGCCGCAACCGAAGAAATCGGCCGAGAAGAAGCCGAAGCCCACCGTCATCAAAGATGCGAAGCCTTCCGCAAAGAAGTCCACACCACCGAAGAAGAAAATTGCAGCCTAGACCCAATGGGGAGCCGGAAACGGCTCCCCAAGTTTTTGCAGGAGACTTTCCCCCTCCTGCACCTCCTCCTTTACCGCCTGCGGCGCATAGCCGCACGCAACATCAGCAAGCCTCCCCGGACGCTTCTTAAAGCGTCCCGGGAATAGGAGCGCCATCAAGCGAGGCGTACTTTGTAGGGGAGCAGCAGGCTTTGCTCAGACGTGCTCTGTCGGCCTGCATTGCCTTTTCCTCTTTGAGCCAGCCCAATGTTTGTTTCAGGATTCGCGCCGCTCCAATATGCGGCGGCATCACGATGCGGTAGTGCATCCACTTTCCTTCGCGCCGAGCAGCTACGATCCCTGCACTGCGGAGGTAGGCCAAATGCCTTGAAATCTTGGGCTGAGGACCGCCTAGAATCTCCACGAAGTAGCAGACACAAATCTCCTGCTCCCCCATGAGGTTCAGGAGCCGTAGCCGCGTGTTATCCGCAAGCGCCTGGAAGAACCGTTCGAGGTTGAAGGCCTGTTTCCGCATCCCCTTATGTATACGCCTTGACGAATACGAAGACAAGATATATATTCCCGTAAGCAGATATGAGGAGGCGGTTATGTCGGAACAAGTTTTGGAATCGGTCAAATCGAAGTATGGAGCGGTTGCGGAGAGCTCACTATCGAACGATCACGCGGGCGTACAGGCCGTGGCCGAGGCGTTCGGTTATACAGCTGAGGAACTGACCTCGATTCCCGCCGAAGCCAACATGGGTCTATCGTGTGGCAATCCCACCGCTACGGCACATCTCAGACGGGGCGAGGTTGTCGTCGATCTTGGTTCCGGCGGCGGTTTGGACGTGTTCCTGGCGGCGAAGATGGTTGGGCCGGAGGGCCGCGCCATCGGTATCGATATGACCGCAGCCATGATTGAACGTGCACGGGCGAACGCCGAGGTCGGCGGATACACCAATGTCGAGTTTTACCAATCGACCATTGACAAGATTCCGCTTGCCGACGCATCGGTGGATTGTGTCATCTCGAATTGCGTTCTGAACCTCGCCCCTGATAAACCCGCCGTATTCCGGGAGATCGCCCGCGTTCTCAAACCCGGCGGCCGAGTCGCTGTCAGCGACATCGCGCTGAAGCACGAGCTGCCCGAAGCCATTGCGAAGAGCATGGCAGCCTATGTGGGCTGCATAGGTGGGGCTATTCGGATCGACGACTATCGTGCCGGGCTGCTCGCCGCCGGGTTTGAGCACGTCGAAATCGTAGACAGCAGCGCGGACTTAAATGCCTATGCGAAGGTCGAGAATCAGGCCGGCTGCTGTTCGCCGGCAATGAGTGAGGATGGCTCGCTTAACTCACCCCAGGCAAATGGCGGTTGCTCCGCTCCGACCACTCACACAGCGACCGCGGTGCATGACGACCTTAAGGAGCTTTTGTCGAAGTATGACGTCAATACGGCAGCCGCGAGCGTCAAGGTTTATGCCATAAAACCCCAGTTTGAACAGGCCAAGACGTGCTGCGGACCCACCTGCTGCTCGTAACAGCGTCGCGCTCCATTAGCCAATCGCGACTACATCAACGGAGGCCAGGAGGAGACCAAATGTTCAAGGTGATCTTCGCCTGCGTTCACCACGCCGGTCACAGCCAGATTTCCTCCACCTTCTCAATCAGTCGGCCCACCTAACGCGCGCCAAAGCAGTCTCTGCGGATACAGATCCAGGTGTGCGTGTTCCTCCGGAAGTTCTCGCTGTCATACTGGAGGTTGGCATTCACCTCAGCGCAGCGAAGCCGCAAAAGCTAACTGAGGAACTCGCGCGCGAATCCCACTTCTCACAAGGATGGGATGTGGGTACAAGTGCCCTAGCTCCAAGGGCTCCGCCACGATGATCGGGCGTCGCGTTACCCCAAACGTTTACCGTCGACGAGGTAAAAGCTATCTCTTGAAGAGATCAACGCCAGGGTTCTGCACTTGGCCAAGATCTTTCGCAATCGGGGCAGTAGCCCATAGAATTATGGGAAGAAGAAGCTCGTCGCGGGCTGGGCCACTCCGTCAGTGGAGTCGAAGTTCAAGCGCTGAGTCGCCGTCTGAGCCTTGATCGCCACGTTCTCGCGCAGTTCAAGCAGTGCATGAGAGTCTCTAATCGTGCTGCTGCAAAATACGTTCCACGAGCGCTTCGACCCGGATCGGATCCTCAGCAATATCGACGCATACCGAAATGTGGCCTGCCCCGTAGGGGCGCACGAGTTGGAAGAAATTGCCATAGGCCACAACCACGAACCTGAGCCCGCCGCAATCAATATTGCCACGTTGACGCACGGCGGTAAGTAGCGTGGGGTTCACGAGCAACTCTTCGTAGCGATCGCTTTCTGAAGCAGACGCAGAACAAATACCTTGCCGTTGCGCGCTGGTCAAGACATCATCCTGAAGCAGAGCAACGTAGCGGACGGATTGCTCGGCATCGAAGATATCCCTAATGATGCAATCCATCTGTTTTTTAGACATACACCGATAACCGCAATGGACGGAATTCACGGAGAAATCTTCTTCTCACGCTGTTGTCATATAAACCTAGATTGTCGGAGAGTGGGAAGAGCCAACCGTCAAACAAATGGACTGAGCTCGCGCAGAACTGATCCCACATTCGCACAAGGCCTATCAGCACTCCGGCGACCGTTGAAATAGTCGAGGTACCGAGGAACATTGGTGCGTCGGCGTCGACCTAGGGAACCTGCGATCCGCGCTGAGCACGGCGTAACAGTGAACATCCATAGAAACACGCGAAAACCCAGCATGTCACAAGCTCCAATGATCCAAGAGAAGGCTACCGCGACCCCAGAGCAGCCAGAGAGGAGGCCACTCGAGAGCAAAGTCCTCACCTCGACCCCATTCCGATGAGAGTTCGCGACCCGTTTCATCCGGGGATGCGCCGTCAGATACTCCTCGTGAGTTCTGACGTTTATCGTTTAGTTATCGGACGCATATAAGGAATTTGAATGTGACATAGAGGACCAATAGAGGCCTCGTTGGTTCCATCCGTCCGCCTCAGCAAACCTTAAAATCGCCGAAGTAGTCAACGAGAACCGATCTGCGGCGACAAAAGCAAGTTCCTGCGATCGAAGGCGGGACAAGACGCTCTGGTTCCCGAAGGATAAGCTTCATGAAGCTGATTCGGTCCGCGATGCTTTCGCTGTGTAGGTCAAACGCTTATCGATCTCTGGGCTTGGTCTGGATCGGCTCGTTGCTGATCGTTGCCATGACCGACGTGCATTCTCTGCTTATCGGTCTTGGTGCAGCAACATTCGCGGCGCTCCTTATCATGTTTACCGCGATGCTCTTGGATGCGCCACCAACTGTGCCACCAGAGACCTTGCGCGCCACCGGTACATGCCTGCAACGTCTGATCCAGTCCTTCATCATCGGCTTCGTGTGCGTGTGGGCAGTGGTTTACGGTTGCGCCTATGGTTCACTACTGTCCGGCGGCCAAAGTATGTGGCTACCCCATCTCTCTCCTTTAATGTCGACGCTCTTCGGGCATTTGGTGGAGCCGCTGCACGACACGTGGGGGACATATTTCGGATTCGGATCTTTGGTTCTCGTGCCTGGATGTCTAATGTTGCTTTGCGGAAGAACGCCGCGATCCATGGGCCTAGCGGAACCTGCTAACAATGTAACGAGAGCAACGCTTGCCTGTATTACCCTTGCGCTCGTCCTTGCAGCCATTGGGCTTGCGACGCGAAAGATCACCTTCGCCGGCCTGTGTATTCTCTTGCTCCACAACTTCTTCAGCAACGGCTTTGCCGAAGAGTTCGTCTCGAGAGGAATGCTTCTCTCGCAGCTGCGTTCACAGGTCCCCGAAGATTGGGCAATGGTCCTTCAAGCTGGCTTCTTCTCCGTTTATCATTTTGGGTCCACCATGCCTGAGCCCCATGTGCATTTGAATGTTCTCTACGCCCTTGCAAACAATCTTGCGCTGAATGCTCCATTGGGAATTGCTTTGGGCTTTATGGCTGTCCGGGGAAGGAGCCTCTTACAGGGAACGATCGTTCATATGTTTTTGGACACGTTGACCAAGACTTTGTGAATGCTACAGGCGCCATGAGCATCCGCTAAGGTTTCCGGTCTGTCCCGGCGTGCCCCTCCATCACAAATCTCGAAGAAGACGACGGATCTGTGCTTACGTGCCATGACGGGAAGCCAGTTTGCTGATCCGATGAGGGACCCGAACCTTAAGCGAGTCGCACGAGGGCAGCCGTACGCCTCAACTCATCTCATGCAAGATTGCATCAATATGGACCCTAGCGCAATCGAGAGCTGGAAAGGGGGCGTTTCGCTCGTTGAAAATCACTGAGAAGTCGGTTCCCGCCAAGACGATCAGCTGGACCTTCTCTCTCTTGATGAGACTGTTTGCTAGGTCGATCAAACAACCCCTAACCTCAGCAGATCCCTTGCCATCAAAAACAAGACGCGAATATGCCTTATGCAGGGACTCAATCTCTTCAGCTCTGGGTTTGACCAGATCTATGTCACCCAAGCTTCCAAACAAACCGGTTTCTACTGCAAACCGCGTTCCGAAAAGCGCCACTCGCGGCAAGCCGCGCAATTCGATTTCCTTTCGTACGACATCTAGAAGGCTTACCAACGGTATGGGGGAGCGACGAACGAGTTCTCCAATACAGATGTGCGGCAGTACGGCAGGAAGAGCTGCATATGTCGCCCCAGCGCGATGCAACTGGTCGAGATACCCCGCCAAATACTCGGCGAGCGTTTGCGTCTGCCCCAGCTGCGCGAGTTCGAAGACTCTACTCACCTCGGCATGCGCCATCACAAATTTGAGGGGCTTTCCCGCTACCCGCCGCGCCTCTGTGAGCGCCTCGTAGTAGTGAATACCTGCGGCGACGCCCAGACCGCCGACCAACCCGAAACACTGAGTGTGTTCATTCATGCAAGGTCCCTCTCAAGGCTTGAGTTCATCCGACGAGCGCCAATTTCAGACCGAATCCCATAAAAGCAAGACCCGCGGCCTTCCTGAGCGGCTCTTCGATACGCCGATACATGCCCGCAAACATGGCACTAGAGGCGAGAGACGCCAGGGTCAAATACCAAGACAATGAAATGCCGACGATCGTTGCCAGCGTAAGGAGCAGGAACCAATGCGAAGATTGCCGTGGAATTGAAACGGCAAACAGTGAAGTTGCGAACGCGACTGTTTTGGGATTGGCAAGTGTCGTGACGAGGCCCCGGCGGAAGATGCTGGCACTGCCGATGGGGCCAGTTCCAGGCGGGTTGGCGAACCGAGTTGGCAGTCGAAACCACATCCCGCACCCCGCAACGATCAGATATCCCGCCCCCGCCAGCCTGATGCCAGACGCTAAGGAAGGTGATATTGCAAAGACGAAAGCGAGCCCAAAGAGACTGCCTACTACCCATAAACACGTGCCAGCAGCGCATCCCAGGCAGGCTGCGAAGGCTGCCGTGCGGTTTTCCGTGGCTGCCGTGTGGACGATGAGCAAGAAGTTCGGGCCGGGGATGAGGACTGCCACTGTCCAGACGCCAGCGAGCATCATCAGATCGCGTTGTAAAAGGTGCGTCATTCATCCGGGAATGCTTTCACTTTGAGAGCCCTACCATCTACGCCTTCCAGTTCCCGCTGAACGAAGGCCTCTCCGTGATGCAAGACCACGTGCCATCCATCAGGGTCGACGAACACAGTGCTTCGATCATTCCAATAGGGATTCTCGGGCGCTACTGCGCTATGACCCAGGTCTGTAAGACGTCGGACACTCTCTCGATAGGCACGGTCATCAGCCAAGTACAAAACGAGGAGATCGTCGCTATTCGAGGGAGCCGCTGGACTGCCTTTCGACGCATGGGTGAACTCTAGATGGAACGCGGCTGTCGGTGTCCCGAACATGATACCCGTATAGCCGGCGTGGTTCTCAAAATGTCCGATCACGGGCAGGCCAAGAGCGTCTCGATAAAAGGCCGTGATTTCCGATAACTGGTCGGTCGTACGGGCGATTCGAACCTGAGTGATGCTGCTTGGGGATTGCTTCCCGCTGGCGATACAACTCTTGGAAAGAATTGATCCTGAGGCCGTTACCATGGTGTCGCGAATAAACGAGCGCCGATCCATACGAAACTCCGCCTACTCTCTCCCACAAATAACCTATAGAACTGGCTCTCCTGTCTGTAAAGGGCCACTTTTGTGCAAGGTGGCTTAGGTGGAAGTCTGTTCTCGCAGAGGAGCACCAGATGGTTTCTCCGCAGGTGCCGTCGTGATGAGAACAACGCTGACCAGGACAAGCACCATACCCACGACCATCCGCAAGCTTAAGCTTTCTCCGCCGAGCAAATAGCCGAGAACAACAGCCACAATGGGATTCACATATGCGTAGGTTCCCACCTTTGTTGGCGACTGATGATGCAAGAGCCACACATAGGCAGTGAATCCAAGAATTGACCCTGCAAAGATCAGATACAGCAGAGCGAACCAAGCCTCTTGACTAACTGCGTGCATGTGGAAGGATTTGAATTCTCCGGTCACGCCCGCAACCACGCCCAACATCAACCCACCAGAGAGCATTTGAGCACCTGAGCTCATGCTCTTTGATTTCGGGAGGGCTAGTTTACGTGAAACTACCGAAGCAAACGACCAGCTGAGGGAGGCAACAATAAGGGCCGCCGCCCCCCCAGAATCAATGGGAGTTCCGCCAATCCTTATAGAACGCACCGTCAATACAATAACGCCACCAAGTCCCATAAGGAGAGAGGCTGATAAGCGAAGTGTAAGTCGCTGTGTCCGTAGAAGAAGTATTTCGAAGAAAGACATGAACGCCGGAATCGTAGCGAGCATGATGGCTGCGGTTCCCGAGGGCACATGTTGCTCGGCCCAAAACAGCAGACCGTAATCCAGCACGAACATCAAGCTGGCGAGCAAAATGACGGACTTCCATTCGCGAAGGCTAGGAAACGCCTCACCTCTCGCAGCCGCCCAGGCGACAAGCGGGATGCCGGCGAATGCAAATCGCATCCCGGCGAAGAGAAGAGGGGGCACCTCGTTTACCCCTATGCGGATCGCATAGTAGGTTGAGCCCCAAACGAAGTATATGACTGAGTAAGCAATCAGGAGCTTCCAGCGGGTTGGAGTTCCGCCCAAGTCGGCGACCTGCCGGCTAGCATGGCGAATGATCCTTTCTGCAGTCATGTCGGTTGCCCTTCCAACCCTAATGAGGATGAATGTTCAGTGACGAAGAGCTTGCTCAAGGCGCATCGGAAATCAATGTGGTATCAGCCGGCAAGAACGCGCACTTGCCCCGAGACGCGGATAGATGCGCCCAACATCTTAGGAATCTCCGCGAGAATTCGCGAGCGGGAGCCCATTTCCTCGCCTTGCTTGATTTCGATGTTGCCGCCATGAGGCCACTGTAGTTCACGAAGGTAGCCTGCAAATGCGGCCGCCGCGGCACCCGTAGCCGGATCTTCATATACGCCTCCTGAAGCGAAGGCGTTACGGGCGTCGAACGATTCGGAAGACTGAGAATGAACAAGCATGATCGTAGTCAAACGTGCTTGATTCATGAACGTCCGGCCGGCCGCGAAGTCGTAGCTCATACCCCGCAACAATTCCCGACTCCCGAGTGTCAGAACGAGATGGCGGGCGCCAGCGATTGCGATCCTTGGGGGTATTCGCGTATCGAGTTCATCGGGCGAGAGCGAAAACAGTGACAGCGCCGAGTCGAGGAGGCCAATCGGCAAATACCCCGTCCGCGTTGGTGGAGACTGAAACGCCGCCGTCAGTTCGTTCCCGTCACTTCTTCCTTCAACGGTGATGTTGTTATCTTTCAGAGTGAGTTTGTAGACCCCACTTCCGTAGTGCTTTGCAAGTGCTCCCCCTAGAGCAATGGTCGCGTGGCCACAGAAGGGCACCTCCATTTCCGGAGCGAAGTACCGCACCTTCCAACCGTTGATGTCTGGACTGGCAAAGACCGTCTCGGAATAGCCGACGCGCGCCGCCACATCCTGCATAACGGCCGCGTTTGGCTCGTGTTCGGCAAGGACAACGCCGGCGGGATTGCCTCCCTCGTTCTTGACACTGAATGCAGCGAATCTTTCAATCTTCATAGGCCCTTTCTGCGCTGACGTGACCCTGAATTCAGCATATGTTCAGCGGTTTCGCCACGTGGGGGCCATAAACACGGAAAACGGTATCGACCCGAAGTGTCAAGACGACAATGCGGCGGGTTCGTACAAAGCCTTGATTAGCCTGGAGGCTCGAAACCACTTTGGCCCGGTGCGGTCCTTGTTTCCTCCAAGCGAAAGTTTAAGCTCGGCAACGAGGTCATTAGCCGCGCGATCCCATCGAACTGCCGAGGTCAGAGAAAATGAAAATAGTCATCGTGGGCTCCGGAGGCATCGGAGGGTACCTCGCCGCTCGTATGATCGAAGCAGAACGAGATGTACATTTAGTGGCGCGAGGCAAAACTCTTGAAGCCTTGAAAACCTCCGGCCTAAGACTCTTCAGCCCTGCCGGAAATGTTGATCTAGCGCGTGTACAAGTGTCCTCAAACGCCTCCACACTATCCCGCGCCGATCTGGTGCTGCTCTGTGTGAAGCTATGGGATACCGCGGAGGCGTTAGAGGCGGTAGCACCTGTTGTAACGCGCACGACGATCCTCCTCTCCTTTCAAAACGGCGTCCGCGCAGCGGACGCTCTGAAGACCCGCTTTTTACCCGATCAAGTGATGGGTGCTGTGTGCTATATCTCTTCGAGGGCCGAACAGCCAGGTCATATTGTGCATACGGGCGCTTTGAAGCGCTTCATTGTCGGTGAGCCGAACGGACTCAAGTCAGCGCGCCTCGAGAGCGTTGCCTCCTGTTTTCAGAGCGAAAAGATCGACTTCGAAGTTAGCCAGAATGTTGAACGTGCGATCTGGGAGAAGTTTGTGTTTCTTGTGGGCTTGTCTGCGGCAACCGCAGGCATGCGCAACACAATCGGTGTCATCCGAGCAAATCGTCAGGCGAGAACTTTTGTACTGGGAATCATGAAGGAGGTGACTGCCGTCGCCGATCAAAAGGGAGTGAAATTAGATCCGAATTTTGCAAACCTGCAG
This sequence comes from uncultured Granulicella sp., assembly GCA_964658395.1. Lineage (GTDB taxonomy): Bacteria > Acidobacteriota > Terriglobia > Terriglobales > Acidobacteriaceae > Edaphobacter. The sequence continues at coordinate 62,595 of CAZZYQ010000015.1, read as the reverse complement.
TTGGAGTTTATGGACACTCTTCCGGCCGACATGACGGCCTCAATGTATGCCGATTTAACGAAGCGGCAACGGTTGGAATTGCCGTGGCTCAGTTCCGACGTGGTCAGGTTGGGAGCGGAGTGCGGAGTTCCAACACCCTTAAACGCCGCGATCAGCGACATACTCTCCATCTACGCACTTGGCGGCGTGTAAGAGTACAACCGAGTAAGGAGGAGTTTGCTATGGAACGCGTCAGCACGCAATCCGCGTCCCGGGGGATCGGGCCGTATTCGCAAGCAGTGAAAGCGAACGGCTTCATCTTTGTCTCAGGCCAGTTGGGGCTGGATCCCGACACAGGTACGCTTGTGCGGGGAGGCTTTGAAGCTCAGACAGATCAGGCATTGAGAAGCGTTCGCGAAATCCTGGCTGCCGGCGGATCGGCTTGGTCGAAGGTTGTGAAAGCGACCATTTATCTGTCCGATATCGAGAACTTTGCTGTCATGAACGATATCTATGCAAAGGTTCTCGGACCGATCCCGCCTGCGCGTGCGGCAATTCAAGTAGCCCAACTGCCTCTAGGCGCCTTGATCGAAATCGATATCGTTGCGCTCACCTAGGTCAGTTCTCTTAACGGCACTACCATCCCAAATGGCGGTCGAGCTTGCGGGTCTTCCGAGGCTGGTGGCGCATTGAACGAGGATTTCGCAATCCGGGTTTTCCGCCCTGGCGACGAGGACGCCATTTGGTCGATTCTCGAGCCGATTCTTCGCGGCGGAGCATCTTATGCTCTTCCGGCTGGCATAAGCAAAGCTGAAGCTTTGGCCTATTGGCTCGGAGGCGATCATGACGTGTTCGTGGCGGAGAGTCGAGGTAAGTTGATAGGAACGTACTATCAGCATCCCAACCAACGGGGCGGCGGATCCCATGTCGCTAACTGCGGCTATTCCGTTGCGACAGCAGCAGGCGCATGCGGTGTCGGGGCACGCATGTGCGTTCATTCGCTCGAACTCGCAAAATCCCGCGGCTTTACAGCAATGCAGTTCAATTTCGTCGTAAGCACAAACGAACGCGCCGTCAGGTTGTGGCAGCGGCACCGCTTCGACATAGTGGGGTGTCTGCCGAACGCGTTTCGTCACTCGACCGGTGAATACACAGATGTGTACATCATGTATCGCCTGCTGTGATTCACCTGGCTCTCACGCCATCGTCTGGACAACGATCTGCGGTTCAAGAGTGACCGGGAAGTTGACTGATTTGGAAATAAAGCAGAACTCATGTGCTTTCTCGTGAAGAGAGAAAGCACGTTCCGCCGATGAGGCATCAGCGACGGTAACGGATGGTCTAAGGCAGACGGAGATGAATTGTCCGGAACCGTCTGGTTGTTCGCTCATCTGTCCCAGGGCATTGTCCTCATAGGCCGTGACAGTGACGCCATCGGTCGAGCAAAGATGTAGATACCAAAGCATATGACAAGAGGACAAGCTTCCAACGAGCAGTTCCTCAGGGTTATACCTTGCTGGATCGCCTAGGAACGATGGGTCACTCGACGCCTCGATCGCCGTCTTCTTCGCGGATTGAATGCTGTGGTTTCTGCTGTAGCTGCGGTAAGATTGCGTCCCCATGCCATCATTGCCTGTCCACTGCGTTCGAATGGAGTAGGAGTGGAGCTTGGTGGGTTGATTTCGGCTCGTCTCTTTGCGCTTTCGCTCGCGTTCCCATTCGCGCGAGATTGCTTCGCCCCGTCCAACGTCGTCGACACCCAAAATCATGTGATGTACGTGATCGCTGTAGAGTAGTTCGATGTTCACGCCGGCGTCGGCCATTCGGCGCGTAAGTGCACCCAACTGACCAGGCTCAGCCTGGTTCAGCTTCTGTACAAGAACATGGCGAACGTCCAGCACACGGAAACCGGCGGACTCGAGTACCTCGCGGGCCGCATCACCATCCTCAAAGAGGAAATGCCCAATGCCATGGCCTTCGACCACGAAGGCCCCACCGCCTTCGATGCTGAGTCCTGCACGTCCGAGGGCATCTCCCATCTTGGCTAGGGAACCCGGCTGATTCTCTAATGCTATTGCCACGTCTTGCATCTTGACCTCGAGCAGTTTTCGCAGGTGAGCGTTGTGGAGCGCGTGGTTTGTTCAACTCGAAGTGATCGCCCGGATCTGAGCCAAATGATTGATGTCGTGTCCCGTGATCAACGTGAGCAGATCTTGAACGCTTTCCCGACCTCGTTCCGCGTGGCTACCGAATTTGCGCAACTGTTCTGGACACAAGCCTTCCCAGAGTCTCAGATTAGAGCGGCGCAGCCCCGAGAAGAGATCGAGCGATTCCCGTAACGGTATCTTGTTATAGTGGCAAACTGCGGACCACGCGTCTTGATCGTAAGCGGGGATGAGTATGCCATCAGGCGAAGATAGAATCTGGCGCAGCCTGAATCCGGTAACGATCTCCGAGTCTGCAAGATGCGCGACGATCTGCGAAATCGACCATTTACGAGGTCCGGGAGGGGTAACAAGCCGCTCTTGCTTGATGTCGCGGGTAAGAAGTGCAATCTCCCCTGCAGTCGAGCGCAAAGTTTGCAATGAATCCGCACCTTGAGCCAAGCCCCTTAGACGCTTTACATAATCCTCAACGCTTTCTGTTGCGTTCACGATACCTCACCTTCCTAACCATCATAGGATCACGGTTCCGAGGCTTCAGTACCAAGCCGCTATAAAGTGGCCTCCTAGACGGAGGGCATAGCGCTTTATGCTTGCAGTCGCAACTGAGTCCGCTGGGAAGCCGGACAGCCTGTCGCGCAAATAGGAGATCCGCTACAAATGCTCATAACAATCCGCGCAGCTTCGGAGTCCGACATGCCCGCGGTTCGAGAGCTGTTTCTAGAGTACGAAGCCGAGTTAGGCATCGATCTATGCTTCCAGGGATTCCGAAAGGAAGTGGACACCCTCCCCGGCGCATATGCTGCACCCGAGGGTGCTCTGCTCGTTGCATTTGATCTTGAAGGGCTCGCTTTAGGATGCGTCGCCCTGCGCCCAGCCGTCGGAACGCATGACTGTGAGATGAAGCGTCTTTATCTCAGACGAGGCGCGCGCGGTAGAGGCGCAGGGAGAACGCTCGTCACCCGTCTCATCGAGGTAGCGGAGGAACTTGGGTATTCCGGCATTCGACTCGACACTCTACCAACGATGGCAGCTGCGCAATCCATTTACCGATCCTTAGGATTCGAGGAAATCGGACCGTATACGTTCAATCCCGTCGAGAGGACGGTGTTCATGCGAAAGCCCCTTCGGGGTGTAGGAGGACTTGATGGTCAATGATGCCGCTGTTCCGCATGCCCTCTACCCATTAACCGGCAGCGTTGCGGGAGTTACCTTACCCAATACAGAGTTCGCTGAACTTGCGTTTCTGACAGCGCAACGGGTATCGCCACCTTACCTGACGAATCACTGTGTCCGAACCTACCTTTTCGGTTCTCTTCTCGCAAACACTAAGCGGTTGCGGATCGATTCTGAGGTGCTTTTTCTCGCATGTATGCTCCACGACCTAGGGCTCACGGAAGTCTATGCCGGTCCACTGCCTTTCGAGATTGAGGGTGCAATTCGTGCGAAAGCCATTCTGAAGGACGCAGGATACTCCTCGAGAAAAGCAGAGATCGTGTGGGACGGCATCGCAATGCACACACAGACAATCGCCGACTTCAAGCGACCGGAGATCAGGTTTGTGAGTGCGGGCGCTTCAGCCGATGTGACCGGCCTCGGCATAGACGATCTCGACGCGGAAGATGTGACTGATGTGCTGCGACATTTCCCGCGGCTGAACATGAAGCAAGCATTCGTAAACACCTGTGCGGACATCGTGCAGAGGTATCCTGCGGGTGCAGGCAGGAGCTTCATGCGCGATATAGGAGAGCGCTGTGTTCCTGGGTACCACCCCGTAAGTATTTGCGATCGCATTGAAGCGTCGCTCTTTCAGGAATAGCAGCCGCTTCAGCATTGGTGGTCTGGTTGGCGTCGCTCAGACAGGTATAGAGACCCACTCTGACCTGAGGATATGGGCGTTTCCGAACATCTCGGTGGAGATAATCTCCCCCTTGGAGAAGAAGACTTTCGCACCAATAACGCTTGGGCGTCCCATGGTGTACCCCTGTGCAACCGTTAGTTGATTTGCGCCCTCGACGCCGGTTCTCAAGTACGTGAACACATAGGCAGCTAACGCAACTGCGGCTATACCTGTGGCGGCGTCCTCTGCATACCCCGCACGATACGGGTACTGTCGCGCTTCCACGTCAGCGCCGGGATGAACCGACTGCAGGGTGAACGGGTAGATGCCTGATACGTTCGCAGATTCGCAAAGCCGGTCGACCGAAGTCTGACTCGGTGAAAGGCCGGCGAGAGAGTTCCCCTCTCGCAGCGGAAGGATCAGCTTTGGACGCGACACGGAGACGGATTGGATGGGTGTGGAACCGATCGCGTCTTGACTGCAGCCTAAAGCGACGGCAACTACATCCTTGTCCAACTTGCCCGCAAATGAGGGGGGGCCCTGCTGTAATGTGATCAGCTCACCCGCGTGGGCGCTCTCGATGAGAGCGGGAAACACGCCCGTAATCGTCTCAACATTCACGGCGCCGCTGTGCTGCAGGATACCGCGCGAACGCGCGACGGACAGGGCCGCGATGGTGGCGTGTCCCGAAACTCCCAGTTCATGATCGGGAAGGAAATACCTAATACGAATGTCTGCCTTCGTGGTCGGTGGCAGAACGAATGCTGCCTCGTAACCGTACATCTTTGCAATGGAGAGCATCTGTACATCGCTCAGCGATTCACCGTGAAGCACGACTGGACAGGGATTTCCCCCCTCTGGCGTTGCCGCGAAGGCTCTAGTATGAACGACTTCGACTCGCTGTTTCATAGTCTGCGCAGAGGTTCGAGATGCAGCTTGCATGGCCATCGCCGCAATACCTTTCAGAAACGTTCGACGTTCCACTTCGTTCTGGCCCACCATCAGGCTCTGCTCCTGCACTCGCGAGCGATACGAATCATTGCAGAGAGGCTCGAAGCCACATCCTCTTCTGTTGTCGCCCAGGAGCTTACGCTGATGCGCATGACGCGACGCCCTTTCCAAAGGCTCGTGCCGCACCAGCAGGTACCGTCCGCCTGTATGTAGTGGGTGACTAACTCTGTGAACTCATCAGAACCGAAAGAAACGAGAACTTGATTAAGGACAACATCATTCAAAATTTCGTAACCGGCCTGACTCAGCCCTCGTGCGAATGACTTCGCATGCTCGCACGTCCTATCGAGCATCCCAGCGAGACCATCTCTTCCCAACGACAGAAGTGCAGCCCAAGTCTCGACCCCCCTTGCGCGTCGAGACAACTCGGGATTCCAGTGTGACGGATCGCGTCTCTCCTCGCTAGGCTTGAGATACGCAGCCTGCATTGACATGGCAGAACGGAGGGCATCCCGCCGCTTAACTATCGCGATCCCACAGTCATACAGCGCATTCAGCCACTTATGAGCATCAGTCGCCCACGAGTCCGCTTCGCCAACGCCGCGCGTCAGGTGGTTGAGGTTTGTCGAAGCCGCTGCCCACAAACCGAAGGCACCGTCAACGTGGATCCAACCATCCGCAGCATGCGCCCAAGTACACAGCGCCTCCGCGTCGTCAAAGGCTCCGCTGTTAACATCTCCGGCCTGAATGCAGACGAGTGCGCGAGGGGCAATGTCCGGAAGATCTGACGTCACGATCCGGCCTTGCACGTCCGTCGGCAAGCTGGTCAACCGAGATTTGCCGAACCCCAGCAGCGCTAAAGATTTGAGCACCGAGGCATGCACGTTGGCGCTGACGTATACCGGGATTGGCGGCGCACCGAAAAGCCCGTCCGCTTCGACGTTCCATCCAGCCTGTGAGAGAAGGTGATGCCGAGCCGCTGCCAGGCAACTCATGCTTGCCATCGTGGCGCCTGTGACGAAGGCGCCGCCGCTCTCGGCCGGGAGTCCGAGCAAATCAACAATCCAGCGTAGGGCAATCTCTTCCAACTCGGAAGCGATTGGGGAAAGGATACGCATAGCGGCATTCTGGTCCCACGCACATGCAAGGACTCCCGCGGCCCTCGCCGCCGGTAACGATCCTCCGCATACAAAGCCGAAGTATCGGCCGCCCGCTAAAGCAACCGTCGCCGGCGAGCCCAACTCATCCAGAAGCGACACGATTTCAGCAGCGCTCATTGGCGTGGGGTTGAGCATTCGTGGAAGGCGTCCAAGGTTCGTTAGTGCCTCTTCGGATGGAAACACTCGCCGCGAACGGATGTTCGCTAGGTATAACCCTCCGCGAGTAGCTGCATCTGCGAAGAGTTCTAGCTCTTCGGCCCGCACGTTGTCCTCTAGACCCCACTGAACAGCATCAAGCATCGTCATTCCTCGAATTCAAATCACTATGTGTACGCTTGCGCCTCAACCCTTAGTCCTCTAACGGAAGCTCCATGAACACGTTTGCTCGGACATATTCGAGCTTTGGTATCCGCTCAGGTGCGATGTGACGGAACCCCATTGCCTCATAGAGATGAACAGCGTTCTCTAATCTAGTGTTACTTCCGAGGAATAAAGACTTCGCTCCAAGCAGCCGCGCCTGATCAATGGTGTACTCAAGCAGTTTTCTGCCAAGCCCGCGCCCCCGCATCCGAGGAGCGACTGACATCTTCGACAGCTCGTAGACCCCATTACCATTTGGGACAAGAGCCGCGCAGCCAACTGCCTGATCCCCCACGTACATCATGAAAACACGGCCTCCTTTTTTGAGGATGTGCTCTTGGGGGTTGCCCAAAATCTCACGGTCTTTTGGTTCCAGCGTGAAGTAACGCGCTATCCATTCTTCGTTGAGCATTCGGAAAGCTGTCGGATCATCGGCCACTCCTAATGATCGAAACTCAGTTTCCATAGTTGTTGACGCCATGTTTTCATCACCGCGGTTGCCCAATTCATTCGCCTTTGACATCCGATTCGCTCTCCTAGATGGTCTTCATACTGTTGCTCAGGAAGGCCGCTTTCATGACGGCGAGGCTTTTCTGTACGTCTTCGTCCGTCGTTGCCCACGAGGAAACGCTGATCCGCATTGCGAACCGCTTCTTCCAATGAGTTGGGCCTAGCCAAGTAACACCGCTGGCTTGAATACGTGCCAGCGCGCTGCGCGTCGCTGACTCATCTGCACAGGCGAAGACGACTTGATTCAGAGCTACCTCATTCAGAACTTCGTAACCGGCTGTAGCAAGACCATCCGCGAAAGTCTGGGCATGACGGCAACACCGATCGATGAGTTCAGCTACCCCGCTCCGCCCAAGTGCTTTGAGTGCGGCCCAGAACTCTACGCCGCGTGCGCGCCTGCTCAGCTCCGGTGTGAATGTGTTGGGTTGGCGGCGTTCATCACGAAGTAGGTATGTGGCCTGCACCCCGAAGACATCGTCTACCGCTTCAACATCGCGCGTTGCGTAGATCGCCGAGTCCTGCGGCAGGTTCAGCCATTTGTGACCATCCACGCTCCAGGAGTCCGCGAGCTCAAGGCCTTCAAGGAGGTACCGATGCCGCTCCGAGACGCGCGCCCACAATCCGAATGCACCATCGACGTGCACCCAGGCCCCACGCTCACGGGCCACCGGACAAATGGCCTTGAAAGGATCGCTGGCGCCGGAGTTGATGTTGCCGGCCTGTAGCAGAACGATCGTGAGGTCATCCAATTCCGGCATCTGAGCAGGAAGAACGCGCCCTTGCGAATCTGTAGGGCAAAACAAGACATCGTCAAGTCCGAAACCGGCGTAGCCCAAAGCTGCAAGGTTAGTCGGATGAAGCTCCTCGCTCGCTACGATCCGGATTCGCGGAGCCCCGTTGAGCCCGCGCCTCTTTACGTTCCATCCACGCCGCCGCAGAATGGAAGACCGCGCTGCGGCGATAGCCGAAAATGCACCCATGGTGGAGCCCGTCACGAATCCAACTGCGGCGGTACGAGGCAGTTCGAATGCATCGAGGAGCCATGATGCTGCAACCGCCTCGAGCTCCGCCGCTATCGGCGAGAGGATCCAGTTGCCGGCATTCTGATCCCAAGTTGAAGCAAGCCAGTTCGCGGCAATCGCCACCGGCAATGCTCCCCCAACTACGAAACCGAAGAAGCGACCTCCTGTCGTTGCAACAGTCGCAGGCGATCCGATCTGGTCAAGCAGTGCGATGACTTCTGATGGGTTACTTGAGCCTTCCGGAAACGTTTCGTGCAACGCATCCATCGCCTTCAATGCTAAGGCACTCGGCATAACTTCCCGCGACTCGAGATCGCCTACGTAGCGCAGCGATGCTTGATGAGCTTGACAGAGCAGATCTACCGCCTGTTGCATAACAACCCTTCCACACTTGTACTCACATCCACAGTGAAGCTCTCCAGTTACGAGGTTTAATGCACGGCGATGGTATTTCCATCCAAACTCTTAACGACGCGCACCAGTACTTCACCGGCAGAGTAGCTCGCAAACGACTGTTCTGCAGTAACGCTCGACCCTTCGGGAAGAGCAAGAGGTACGGAACCCTTCGCCTTCACTGGAATGAGTTGATCCCCACAACGGATGGAGATGTCTGTTCCAGTGTCATTGCGAAAAGTGAAGTGCACGAGCTTCACGTGGTTCTGAGTTGAAGCAGCCAAGAGTTTCAACTGGCTGGACACACTTCCGGATACAAGCATTGAAATTGCCAATACGAACTTGAGAGTGCGACCTTTCATCAGGCCTCCTATTGCAAGACTTCACTACGGATTAGCGGTCTAGCCTCTTTAATATGGGCGAAAGTGGACTTGTCATGAAGGACCATATACCGATAAAGTGGCTACATGAAGAACCACGCCAAGCGACTGGTCGATGCATTGAGCTCCTGGTCGACAAGACCAGGCGTTCTCCACCAAAAGCTCACTGCGGCGATCCAGGACGCTGTCCGAAACGGCACGATATACCCTGGTATGCGCGTGCCGGCGGAGCGACACCTCGCGAAGCTCTTGGGCATAAGCCGCACGACGGTCGTCACTTCATATAACGACTTAAGAGCCGGGGGTTGGGTTGAAAGTCGAGTTGGCAGCGGTACATGGATCAGCAAGAAGAAGCCCGGTCTCGTGCGGTCCTCTGCACATGCGGCAATGGTTGCTCGTAGTCCACTTCTCAACATGCTTGAGGCATCTGAGACTGACGCAATCGATTTCGCCACTACCACCCTGCACCCGCTGCGGGAGCTGATCACCCCTATTCTCGATAACGTGCACTCTCATGCGGTTAGCTTGCTTACTGAAAGGGCCTACATGCCCTATGGGCTTCCTCTCTTGCGAGAGGCGGTTGCAAAATACTTCACGTCCAACGGCACGCCTACGACTGTCGAGGATGTACTGATAACAACAGGAGGACAACAGGCCATTTCCTTGATCTGCTCTCTCCTTCTGCAACGTGGGGACTACGTCCTTGTAGAGAACCCGACATATTACGGGGTGCTCGAAGCGTTAAGGGTTTCAGGTGCGCGCCTCGCTGCATTGCCGGTTGGAAAGGACCACGTTTCCCCGGAGTTACTCAATCAGCGCGTCTCGGCTGTGAGTCCGCGGATGGTCTACGTTACGCCGACGGGTCAAAACCCCACAGGAGCCGGTATGTCCGACTCTGCTCGGATTGAGTTGGCCAAGGGAAGCCTCGAGCACGGTGTGACCATCGTGGAAGATGAGGTACTTGCTGATCTATCTTTTGTGGGCGCCAGGCCACGTTCCATCAGTGGATTCGTCCCGAATGCGAACGTCCTCACTGTCGGCTCGCTGTCGAAGCTGTTCTGGCCTAGCCTTCGGGTTGGCTGGATCCGTGGTCCGCGTGCCC
>CAZZYQ010000015.1:0-52726 GCA_964658395.1 uncultured Granulicella sp. | reverse complement strand
TGCCCTGATCGGCAGGCTAGCCAGGTTGAAAACGGCCCTAGACTTGGGGTCGGCTTTGCTGCCCCAAAGTATAGCGGTCGACTTGCTGGAGATCGTGTCAGCCGCAAGAAGCGCAAGACGACGCGAGCTCACAGCGAAACGCAATCTGGTGGTGGACCTGCTTCGAGAGTATGTCCCTGGAGCGGCATTTGTCGTTCCGCGAGCAGGGCTCGGTCTTTGGGTCAAATTGCCTAATTTGGATTGTCAACTTTTGGCACAGGTGGCTCTTCGGCACGGCTTGGTATTGAGTCATGGAAACCTTTTCTCGGTAGACGAATCGCATGGCGAATTCGTGCGGATTCCTTTCGTTCTCGACGAAGAACTCCTTGATCGGGGGGTACGGGCCCTCGGCAACGCCGTAAGGGACGTGTCGGATGTCGGCCCTGGAAGCTCCTCCCCAGCTTTAGCTCTTACTTGAGGGATATCCAATCAATCCCGAGGTGGCCTCATAACGGGCTGGAAGCGGAGCCTAGACTTGAGGGATGCCAGATTCGTTCGAGCGAGTCGCGAGAAATTTCGTTCATCGGCTGCCAGACCGAGGCACGCTATCTAAGTCTGATATTTACGCCATCCTTGACGCAGGGTTTCTGTGTCACGTCGGTTTCGAGGTAGACGGTCAGCCATTCGTCATTCCAACTCTCTACGCGAGATGTGGAGAAAAACTCTTCCTTCACGGATCTGCCGCAAGCAGGATGATTCGACAAGGTGAGAAGGGTGTACCCATCTGCGTTTGTGTCACCCACGTGGATGGTCTGGTGGTCGCTCGCTCCGCATTTCACCACTCGGTGAATTACCGCTCCGCTGTACTCTTCGGCACAGCAACGATCATTGAGGATCAAGGTCGCAAGCTCGAAGCTCTGCGCCTCTTTACCAATTGGGTTGTGCAGGACAGATGGGAGGAACTCCGCGATAGTACCGAGCAGGAATTGAAGGCAACATCTGTTTTGGAAGTAACAATCGAACACGCCTCAGGAAAAGTGCGCTCCGGCCCACCGGCAGATGCTCCGGAAGACCTAGAGCTGCCTGTCTGGGCAGGGGTCCTTCCGATGCGTACCGTTTTCGGCGAGGCGGTACCTGACGCGCACAACAAGGGGGATGTAAGCACTTTCGATTTTCGACGGGTTCAACGTCTCGGCCGCCCAGAATGTTCGTTGCCAAGCAATGCGAGGCAGCCATGAACGACTTCAATAAGCGATGTGCCCTGATCGTGATCGATGTTCAAAATGGCTTCGACCACCCGAGCTGGGGGAAGAGAAACAATCCAGGGGCGGAGCAACAGATTGCGAAGCTCTTGACTGCTTGGAGATCAAATGGACTGCCAATCTATCACGTGCAACATGCCTCAACGTCGTCAGAGGGTTTCTTCCAGGAAGGTCGCCACAGCTTTGAGCACAAAGAGCTCGCAAGACCGCTGCCGTCTGAGCCAATCTACAAGAAGTCAGTGAATAGCGCCTTCATCGGAACCAATCTTGAACAGGATCTGCGCTTGGCCGGAATCGACACGACAGTCGTCGTCGGTTTAACGACCAACCACTGCGTCTCAACAACGGCTCGCATGAGTGGGAATCTGGGATTCAAAACATACGTCATTGCAGATGCAACTGCAACTTTCGACAACGTGGCTTGGGGCGGGGCCTTCAGGAGCGCTGAGGAAGTACATCTGTCTGCGCTTTCTGATCTAAATCACGAGTTCGCGGAAATTGTGAACACCGAGGAAGTTCTCCAGAAGATGCCGGGCTGCTAAATTTCTTTGTGAATCGCGCCCTCTGCGACTCTTGGACTGTAACTGCACGCTCTGACCCAACAGCACACTGAGTAGTGGTTTACAGAAAGTGTATTGCTTCCATTTGCCTCGTGCGTAATCTCAGCGTCCATTTCAAGGCGGATTGGCTCTTTCGTCTCGGCATACTCACAACACACCATTGTGGAATGGTGGCTTCGGATCTAACGAGAGAAGAACCTGACGCAGAGCTTAAGGCGGTTCATGTGTGCCAAGGCTGTGGCACTACAGTGGAGCGCGCTGCAGTCGAACCGGAAAGCATGATCAGCGGGTTCATCAAGTGCCCAAACTGCGGGCACGAAGGCGATCTCAACATTGAGATTCGCGGAAAATCTACCAAGCGTCCGCCTGCAAGAGCCAACACGCCAAAAGCCTGACTAAACAGCCAACGGCAATTTCCGTTGCTTGGGTGTTGCGATCAATCTGACTTTTCTCACGACAGCGCGCATAAATTCGCTCACTAAGCGCCTCGCGTCGTTCCTTGCGACTATAACCGTTCTCACCATCACATCTGGTTCGGCCAGCGGACGAATGGTTAGGCCATCGACTGCAACCTTCCACGCACCACGCTTGGTTAGAAAAGCCACGCCGCCTGTACTCTTCACAAGTTGGGCCGCGTGCTCCGCGCTTGTCACATGCTGCCTATCGGATGGATTGGCGCACACGCTGTCCGCCCTTTCCGTAACTGCTTCATAGAGGACAGGATGAACTTGAGGAGAAAAGAGAATCCAAGGCACTCCTGCTAAATCCGCCAAGCGGAGCTCTTTCTTTCTTGCCAGATCAGATGTCCTCTCTAACACTATGTAGAGCGGCGATGCCGAGAGTTCTATAGAGCTGAGCTGGCTGAAATCGCCGCCAGCGGCCAAGATCGCCAAGTCGAGTTCTCCGGACGCAACACGGCGGGTCAGGTCAGGTGAATAGTCGCTAGAGGTGTGTAGGCGGAGATTAGGATATAGCGGCAGGTGGACCGAAGAAACGATTGATGTCAGAAAAGGATCTGTGTAGGGCGACTGGCCAACATTGAGGATCGCCTCCGCACCGGTGGCCGCCGCCTTGGCCGCATGTATCGCCCTTTGGTGATGCAGAATTGCCAGCCGAGCCTCCGCTACGAACGCGTCGCCCGCATCCGTCACAGTGACTCGCTGGTGGTCCCTCACGAATAGTTTCGCGTTGAGAAAGCCTTCAAGATCTTGAATTTGTTTTGTGAGAGCCGGTTGCGAAATGTGCAATCTGCCTGCCGCGCGGGAGAAATTCAACTCTTCCGCGACCGCCACCGCCGCCCTCATAAGTCGAAGATCAATCTCGTTCATGGGCCCTCCTCCCCCTCAACAAGGTCCCCAGGGGGGTGACAGGTTCGGGCCGTGCGGAGTCCGTCATAACCGCCGGGAATAACGCCTCTATCAACTTTGATTGGACAGGAACCTAATTGGTTACCCATGCTGGATTTGCGCTCGTTTACCGACATCAACACGGGAGTAAAAACCTTGAAACTTATAGAAAATGTGTCTTCTAGCGCACAGAAGCCGGTCCGGAATGCCGGCGAGGCCGAGATTCGGATTCTTGACGCGACGGAGGCGGCGGCCCTGATACGGATGGATAGCCGCACCCTGATCCGGTGGGCACGACTCGGACATGTACCGGCCCATCCCCTAGGCGAAGGAAAGCGCAGGCTTTGGCGCTTCATCGAAGCCGAGCTCCTCGAATGGTTCGTCCAACGTTCCACAGTCCAGAGGCGACCACCAGCGCGTAGCATTGATACAGCCATCGGCGCTCATGCAAGGAGAACTGCATGAGCCGATTTCAAGAAGGAAGTCTATTGAGGCTGAAGCGCAAAACCGGCCCTGATTCCTGGGTTTTCCGCTGGTACGACGAAAGCAGCGGAGAGCGCAAGTATCGCAAAATCGTCGTCGGAACCGTTGACCGGCTCCCGACGCGACACGATGCTGAGGGCGCCGTTCTATCACTTCGGCGCAACATCAACGCCGAGCACAAGTCGCCGGAAACAGTGACGGAGCTCATTGCCCACTATCGCCAGCTAGAGCTGATTCCCGAGCGGAAGGCTTTCGCAACCATCGAAGCAACGAAGATCTACCTAAAGCGGCATATCGATCCAACATGGGGCGGGAAGCGGCTTTCGGAGGTTCGGACGGTGGAGGTCGAAAAGTGGCTTCATCTACTGCGGTATTCGCCGGGAACCCGCACCAAGATTCGGAACATCATGTCCGCATTGTTCAATCACGCAATGCGTCATGAATGGATCGATCGGAACCCCATCAGCAAAGTGAGAACCTCGGCCAAGCGATTGCGCGAGACCGAGGTTTTGACGCCCGCGGAGTTTGCAGCTCTCTTGCCAGAGCTGAAACTACGTGATCGCGCGATGGTGATTCTTGCGGGAAGTACCGGACTTCGCCGGTCCGAGTTGGTGGCGCTCACCTGGAGCGACATCGATTTGGAACTGATGCAGATCAACGTGCGACGCTCCTGCGTCCGGAGCCGCTTCGGCGATACCAAGACCGAGGCGAGTCGAAGACCAGTCCCGTTGCATCCTTCTGTCGCAAAGGTACTCGCCGTCTGGAGGGAAGAAACGCCCTACGGGTCGGATAGTGATTTCGTGTTCCCCTCAATGCGCTTGAACGGCAAGAAGCCGGTCACGCCCGACATGGTGTTGAAGAAGAGAATCCGCCCGGCTCTCGAAAGAGCAGGCGTCACGGACAAGGTAATCGGCTGGCACAGCTTCCGCCATTCGCTCGCTACCAACCTTCGTGCCGCTGGCGTGGATTTGAAGACAGCTCAGGAACTTCTTCGGCACGCTAATTCTCGGATCACACTTGAGGTCTACACGAGAGCCATCTCAGCGACCAAGCGGGAAGCGAACGACAGAGTGATGCAGATGGTGTTTGAGGCGGGAAACAAGACGCTTTCAGCACCCTCGCCAGCACCCTCAAGGGCGCTTGTCGCAAGGAATGGAAGGTCCGTTGAGATGCAGTCTGAGGGGGCGTTGTGATGCTCAGCACCCTCGCCAGCACCCTCATCCTTGATTGTCACTTAGGTCTATCGCCAAAAACCCGGGCGTTTATGGGGTTTTATGGCGGGGACGACGGGGCTCGAACCCGCGACCTCTGCCGTGACAGGGCAGCGCTCTAACCAACTGAGCTACGTCCCCAGGAGTCTTCTCAGACACTTGGATGTACGTCACATAGAAGTAAGCGTTCCTGAAGGGGTTCGCTCGCTTCTGCAGACTTACCACTGCTCGAGTTTCGAGTGAAGTTCCGGGCCTTCTACGTAAGTCAAGAGGCACTACGGAACAGCAGTCCGTCCTCACAGCAATTCTTTGAGTCTACCAGAAGCAGACGCTCTTTGGTGTTCTGTCACCTTAGGTGGGGAGGATTGAGCCTGGCGTGAGGGGAACCTGCGCAAGAAAACAAGCTGGGGCGATCAAGGATGCTCGGGGAGCTCACGCAGCTAGAGCCGCTTTAACGAGCGGCACCGGTAGGTCGTGTGCGTGTCCTCTACTTGAACCTTAGCGACCGGCCTGTCGTCAACACCGTCCGCCTGACGAGTATTGGACGACGAAAGAGGGGCGAGTGTAGTCTTTTCCCAGCCAAAGGAGAGCCTGTGCTTCGTCGTGAATTTCTGCACGCTGTTGTCTCGGTTGGACTCTTGCCGGAAGCGATGCTTGCACAGCAAACCACCGCCGCACCGCCGCCCCCGGCACCCGTACCATGGACGCTGGGCCTGAATCCTAAGACACCCGTGCCCTCCACAGTGGCGGCTGACGGCATCGCCGAAACTCAAGCCAGCTTCTTCACAACAACTCAACTGGCGACGCTTACCCGGCTCTCCGATCTCCTTCTACCCTCGGATGCCAGCAAGCCGGGCGCAGTGCAGGCGGACACACCCTTGTTCCTCGACTTCCTCGTCGGCAGTTCGCCCGCTTCGCGGCAGCAGCTGTACAGCAGCGGTCTCGATTGGCTCAATGCCGAAGCCAAGGCGAAGTATCACCTATCCTTCTCCGAGCTGGACCAGAGCCAGGCAGACGCTTTGGTGAGGCCATGGCTGCGCACCTGGATGTCGGACCACCCTCCAACGGAACGCCACGCAGACTTCATCAACATTGCACACGAGGATATTCGCACCGCCACGATGAATTCGAGAATATGGGATGACGCCGATGCCGCCGCCGGTCGCGACTGGGTAACCGGAGGGCTCTACTGGTCACCTATTGAACCGGACATGGCGGGGCTAGGCGGTACAAGCTCACACCTGCCTCCGCATGTGCAGGCTATGCCAAAGGCTGCACACTCGATGCCCTCCTACCCTCGGTAAAGCCACGCGTCACCTCCAGGAACTACGAATGGTTGATACCACCTTCGATGTGCTGATTATTGGATCCGGGCATGCGGGCGGCATGGCTGCAAAGGTCCTCACGGAAAAAGGGGCACGGTGTCTCATGCTCAACGCCGGTCCTGTAGCAGACGTTGCGCGGGATGCACAGCGTAAGCCGGCATATGACCTTCCTTATCGCGGCTTTAAACCTCCCGGGCGGCTTGAGCACGTCTTCCAGGCGAACGAGTTCAACGCAAATGTCTGGGTAGACGAGCAGGAGGTCCCCTACTCGTTCGACCCTGCACATCCCTACAACTGGGTACGGGTCCGGCTGTTCGGAGGCCGATCACTCTTTTGGTCGCGACAGTCGTTCCGGCTCAGCGATTACGAGTTCAAGGGCAAAGCACACGACGGCTTTGGCGACGATTGGCCGATCAGCCACGCTGATCTCGCCCCGTTTTATTCCCGCGTGGAAGAGATCTTCCAGGTTGCGGGCGCAGCGGATGGGCCTCCGCAGATGCCGAACGGAAACTTCATCACGAACGACGACGTCTGGTCCGATTCGATGCTGCGCTTCGTCAAAGCAGGCCGGCCTTTTGACATGCCCTTCTGTAAGCAGCGCCGCGCTCAGGGCCGCGATGGCCTTGCCAGCTCAGTAAATCTGCTGCTGCCGGATGCTGAACGCACCGGTAAGCTCACTTCGATTGCCAACGCCGTGGTCCGGCAGATTACGGTCGACAAGAACACTGGCCAGCCGAACGGCTGCCATTTTATTGACCGACTCTCACGCCGGGAGATGCATGTAAAGGCGCGCATCATTGTTCTGGCTGCGGGAACGCTTGAGAGTACCCGCCTGCTTCTTAACTCGAAACTTGCCAACTCGAGTGGTGTGATGGGCCACTACCTCATGGACCAGATCTACGGGCCCGGCATTACCTGCTCAGTTCCGGAGGCGCGGAATGGTAGATCGACAAAAATCTCGATGGGCGGCTCAGCTATTGTGCCACGCTTCCGGAACATCGCTACAAAGCACGACACGTTCCTGCGCGGGTACGCTTTGAACGTGACCAGCAGTGCAGGTGGCGTTGATGCCCGGAACTTCGCCGCCTACGGTGCAGAGCTGCAGCAAAAGATGAAGGAATATCACGGAAGCTCGTTCCACGTCACGATGATGGGAGAGGTGCTTGGACGTTACGAGAACCACGTCCGCATCGACAGTCAGAAGGTGGACGCATGGGGCATTCCCGTGCTGCACATCCAGACGAAGTACACGGATAACGAGTTCAACATGGCCAAAGACGCCGTTGACGTGAGTTCCTCGGTCGCCGAAGCTGCTGGATTCGAAGTGCTGTCGAAGAATGTCGTCCCCAATCCTCCTGGATACAGCATCCACGAAGTTGGCACCTGCCGCATGGGTGACGATCCAAAGACGAGTGTCCTGAACAGGTGGTGTCAGAGTCATGACCACAAGAACCTGTTCGTGGTCGATGGGTCCAGCTTTGTAAGCGCCGGTTGGCAGAACCCAACGATGACAATTCTTTCGCTTTCGATGCGGGCGTCCGAATATCTCGCCGATCAGATGAGCAGGCAGAACCTGTAACTTTCCACGTCACGTGATTTTGTTGTAGTACGAAAGCTCACCCACAATCGGCCGGACGTAGTGTGCAAATTGCTCGGTCACGGTCGCCGTGTCGTCCGTCAACCACGCAGAAGGTATGCGGCGGCTGGGACCGGCAGCATCAGCAAGAGGAACAAGTCTTGCTGCCGCTTGGCCCGCAGATCCGAGGGAGGTGAGTGCAACCATCTGATCTGTAGCGCCCGCGGCCAAGGCCCGAACGCCCTCTCTGCCGACCAGCTTCGCATCCTCCCGATCCTGAGACGACACGTAAGCCATAGCGCATCGCCCGATCAGGCCGGGTTTCTCGCTGCGGCAGCGCATGCCGAGGTGCTCTGCCACGACACCCGACAGGTACTGCGCGACGCCGCCGATCAATGGACGGGTTGGCACCCCCTTGTGCGAAGGCATCTTCTGCTCGAAGACGGGTGTGCCATCGGCGTACACAATTCCCTCCGAAACAACTACAGACGCCCATCCCACTCGGCTTACGATGTTGTCGAGACTTGAAAGGAACGTGGGCAGCGAGAACGGAAGCTCCGGAAGGCAAACGATGTGAGGAGCATCCTCTCCATCTCGCCGGGCAAGCGTTGCGGAAGCTGCAAGCCAGCCAACATCGCGGCCCAGCGTCTCGAAGATCGAGACCGGCTGCGGTAGTGAACGGAGGTCCATCGAGAGGTCGAGCGTGGACTGGGCGACGAAGCGGGCGGCACTGCCAAAGCCGGGACACCGATCAGTGGCAGCGATGTCGTTATCGATCGTCTTGGGCACGCCGACGATTCGAAGATCGAAGTTGACTGCGCGGGAGAACTCAGCGAAGCGCCGTGCTCCGGCCATCGTGCCGTTGCCGCCCATAAAGATCAGGTACCTTACCTCGGACCTTCGCAGATGCTCGATGCATCGGTCGAGATCTTCTTCGGTGGGACTGAAGCGTGACGATCCGAGTGCGGCACCTGGAGTATTCGCCAGGGAGAGAACTTCGCTGCTGGACAATCGGCTGAGATCGACCGTTTGGCCGGAAGAAAGCCCCTTCATGCCAGATCGCGCGCCGTAGACCTTGCCGATCCTCGGATGCTGAGGAGCTTCTTCAAGAATGCTGGCGAGGCTTGCATTAAAGACTGCAGTCGGGCCGCCTCCCTGCACCACCATCAGATTCCCTGCTGCCATTTCTGTGTTCCTTTTTCGGCGCGCTATCGCGAGGGCTCGATGCCCTGCTGCTGGGTACTTGACGGATCAAAGAGGCGTTCAATCTCTTCCAGCGTCTTGCCCTTCGTTTCGGGAAGGAAGAAGACGGCCGTGGCAAAGTAGAGTGCAGTCGCTGCCGCCCAGAAGAGGAACATGGAGTAGTAGCCGTAGCTCGATACCAGGGGAAGAAATACTCCCGCGATCAGCGTTGAGGCTCCCTGGTTGAGCAGCAGCGCGATGCCCATGCCAGCGGATCGGATTCGCGTCGGCATCAACTCCGATAGGGTAAGCCACACCACGACACCAGGCCCCACCGAGTAGCAGGTGATGAAAAGACCAAGAAAGAAGGTGACGAACCAGCCCGTGCGCTCGGTTGGAACCTGACTGAGGAACGCTCGCTTGATGACGAGCGGTCTGCCCGCTGTATCTGCCTCAGGCGTTATCTTTAGCGTCCCCGCCTCAGAGCTGACGAGCGTCGCCAACCTATCGCCGCTGCCGTAGGAGTAGAGCACGGTCATCGACATTGCGCCCGGCTCATTGGGAGCCCACGTCTTGACATCACTCGAGGTCATGCTGAGAGTGTCGCCCTCTATCCGCTCCCGGATTTGCGAAGCGATGTCGATGCGGTGCGACTCGAACGCATAGAAGAAGAAGCTGACGCCGAGTAAGGCCACAACGATGCCGCCCGTTCCCATGCTCAGCAGAAATTTTCGCCCCTTGCGGTCAATCAATGCGACCGCAACGATCGTCATGACGCAATTCAGCAATTTCACTGTCAGGTCGCCCTGCGATGCCTGGGTCGCCGACATCCCCGCCTGCTTCAACATGATGACGAGATAGGCGAGAACGGAGTTGATGCCTGTGGCCTGGTTCAGTGTAAGGATGACGCAGGCGAGAACGAAGGGCACAACATACTTCCTCTGCAACAACGATCCTGAGTGCGCCCCACCCTGCCGGTTGTCTTCCAATGCGAGTTCCTGCATCTCGCGCATCTCGCGATCGGCCTCTTCCTCTGACGAAGCGCGCCGAAGCGCGGCTGCCGCTTCCTCCAGGCGCCCCTTCCGGAAAAGCCATCGCGGAGTCTCGCTGAGGAAGAACGCGCCAAGAAAAAAGGCGACGCCGGGATAGATGACAGTAAGAAACATTCCTCTCCAGGCATGGTCCTGTGCCGCGCGGACCAACTCAGCATTACCGCCCGCAGCGGCGATGAGCGCTTCTGCCTGATGGATGTAGTACAGGCCCGTAAGTGCCGCCGTCACGATGCCAAAGGTAAGCATGAACTGGAAGATGGCGGAACCGCGCCCCCGGGTTCCGGCGCTAAGACACTCCGCCAGATACAGCGGGACGACGACAGCAATCACGCCGCCACTTAGTCCTTGCAGCAGCCGGCCAAGCAGAAGAGGAACGAAGCCGTGCGAGAGCACAATCAGGATGACGCTGGACACGAACAGGAATCCGCTGAGGATGACCATCTTCTTGCGCCCCCACCAATCGGCGAGGAATCCCGCGACCAGCGACGAGAGCATACTGCCGCCGAGCACCGCCGCAACTATCGCGGAGGTTTGGCGCACGGTCAGGTCGACCGTCTTGCCGAGATAGAGCAGTGCGGCCGAGATGATGCCGACGTCGATGCCATAGAGAAGGCCACCCAGTCCGGCGATGCAGAGCAGATACCGGTTGTAAAAGACTGATTGAGTACGAGGCGAGGTTCCTGCGGTCATGGTTCCTTTCAGAAACCCTTGTCCTGCATTGTGAATTTGTCTTGAGTTCGCTTGTTCGCGTAGGTTTTCCGAGCCGGTATAGTGTAAACGAAACGAACCGTCATCAATTACGGTGTTTGGTATCCCGCATACCCTATGACTCAGGCAGCCAGCAAAGATGCTCCCGACAGGTTCGTGGACATGGTTAGTGCCACCGCTGACGTTGATCTGCGGTTGACAGACTTCCGGCCTCGCTCCTCGCTATGCCGCACGACACAGTACGTGGAACAGGCCCGATTTCCGGTCATCGACTATCACAATCATCTCGACTCCATGCAGCCAGCCGATGTCCTTGCGACCATGGACCAGTGTGGTGTCGAGCATGTGGTCAATATCACCATGCAGGTGGGCCAAAGAGCGCTCGATATGATGGACAAGTACCATCGAGCCGCGCCGGCGCGCTTTTCCACGGTCGGATGGATGGATTGGGATGGGGTTGAGCGCGGTGACTTCGCCCAGGTCACGATTGACAGGCTGCAGCGGATGATCGATCACGGCGCATGCGGCATCAAGTTCTGGAAAGACCTCGGGCTGACGTTGCGCGACGGCGACGGCAAGCTGCTGCGGATCGACGACGAGCGTTTCACACCCATCTTTGAGGCCTGCGGCAGGCTTGGCTTGCCCGTGATGTTCCACACCGCCGATCCAAGTGCTTTTTTTGAACCAATCGACGAGCGCAACGAACGCTTTGAAGAGCTGGCTGCCCATCCGGACTGGGGCTTCAGCAATCTGCCGGTAACCAAGCGCGACTTGCTGGAGCAGCGCAATCGGGTCATCGCCCGGCACCCTTCAACAACATTTGTCGGTGCACATTGCGCGGAGAGCAGCGAAGATCTTGCTTATCTCTCGGAACAACTCGATCACATGCCGAATCTGATGATCGACATCAGCGCCCGGACGCCGGAACTCGGGCGGCAGCCATACAGCGCGCGAAGATTCTTTCTGAAGTATGCCGACCGGATCCTGTTTGGGACTGACCTCTTGCCAGACTCCGAGATGTACCGCCTCTACTTCCGGTTTCTGGAGACCGACGACGAGTACTTCGAGTATCCGTCCCATGCTTCGCGACAGGGGCGATGGAACATCTATGGCCTATTTCTTCCGGACGATGTTTTGCTCAAGGTCTACCGGGCGAATGCGCTTCGCCTGCTTCCTCGACTTGCCGGTTAGGAAGATGCGTGGCCAGGAAGCTGGTTCGTAGAGCGACATCGCGGAATGCTTCCGTGCCGCCGGCTGCAAGAGTGGAAAGTGCCCCGACGATGTTTCCCATGCGCGCCGCTTCAATCGATGGGGCACCGTAGATGTATCTGCTTAGGAAGCCGGCGTTGAAGCTGTCTCCCGCGCCGATTGTGTCGACGGGAGTTACTGGAAGACCTGGCACCTCTTTCCTGGTCGCCCCATCCTGAACCAGCGCGCCGCGTGCGCCGCGCTTTACTACAATCAGAGGCACTCGCTCCATCATCCTGTCCAGCGCCTCTTCAAGGCTCGCTGCTCCCGTCATGCGAATGATCTCGCCCTCGCTGGGCAGCAGGACATCGACAAACTCAAGAACCTCGTCGAGGACGCCTCCCCATGTGCCGTTCGGATCGTCGTTGGTGTCGAGAGAAATGGTCAGGCCGGCCTGCTTCAGTCTCCTTAGCAGGTAGGGCAAGCCGGCACGCAGGCCGCGCTGCAGATACAGGGAGGAAAGATGAAAGTGGCGCGACGATTCCAGGTACTCCAAGGGTAGGTCATCTACAGTCAACTCCGCGATCGTACCCAGGTAAGTCAACATGTGGCGGTCTTCGCCATGAGGAAGAAGAACGGTCACACCAGTGCCGGAGCTGCCGGCACCCATCCGAACCTGCGCGATGTCTACTCCACTCTCGCCCAACCGAGCGAGCGCGAGCTTGCCGAACTCGTCCTGCCCCACGCATGTCACAAATCCAACTTTTGCGCCGAGTGTCGCAAGGTTGTGGGCGACGATCGCGGACGAGCTTCCTAGCGTTACCTTGAAGTTTGAAGCGAGCAACTCCCGTTCAACGGGCATCTCCTGCGGCAGGCCGTACAGGATGAGGTCAAGATTGATCTCACCTGCGATTGTTACGTCGAACTGCCTCTCTTCGAGCTCTCTTCCCATGGCCTCTTCCATCGCGGACAGTGCTGTTATAGCAGCAGGCGCTGCTTGCGGCTTGCCTTTTCTTTCATTTGCTTTTATCTTTTCGGCTTATGGAAGTTGGTTTAGAGGGTGCCCTGCGCAGCTTGCTCGATCTTTCGATGGAAGAGCGCGAGCTGCGAGGGCTCACCTTCACGCCACGAGAGATTGCACAGCAGCCCGAGACCTGGCGGCAGACTGCTCTGTTCTTCACGGCGCAACAACATAGACTTCGCAGTTTTCTTGAGGCAGCACACGTAAACGGCGCTCTCGAAGAACGGCCTGTGGTCCTGTTGATCGGGGCGGGCACCTCTGACTACGTTGGCGCTTCGCTCGAGCTGCTGCTGCGACAGCGCTGGGGGTGTGAAACGTCTGCAGTCGCGAGCACCAGCCTGCTGACGAACTTGTCCGCGTACGTCACTCCTGGCCGCCGCTATCTATGGATCTCTTTTTCGCGTTCGGGAAATTCGCCGGAAGGCGTGAGTGTTCTGGAACAAGCGCTCGACCTGTATCCAGAGATATCTCACCTCATCGTGACCTGTAGTCCGGACTCGCGAATGGTCGGTCTGGCCGAGGGGCGACAGAATGTTTGCACCGTCGTTCTCGATGACGCGGTAAACGACCGCAGTCTGGCGATGACCAGCTCCTTCACGAACATGGTCATCTTCGGGCAGTGCCTGGCGCATACATGGAGCTTCGAGGAGTACCGGCCGGTGCTGGCAAGCATGATCGAGTCTGCGGATCGGTTCCTCCCGCTCTCGGCGGAGTTGTCGAAGAAGATGGCCGCACGTGCCGTTCATCGCATCTGCACCATCGGATCAGGCTCGCTCGCGGCTGCGGCGCAAGAAGCCGCTTTGAAGGTACTTGAGATGTCCGGCGGCCGGATCAAGACGATGGCGCAGACTGCGCTCGGACTGCGACACGGTCCGATGGCCGCGCTTGATAACGACACCGACCTGCTCTGTTTTCTGTCTTCGGAGCATCCGCGCCTCGGTTATGAGATCGACCTGCTACGAGAAGTTCGCGAGAAGCACATCACGGCGATGTGTATCGTTGTCGGTCTGAAAGCATGCGAGGCTGAGGCCCTGCCGCTCTGTGATGTCTATCACGCGATCGAAGGCTCTTACCCGGACGCCTACCGGCCACCGGTCGATATTATCTTCGGTCAGCTTCTGGGTCTCTACTCGTCGATCTCGTTCGGTCTACATCCCGACTCGCCCAGCCCGTCGGGCGTAATCAGCCGCGTCGTAAGCGATTTCAAGATCTATCGCTAATCATGTCTAAAGAGAGACGAAGACGCTTCTAGCCGTTGATCAGCGTTGAAAAATCCTCCTGACTGATCTTGCTGGTCAGTCCGTGTAGACGAAACTCGATGCTCCAGGACCGCTTTTCATATCCAGCGATGACAGCGGCCATGCTGTCGCGAACGGCATCGTCCAGCAGACCTCTCGGGGACACGGTTGGTTCAAGAGCGACGGCTACCTGGCGAAGGGTCTCGCCTTCTGGCCAGCCTCCGTAGCAAAGCCAGAGTCCCAGATACGGCAGTCTCAAAGGGTTAAAGCGAACTTCTATGCCCATTTGCAGCTCGCTTCGGTACAAACCGCATCGTCCTGTCGTGAGCGGACCCGCGTAGAGCATGTCAGCAGTACCTGCATCTGGAGACAGCGTCCAGCTGAGATCGAGCGGTTGGGCGTCACAGTGCGCGACAGGCCACGACACTATGTCGCCCGGTTCGCCCAGTCGATTGTCGCAGGAGTAGCCAAGGCGCGCTGCAGTCACTTCCCTTCTCAAAACAATACGATCGCCGGGATCGATGGCCAGAAGAGGATGGCAGGCATACAGGTACGAGACCTCGTGTTCGCTCAGGTTTTCAAGCTCGTAGCCAATGCGCAGCGACGAGGGGTGCAGATCAAGCCTCTTGGTAAGTCGAAGCGGACGGCTTGTACCATCTGCCGTAATGGTCAAAGCAGTTGACGTCGGAGGTGCTGCCACTCTCCACGGAATGTTCCAGTAGTCGCCGTGATCCGGAGCGTCAAGGCGGGTCGCTGCACCGTCGCACTTGGCAATTGTGGGCAGACACTCATCGATGCCTGAGCAGGCGCCATCCTTGAACGGCAGCCCAGGCTTGAGCAGGTCGCGCGGATCGAGGTTCCCGGACAGATTGTAAGGCTGCAACAGAAACTCTGCCGCTGAGGCTTGCAGAGACTCGACCCTGCCGCCGAGGCCCGGTATTACGGCGACGCGCAACGCCTCATTCTGAAGTACAACTCGCTCGTCGATCGACATTGCGTCTCGAGTGCTAGACCTGCGTTGCGATGGCTGAGACCTTGCGCATCCGCCACCTGCCGCTGGTGAAATCCGGAAACTGGACCGGAGCGCTCCCCTTACTCACCGACGCCACGCTAAGTGGAGCGACCGCCGACCAGGCAGCGGCGTCGTAGACATCCATATCGGGCGGCAGACCTTCGCGAATGCACTGCAGCAAACGGTACAGCATAATGTAGTCCATGCCTCCATGGCCGCCAATCTTCTTTGCGTTGTCGCCTTCCGACCTCCAAAGCGGATGCTGATACTCCTTCCACTTGTCGATTGATTCAAACGCCTCGTCTGCATTTTGCCCGTCCAGGTAGATCCGTGGAGGGTAATCCTGGAAGATGCCCTTCGTTCCCGCAATCAGGTTGATCCGGTCGTAAGGATGCGGGGTCGAAGTTGTGTGCTTCACCGTGATCGTCAAACCGTTTGCCGTCTTGATCAGCGACGTATTCATGTCGCCGGTCACATACCGCTCTGCAAGGCGTGGATCGGACGCTTTCAGATGCTCTCTACGGTACACATCCAGACCGCGTTGCGGTGTACTCATCGAGACGATGTGGTCGAAGCGATCACCCCGCTGGATGCCCATATAGTTCGCGACCGGACCGAGACCGTGAGTGGGGTAGAGATTGCCGTCCCGCTTTGTATGTTCCGCCCGGCGCCACAGCCCCTCGCCGACATTCGAGAACAGTTCTTCGCGAAGGTCATGGAGGTACGCTCCCTCGCCATACAGCAGCTCACCGAACTTGCCTGCCTGAACCATTCGCAGGATGAGCGTCTCGTTGTAGCCGTAACAGCAGTTCTCGAGCATCATGCAATGCTTGCGGGTCTCTTCCGAGGTCCTGACGATCTGCCAGCAATCTTCAAGCGTTGTTACCGCAGGCACCTCAACGGCAACGTCTTTCCCCTGCCTCATTGCGAAGATGGCCATCTCGGCGTGCCAGAGCCAAGGCGTTGCGACGATTACGAAATCAATGTCGGAACGGCGCAACATCGCTTCAAAGGCATGAGGGCCAGCGGTGTAACGATCAGGCGTCTTCCGGCCTGCTGCCTTGACCAGCGAAGCTGCATGCTCCGCCTTTTCTTCGACGAGGTCGCAGACCGCCACGATCTCCGCATCGGCGGCCAGAAGGTTTCCGAGCAAGCTTGTCCCGCGGCCGCCGGTGCCGATCAA
Organism: uncultured Granulicella sp.; assembly: GCA_964658395.1. Classification (GTDB taxonomy): domain Bacteria; phylum Acidobacteriota; class Terriglobia; order Terriglobales; family Acidobacteriaceae; genus Edaphobacter. The sequence goes on along the minus strand of CAZZYQ010000015.1, from coordinate 36,400 downwards.
TGCAATGCGGGGGTTCCGTTTTGCGAACGGAACATCGATCATTGTGGCTGGTTCCGGCGACTCCGCGAGGATGCCGTGCGTACCATGTGCCACTGCCGCTGCCGCAGCACTCGTCTGCACAAAACGGCGCCGCGTCCATGGCTGCTGCTGCGGAACCAGAGACTCATCACTGTTCAATGTCTTCACTCGCAAGGACGGCGCAGGGCGCGGCTTTCATGCGATCCTTCGTATATTCTTTTGGCATCAGATTATTTCACCCCCGGCGGGCTGTCAAAGAACATACACGCTTGTTGAAGACGAACAAGTAAGGACATCCTGGTTCTTTCGGCGGCCGGCTCAACAGGGCTGGAGAAGGCCTGGAGGTATGCTGCGCATACCTCACAAGCGAGTCGAGGAACCGCGTCTGAGCGAGCGAACGAAGGCGGTGTGGCGGATGAAGAGATGGAATCGCGCGAGATGAAGACACAACCGATGGAACATCGAGTAGTAGACAAAGACCTTGACGCGCCGATGCAGGAAGGAATGATGGCAGAAGAGCGCCGCATGCAGATTCTGCACATCCTCCGATCGCAGGGCCGGGCCAAGGTGAACGATCTTGTCCGCCGTTTCAACACGTCGGCTGTGACCATTCGCAGCGATCTCAACGAACTGGACCAACGCGGCCTCATACAGCGCTCCCATGGAGGCGCCGTCATTCACGACACCGTGTTTCGTGAGTCTCCAGTGCACGAACGCATGAAGAGCCAGTCCAAGGAGAAGCAGCGGATCGGCGCGATGGCGGCCACTCTGGTCCGTGAGGGAGAGACAGTGATACTGGACTCAGGAACCACGGCGCTTGAGGTCGCCCGGCACCTCAAGAGTGTTCCGCAGATCCAAGTGATCACGAATGGCGTGAACATCGCTGCCGAGTTGTTGAACTCGCGCAACACACAGATCATCATGATGGGCGGAACCGTGCGCAACGACTCCGCCTCAGTTGTGGGACGGTCCACCGAGGACATGCTGGAGCGGTTCTCCGCCGACAAGCTTTTTCTGTGTGGCGCCGGCTGCGACCCGGACTTTGGGGTCAGCGGGACCAACCTTGAAGAGACAATGACAAACCGTGCCATGCTGCGGGCTGCTCGGGAGATCATTGTGGTAGCTGACGCGAGTAAGTTCAGTAAACGAAGCCTATCCCTGATCGCCTCCTTCTCAGAGGTTGACATTGTTATCAGCGACGACAGCCTTGCGCCCGAACTCCAGGAACGTCTTCGATCGTTCGGATGCAAGCTCATACTGGTGTAAGAAAGAGCCCGGCACAACTCTCTGCGCCCAAGTTCCAAGCTGATCACGCTAAAATTACCCTTTCAAGAGCACTATGAACAGGAGAGTTCATGCAGTTTGGTGTCGGGCCTCGCTTCGTTCCGTCCTTCCTTCTTGTCCTGTGTACCCTGATGCCAGCTTCCACTCCACTCCTCGGACAGCCGTCCTTGCAGATCATGCCGCTCCCTGCTCACGCTGTAACAGGCAATGGCAGCCTCCTTATTGATCGCGGCCTCAACATCTCGTTCGAGGGGTTCACTGAGCCGCGCCTGGAACGTGCGCGCGATCGCTTTATGGTCCAACTGAGCCGCGAGACCGGCATTCTCAACTGGCCGGAGCCTTCAGCGGGACAGCCGCGCTTCGTGATTCACAGTGATCACGCCAGCGAGCCGATCCAGCAGTTAGACGAGGATGAGTCTTACCATCTCCAGGTCACGCGGCAGCGGGTGGTCCTGCATGCTCCTAACACGCTCGGCGTTCTGCATGGCTTGCAAACGTTTCTTCAACTCGTGCAGGCCGGACCAGAAGGCTTCGTAGTGCCAGCCGTTACCATCGACGACGCCCCGCGCTTCCCCTGGCGCGGACTGATGATCGATTCGGGAAGGCACTTCATCCCTCTCGATGTTCTGCGACAGAACATCGACCTGATGGAGGCCGCTAAGCTGAACGTCTTCCACTGGCACCTTTCGGAGGACCAGGGGTTTCGCGTCGAAAGCAAGATCTATCCGCTGCTGCAGGAAAAGGGTTCGGATGGGCACTTCTACACTCAGGATGAGGTTCGAGAGACCATCGCATACGCCCGCGATCGCGGGATCCGGATCGTACCGGAGTTCGACATGCCCGGACATGCGAGCGCTTGGTTCGTTGGATACCCGGAACTGGCAAGCGGTACCGGCCCCTATACGATTCAGCGCAAGTGGGGCGTCTTCGATCCTGCGATGGACCCTTCCAAAGAGAGCACCTATGTCTTTCTCGACCGGCTGATCGGCGAGATGACCGCCCTCTTCCCCGATCCCTACTTCCACGTTGGCGGGGATGAATGCAACGGAAAGGAATGGGACTCGAACTCCAAGATCAAGGAGTTCATGAAGTCTCATCAGCTTAGAGATGACGCCGCCTTGCAGGCGTACTTTACCGGCAGGGTGCAACAACTGGTAGCCAAGCATCACAAGGTCGCTCTGGGTTGGGATGAAGTGCTGCAGCCCAACACCCCGCGCGAAGTGGTGGTTCAGTCGTGGCGCGGGCAGGAGTCGCTTGCGACGGCTGCGCGACAGGGCAACCGTGGCATACTTTCGTCTGGCTACTACCTCGATCTGAACCAGCCCGCATCGCAACACTATGCGGTCGATCCCCTGCTTGGAGCGACTGCCCAACTTACCCCCGAACAAAAGAAGCTGGTCCTCGGCGGAGAAGCTGCCATGTGGACCGAGTTCATCTCTGCTGAGAACATTACCGGACGCATCTGGCCGCGCGCCGCCGCGGTGGCGGAACGCTTGTGGTCTCCACAGAGCGTCACCGACGTAACCGACATGTATCGAAGGCTCGCGGTCCAGCAGCAGCGCCTGCCCTGGTATGGCCAACCCGCAGGAGCGATCAATCAGGCGCTGCTGCAGCGCATCATCGGCAACGCGAACGTTGCTTCGCTGCTTACGCTGGCGAAAGTGGTTGAACCGACCAAGGAGTACGCCCGGGAGTCGCTGCGCGACTACGACAGCTTCACTCCCTTGAACCGCCTGGTGGATGTGGTTCCTTCGGAGAGTGAGCAGGCAAGGCAGTTCAACGTCCTTGCGCGCAGAATCGCTGAGGGTCACGGCTCCGCAGCCGACTTCGATCAGGCCCGCCTGTGGCTTACGACCTGGTACGACAACGATGCAGCGTTGCAGCCTCTGCTTGCGGCCTCTCCCCTGAGTGCAGAACTTGCTCCGGTATCTGCCAGCCTGAGCCGAACAGCCGCAATTGGCCTTGTAGCTCTAGCCAACTTGCAAAGCAAAGCGGAGGCACCCGCTGCGGTTCAGAAGCAGCAGCTTGCCGACTTGAAGATCGCAGAGTCGCCCCAGGCTGTCCTTATAAACGCCATTGTTCCCGGCGTTGAAGCGCTGGCAAGCGCATCCGTACACTAGATCTTTGCCTGTTGCACCGAGCATCTCCCAGCCAACTGCTTTCTGCGGCTTGAGGAAAGATCGCGTTTCTTTGGGGAAGTCCTTCCCGTTCACCTGAACATCAGGAGCGTATGCCGCTGATGCACGATCGCCAGACCACCGAACCTTCAAGCCTCAGGCGGACCCTACGCTTTCGTGATCTAGTCCTATACGGCATCATCCTTATTCAGCCGACTGCGCCGATGCCGAGCTATGGCGTCATCGCCACCGAAGCCCATGGCCACGTCGTGACCGCCATTCTGCTGGCCATGGTCGCTATGCTCTTCACCTCAGTGAGTTACGGCCGCATGGCAAGGATTTATCCCCATGGCGGCTCGGCGTTCCTCTATGTAGGGCGACAGCTCCACCCGGGCCTGGGCTTTCTTACCGGGTGGTGCATGGTCATGGACTACATCCTGAATCCCATCATCTGCACAATCTGGTGCAGCCGCGCAGCAATCAACTTTGTACCGGGTGTGCCTTATTTTGTTTGGGTATGCCTCTTCGCTTTACTTTTTACGACGCTCAACTGCAATGGTATGGAGACCTCGGCCCGGATCAATGCAGGCGTCGCCGGCGCGCTGGGTGTGGTCATTCTGTTGGTGGCAATCGCGGCGCTTAGATATCTCTTCCATCTGCCCTTTTACCCCGCGGGATTTCTAACTCGTCCCTTTTTCGATCCAGCCACGTTCACCTCCTCTGGGCTGATGCGGGGCACGTCGATTGCGGTGTTGACCTACATCGGCTTCGATGGCATTTCGACGCTCTCCGACGAAGCCAAAGATCCTGTGCGCAGCGTTCCCCGCGCCATCGTCTCGACCTGCATCATCACAGGCGTGCTTGCCAGCATTGAGGTATACCTAGGGCAACTGGTATGGCCAGGTTCGACCCCGTTCCCCGATATCGACACAGCGTATGTCTACATCTCGGGCCGTGTAGGAGGTCCAGTCCTGTTCGCGATTGTGAACGGCGCGCTGCTGCTCGCGACCATCGGCTCTGGCATGGCGTCGCAACTTGGAGCGGCCCGGCTGATGCTGGCTATGGGACAGGATGGAGCGATCCCAAAACGTTTCTTCGGAGTGGTCCACCCGAAGAACCAGATACCCCGCAACAACGTGCTGCTGATCGGTGCACTCTGCCTTGCCGGGGCACTTCTGCTGAGCTACCAGCTTGGTACAGAGTTGCTGAACTATGGCGCCCTTCTCGCATTCATGGGCGTGAACGTCGCATCCCTCTCGCAGGCGTGGAAAGAGGACAGATCGAGGCTCTGGCTCCCAATCGTATTTGGCGTCTGCGGCTTTGCCACCTGCCTGGTCATCTGGCTCAACCTGGGCCGGCTGGCATGGATTGCAGGCTCCGCGTGGGCGGCGGGAGGAATCGCATTGTGGGCCGTCCGGCGACGAAACATTCACCTGCCAGAGGCTGTCTGAGCGCGGCGCCAAAGCTGCTCCGGCGCCGCCGGCATCCGCTTCTGCCTACCGGAAATGTGAACTGCCGGGGAAGAAGGTTCATGGTACAGGGTGTAGCCTCGGTCAGAATTTCCTAAACTAACTGCTGCCGTGCGGCCACCTGGCGATCTTCTGCGTCTTCTGCCGTTGAAAGTAGGACCGCCAAGGTCATCGGCGGAAGTTCGATGTGGTTTTCGTTGGGGGTGAGGTCATCGCGCGAGATCAGTGCGAGTTTCTCCCCTTCGAGCAGAGCAAACGAGTAGTTTTCCCGGCCAAAGTTGATGAGCATACGAGCTTCATCTCTCACCATGACGAGCGTCTGGCTCTCGTCATCTCTCGTGACACCTAGATGGTGCATATCGCCGTCGTTGAAACATACTCGGCTGCGACGCAGCTTGATGAGGGACTTGACCCAGGCCAGCATCTCAGCGTGCTTGCCCTGTTGTTGCTCTTCCCATTTCAGCTTCGACATCTCATAGGTCTTCTGCGCCTCTGGATCGGGAACGTCTTCGCCGAAGCCGAAGGCCGCAAATTCCTTCTTGCGACCCTCAGCCACAAGCCGCCGCATCTCTTCGTCCTCATGATCGGCGAAGTAGAGGAAAGGGGAAGAGGTCGCCCACTCCTCGCCCATAAACAGCATGGGCATAAAGGGTGCCGTAAGGAGCAGCCCGATAGAGACTTTGGCCGCGTCCAGACCAACGAGATGCTCGAGCCGTTCACCCCAGCCGCGATTGCCAACCTGATCATGGTTTTGATCGAAGTGAACGAAATGATGCGCAGAGAGACCGTCCGCGGGCCGGCCGTGCCGACGCTTACGGAAACTGGAATACTGACCGTCGTACACGTACGCGTGTTTCAGCGACTTATGCACGTCTGCGAGCGAACCGAAGTCCTTGTAGTATCCGCCTTCCCCGTCTTTCGGGCTGTAAAGCAGCGCAAAGAGCGCATGATGAAAATCATCACTCCACTGGCAGTCCATGCCATAGCCGTTGGCCTCTCGCGACCGCACGATTCTTGGGTCATTCAGGTCGCTTTCCGCGATCAGAAGGAACTCCTTCCCGAGAGTAGCGCCCAGCCGCTCCGCTTCGGTAGACAACTGCTCCATGAAGTGGATGGAAGACAGGTCAAGGAAGGCGTGCACCGCGTCGAATCGTAGCCCATCGCAGTGGTAGTCTCGAAGCCACATCAACGCGTTATCCACAAAGAAGCGTCGGACCTCATCGCTTCCTTCTCCATCGAGATTGACTGCGCTTCCCCACGGCGTCTTGCGGTCTGCATTCAGGTAAGGCCCGAACTTCGTCGTGTAATTGCCAACGGGACCGAAGTGGTTGTACACCACATCGAGTATCACGCTTAGACCCTTCGCGTGGCAGGCATCCACAAAGCGCTTGAAGCCGTCGGGTCCGCCGTACGGTTCATGGATGGCGAACAATGAGACGCCGTCATAGCCCCATCCTTGCTTCCCCGCCCAGGCAGCAACAGGCATAACTTCAACATGGGTCACTCCAAGATCAACCAGATACTGAAGATGCTGTATCGCACCATCGAACGTGCCCTCTTGACTGAAGGTGCCGATATGGAGCTCGTAGATGATCGAACCTGTTTTAGGCGAACCACGCCATAGTTGGTCGTGCCACTCGAATAGCCCCTGATCATAAACCTCGGAGAGTTCATGTACACCTTTCGGCTGACGGAGGCTTCGCGGATCCGGGTAGGGAGTTGTCTCGTCATCGAGCAAGAACGCATACTCGTCTCCGCACCCTGCCTGCTCGAGTGGAAGGGTCCACCAGCCGCGCTTTCCTGGGCCGTTCATAGGGAGAACCTGGTCCCGCCATTTCAGGGACATCTTGCGGGCATTCGGAGCCCACACACCAAATTTGTGCATTGGCACACCTCAGATCTGTTCTTTAGGGAGAACGTCAGAACTACTTCTTAATGGTTCGTCAAACCGCTTGGATGCGGCACACCGGTACGGGTTGCGTCCTCGTGTATGCCCTGATAGCGAAGACACCAGATAGACCCCGCGCTGGCGGGCACCAGGCAAAGCGCATCAGAGCGTAGATGGTTCGCGTAGGAATCTCCGGCTGGCGCTATCCCGCATGGAGAGGCGTGTTCTACCCGCCGAAACTTCCGCAGCGACGGGAGCTTGAATACGCCGCGAAGATCTTCCAATCGATTGAGATCAACGGGACGTTCTACTCCCTGCAGCGCCCTGAGTCTTTTCGAAGATGGTTTCAGGAGACTCCTGACGACTTCGTCTTCTCGGTCAAGGGAGGCCGCTATATCACGCACATGCGCAAGCTTCGTGCGGTCGAGACCGCATTGGCCAACTTCTTTGCGTCGGGCCTGCTGGCGTTAGGACCGAAGCTGGGTCCTGTACTATGGCAGTTGCCGCCACAAATGAAGTTTGACGCGACACGGCTTGAGGAGTTCTTTGCGCTTCTGCCTCGGTCAGGATCCGAAGCTGTAAAGCTTGCTCGCACCTGCGACGATCGCATGCTGAAGCGGGCCCACCTGGACATTGACTCGGACCGTCCCCTTCGTCATGCGCTCGAAATCCGCCACGACTCCTTCGTGAGTGCAGACTTCATCGAACTTCTCAGACGGCACAACATAGGTCTGGTGATCGCTGACACTGTCGAGTGGCCGCTTCTCTTCGACGTCACCAGCGACTTCGCCTACATTCGCCTCCATGGCTCAGAACAACTCTACGCAAGCGGCTATGAGGAGGAGGCGATTGAGCTTTGGTCGTCGCGAATACTTGCTCTCGCAGCCGGCAACAAGCCAAGAGGCGTACACGCACACCCTGAGTCTTCACCGAAGCCGGTGAACGACCTGTTCGTCTACTTTGACAATGATATGAAGGTACGCGCGCCTATTGACGCCCAGGCGCTGCAACTTCGACTGCGGAGCCAGGCTGATCTGCACATCGCAGAAGGAGCAGGGACGGCCCGGAATCTGACAGCGGCGAAGCGCGTCGGGAGACACAGCTAATTGTTGGTAGCCGCAAGCCGTCACTGAAAACGGCGCTCCAGAGAGAGGGACCAACATGTGTCCCCCTCTTTGGAGCGTGAGGTGGTGATTACTTCAATACTGTAATGCCGCTGTTGCCCGACACATACACTTTGTGGGTAAGGGAATTCACGGCGAGATAATTCGCATCGACGTTCTGGTTCTTGCTGATCACTGTGTTCGTCGTTGCATCAATCTCGGTAAGAGCGGGAATTCCAGTGCTCAGAACGAACAACCGGTTGTTGCTTAGATCGATGTCGAGGTTGTAGGGCGTGTCGTTGACAGGAACAGCGGCCAGACTGTTGCCGTCTTTGTCGAACGCACCCTCGGTGGAGGGGCCGAACACATTGTCCGAGGCATAGAAGTTGCCAGTAACCGGGTTGACAGCCGTGGCAACAACCTGTGTTCCGAAGGTGGCGGTATCGACCAGCGCGTTGTGTTGATACGTATCAAAGATCTGGATCTGATCGGTGTAGTAGGGAACATAAAGGCGATGGTCGAGCGGATTAAAGCTGATGCCAAAAGGCTCTTGACCATTGGTCGAGATAGAGTCTAGAACGTGCAGCGTGTTCCTGTTGACCACATCGACACGGAAGTTGCTGCCGTTCGCGAGATACAGCTTGTTCTTGATGGGATCGATTGCGATGCCGATGATGCCATCGCCTTCAGTCGTTGTGATGACGTTTGACTTGACGACCTTGTTTGTCCGGCCGTCTATCTTCGTCAGGATGCATTTGAAGCTGGGACCGTAGGTGTCGCACCCCACTACGTAGACGTAGTCACGAACGACATCCACTACCGGAAGCTGGGCACCACGGGGCACGCTGATGTTGGCCGTAACAACGTCGTTCTGGCCATCTATGACAGTGATAAAGTCGGTGGCGCCCCCGTAGGTCGGTGCCGCAACATAAATCTTGTTCAAGAAGAGGTTTACGGCCACCCCAACGGTGGGTTGAGCGAAGTTGACCTGCTTCACGACCTTCTGCGCTTGGCCGGAGCCGGACGCGAGTACAAAGCCGAATGCCAATGTCTTAAGCAAATCCCGATACATAGAACCTTCTTTCGATGGGTTATGGGAGATTGTGTTGTGCCGCTCTGGAGATGAATACTGTGCAAGTTAGTCCAGTTACGGCAGCGTTTTCTGAAGAGCTACTCGGACAACACCGTCACGCCGTTATTTCCTGAAACATAGACCTTATGCGACAAGGAATTGACGGAGATGTAGTCTGCGTCGACGCCCTGGTTCACTCCCACGACCGTGTTGGTCGCGCCGTCTATCTCGGTCAGGGCCATAATGCCGGTGCTGAGCACGAAGACCTTGTTCTTTACCAGATCAACATCGACGTTATACGGGGTATCGTTGACAGGCACGGTGGCGAGGACATTGCCGTTCTTATCAAGCGCTCCCTCGGTGGATGGACCAAAAACGTTGTCGGACACGTAGAAGTTACCGGTGACCCAATTGACCGCGGTCGCTACATCTTGTGAGCCGAAGGTTGCCGTATCAAGCAGCGCTTTCGTGTAGGTGTCGAAGATCTGTACCTGGCTGGTGTAGTACGGCACATAGAGGCGATGGTTGATCGGGTTGAAGCTGATACCAAAGGGCTCCTGGCCGTTTGTGGAGATCGCATCAACAACTTTCAATGTGCTTCCATCGACAACATCAATGCGAAAGTTGCTGCCGTTCGCGAGGTAGAGCTTGTTGCAGACCGGATCAAAGGCCGCGCCGATGATGCCGTCGCCTTCGGTCGTAGTGACGGTAGCCGTCTTGACCACCTTGTCGGTAGAGCCGGAGATCTTCGTCACGATACATTTGAAGCTGGTGCCGTAGTTGTCACATCCCGCCACATAGACGACGTTGCGTACCTGGTCGACCACAGGCAGCTGCGCACCGCGCGGAACGGTGATGTTTTTGAGTACGGCGTCTTTGCGGCCGTCAATCACGCTGACGGTGTCGGTAGCTCCGCCGTAAGACGGCGCGGCGACGTAGACCTTGTTGGTGAGAAAGTTCGCCGCGATGCCGACGGTGGGCTGAGCGAAGCTGATCTGTTTGGTAACGGTTTGGGAGTTTGCCGCGACGGCGGAGAGCATAAGACCAAGAGCTGCTGTTGTAGCTGAGTGCCTGAACATAAAACCTTCCTTTGGTGGATAGCTGGTTGAGTACCTGTTCCCCTGTGGGGTGAAGAATGCCCGGCCAAGTTCGTCGAGCTACTGCTTTGGTCGAGCTACTGGATGGTCACGCTCAGCGACAGTGATGCCGATGTGTCGCCACTGGTTGAGGTGCCCGCGCCTGTGACTTGAATCATGGTCGTACCGGGTTGAACTGAGTTGGAGCCGCCTGAAGACGTTCCGCAGGCGATGAGGCTCGATGCACCCGCCAGCAAACAGGCGACAAGCATGAGTCGCCATGCCGACCGGCCAAGCAGGAGCCGCTTTCTTTGCCAGGTGAGTAAACCACCCAGCAGAAGACTAGGTATCCAGAACCAACCTGCGATGAACGTTCTGTTAAGGTCTGTCGCGGAATGGTTCTGGGCTGTGGCTATGGGTGCGCCGGCAGAGATGGTGAGGGTGGCGGAGACTGGTTGTACAGCGTTACCGGCGCTTCCCAAAACGGTTGTCAACGTGTTCGGACTCGCGGTGCACGTTACCCCGGCCGGCAAGCCGCTGCAACCGAGCGTCACCGTACCGATGAAGTTGTTGACCGGCGTAAGCAGGATAGTAGTCTGACGTGCTTGGCCGACGGGGATCGTGATCGCAGGCGGCGAGGCAGTGAGGATGAAGCTCGAGGGTGGGAGGATGGTGAGGGTGCCATTGACAAGCCTGAAGTCATAGAAGCTGGAGACCAGCGTTCCCTGGCTGAGTACGATCGGATACTGGCCGGGAGGCGAACCGGCCATCGCTGCAGTCTCAATATCAGGCTGACCCGAGTATTGGCTGGTCGGCAGGACGAATCCACCCTGTATCTCGTACGTCAGCGTTGGTATGGGTGCTCCGAAGGGGATAGTGAAGTTGGTTGCATTCAGCTGAACCGTAGACTTGGCCACAACAAAAGGCTGGGTTGCGGGCGGGGCGGCCTCATAGAGATCGCCTCCTGCCTGAGATGCAGTGACGGTCGCTGTTCCGGGAGCGGTTCCTTGCACAGCGTTGCCATCCGTGATGATCGCCGGACCACTTACCGTGTACGTGACAGGCAGTCCGGAACTGCTGGTAGCGTTGAGTACCACCGTAATTCCGAAGGTCGCGCTGGGAATTGCCGGGAAGGTGATTGTTTGAGCGGCCTTGGTGACAGTCACGGTCGAGTTGACGAAGGTGAAGGTGTAGTTGGTCGCGAACAGCGTGCCCTGCGTAATTGTGAGCGGATAGGTCCCCGGTGTCGATGCCGCAGTTGCTGTGGTCGCGTAAGCCGGCGCACCAGAGAGCACGGCTGCCGTGTCGGCGCTGACGAAGCCGGACGCAGCATAGGTGAACGCCGGATTGGCGGAGTTGTATCCGCGAGTCACAGGCTGTGCCGTAATCGTCAAGACTCCGGGTGCCACCTGGAACGATTGAGTCACTGCCGGTGCAGGTGCGTACGATTCGTCTCCGGGCTGGTTGGCGGTCACCGTTACGGTTCCCGCACCAGTCACGGTAAGTGCCGTTCCGAGCAACTCCGCGGGTCCGACGACCGTGAAACTCACCGGGCCGCCCGAAGTCGCGGTCGCGGTCAGGTTGAAGGTTGCCACGCCGTACGTCACGTTCGGCAGCTTGGCGAAGGTGATGGTCTGTGCAACGCCGCCAGTGATGGTGAGAACGCCGTTCTGCGGGGTGAAGCTGTAGTTCGCGGCCGCAAGCGTGCCCGTCGTCACAGTAATTGGATATTGGCCAACCGGAGAGGTGGGGAGCGCCGTCGTGGTAAGCACAGGCGTACCGGTAACAGCCGATTGGCTGTCGCCATTCACGAATCCAGCGAGCGTGTAAGTCAACGTCGGCAGCTGTGCCATGCTTTTGAAGGCGAATGATAGATTGTCGGCCTTTACCGTCAACACCGCTTTCGCCACCTGGAAGGTGCTCACCTTCGGTGTCGCGGGCGCATACATGGTATTGCCAGCCTGGTTCGCCGTTACGGTTACAGTGCCCGCGCCGGTAATAGTCAACGTCGCGCCGTCAGTACCCGTGCAGGTAACTGGGCCAGCACAAGTAAACGTCAGGCCCAGGCCTGAGTCGGAGCTGGCATAGCGGGTCAGGTCGAACGAAGGATTGCCATAGGTGGCGTTAGGGATCTGGTTGAAGGTGATGGTTTGGGGAAGCAGATTGACGGGAGCGTTTACTTTCCACAACAGGTTGTTGTTGAAGTCCGCAACGAACAGGTTCCCAGCGGCGTCTGTGGTGGCGTCTTCAGGGAAGTTGAACATTGCGCCTGATGCGGGCCCTGTCAACGGCCCAAGACCTCCCGCTTGGTTCAGAGTTCCCGCGAGCGTCCTTATGGTGCCATCCGCAAGAACTCCTCGGACCGCATTATCGACCTGGTCTGTAATGATGACGGCGCCGCTTGCATCAAGATGGACCGAGAACGGGTAATTCAGTGTCGCCGATGTTGCCGCTACACCTTCGCCGCCACAGCTGCTATCGGCGCAAGGCACACCGAGTTGGCCGGCGTACGTGTTGATGTTGCCAGTTGAATGGTCTACTCTTCGAACGACGTTGGTGTTGGTTTCCGCGATAAAGATATCGCCAGCTGCGTTTACCGCCACACCATTAGCAGCTCCGAGCAGCGCTGCGGTCGCCGGTCCGCCTTCGCCGCACACGTTGTCGGAGCAGTAGGTGCCAGGCTGGGTGTTGTCGCCGGCCACGGTGCTGATCGTCTGGCTGCTCGCATCTACACGGCGAATCAGATTGTTGCCGAGGTCGGCGATGAAGAGGTTCTTCGCGCCATCTAGTGCGATGAATGCCGGTGAGGTGAGGAATGCACCGTTGGCGGGAATGTTGTCTCCGTTGAACCCCGTAGCCGAGTGGAGCGGGTCACCGGCCACAGTGCTGATCGTGCCATCCGTAACACTTACCTTGCGGACGCTGGAGGTACCTATGTCGCTAATGTAAAGATTGCCGTCGCTATCGAACGCAAGACCAAAGGGCGTGCCAAACGCCGCACCGGCTGCCTGGCCGCCATCGCCGCACGCGTCGCCAGAGCAGGCGGCGCTCACGACGTTTGCGATGGTGTAGACATCGCCGAGCGCTGCGGTGGTCGGGTACTGACCAGCCAGGGTTCCGTTGAACGTTAGAGCAAACTGAAGCAGAGGCGGGACGGGACCGGCAACATAGATCATGCGCACGCGCGAACCGCCATCTGCGAAATACACGTTACCTGACGCGTCCGTGGCTAATGTAAGCGTCCCGAAACTGGCCGATGTGGCTGGGATTCCATCTTCTCCGTCACTACCTGCCGTGCTCGAACTGGCGAAGACACTGATGGGACTCGCCGCATACTTGGTCAAGTCCTGCGCTTGCACGGCCTGTCCAGAAAGCCCCACTGCAGCGAAACAGCCGAGCAGCGTAGCGATCCATTTCACTCGCAAGCGCGTACTGATTGCCCAAGACTGTCTTGAGGAAAGATCGACACGGCGATACATGAGTGCTCCTTATTGCTGGTAAAGGTAGAACTGGATGATGAAAGAAAATGGCGTTAAAGCCGGCTTTGTGCCGTCACGCGAAGTGAAGTAAAGAACATATTTGCCGTTCACCTGCGAGACCACGGCCACTCCGGCAGCGGTACAGATAATGTTGCCGTTTACGTCGAAGCTCGACCTAACGGTCGGGTCGTTCAAGGCCACGGAAGAACAGATACCCGATGGGTCAAGTGCAATCAGCTGCGCATTCGGAAACACACCGTTGTAGGTCGCGTCCTGTGTGCCGAGCGTGATGGTGTACTCGCTGCCGGGTGCCTGGGCAAGGTCATCATTCGGAAATACGCCACCCACGAGATTTGTTGTGCCATCGCTGGCCTGTGCAAAGGCCACCGGTTCCGTGTCGACGGTGACCTTGTCGGTAGATTCCGAGAAGAAGCCGCGATACGTTCCGCTCGCCAGGGTGCTCGCCTTGATCGACCCACTTGGCATCACGAAACCCACCCAGCCACCGTTCTCGTCCGTGGGACGATCTTCCGTAAAGGCCCCGGCCTGATTGAAGTGGAAGGTGGGAATTGCTGTGGTGCCGGAGGTGCTGGTTGGAAACGGAGCGGTTGGGTCGGCGATGACGGTGCCCACTCCGTTGGCGCTCGTGCAGGTCGCGGAAAAAAGTCCAGGATCGGCGCCGTTCTCTGTATCGGCGGTGGTTCGGTTACCCACGAACGTGGTTAGGACATAGTTGTGAACGTCGGTGAAGCTGAGATTTTTTCCGTCGCTGCTGGAGCTCACGACGAAGGTGCCGAACCCGGTGCTCCCGGCTGCCTCGGTACCATTCTGCGGCATGGGGCCGGGGAGTGCCGTATAGATGTACCGAGTTTTCGCAGCAAGCGGAACACAGTCCTCTTGCTGGATCATCGCGACCGGAAAGGTTGTTACACCGCCAGGGCGCAGAAGAGCCCCACTGCCGGGCTGCACAACTGCTTTTCCTAGCGGCACGCCGTTCTTGTTGCCGAAGTCGAGCACGCCGTTCGTGGCCAGCAGACCGCCGCTCTCCGCGTTCGTCCCAGACGCGGTCTGATAGCTAAATGCGTTTTGAAGATTGTCGACGCTCATGGTCCAGGTACCAGGCGACTGCGATCCGATGTACGCTGTCGCGTTTGAGGGCGCTGGCGGCGGCGGAGCGGGGGCGCCACTCACTTCGGCACCTTTGCTACATCCTGCGATCGGTGCAGCGATAGCCCACGCGAGGAGCAGCCGATTAAACGTTGCGCGGCCGTATCTTGCTCTCGCGAGAGCTTCCACTCGGGTCGGCACCTGGGCCTGCGCGCGAATTTTGGTTCGGGTCATCTTCATCTCTTTTGTTAGAAAGCCAGCTTCAAACCGAACTGAATGGTGCGTGGCCGATGCGCGTCGACGGGGTGCAGGAATGAGCTTCCGGTGATGCAATCCGTGCCGTCGCCGCCGCCCGCCGAGTAGCCCGACGCCGCGCCGCCGTAGCAACTCACGGTGTTTTGCGCCTGGTTGCCGAGCAGCGGATCATAGATACGAAACTGGGTCTGGTTGAACACGTTGAACGCTTCGGCGCGGAACTGCACCTGAACGCGTTCCGTCGCGGCGATGTTCTTTAGCAGCGCGGTGTCCCAATTGGTGCGCCGCGGGTTGTTCAGGGCGTTGCGACCGGCATTGCCAAAGCTGAGTCCGCGCGGCGCACTGAACGCGGAAGGGTTCAGGAGCAGCGGTCCGACGCTTCGGGCGTTGGTGCCGTGATACGGGATGTAGGCGTGTGCACTGCCGACGCGGTCCGGGTACGATCCAATTCCCTGTCCGTTGGCGACGCCGGCGTTGTCGAGCGTCGAGATGCCGCTGGGACTGCCGTTGTTGACGACGCTGAACGGAATGCCTGTTTCGAAGGCAGTGATGCCGGAAAGCTCCCATCCGTTCAGGACGTTCTTGACCATGCGAGAGTTCGACCATGCAGCACGAGCGTCGCCACTGTCCGCGAAGTGCAGGAAGCGATCGAAGAACTGCACGAGAGGTAACTGGTAGGTATAGCTGACATGCAGAAGATGGCGCTGGTCAAAGTTCGAACTTGCCCGGTTGGCCTTCAGATCGTAGGAGTTTACGAAGGTGGCGTCGGAGCGGTCGGACGCGTTGTCGAAGGAGTGGCTATAGGTGTAAGCGACGCCGATCGACGATGCTCCCGATATGTGCCGGACTGATGCCTGGAAGCCGTTATAGGCCGAGTTCGCGACGTTCTCAAGCGAGTAGATCTCGCCAAGGCCGGGAGCGAACTGGCGCAGCGCGTTCGGGTCCGGCGACAAGCCTTTGGTAGCGGCGACCGAGCTCGTTGCACCAAAACATGCCGCCTGCAGGTTGATAAATGCGGGCGAAGTGGGACCAATTCGCTGCCCATCGAGAAGCACGAACGAGGTTCCATCGTTGCTGCAGTCGCCAGCCTGGAACTGGTTGGACGCGTCCGTGGGATTGTAGCCATTCCGGATGAGCGGCCTGCCGCCGACGAATGGATTCGCAGCAGCGGCCAGGGGCTGCAGCTGGTTCAATTGCCGCTCCGCCGTCAGGTGGGTTCCTTTACTGCCAACGTAGGCCAGGCCGAGCAGCGTGTTTGCCGGCAGAGCCTGCTGCACGCTTCCGCTCCACTGCTGAATGTACGGCCAGATGGCTTTCAAGGGGATCGCCGTCACATTGAGCGGATAAGCCTGGTTGCGGCCGATGGCGCTCCAACTCTCCGGATTCAGCGCGGTCATGTCCAGCACTCCCGGCGAGCTCCCTTCGAGCGACCCGGTATTCGCCTCGTCCGAGGTGCCATGTTCGAAGAAGACGCCATAGCCGCCGCGCAGTGCGGTTTTGCCATTTCCGAAGACGTCCCAGGCACCGCCAATGCGAGGCGCCAGGTTGAAGAGGTGTCCGCTCATGCAGCTTCCCGGAGTACCGCCCGCGCCGCACTGCTTCAAGCCGTTGAAGACACGCGGGTCAAGTCCGTTGAGCGGATCGTTGGGGTTGAGAGCAAGCGGGGTTCCGCTGTTCTTATCCACCAGAACGCCGGTGTTCCCATCAACGGAAAGACTGGCGGCGGCAGCAGCGTTGAAGTACTTCTCGTTCCAGTTGTATGTATTGTTATCGACGGTGTGGTATGTACCGAACAGACTAAGTCGAAGGCCCGCGTTGAGCGTAAGGTGCGGAGTAGCTTTAAAGTCGTCCTGTATATACGGCTCCACGTTCTGAAAGCGCTGGCGATAGCGGGCCTGGCCGCTGTCCTGCTGAAAACTGAAGACACCACCGCCGACCAGGTTCGGATTGAACGCCGGATCAGTGACCGGCGTGTCTCCGTTGCCGTCTGCCCAGTACAGGAAATCCGCGAAGGAGTTTCCGGTGTTGCCGTTCTTGACGTTGTTGAACGTAACGATACCTTGCGTGTCCCCGGTGGCTGCGCCGATTGGCGTATTGTCCTGGTTGCGCTGGTAGATCGACCATAGGACACCAAACTGAATATTGTGCCTGCCGGCGATCTTAGTGACGTTGTCGGAGATGCTGTAGACCGGGTTGGTATGTGTCCACGGGATGTAGCCGGGGTCTAGCCCAAAGCCGGTTCCTCCAA
This sequence comes from uncultured Granulicella sp., assembly GCA_964658395.1. Lineage (GTDB taxonomy): Bacteria > Acidobacteriota > Terriglobia > Terriglobales > Acidobacteriaceae > Edaphobacter. The sequence goes on along the minus strand of CAZZYQ010000015.1, from coordinate 19,284 downwards.
ATTCCGCATTATTTCCTGCGATCACCACAGCGGGGATCTTCGGGACGCCATCAAGGCCTTTCCCTCCGTTGTTGAAGATAGTCGTCAACGGGCACTGATTGCCGGGTGTGTAAGGGTCCGCGGCGCACGGCGCATCGAGTGCCGCTGGCCGTTGCAGGTTTACGCCCTCCGAGGCGATGTTCCGCAGCGTGATCTTCGACTCGGTGTAGCTCAGCACGAACTCGTTCAACAAGTTGGGCGTGATGGTGGCAGTCAGACGAGCGACAAGGCTGGTCCCTGGACCGTAGTAACGCGAGTTGATGGTTGGAAAGCTGTTTCCTACGGAGCCATAGGGAGGTATCGGCGTCGTCTGGTCCCATTCATCGTGGATGTAGCGAAAGCTGGCCTGCAGCTTGGGGCTTAACGTATGGTCGATGCGGAAGAGCTCCTCACGCCAGTACGTGGGAAGCGAGACGTCGACGTTATAGCAGGAACCGATGCTTGAGTTACAGCCGGAATTCGCATTGGGATACGGAATGACGCCCGTGTCCAGGATGGCCTGTGCATTCCTGTTGATCGAACGTCCAGCCAGAAAGGCGGAGTTTCCGTTGCTCAAAGCTGGGCAGTCAGGGTATTTACTCCGATTCAGGTTTGGAATCGGCTGACCAAAGCTGGCGTAGATGGCGGGCGGACAGACGTCGGAGAAGTCGTCGTTCCGTTCCGCCAAAGACGGCACCGCCTGGCGGTAGGCCGTCGGTGTCTTCTCAATGCGGGCCTCTTCAGAGAAGAAGAAGTATGTCTTGCCTTTGGCGTTATAGAACCTCGGGATAGAGAGCGGTCCGCCGATGGTTCCCCCGAAATCGTTGCGCCGGTAGAGCGGCGCTTTACTGGTCACATCGAAGTAACCCTTTGCGTTGAAGGCCTCGTTCCGCAGAAATTCGTAAAGGTTGCCGTGGTACGTGTCTGTCCCGGACTTCGTCGTAACAATGGTGGTGCCGTTTCCATTGCTCGGATACTCTGCGCCATAGTTCGAGGTAAGGACCTTGATCTCCTGGATCGCATCGATGCTGGGCGTTACGATGAGCGTGCTGTGGTCTTTGTTAATGCCCGTGTTCAGCGTCTCTGATCCATCCACCGAGAAGCTGTTGTACTCCGTGCGACCGCCGTTCACGCTATATGCGACGCTGCCAGCCTGGCCAACCTTGGCTTCGTCCTGCTGAGTCTGATTGCTCACTCCGGGAACAAGATCAATGAACTGCACGAAGTTGCGGCCATTCAGCCCGATGGCAGTCACTTCCTTGCCGGTGATGGTCCCGCTCACCTCGGCGTTCTGCGTCTCTACGGTTGCCGCGGTGCTGGCCGCGACTTCTACCTGCGTCGTCACCTGGGTCACGCCGAGATGCACGTTATACGTGTATGCCTGGCCCACACCGATGGCGATTGGTGCGCTGCTGACGCCGGCGAAGCCGCTCGCCGTCACATCTATTTTGTAGTGGCCTGCAGCGAGGTAGGGTACGGTGTACTGTCCGTTGCCGTCAGTCTGTGCAGTCAGCTTGTTGCCTGTGTCGATGCTGGTGACCTGGACGGTTGCACCAGGAATCACGGCGCTCTGCTCGTCTGTTACCTGGCCCGTGAAGCGGGCGGTCTGCGCATGCGTAACGACAGCAGTTGCAAGCAGCAGGAGATACACGCACGTTTGGAACAGCTTGGACATCGTCGGCAATCGCTTCCTCTTCGGTGGTATTGGTGCGCGCACAGTGCCGCGACGTGACGCGTGTCACTTTCGGGGGATTGTCTTTCATCCGCGATGGCGGGGCAGTGACTCTATCTAGCATCAGCTTTGTTACATCTTCGCTAACTCCAGAACTAATTCACGCACGATTTACCGCGCTGTAATTTGCGCATTTTTAATGCGCGGTTCATGTACAGCTACCTGCCTAGCACGCATGATTGCGACGTTAGTGAGTCGCACCTTAGAAGCATTGACAGGACACTTACCGTTCGATCTTTCGCAGAAGCGGCGATCGTGCTGACTCGACCGAAGGTGTTCTTCGGCGAGCAGTTCTCAGATGAGCTTCGCCGGTGACATTCATTAGCAGCATTCGGTAGCCCTCACCCACGCCTATTTACGTGGCTTTCTATCAAGAACTTCTCAACCGGAATCTCAGGAGTGTTTTATGAAGCTCTCGAAGCTGTTCGCTCTTCCGTGCCTGCTTGCAGGCGCGGCCGTCTTTACCGGTGCCGCTCACGCTGCATCGACCTACCAGATCAAGGTTCTTACTGTCGGTTCCTCCGCCCAGTACGGCGTGTTCGCTGAGGCCGCTTACCAGCTCGCCAAGACCGACGGCTCTGCGAAGCACTACACGGTCAAGGGCGGCGGGAACGCGTTCGTCGTTGACAGCCGTGGCGGCACGAGCAACCCCATCCCGAACGAGAATGGCAACCTCTGGGTCGTCTGGAGCGAGACCACGGGCAATGTGTGGGCGTTTCTCTCGGTCGACTCGACGGTCGGTGTGCGTGCGTTCAGCGCGGTTCCTCGCGCAACCCTTGGCCTCAACCCTCTCGCCAGCCTTCCCGTCAGCGCCACTACGACTCTGTTCGTATGGGATGACGGTTCAAACGATACGGCTCTCACCACGGGCGTCTACAACGCGATCGCCAATGCGAAGTTTACGGCGGCCAACACGGACATCCGCCCTGAAGATGCTCTGTTTGCAACCCGCCGGTCGCTCGCTGCTCTTGACGCTACGAACTACACCGGACTCGGCTACGGCAGCAGCCCGAAGACGCTGGTGGGTGCTCCGATCCAGGGTACGGTCACAGCCGGATCAAAGGCGACCCCGGTGAACTTCGAGCTTTCGTTCAGCACGGACTCCTTTGCAGGTAAGGACCCGTTCACGGGTACGGCAGTTCCAGCCTTCCTGACGATTCCTGTCGGTGCAGCTCCAATCGTCTTCATCGCAAACAACACTTCGGGCAGCGCTTTTGCCACCACCAACAACATCAGCAGCGCCACGGCCCTGTCGTACTTCAGCGGCGCGTGCCCGAGCGGCTCCGCCATCTACCCATTTCTTCGTGAACCGTTGTCGGGAACGATGAACACCACGGAGTTCAACGTATTCCGCACCACCTCTCCCTGGAAGACGTCACAGGAACAGGGTGTCCTGGTAGGCAGGACCCCGCCTTCAGGCCAGACCTACAACCCGCTTAGCTTGAAGTGCGGCTCAGGCACCGGCCTCCGTCAGCGCGCCATCGGAACGGGTGATGCGGTGAAGGGTGTAAACGGACAGCCGGGCGGTATCGGCTACGTCTTCTTCTCGTACGAAGCGTTGAACTCCAAGGCCGCAGCGAACGGCGGAAACGTGGCCACCACGAAGTACCTTGAACTCGACAACCTCGATCCTCTCCAGAACTCCTCAACGGTCAACTACACGGGCGTTATCCCGGTGTGCGGATCGTCGACCAACTCCAATTTCTCCTGCGCCCCTGCCGTCCCCGGAACGACCTTCTACAATCTTCGCCAGGGCAACTACAAGGCGTGGTCTGAGTATCGCGTCATCACCGACACAACCGGAAATAATCCCACCAACGCGCAAGCACTGGTAACCAAGGCGGGCTATGTTGCAGACCACACGCTGCCGGACTTCGTTCCTTATCTGGCGTCTTGCGGTGTGACCGCCAGCAAAGACGAGCCCGGTCTCTCCGTCTATCGTGAGCACTTCACCATCACCAGCACCTCCACTTCGGCTCCCAGCTACGGTATTGTTGCGACGGGTGCCAACAACGGTACGCGTCCCGGCACCGTGACCTGCGGCAGCCGCAGTCTCGTTGGCCGCACACTCGGCGGCGTAAACGAGCGCGGCGGCGACGTAGGCGGAACCATCGTCTACACCGCACCTGGAGCGACCCCGGTGAACACGATCGAGACTTCTCCCGTGCACTACTAGGCTGTATTCATCAAGGAATCATGCGGACAGGTCATCATCGACTGTCCGCATATTTTTTTCAGGGAACACCTAACGTCTATGCCACGATTCTCTTGCTGCCTTGCACTGTCCATCGGCCTGTTCTCGACGATGGTGCAAAGTCAAATCTCCCTCCACAAAGAAGATTGGACCAAACTCGCAGTGAGCCGCAGCGACTTCGGTCCCGCGAACCCAATAGAGGCAGGGGTCCAGACCCAGCCGGGTTTCACGCGCGAACTTCTTCAAGTGCAATGGCGGTCCGGCGACCCGATCGACGTGTACATTGTGCGCCCGGAAAACTCCGTCAGGCCTCCAGCCGTGATCTTCCTGTATACATGGCCAGGCGGCGCGGAGCACTTTAAGAGCGACGCCTGGTGCCGCAGTGTGACTCAGCACGGATTTGCAGCCGTTGGCTTCGTCTCCGCGCTGACCGGGCAGAGATACCACGATCGTCCCTGGAAAGAAACGTTCGCTACCGAGTTGCCGGAGACGCTGGCTGAGAGCGTGCATGACGTTCAGCTTATGCTGGATTATCTGGACACCCGGAAGGACCTGGATCATTCGCGTTATGGCATCTTTGGACAAGGCTCAGGCGGCACAATCGCGCTCCTCAGTGCCAGCGTGGAGGAGCGGCTTAAAGCAGTGGATGTGATCGATCCCTGGGGAGACTGGCCTGTCTTTCTTCGTTCTTCGCCAGTTCTGTTGGAGACCGAAAGAGGTCCTCTGCTCGCGCCGAAATCGTTGGGCGCCCTCGCACCTTTGGAGCCAGTCGCAGCCATCAAGCAACTCCGCAACCGCACACTTCGTTTGCAGCAAAGCACGATGAACTTGTCCACACCCGAGAGCGCGGCCCAGGCCATTCACGATTCACTGCCATCGACTGCCACGTACGTCAGATATACGAGCGAAGAGGATTATCGTGAAAGGGCGATGCGCGAGGCACGCATCCTGAACTGGATGCAGGAGAAGCTTGCTCCAGTTCCTTCAAACCGAGAGTAAGGTGCGAATCTGAACTCGGCTTTATGAATGCTCTGTATGACCCGGTTTTCTGCGATGTTGAAGTGGCCGTAACATCACTCAAGGTCGCAACGGAACCAGTCGGCTCAGGGACAACGTCTCGCCAGAACGTCTCCTGCATCTCTTCGACGATCCGGAAAGCGGTAGCATTTGCTAAGGCCTCACCGATCAGCATTCGCGAACGCACGTGCTCTAGATTCCCTTTGTCGGCCACGGGCCCGTTGGACTGACTGACTGCGATTGGACTGACTGCGATGGTCGACGCTCGGGAAAGTCCATCTCAGTGAGAGTTACATCCGCTTCACACTGTTGCTGATGAAAGCTGCCAACTCGGCTTCATCGACGCGCAGCTTCTATGTACCGCCGCAAGTCTCCAACCCTCAAGGCTGTTGATTCATCCCTTCACCAAGGGAGCCACCTCGTTGAGGAAGGAAAGACTACACGCCAGAGCCCAGCGCATGCGAGGACGTTTTCCAGGATAGATCCACATCAGCGAAACTGGTTACAGATAGAGCGGAGCTCAACATGCCACTAGCATCTGGGCCGCCCGGTGGGTCGTTGCAGCAGCTGCAACGCCAATTCTACCGATAGGCCAAAAAGAGAAACCCTCTCTCCGCATCGCGGAGAGAGGGCGGTTGAAGTTAGGTCGATTATTCGCCGTCGTCGTCTTTATCGCCGGCAGGAGCCTTACGGTTGTTGAAGTCGCTGGCGGGACGAACCTTGGTCTCGCCCGGATACGGCCGGGTGAAGCCCGTGGCCTCGTACCAGTTGAGGTGGTTGACGGTGTCCGGATCCTCAGAGTCCGGCTTGTTGTGCTTGCCGGCGAAGACCTGTGCTTTCTTTCTCATCCAACCTACGCGCAGGGCCTTGACTGTCGGGCTTTCGTCCTTGCTTAGCGCGGCAGTGGCCGTGGTCGTGACGCCCTGATCCAGCGGAATCAGGTTCGGCACATGCGACCATGGCTTGAAGTTATCGGCTGGCGGCAAATCGAGGAAGAGAGTCTTCATTGGCGAGGCCACGAGATCGAACTGGTTCATTGGCTGAAGACCAAGAATCTGCTCGATCGTGCGGGTCATGTTCACCTGGTTATAGTGGGTGGAGTCAACGTTCCCGTCTTGTCTTACATACGGGCTGATGACGTAACCGGGGCTGCGGTGACCGTCAACGTGGTCAACGCCGTTTTGCGCATCGTCCTCTTCGACGAAGATCGCCGAAGAATCCCAAACGCTGCTGTGGCTGATGATATCGACGAAGCGCCCAAGGGCGAGGTCGTTATCGGCCTGCATGGCTACTGCTGTGGGCGGGCCGCCGGTGTGGTCCGAACTGATCCAGAGGGTGGTCAGCTGCGGCACAGTTCCGTTCTTTACGTCCTTGTTGAAGTTCTGTTCCCATACATCGACTCGATACTGGTCAGGAATATCCAGGTCGAACTGGGGGTAGTTTCCGACAGTGTGGTAGCCCAGGTTTCTAAGCGGAGTGTGCGAGCCGATGGTGTTGAAGTACTTCAGCTGCGGCTCCTTCTTCGATTCATACGCCTGCGTATCTGCGTAGAACTGGCTCCATGTGGGATGGCAGCTGCCACTAAACCCGTGAATGGGCGTGCATCCAGGCACATGGAACGTGTTGTATTCGATGTACTCGCCGAAGTTCTTGTAGGTGATACCGGCCTTGACTGCCTGGTCCCAGATATGACCCTTCTTCTGATAAGCGAGCGCGTCACCACCGTTTGAAGGATAGTCGCGGACCCAGTCCGGAGACTGAATGTCATCGGAGTACGGTGCGATGGCTTGGACGATCCAGTTGTGGCCGTCGGCCGACTGGCGGCTGGCGTTGTAGAAGTTGTCCAGAAGCGGGAAGCGCTGTACCAGTGCATGCGCATTCGGTGTCACGTTCCCACCGAAGACTGCCAGCGTTGGATCGCCGTTGCCCCCGACTACGTCGCCCAGAATCTGGTCATAGGTGCGGTTTTCGCGAATGATCAGGAAGACGTGCTTGATGAGCGAAGGATCGCCAATCTTCTTTGGCAATGCAAGAGCCTTGGCATTTGGGTTGCCGCCGCCCGCCGATTTGATGTTCTCCGCCAGGTCCCAGTGATTGTTCAGGTAGACCTGGTCGGTCCACATGGCGAGTTTATCAACGCTCGGCAACGGGATGATGCTGACCGTACCAAGGTCCTGGTGCGTGTTGTAGCTGGTCACACCATGGTCCGTCTCAAAGGAGTTGTGCGGAGGAATGCCCTTGGTGCCGTCACCCTTATCGTTGGCCACAATCAGAGAACCTGCCGCATGATCGAGTACGACCGAACTGGGTGCGTAAGCGGTTGGGATGTAACCGAGGACGGGCTTTTTGGTTACGCTGTCGAGGTCAACTACAGCGATAGCGTTCGCGTTGTAGAGAGCAACATACGCAATGTTCTGGCTGCTGTCGACGGCGATGGAGTTTGGTCCAGCACCGAAGGCGGCCTTCTTCTCGCCCGGGATCTTTATCGGCAGTCCCAGATCGAGCGTGCGCGCTACCTGGTTGGACGTCGTGTCGATCACCGTAATGCTGTCATCGTAGGCATTTGCTACCAGCAGGTAGTTGTTCCAGAAAGCCATTCCGGTTGGATGCAGCCCGGTGTTGATGGTCTTCGTCACCTTGAAGGACGCCAGGTCAACGACAGATACGGTCCCGGTCGAGGTGGACCCGGTGGTGTAATCTGCCACAACCGGTGTGCCATCGGAGTACTGGCGGCTGTCGCTCAGTACGGCGATTCTGCCGGCCTCGTTCGAGACGTACGCCGTCTTGCCATCACTCGAAATTACGACGCTATGCGGAACGTTGCCAACCCGGACCTGTGGGCCTTGAACCGGCTGCGCCGCGGTCAAGTCGATCTTGGCGAGCGTATCGTTTACGTCGAGAACAGAGTAGGCCGTCTTTCCATCCGGCGAGACCGCGATGCCCATCGGATAGGATGTCCCGCCAAACGGTCCTGAGGTGTGGCCGCAGCTGTGTGCGTAGCTGCCGTCCGTACCCGGAGCGCTGTAGGGGAGGCAAGTGACGTTGTTCAGCTTGTAGTCAAAGGGCTGGCCTTCGATCGTTGTGAGCGTGCCGGCGATCGGAACGCTGACGTGAGCGTAGTCTGAAAGCAGGCCGGTTAAAGCGTCGACCTTCGCAATCGCAACGTAGCTGCTGTCCTGGCTGAAGAGCAGATATTTGCCGTCCGGGCTGTAGGTAATGCCTACGTGGCTGCCGCTGGAGTCAGTGCCGGCAAGGCTGTTGTAGCTCTGCAAGACAGCACCGGTCTTGGTGTTGAAGACTTCAACGACTCCGTTGCCATTCGCCGCAGAAGTTCCCATGGTAAGCACGGCAGCGGTAGAGGTCTTGGTGTTTGGGTTCAGCGCAACAGCCTTGGCGCGGACGCGGATCCCGAGGTCTACCTGCGTGCCCGCCGGTGTGATGATCGTGCCATTGCTGACGACGTAAGAACCGTTCGGCTGCGGACCAACGGTGTATGTGGGGAACTGCTCGGACTGGCCGAACGCTGAGGTGGCGAGCCCCACGGACAGCAGGCCGGCTACCAGGGCCAGCCCTTCGGAACGGAGCACGTTCACAGGCTTATTCGGTTGCTTCTTCAAAAACGATTTTCGAGACATACAGCGCTCTCCTTCAAGAGTTCTGGTTCGATCTTGGACATGGACGCACTTTCGGCGCTGAGATATCAACATCACAATGCGTGGGTGCGCGTAAGCAGATCGGTCGCGCAAGGTAAGAACGTACTGAATGCCGCGACTGACCTTGCACAATCCGAGACTATGAGCGCTCAGCGAACGGCGGCGTGACAGATACATTACGATTTCGTCATCTTGCCAGCAGCTCAACCACAGACTTTGAACCTGAATCCGGGCTCGCGTTCTGCGCTCACAAACACCACGGGCTTGTTCGTTTGGAGATCCCGGGCAAACAACGGGTTCAGGGGACGAGGCAACTCTCCATCATCTGAGCAGCGCGTGTTCGGCAGACTGGAAAATGCTTCGGGAAATCAAAGTAGAACCGTTGTTTAACAATCCGTTTCCCGGACTGTAACAAGCGGTGTCGTACGTTACGAAAGTGTCATGTTCGTGACAGCTTCGTGAACGGCAAAAAAGAGATCGAGAGTTCATGAAGTGTCCAACGCTCAGGTTTGCTCAGTCCGGGCGTTTCAGTCCATCTATCACTTCAGTTTCGAGGCTCCGATGCAAACGCTCCGCGCCCTGTTCTCTTTCTCCGCTCTTGTGCTCTTCACATCGTCAAACCAAGCCGTCGCCCAGGTCGATCGGAGCACCTTAGCTGGTCTCGTCACCGATCCATCCGGCAGGCTGCTGGGACAGACACGCGTAACTGCCGTCGAGAATGCCACGCAACTGCGGCGGGAAACGCTCTCGTCCGCTGACGGCAGATATACGATTCCCGCGCTTCCAGTTGGGAATTACACCATTTCGTTCGAGCATCCCGGCTTCAGCACCCTTACGTACGTCGACGTAGAACAGGTGATCGGGAGAACCCGGACGCTTGACGCCTCTCTTCGGGTATCGGGCGGCGAAGAGCATGTGGAAGTGCCCACCAGTTCAAAGCTGGTTGACGGCAGCACGAGTGCAGTGACGGGACTAATTGAGAGAAGGCAGGCCGACGAACTTCCCCTGAACGGTAGGAATTGGGCAGCTCTGACGGCATACGTTCCTGGTGCGATCGACACCGGCGGCAGCAATCAACGGTCCGTTCGCTTTGCTGGACGAGGATTGGATGACAGCAACTTCACTTATGACGGCGTCGATGCGACCAACATCGCCAACCAGACACAGCGCGCCTGGACCCGGCTTGCCATTCCTCTCGACGCTATCGCAGAGTTTCGCGTTGACACCCTTCTAGCGACGGCGGAAGAAGGCGCCACGGGCGGAGCGCAGCTTGCCGTGACTTCGCTTTCCGGCACAAACCGGTTTCACGGGCGGCTCTTCGAGTTCCTCCGCAACGACTACTTCGACGCGCCCGAACCCTCCTGGGCGTCGCACGGCCAGCCGCAGCAGCCCTTGCGGCTGAACCAGTTCGGGGGCTCATTTGGCGGACCAATTGTGCACGACAAGACCTTTTTCTTCCTCGCCTCTGAGGCGTACCGCCAAGTCTGGGGCTATCCGGTAAGCGGGGTTGTTCCGAGCGCGGCATTTCGAGCGACCGTTCCGGTCTCGTCCCCTGTCTATGCCATCGTGAATGCCTATCCAACTGGCGGCCCGAAGACAACTCTGACTCCTTATACCCCTGCCACTGACCCAAACGACCCTAACTACGCAGACTACGACCTGCTGACCTGCTCCTGTACCCAGGTGGTCAATGAGAGTTCAGCGATGCTGCGGCTCGACCATCATTTCTCGCCGCGCACTACCGCGTTCGCGCGGTTCAACTATGACCGGTCTGTCAACACGCAGCCGTTTTCGGCCGCCGCCACGGACCTGCAGCAGAGAGTGACCACGCCAGTCAATGGAGCGATCGAGCTACTTCACGTCTTCAGCCCGACTGTAGTGAACGAAGCGAAGTTCGGGTACAACCGTTCGAGCTCCAACACCTACAACAGCAGCCAGACAGGCTCGATCTACCAGGTCGCCGTCACAGGAGGCCCGCTCTCAAGCCTTGTGACCCAAAACTACGACTACAACACGATCTACGTCGGCAATTCCTTCTCGTACATCGACAATCTGACTTTGATTCATGGACGGCAGACGCTGAAGGCGGGCGTGGAAGTCCGCCACATTCAACTGAACCAGAACTACGGCGATCACGGCACGGTAACGTTTTCGTCGCTGGCAGCGTTGGCGGCAAACCAGGTCGCGAAGGCGAGCCTGTCCGGGGCTTTGCCCGTAAACGATCTGCGTAAGAACTGGATCGTCGGCTATGTGCAGGACGAGTTCAAGGTCCGAGCAAATCTCAGCTTGAATCTCGGCGCACGTTATACCGTGTTCCAGGTGTTCAACGAGGCGCACGGCAAGGCGAACCCCTTTGACTTCGGCACGTGCGGTCCTCAGGGCTTCTGCGGCGTTGGCGCCAGCTTTGGCAAGCAGAACTACGGTGACTTCGATCCGCGCGTCGGTCTTGCCTGGTCACCGGCGGCGGACAGAAAGACGATCGTGCGCGCTGGCTTCGGGATCTACCACGAAGATGGACAGCTGGATGATCAGAACCTGCCGGCCAAGAACGAAGTACCCTCCTACTCCGTCACCAGCACCAAGACCCTGCAGGTGAGCTATCCGGTAGATCCGTTCTTCACAGGCGCTGGCAAGATCTCTCCAAGCGCAGAACAGCGAGATCGGAAAGACTCCTACGTCGACCAATGGAACCTCTCGCTGCAGCGCGTGCTGCCCTCGAACTTCGTCGGGACGGCGACCTATCTCGGAAGCCACGGCGTACATTTGCTCGACACCAGTGTTGTCAATCTTCTCGATCCGGCGACTGGAATAGCGCAGTATCCGAACTTCGCTCCGGCCATCGGATGGCGCGGATCGGTCGGGGCAAGCTCATACAACGGGCTGTCATTATCTCTGCGCCGCTCCTTCTCCAATGGGCTGCTCGTCGCGGCGAATTATGCATACACCCATGAGCTCGACAACGGCTCAAACGGCAGCGGAGACGGCGACGAGATATCCCCGCAGAACGCCGCTTGTTTGTCCTGCGAATGGGCAAGCGGCGCTTGGGACGCCCGGCACGTGATCAACGGAAACGCGGTGTACGAGCTCCCGTTTGGCCGGGGCAAAGCATTGCTGAACGATCGCGGCATCGCGGCCACGGTTCTGGGGAACTGGCAGCTTAGTTCGACCGCACTGGCACGCACAGGATTTCCGGTCAACGTGCTTCTTCCGGGCAGCTACACCGCACCCGATGGAAACTCGGGCACGCAGCGTCCGGACCTCGTCCCTGGTGTTTCGATCAGGCCGGCCGGTGGACGGAGTGTGACTCGGTGGATCAACCCGGCCGCCTTCGCCGTTCCAAAGAAGGGCGAGTTCGGCAGCGCACCGCGCAACTTCGTTCGCGGTCCCGGCACATGGCAGATCGATATGGGAGCGGCGAAAACATTTCCGCTCTCTGAGCGCGCGCAGCTACAGTTCCGGTCGGAGTTTTACAACATCTTCAATCACCCCCAGTTGGGGCAGCCCCAGGCGACATTCAATGCCGCAAACACCGCTTCGTTCGGCAGCATCATCAACGCAATCAACCTGAACACGGCCATCGTCTCGCCCATCACTCCGGTTGGTTCGGGAACTCCTCGCGAGATGCAGTTCGCCGTACGGCTGCAGTTTTGAACAGAGAAGAGGGTGAAGAGGACGACTTTAGAGATGACGAAACCATCGCCTTCGCGGCTGCTTCTACTCGTACTTTTTGTGGTGAACGTTGCTGTTCCTAGCTTCTGCTCGCCAGTCAACCCTGATTTCAGTGGAACCTGGCAGTTGAGCAACAGCCGTTCCCTTCCCGCTCGAACGGGCGCTGTCACCCTGCACATCCAACATCGAGATCCGCACCTGACCGTCGAGACCGACGTGCTGCGTGGCGACGGCAAATCGAGGCACGCAGTCCAGTCCTACACAACCGACGGCGCGGTTTCCGTCACGACCGGGGCTGACGGTGACGAGTTTCACACCTCAGTTGTGTGGCGGGATCAGAGTCTTGTCTTTTCCGTTGAGGAGCATGAGGATGGCCGCATCATCCTGTCTCAGGAGAGATGGAAGCTGATCGACAATGGCGCATCGCTGGAAAGGATTCGGGAGAACTCCGCACCCGGAGCCGCCAAGCAGACGCTCATCTATGTTCGGCAGAACACAAGCACGAAAGCTGACCCGAAATAGTGCAAGCATTGGGAACCATCAAGAGGATCTATGAAGATTCTAGTAATCGAAGATGAAGCCAAGACGGCAAATTTTCTGAAGAAGGGACTGAGCGAAGCAGGATTTGTCGTCGATGTGGCCGGGAACGGGTTGGATGGCTACCATCTTGCGCGTGAGTCGGCCTTTGACTTGATTATTCTTGACGTCATGCTCCCGCACATGGACGGCTGGCAAGTACTGACCCGGCTGCGCAAGCAACACGGGCCCACTTCAGTGATTCTTCTTACCGCGCGAGATGCAGTCCACGAACGAGTGCGCGGGTTCGAGCTCGGGGCGGACGATTATCTGGTTAAACCCTTCGCTTTCTCGGAACTTCTAGCGCGAGTGCGCTCCGTTCTGCGCCGCGGCCCCCCGCGCACGCAGGAGAGCATCCGTCTGGGCGACCTGGAGATTGACGTTCTTCGCCAGCGCGCAGTCCGTGCCGGGCAGAGACTGGAACTGACCTCCAAAGAGTTTCTCCTGCTCTCCCTGCTTGCCAGACGTGCAGGCGAGGTGCTTTCGCGGACGCTGATCGCAGAGGCAGTGTGGGACATGAACTTCGACAGCGACACCAATGTGGTGGACGTGAACGTGCGCCGGCTGCGCAGCAAGGTTGACGATCCCTTCCCCCTCAAGCTGATTCACACCGTTCGAGGCGCGGGCTATGTCCTGGAAGCTGGACAGTAGCCTCACGCCGATTTCACGCTTGTGGCGGACGCTTGCCTTCAAATTGACGGCCGGGTACGCACTTGCCGGACTGTTTCTGGTTGCCTTTGCGACCATCAGTCTCTACCTTGTATTGGTCAACGAACTGGACAAGAGCACGGACCTGTTTTTAGCGGACAAGGTCCACGTGCTCAGCACGATGCTTCTGGAAAGGCCGAACGACGAAGACGGCTTGCGCGAAGAGGTTGAACTGGAGACCGCAGCGCGGCGCTATGAACAGTTCTACATCCAGCTGCTGGACAGCAGTAACATGCCCCTGATGATTACACCGGGAATGGCGGAGCAGCTCGACCTGGCTCAGTTAAGCGCGGCAACGGGAAGACACCCTGAGCGGACCGTGCGCATGACAGGAAAAGACGGCCGCGCGTTCCGGGTAATCAGCGCCACTGCGCCAGTCGGCGGCCGCCCCGGACAGCTGGATAAGCTACAGATCGCCGTGGACATCTCAGAGGAAGAAGAGTTGCTGGCGCGTTATCGAGCTTGGTTCTGGGCTATTCTGATCGCCACCTTCATCCTCTTTCCCCTCGTCGGATACAGGATTGCGCGACAAGGCATCCGGCCGGTCGAAGAGATGGCCACCACGGCCCGCCACATCAGTTTTACGAACTTGCGCGAGCGGATCCATCCGGAGGGCTACCCATTTGAGCTGGCGGCGCTTGCAGGCACCTTCAACGAGATGCTCGACCGCCTGGAAGAATCTTTCGAGCGTATCTCGAGATTCTCCGCAGACATTGCTCACGACCTGAGAACGCCGGTCAACAACATCCGCGGGGAAGCGGAGGTGGCCCTGGTCCGCGCACGCACCGCCAGCGAGTACCGCGAGGTGGTTGAGTCCTGTCTTGAAGAAGCCGTGCGCCTGTCTGACCTTATTGGCGACCTGCTCTTTCTCGCCCGCGCTGAGAGTCCCTTGTCGAATCTTCGCCGCGAGCCCGTCAACGTTGGTGAACTATTGGCCCGGGTGCGTGATTATTACGAGGGTTCCGCGGCGGATGCCATGGTGACCCTCACCGTAAACGAATCCGCGCCTGCAGTCGCCGAACTGGATCGAGCTCTGTTGCAGAGGGCCATCGGCAATCTGGTGTCGAACGCAGTGGCGCACACGCCGCCTGGCGGAGAGGTCGCGATCTGCGCGACGACGACGGCAACTATGATCCGTATCGAAGTGTCCGATACCGGCATCGGTATTCCTGCGGAGGCACTTCCCAGAATCTTCGATCGCTTCTTTCGTGTCGACTCGTCGCGCTCCCACAACTCAGGAGGAACGGGTCTCGGTCTGGCCATCGTGAAAAGCATCGCTCAGCTGCACGGCGGCAATGTAGAGATCTCAAGCGAGCCAGGTCGAGGTACCCAGGTCACGCTCTCGATGCCTGTGTCTGCAGTTTGATTCCCGATTGGGTTAGAGCGGCATGGCCAACGCCCGCGCCCTTCGCAAGGGGGCGTCTCCGGTGCGCTGTGCAGGTCAAGCAGGCTGGAAGGAAACGGCTCCGGTGCGGGTACGGGAAGACTTTCCTGAGGTAACCCTTTTCAAACGGCGACAGCGGCGATAAGGTCTTCACCTAGGTTAATATGGTGATCTATGTCAGAGTCGATCACTATCTCAAAGGAAGACTATCTAAAGGCCTTCCTCGAAGCAGAAAGTGAAGGGCATACGGTCATCCCTACGCTGCTCGCGCATTGGCTGGACGTGTCTCCGCCGGCGGTAACGAAGGCGGTCAAGCGGCTGAAGCAGGATGGATATATCAACTCCAAGGCGGACGGGGGACTTCGGCTTACCGCAAAGGGTAAGGAGACCGCGTACCGGACGGCGCTGCGGCATCACCTGATTGAGAGGATGCTCTCCGAGATATTCGGCATGGAGTGGCACCAAATCCATGTCGAGGCGGAGCGTCTGGAGCACGCCGTCTCGCCCGCCTTTGAAGCCAAGCTCATAGAGAAGCTTGGTGACCGCGGGATTTGTCCTCATGGCAACGGCGTTCTTCCGGAGACCCCTGCACAGCGTCGGAAGCGGGGCACACTCGCGTTGACAGATGCTGTCGAGCAGACCAGGTACACGGTCGCCAGCCTGTATGAGCGGGACCCGAAGCTGCTTGAATTCCTGCACAAACTGGGGATCGGACCCGGAGCAGCGGTGGTCGTGCTGGGGAGAAACTATGACGACACCCTGAGCATCCATACGCCCGGAGGGCAGGTGACGTTGGGCCGGAACGCTGCGGAGCGAGTCTGGGTCAAGGTCGCATAGGTCCTCATTCTGAACAACCTGAGGCAATAAGATGGCTTAACCATGGTTTACCATGTGGCATACTGTATGCGCGGGTCTTCCTCGATGCCTACCTCTACTGAACAGCCCGTCCAAGCTGCGACCGGTTCCATGCCGGACATCTTCTCGTCGGTCACGGTGTCGCGGGCCCCGCAGTTGTGGAGACGGCTTTTAGGCTTCATCGGGCCTGGATTCATGATCTCGGTCGGCTATATGGACCCGGGAAACTGGGCGACCGATCTTGCTGGCGGCTCGCGGTACGGCTACACGCTGCTCTTCGTCATCATGATCTCAAACCTCATGGCGATCCTGCTGCAAAGCCTTTCCCTTAAGCTCGGCGTCGCGAGTGAGCGGGACTTGGCGCAGGCGTGTCGTGAGTCGTACAGCCGGCCTTTATCAGTTGTACTCTGGCTGTTTGCCGAGGTCGCGATCATCGCGTGCGATCTGGCGGAGGTGATTGGCTCGGCAATCGCGCTCCAGCTCCTGTTCGGCATTCCGCTCACCGCGGGCGTGCTGATTACGGGCGTCGATGTTCTCGTAGTTCTCCTGCTTCAGCACAAGGGCTTCCGCTATCTCGAAGCGCTGGTCATCGTGTTGATTGGCACAATCGCGGTGCTGTTTGGTCTCGAAGTGTTTCTCTCGCGGCCTGAGTGGGTGCCGCTGTTGACCAGCCTCGTCGTCCCCTCGCGCAAGCTCGCCAGTGACCCGGTCATGCTGTATATCGCCATCGGCATGCTCGGCGCGACGGTGATGCCGCACAACTTGTACCTGCATTCTTCGCTGGTACAGACCCGGAACTATCCGCGAACCGAAACGGGAAAGCGGGAGGCGATACGGTTTGCGAACATCGACTCGACACTCGCCCTTGTGCTGGCCTTGTTTGTCAACGCTGCGATCCTGGTTGTAGCAGCGGCTGTGTTTCACCGCGGCGGGCACACCGAAGTCGCCGAAATCGGCGACGCCTACAAACTGCTCTCACCGATGCTGGGTGTTGCAGGCGCCAGTACGATGTTCGCAGTCGCGCTGCTCGCCTCCGGCCAGAACTCTACCATTACGGGAACGCTGGCCGGCCAGGTAGTAATGGAAGGTTTTCTGCAGATAAAGCTGCCGGGATGGCAGAGGCGGTTGATTACGCGGTCTTTAGCCATTGTGCCCACGGTGGTGGTGACGTCTCTGTACGGAGCCAGGGGAACGACGAATCTGCTGCTGTTGAGCCAGGTGGTGCTGAGCATGCAACTCAGCTTCGCGGTATTTCCGCTGGTACAGTTTACCAGCGACCCTGACCGGATGGGGGCGTTTGTCAACGCGGCAGTGACCAAGATGCTGGGCTATGGAGTGGCCTTTGTGATTGCCGGGCTCAATCTTTGGCTTCTTCTTCAGATCCTGACCGGCCGCTGAGCCGGGCGCATTCCCCGCCAGACAGCGTCCGGGCGGTATCGCTCGCGCTCTGCTCCGGTGCGAAGCAGCCTGGACCGACTTGAGTCTAGCGAAGAGGCCGGTCGTTGATGTAACGTAGCGGTAACTTTTGCTCGCCTACCAAAGTGTAGTTTTACGAGCCAAAGCTGGACGAATACACTAGAGGAATCGGATGGATGCCCGGGCCTCTTCAGGGTCCGGGCAGGCCTGAATCGTTGGGTTCGATGCACCTATGGCTTCCACTTTGATCGTTTGATCGAGTGGCTGCCAAGTCTGTGAAGGGGAAACATGTTCGAACGCTATACGGAGAAGGCGCGGCGCGTGATTTTCTTCGCGCGGTATGAGGCCAGTCAGTTCGGGTCGCCTTACATCGAGACTGAGCACCTGTTGCTCGGGTTGTTGCGGGAGGACAAAGCGCTTACAAATCGGTTCCTGCGTTCCCACGCTTCAGTGGAGTCGATTCGTAAACAGATCGAAGGGCACACCACAATCCGGGAGAAGGTTTCCACCTCGGTCGACCTTCCCCTGTCGAATGAGTGCAAGCGAGTGCTGGCGTATGCGGCGGAAGAAGCGGAGCGCCTGTCGCACAAACATATTGGAACGGAGCACCTGCTTCTCGGCCTGCTGCGCGAGGAAAAGTGCTTTGCCGCCGAGATACTCCAGGAGCGGGGCTTGCGGCTGCCGGCAATTCGCGAAGAACTTCAGCGCACCACCCAGGAGAAAGTACCGGCAGCGCAGGCGGCTGGCAAACAGGGCCAGCGCAACGAGCAAAGCATGCTGGCAGAGTTCTCCCGCGACTTGACCCAGTCGGCGATGGACCAGCAGCTTGATCCTCTGGTAGGTCGCGACTCAGAGGTGGATCGCGTGATCCAGATCCTCTGCCGCCGGACCAAGAACAACCCTGTGCTGATCGGCGAACCGGGGGTCGGGAAGACCGCCATCGTCGAGGGCCTGGCCCAGAAGATCGCGGACGGCGAGGTGCCGAGCTTTCTCGCCGACAAGCGCGTTCTTGCGCTCGACTTATCGCTTATCGTGGCTGGCACCAAGTATCGCGGCCAGTTCGAAGAGCGCCTGAAAACAATCATGAAAGAGTTGATGGAGAACCAGAACTCCATCGTCTTCATCGACGAACTTCATACTCTCGTCGGCGCGGGATCAGCTGAGGGCTCGCTTGATGCGGCCAACATCCTGAAGCCGGCACTTAGTCGCGGCGAGATCCAGTGCATTGGGGCAACTACGCCGGCCGAGTATCGCAAGTCGATCGAAAAGGACCGGTCTTTGGAACGGCGCTTCCAGGCGGTCAAAGTTCCGCCGCCAAACGAAGAAGATGCGGTCAAGATCATCATGGGCATCAAGGAGAAGTACGAGAAGTTTCATGCCGTCAGCTACACGGACGACGCGATCAACTTCTCCGTCTCGCACTCCAGCCGCTACATTCCCGACCGCTTCCTTCCCGACAAGGCCATCGACCTGATCGATGAGGCCGGTGCCCGCGTCAAACTCCGCCAGACCTCTCTGCCCGAGGAGTTGACAGAAGTCCAGAAGCGCATCAAGTTCATCGTCCACCGAATGGAGAACGCCATCGCGAACCACGAGTTCGAGAAGGCCCGCTTCTATTCGGACGAGGAGCGTAAGGAGCGGGAAAACCTTCGTGCGCTCCGCGACAAGTACCACCTTGATGACTCCTCTGCCGGGATCGTCACGCGCGAGGACATTGAAGATGTCGTCAGCCGCTGGACCGGCGTCCCGATTACCTCGATTAAAGAAGAAGAGACCCAGAAGCTGCTCCGCGTCGAAGAAGAGCTGCACAAGCGGGTCATCTCGCAGGACAAGGCAATCTCGGCGCTGTCGCGCGCCATTCGCCGCTCTCGCGCTGGTTTGAAGAATCCGGCAAGGCCAATTGGAAGCTTCCTCTTTCTTGGACCCACCGGCGTCGGCAAGACGGAGATGGCGCGCACGCTGGCCCAGTTCCTCTTTGGGAACGAAAAGTCGCTCATCCGCTTCGACATGTCGGAGTTCATGGAGAAGCACTCCGTATCGAAGCTGATCGGTTCGCCTCCGG
>CAZZYQ010000014.1:0-73791 GCA_964658395.1 uncultured Granulicella sp. | reverse complement strand
AGCCGAGCCCGTCTACGCCGCCACCTCTCCCATCACCGAATCGCAGATCGAGATCCTG
This sequence comes from uncultured Granulicella sp., assembly GCA_964658395.1. Taxonomy (GTDB): domain Bacteria; phylum Acidobacteriota; class Terriglobia; order Terriglobales; family Acidobacteriaceae; genus Edaphobacter. The sequence goes on along the minus strand of CAZZYQ010000014.1, from coordinate 73,733 downwards.
CTCTCCGCCGGCCTCTCGAACGAAGCCAATTGCAGCTTCAACGAGTCGCTGACGCTCCATCTGAAGGGCGCGCTCAACGTTCCCGTGTTGACGGACTCGCTCTCGACTCTGGTCGCCCGCTACGACGCGCTCCGCGCCACCTTCGACCTCGCCGCCCGCACTCAGCACTTCGCGGCGGCGAAGCCCGTTGACCTTCCCCTCGTCGACCTCTCCGGCCTCGACGCCGCCGCCCAGCAGGCAAGGTTCGACGCCTTCATCCGGCAGGACGCGCAGACGCCCTTCGACCTCGCCACCGGCCCCATGTTCCGCGCCAGCCTCGTCCGCTTCGCGCCCGAGACTCACGCCCTCGTCTTCACTGCGCACCACGTGGTTCTCGATGGCTGGAGCATCAACGTCCTCTTCGACGAGCTCTCGAAAACCTACTCCGCTAAGCTCGAAGGCAAGGCGCCGCAGCTCGATCCCCTGCTGCCCTTCTCCGCTTACGCCAACGACCAGGAGGCCCACTTCACCGGCACCGAAGGCGACAAGAACGAGCGCTTCTGGCTCAAGCAGTTCGCCGTCCTGCCGCCGCTGCTCGATCTTCCCCTCGATCGCCCGCGCCCCGCGATGAAGAGCTTCCCCGGCGCAACCTACCGCAAGCACATCTCCGCCGCCGCACTCAAAGACATCAAGCGGGCCGGGGCGCAGCAGAAGTGCACGCTCTTCGCCACCATGCTCGCGGGCTTCACCGCCCTGCTTACCCGCCTTACCGGCCAGGAGGACATCGTAGTCGGCGTCCCCGCCGCCGGCCAGTCGCTGGTCGAAGACAAGGTCCTCGTCGGCCACGCCGTCAACTTCGTTCCTATCCGCGGCATCACCCACGAAGGCATCACGACCGCCGAGTTCCTGCAGCAGATGCGCGCCGCTATCTTCGACGCGTACGACCACCAGAACTACACCTTCGGGCGGCTCGTGCGAAAGCTCTCGCTCCAGCGTGACCCAAGCCGCTTGCCGCTGATCGAAGTCCAGTTCAACCTCGAAAAAGTCGGCGGCAACCTCGCCTTCTCCGGCCTCACCGCCTCGGTCGATCCCAACCCCAAGAGCTTCGTCAACTTCGACGTCTTCATCAACGCCGTCGAATCCACCGACGGAGTTACGCTCCACGTCGACTACAACACCGGCCTCATCGACGAGACCACCATCGCCCGCTGGATGGACTGCTACGAGACCCTGCTGACCGGGTTCACAGGCGATGCCTCGCAACCGCTCGCCCTGCTGCCCATCCTCACCCCGGCGGAGCGCGAACTCGTCTCGGTCGCCCCGAATCAGACCGATGCCGACTTCCCGCGCGACCTCTGCGTCCATCAGCTCTTTGAAAAGCAGGTGGCAGCCACACCGAACGCCGTCGCGCTCCAGTGCGAAGGCGAGTCCCTCACCTACGCCGAACTCGAAGCCCGTGCCAACAAGCTCGCTCGCTACCTCGCCGCGTCCGGGATCAAACCGGGCCACATCCTCGGCATCTACATGGAGCGGTCGGTCGACCTCGTCGTCTCCCTGCTCGCCACCTGGAAGGCCGGAGCCACCTACATTCCGCTCGACCCCACTTTTCCGCTCGAACGCCTCAAGATGGTCTTCGAAGACCTGCAGCAGCCGACCGTGCTGACGCAGTCGCGCCTCGCCGCCGACCTGCCATCGGTCAACACCCGCATCATCTGCGTCGACGAGCGCTGGCCCGTCATCGAGATCGAAGACCCCAAGCCGCTCAACCTGACCTACAACCCGTCCGCAATTGCCTACATCATCTACACCTCGGGTTCGACGGGACGCCCCAAAGGCGTTGAGGTAACGCAGTCAAACGTCGTCAACCTGCTGCTTTCGATGGCGAAGAAGCCGGGCCTTACCGCAAACGATGTCCTCGTCGCCGTCACCACCATCTCCTTCGACATCGCTGCGCTTGAGGTCTACCTCCCGCTCGTCACCGGCGCAAAGCTCGTCATGGCCACCCGCCCCGTCGCCAGCGACGGAACGGAGCTTCTCAAGCTGCTCAGCAGCGCGGGCGCGACGGTGATGCAGGCGACGCCCGTAACCTTCCGCCTGCTGCTCGCTGCCGGTTGGAAGGGAGAGCCGAAGTTCACGGCCTGGTGCGGCGGCGAAGCCATGCCCCGCGACCTCGTAAATCAGATCCTTGACCTCGGCATTGAGGTCTGGAACATGTACGGCCCCACCGAAACGACCATCTGGTCCGCCACCTCGCAGGTCACCACCACCTCCGGCCCTGTCTATGTCGGGCCGCCCATCGACAACACCCAGTTCTATGTCCTCGACCCCCACAAACAGCTCGTTCCCACAGGCGTTGCGGGCGAGCTCTACATCGGCGGCGAGGGCGTGGCCAAAGGCTACTTCCAGCGCCCCGACCTTACCGCCGACCGCTTCATCGCCAACCCGATCGCGCCGGAGATCAGCCCGCGCCTCTATCGCACCGGCGACCTGGTCCGCCGCCTCACGACCGGCGAGTTCGACTTCCTGGGTCGCGCGGACGGCCAGATCAAGCTGCGCGGCTTCCGCATCGAGCTTGGCGAGATCGAGACGGCGCTTGCCAATGCCGACTCCGTCGCGCAGGCCGTCGTCCTGCTTCGGGAAGATACCCCCGGCGACAAGCGCCTCGTCGCCTACCTCATCCCCACCTCCGGCTCGGCCCCGGTGGCCGCCGACCTACGCACCTTCCTGCTCTCGAAGCTTCCGGACTACATGGTTCCAACCGCCTTCATCACGCTGCCGAGCTTCCCGCTGACGGCGAACGGCAAGATCGACCGCAAGGCTTTGCCCGCGCCAGACCGCTCCGCAGCCTCTCACGGAGCGTCGTACGTCGCCCCGCGAACACCGCAAGAGGAACAGTTTGCTCAGATATGGGCCGCCGTTCTGCATCTTGACCGTGTCGGAATCGAGGACAACATCTTCGAGCTTGGCGCCGACTCGCTCCACGTCTTCCAGATAGCCGCCCGCGCCAACCAGGCCGGCATCGATGTTAAACCGCGCCAGATCCTGCAATATCGCAAGATATCTGCCGTACTGGCCGACCTGGCAACCAGCGGCCCGGTGGCCAAGACCGCTCCGCTTACCGCCGTCTCCCGCGCCAAATACCGCATCTCACCATCACGTCTCACTACCCAGCCTGAACCAGTGGATGCCGGCACGGGAGATTGATGGGCAGCAAATCGACTATTCTGACCGCAATGGCCCCGGCGTCTCCTATCGACGGTGAAGAGTTTTACGTCTTTCCGCTCACATCCGCTCAGCGAGCGATGTGGCCGAAGAGCGAGACCACCCGCGCCGACTCCCGCTATAACGGCTCATTCCGGATGAATCTCGAAGGTCCGGTTAACGCCGATCTTCTGGAGCGATCGCTGCGCGAAGTCGCGCTGCGGCAGGAGAGCCTACGCACCACGTTTCAATCGGCACAGGCTGCTGGCGCCCAGCCGCAACAGGTCATCTTTCCAGCCGCGGATTTTGCACTTGAAGTGATCGATCTGACCGGCTTTCCGGAGTCAGACCGCACCTCTGCGCTCGACGAGATCTCCACCCAGGAGGCGCAACAGACCTTTGATCTCGCCCGGGGTGCACCGCTGCGGTTCAAGCTGCTCCGACTGACCGAGACGCACTCCGTGCTTACGGTGACCATTCACCAGATCGTGTGCGATGGCTGGTCCATCGGCGTCCTTATGGAAGAGCTTGCTGCGAACTACAGCGCCTTCGCGAAGGGGCAGCCTTCCCCACTTCCGCCGCTTTCCTTCCAGTTCGGCGACTATGCGGCGTGGCAGCAGGAGCAGAGGTCCTCGACTGAAGTTCAGAAGCAAGTGGAGTGGTGGAAGCAGAGGCTGGCGCACTGCCCGCAACTCAAACTCCTGCCAGACAATCCAGGAGCCACTGATCTCGTCACTGCGGGCATCGTCTCCGAGCTTCTGCCGCGACAACTGACCGATCGTCTTCGGGACCTGAGTCAGAAGCAGAACACTACGTTTTATGTCGTGACCATGGCTGCGTGCATGGCGCTGCTCAGCCGCTATCTGAACCAAGCGGAGATGGCACTGCGTACCCCGCTGGCGGGCCGCACGCGTGTGGAGTTTGAACCGATCATTGGCCAGTTCGTCAACCAGGTGGTCATTCACGCGAACGCTTCCGGCGACTCCTCTGCCGCTTCGCTGATCGATCGCGTTCGTGAGGCGCTTATGGAAGCGCTCGCTCATCAGGACGCTCCCTTTGACGAAGTCCTGAACAGCCTTGCACTGAACGATGTTCCTTCCGAGCAGCCGTTCAACATCAATTTCGTCTGCCAGCGCGAATATGGGCGCAATGGACCGTCTGTCTTCGAGTTCGATGGCGTCAAGATGACGACCATGCCCTCCAAGTCGCAGGGTGCGCTCTATGATCTGAACTTCTTTCTCGTGGAACGTGAGGCCGGTTGGCGCCTTTCCCTGGAATATAAGGCCTGTCTATACAAGCAGGAGACGGCGGAGAGCCTGTTGCAGCACTTTCAGGAGATTCTTAGCCAGTTCGCTGAGAACGCCCAGGTTCCGATCGCCGACCTACAGCTTTCACCGACCAGGGCACTTCTATCTCGAACCGCGGGCTTTTCGCCTTATTTAGATCATGCTGCCGAGGGCGGCGAAGCGGTGTCTTCCTCAACCGTGCCGGAGACGGTTGAGTCCGCGAACACAGGCGAAGTACTCGCAATGCCCGGCAGCCTGGCGCAGGAACGGTTTTGGACGCTCTCGCAGCTTGATCCCTCCAATCCTTCTTTTCACGTCCCAATCGTCATGAAGCTGAACGGTCCGCTTTCCGGACCGATGCTCGAGCGCAGCTTCCAGGTCCTGATCGACCGTCATGAGTCTCTCCGCACCACCTTTGCTGAGCGCGACGGCGAGTTTCTCCAGATCATCCATCCCGCGCATATCGTCGCTCTCGAAACGGTCACCATCGACGGTGCCACTGAGGCGGAACGCGCGACGCGGATGGCGGATACGATCCAGAGCGAGATTCATCGGCCGTTTGACCTCAACAAACTTCCCCTCTTCCACACGTTGCTGTGCAGACTCTCTGAAGAGGAGCACGTTCTTGTCATAACGCTGCACCACATCCTGGCTGACGCTGCCTCCGCGCAGATCATCCAGCGCGAGTTGTGGACGACCTACGAGGAGCTTCAGTCCGGCAGAGCTCTCCAGCCTGTTCCTCTCGACGTACAGTACGGCGACTTTTCGGTCTGGCAGCGTGAGCAGGTCGAATCCGATGCAATGAAGGCCCATCTCGACTTCTGGGTCAACCGTCTCGCCGGCGATCTCAAGGTCCTCGACTTCCCCACTGACCGTCCGCCCGCATACCGGCCCACGTCGAGAGGCGCCGTAGAGACGATGCTGCTTCCCGAAGCGCTTACTCGCTCGCTGAAGCAACTGGCTCAGACCAATGGAACTACCCTGTACGTCGTGACCCTTGCCTGCTTTGCCGCCATGCTTTCCCGCGCATCGGAGGCGGAAGACCTGGTCATCGGCTCTCCGGTCCTCAATCGCCGCACCGAAACCGAATCCCTCATTGGTCCCTTTGCCGGTCCGGTGGCATTGCGCCTGAGTCTAAGCGGCAACCCGGTCCTTACCGACCTGATCGCGGAGACCCGCGACCGCACGCTCGAAGCACTCGACCATGCTGATCTGCCATTCGAACTTCTGTTGCGCAAGTTGACGCTGCGCACGCAGAACGATCGCCGCCCGCTCTTCCAGTTTTATTTCATGTGCCAGACTGCCTTCGTGCAGTCGCGGGAGGCGGCCGGGCTTACTATCACTCCACTTCCCAGCATCAGCATGGGCACACCCTTCGAGATGCAGCTTGCCATGATCGAGCGCAGCGAAGGTCTTCGTGCGGAACTGGAATACAACGCCGATCTCTTCGACAAAGCCACGATCAGACGCTGGCTCGAGTACTACCAGAGCCTGCTTACCTTGTTTGTAGAAAAAGGTGGCAAGCGGCTTAGTGAACTGCCCCCGCCGCCATATAAGCGGAACCAGACACAGCCGGGCCACAAACACGCCGCAACTCAGGCCTCAGTCGAGAAGCCGTACGTCGCTCCTCGCGATCTGGTCGAAGAGATGGTCGCACAGGTATGGGAGGGCGTCCTTGGCAAGCCTTCGATCAGCGTCCACTCGAACTTCTTTGACATTGGCGGAACCTCGCTGCTGATTCTCAAGATGGTGCCGCGCATCAATGCCGCCTTCGATGTCGTGCTTCCCGTTCCCACCATCTTCAAGGCGCCGACCATCGAGCAGATGGCAAACGTATTGCGCCAGCGCAACACGATCGAAAAGCAAGTGGTGCTGCCGCTGCATCCGACCGGCAATCGTCCGCCTCTGTTCATGATCCACTCCTATCACTTGTATCGTGCGCTCCCGGCGGCGCTTGGCGGAGACCAGCCCTTCTATGGCGTTATGGAGCTTGAACTCTCTGACCGTCATGCGCCCTATACTCTGACCGACCAGGTGCAGAATTACGTTCAGCATATTCGCAACATCCAGCCAAAAGGGCCCTACTACGTCGCGGGATTTTGCTTCTTCGGCCTGTTGGCGTTTGAAGTGACCGCGCAGCTTGAAGCGTTGGGCGAGAAGGTCGCCTTCCTTGGTCTGATCGACACGTATTGCCCGGAGTACTGGTCGAGGCAGCATGCTCCGCCCAGGGAGCAGCCGGCGAGCGAGACCCGGCAGCGCCCCCGCAGAACAGCTCCCCTGTGGCACCACCTGCGCAAGGCCCGCCAGCTTGGCTTTCGCGAGAAGATGAAGAGTCACTCTGAGTTCCTCGCTGAAAAACTGGGCAACCAGGGTAAGAGTTTGTGGCTGGAGACGAGGGTGAAGGCTTACACCTACTTCATCAGCCGGAACATCCAGCTGCCCAAATGGCTTAAAGACCCGGCGCTAGTCACTCGCGTAGGGGTCCGGCGCCATTCCCCGGCAAAGATTGTGTCCGATCTTTACTTGTTTCCGGCAGAAGATGTTCCGCTCGACGCTGATTTCGATCCCACGCTTGGCTGGGGCGCAATGACGACCGGAGATGTGAAGACGATGTGGATTCCCGGCGACCACGACGATATGTTTCGCGAAAAGAACATTGGTGCAATGGCGAAGACGATCCGCGCCGCGATGGACGAGGCACGACGATAACTTCCGCTCGGGGTAAGGGTGGTCATACGGCAAGAGAGTGGCGGCGGTTATCATAACCCTCAAACATGCCTCTGCAGCGAACATCATCTCTAAGCGCGGAAGGTTCGCTCTTGCCCTCCTTCCAGCCGGCGTTTGTGGCCGTATGCATTTGTCTCCTCATGTGTGGTTGTCGCGCCGAGCTGCGAACGAACCCGGACAAGGTATCGCATGGGACCCGCCTGGTACTGCTCGAGTCCGGCATCCATTGGGCGGAGTGGGTCAAGACCGATGGCACACCGTGCGGCGACGTGTACAAGTGGGACAACGTCTGGATCTCAGATACCTACCCGCATGGTCTGGAGCAGCACCCATTCGACACCAAAGAGGGCGCGATCGCATACGTTCAACAATGGTGTAAGTAACGCTGCAACATGCAGGTTTTAGGATCGCAGTTGATCCAGAGCCGGTGAACAGCAACGGGATGGACTTTGAATGACGACTGCGGTACTGCTCATCGATTCCCCTGACCGTAAAGGCTTAGTCGCAGCCATCGCGAACTTCCTGCTGCAGGAGTATGACGCGAACATCCTGAACGCAGACCAGCACCAGGACGCGGCGCTGGGCCTCTTCTTCATGCGGATTGAGTTTCAGACCGCCGACACGCGCTGTGGCCAGGAGCATTTCCATGCCGCCTTTAGCCCGCTCGCCACAGAGATGCGCCTGAACTGGACCGTCACTTTCCAGCAGGAGCCGCAGCGCTTAGCCCTCTTCGTCTCGCACTATCTGCATTGCCTCGCCGACCTGCTCCATCGCCACCAAACTGGAGAACTCCCCTGCGAGCTCGCTTTTGTTGTCAGCAATCATGAAAGCGCCCGGCCTCTGGCTGAGTTCTATGGTGTTCCGTTCCACTTCACGCCAGTTGTCTCTGAAACGAGAGAGGCAGCAGAGGAGAAGCATCTTGAACTTCTTGCCAGCTCGCGGATCGATCTCGTCGTTCTTGCCCGATATATGCAGATTTTGTCGCCGCGTTTTGTGCAGACCTATCCGCTCAAGATCATCAACGTGCATCATTCCTTTCTTCCCGCGTTTACCGGAGCCAAGCCGTACCACGCAGCATTCGCCCGCGGCGTAAAGCTGATTGGAGCGACCAGCCACTACGTGACCGAAGAGCTTGATGAAGGGCCGATTATTGAGCAGGACGTAGCCCGGGTGTCACAGAACGACAGCCTGCCGGACTTGATCCAGAAGGGCCGCGACCTGGAGCGTCTTGTCTTGTCGAAGGCGGTCCGCTGGCACCTGGCGCATCGGATCCTGTCGTATGCAAATAAAACCGTGATCTTCTCCTAAGGAACCGAGCTACACTTCAGCCTTCTCTTACAGCTGCGGCCTTCTGCAGATTCGTTGCGTTCTCTGCTCTTTCTGCAATAATTGCAGCCGAGTCGCGGATTGTTGATCCCACCGCAGCGAGCGGTCCGCCGGACGAATATGGGCGCGGACCGCCTTAGAGTAAGAACATGCAGTCCATCGCTCCAAAGTTTCAAGCCGGGATCAAGCGCGCCTACCCTTCTTCGCACGACCTTACAGACCGCCGCTGGATCTACATTCCCTACGACCGGTTCACTGACCGCGCTGGCCCGCTCACCGAGCTACTCGCCGGGCAGACCGGCATCGTCATCGTGGAATCTACCGCAAAGGCACATCGGCGTCCTTACCACAAGAAAAAGCTTGTTCTACTGATCTCGAACATGCGCCACTTTGCGCTCGAGCAGGCCGCCCGAGGCTGCAAGGTGCTCTATCACTTCTCGCCGGAGAGCCATGGGCGGGCACTGCTTGCGCTGCAGCGCGAGATGAAGCTTCCTGAACTGACTGCGATGCAGTTTGCTGAACGCGAACTCCGTCTGGACATGGCAGCGGCGATGCGTGATGGCCTCAAGCTGAGATTGGTGCAGGACACTACCTGGCTGTCGACCCAGGAAGACTTCGCCGGAGTGTATGGCGGCTACAAGGACGGCCGCAGCTACGTGATGGACCGCTTTTACCGGGCCATGCGCCAGAAGACCGGCATCCTGATGCAGAATGGGAGGCCCACCGGCGGTCAATTCTCCTACGATGCTGACAATCGCAACCCGTACAAGGGGCAGGTGCCCGTTCCACGACCGCTCAGCTTTCCGCCCGATGAGATCACGCACGAAGCGATCGACTATATCGCTCGTGAGTACGGTCACCACTTCGGCTCCATTGATGGTTTCGATGGAGCCGTGAGCCAGGCGGAAGCCGACACCGCCTGGCAGTACACGCTGGACAACTTGCTGCCTCATTTCGGGCCTTTTGAAGATGCGATGCGGGACGACGAACTGCATCTGTTCCACAGTCGCACCTCTGCGCTTGTAAACCTGAGCCGTTTGCTGCCTATGCAGATGGTCGCGGACGTGGAGCGAGCATCAGACAAAGGGCAGATTCCCCTTGCGAGCGCTGAAGGGTTCATCCGGCAACTACTCGGCTGGCGCGAATTCATGCGCCACATCCATGAACAGACAGATGGCTATCGCCTCCTAGCCGGCAGCGTTGCTCAGGAATCGAAGACGCCTGGGAAAGACGAGAGAACTGTGCGAAGTTCGTCCAGTGGGACGAACCGAACTCAGCCGCCATACTTACCTTCGGCCGATGCGGCTGCAAATGCGAACGATCCTTATGCCGGTGCGATGCCCTCCGCGCTAAGAGCTTCCATCCCGCTACCAGCAGCGTACTGGGGAGTCGAATCAGGCTTGCATTGCCTCGACACAGTTGTTGCGCAGGTTGTTAGGGAGGGCTGGTCGCACCACATCACGCGGCTGATGGTCCTCTCAAATCTCGCGACGCTTTGCGGCTTCTCCCCGCGGGAGCTTACGGACTGGTTCTGGTTCGCTTATGTCGACGCCTACGATTGGGTGGTCGAACCAAACGTCCTGGGCATGGCGACTTATGCCGATGGCGGCGTGACTGCTACGAAGCCTTATGTTTCCGGTGCCGCTTACATCAACAGGATGTCGAACTATTGCGGCCACTGCCGGTTCGATCCGAAGCGATCTACGGGCGAAGGTTCGTGTCCGTTTACTGCTCTCTACTGGACTTTCCTTGAGCGGAACGAGTCTGTCCTTGGTAACAACTTTCGCATGCAGATGCCGTACCGCACTTTGCATAAGAAGACTCCCGCAGAACTCGTACAGCTGCGCGCTCGTGCCGAAGAAGCCGTTGTGCACCTGCAAAGTTTCCCTCGGCCGGATTACTAAACCGGACGCAAGTTCGCGTTGACGATGAGGCTTGGTAGAGATGCGGAAAGACCTTAGTGAGAGAATGCCGCGGTTGCGACTTCAGTGCTTTGTTCGAGGTCCATCCGTTGTATAAGACCATCTTTGAGGATGTACGAGTGCAGGACCTCGGTGTCTGAAAGCACAACACCTTCAAGATTCTTTACGACCTGCCGAACTCGAACAGTGATGCGTCCGGCACCTTGATCGGATATTTCGGTTGGCTCGACATGAGGATCGAACTCGGACCACTGTCGAGTCCAGTAGCTCCGAATCTCTTCCTTCCCAATGGCGCGACCGCCTTCAGAAGCTTTCGGCCAGCTGACGCCTTCGCTCATCAGCGCCAAAGCTCGATCGAGGTCGCGTTGGTTGAACGCGGCGTAGGCTTGCTCGATGATCGTCTTGTGCTCCGTCATTGATCCTCTCTGCGCCGCCTGCCCGCGCCAGTGATGTGAGCTTTGCCCGACGCTAGTATATGCCTTACACTGGAAAGCAACGCGCAGTACGACGCAGAATGGGCGGTTAGCTCAGCCGGTTAGAGCGCCTGCTTCACACGCAGGAGGCCGGGGGTTCGAGTCCCTCACTGCCCACCAGATACTGCGCTGAAGCACGCCGAGTAGGAACTTATCGGATCGCACCAAGAACTCGGCTACTCTGTTGCCCCGCCTCAAACCTACTGCTTGATCACTGTGGGTAGCTTTCTCGTGGTTTGGGTCTGTTCCTGACACGGGAACTTATCGCTTCGAGCATTATTCTTGGAAGCTCAGTACAGTCTTATGTGCGCTTCGGAATTCACCATCCGACATCTCCATGAACTCTATGAATTTCAACAGTGCGTTGACATTCAGGGTGCGGTCTGGGGCTACGAGGACAACGACATTGTTCCTCGGCGGATGTTCCTATTGGCCCAGAGGATCGGTGGCCAGGTAATCGGCGGATTCAAACAGGATGGAACCGATCGCACAATGGCTGGATTTGCGATGGCCCTTCCGGCGTATCGCGATGGACAGGTCTACCTGCACTCGCACATGCTGGCAGTGTTGCCGGAGTATCGCAACAGCGGTCTGGGCAAGCGCCTGAAGCTCGCACAACGAGACGACGCGCTAGCGCGTGGGATCGAGCGCATGGAATGGACCTACGATCCACTTGAGATAAAGAACGCATATCTGAACCTTGCCAAGTTAGGAGCGATCTCGCGGCGCTATCAGCCTGACTTCTACGGTCCTTCGTCTTCGCCGTTGCAAGGCGGCTTGCCTACGGATAGGCTTTACGCTGAGTGGATCCTGCGTTCGTCGCGAGTGGAGGCTGCACTGCGCGGCACGCCGCTGCTTCAGGAGACCGTCGGGCGAATCAGCGTGCCCAAGGCAGTCGGCGAGTGGAAGCGGGCGCCGGAACTTCGAGCGCATGCGGAGAAGCTGCAGGCAGAGAATCGCACCGCCTTCCAGGCTGCCTTTCGCGAGGGCCTGGCAGTAACCGGCTACGAACGCGACCCCGAAGGAAACGGAGTTTTTCTCCTTGGAAGACTTGAGTCGAACGATTAGGACAGGACACTTCCGATGATAGAAATAGACGCCATTCACCTGCGCGAGATCAACTTGCCTTTGGCGCACCCTTTTGAAACCAGCTTCGGGGCGACTGCCGCCCGGCGCATTCTGCTGGTTCAACTGGACTCGGACGGTCTTACGGCGTGGGGCGAGTGCGTTGCCGGCGAACACCCCTATTTCTCCGATGAGACGATTGACACTGCGTGGATGATCACCGAGTCCGAACTTGCGCCCCGTCTGCTGAACGCGGAGAGGGAGCTTCAAGGCGGTGGAAGCTGCCCTTCCATTTTTAGGCAGGTACGAGGGCATCGGATGGCGAAGGCCGCCCTGGAGAACGCCATCTGGGACCTCGAATCGCAGCGCCGAGGAGTTTCGCTGGCATCCCTGCTTGGCAGGGTGCGGGAGGTCGTACCATGTGGCGTCTCGATCGGAATTCAGGCCAACCCAGAGCGACTGATGGAGATCATTGAGCGCGAACTTGCTGCCGGATATCAGCGCATCAAGTTGAAGTGCAAACCAGGCTGGGATACGGACATCTTTGAGGCAGTGCGCAAGCGCTGGCCGGAGATTCTGCTAAGCTGCGATGCGAATGCCGCATATCGGATGCGGGACTTCGACCACATCGCCGCGTGGGACGCGTTTGGTCTTCTCATGATCGAGCAGCCGCTATGGTATGACGACTTCTACTTCCATTCGATGCTGCAGAAGCGGCTGGGAACGGCAGTGTGCCTGGACGAATCGATCCGAAACCGTCGCGACGCACTGGCGGCGATCGACATGGAATCGTGCCGCATCATCAACATAAAGGTGGGCCGGGTAGGCGGATTCAGCGAGGCCATTGCCGTGCACAACGCTGCTGAAGAACGCGGAATTCCGGTCTGGTGCGGCGGAATGCTGGAGACAGGAATCGGGCGGTCCCATAATATCGCGCTCTCGTCTTTGCCGAACTTCTCTCTGCCCGGCGACGTCTCGGCGTCAAGCCGCTACTGGAAGCAGGATGTGATTGCGCCTGAAGTGACGGTAAGTATGAAAGGTGAGATTACGGTCCCTAAGGCTGCAGGAGCCGGGTTTAAGGTACTGTCGAAACGGATTGAGGAATTGACTGTGCGGCACGTCGCGTTGAAGGCCAAAGGGCGAGTGACCGCATAGATCACTTTGGCAGCGGCGACTCCAGGAGTAGATGAATCGCGTCCTTGTAGGTCTGCACGCCGGGCACTTGCTGGAAGTCCGTACACTTCACTTCCGACCTGATGTTGATTGTCTTCACCATGAGCGCCTTCGCGGTCACTTGTTCAACGAAATGAGTGAGGCTCCACCGACCGTCGAGTGCATCGGCTTGTTCTACTTCGACTTTCCCGCCTGGATAGATGTGCGCGAGCATGCCCCACCCGAAGTCAACGCCTTGAAAGATCGCGCCGTCGATGCGGACGATCGTCTTTGTAGCCGTGTCGATCCAGATGCGCCCGCGCAGACCTGTGAGCGCTTGACTTGCGGTGGAGGGGGGATTGAACTTCGGATCGGGTGCGTACTCCAATACAACCTGCGGAGCGCTGCTCCCAGCCGCCGGCGTCTGATCGGCCGCATAGGTATAGATCATCGCCTGTGGCATCAGCTTGATCAGCTCGATGGCCTGTTTCTTACTGTTTGCGGCGCTTCTGGCGTGCTTGGCGAACTCGGCGGGATCTTCGAGCAGACCTGAGAGCCGCGCCCGTTCTGCCCTGTCCTCTTCTTCGCTGAGCGGACGATCGTCGCGCATCAACAGCCGCGCTACTGTGCCGTCTTTCGATTCGATTACATCACGAAGTTCGTTTCCCTTTGTGTCTACGGTGTGCTGCTTGTAGCGAACATAGGAGCCGGGATGTAGGACGATCTCTATCTCGCGTTTTGCCGCTGCCTCAACCAACGGCTGAATCTGCGCGGGAGTCGCATTGGCGGCGGAGGTCTGCGCACACGCGGATAAGACCGGAGCAGCGGCGCAGAGGAGCACACCCGCAAGGGAGCCGTATGCCAGTCTGTTCCCTCGGAACGTCTCTATTCTCGACAACAACGCCACCGTTTCTTCCAGTCTGTAGAACAGCGAGAAGCTAATCGTTCGCTAGCTTCTGGAGATGAGACGTTTGCTCAACGGACATGGTTGCGAGTTTGCTTGATGGCAACGGCTTGGGTATAGTTCGGGCAAGGGACCTGGAGCTTAGCTTCGCACATACAGCCGTACTTGGCACAGAGGTTTCGGACCCAGGAGAGAGCACATAGATGAAGCCAGCGGAAGGTTCTACATTGATCGGTCGGTCGGTGACGATTCGAGGTGAGATCAGCGGCGCTGAAGATCTTTACTTAGACGGTGCGGTAGAGGGAACGATCACACTTGAAGGGAACCGCCTGACCGTTGGCCCGAATGCGCGCATCGTCGCGGATCTGGAAGTCCGCGACATAACGGTGCAAGGTCACATCGAAGGGAACATTCGTGCTTCGGGGCGAGTAGAACTACGCGAGACCGCAACGGTACATGGCGACATCTTTACTTCGAGACTTTCCATCGAAGAAAAGGCCATGATTCAGGGGAAGGTTGACGTGGGAGATTCTGCGCCAGCAGCGGTCGTAGCCAAGCAAAGCAGCGGTGAGGCAGTTCCGGCGAAGGCACCGCTCTTCACTGGAGCGCCGGCTGGAGCAGAGAAGAGCTAATTCTGGCGAAGACCTTATTTGGGCGCGACGCCTGATCTGTTGGGGAACACACGTGCATGCGCAATCTCTTTGGCAGTCAAGGAAGTTCGGGAGATCGCGCGCACTCAGAGAGTGCGTCGCGCCACTCCAGCGGATGGGCTCAACTGCAGAAGCATCTGCTTTCGCACGAATCGCTGCGCATCCTCGACATTGGTCCCACTTCAGCAATCAACATTAATTACGTGACCAGCCTTGGCCACAGCATCTACATGGCGAACCTGGTCGATGAAGCAGCCAAGCCGGAGTGGATGGTGAGCGACGGCTCAGACGCGGAAAGCCAGTTCGACGTTGAGGGCTTTATTGCAGCGAATCTTCAATTTGCCGATCGCAAATTCGACGTAGTCATCTTCTGGGACACGGCCGATTACCTGCCCGCATCGCTGCTTGCACCAGTCGTCGACCGCATCTATGAGGTGATGCAGCCTGGAGGCCAGTTCCTCGGGTTTTTTCACTCCAAGGCGAACGAAGGAGAGACTCGATTTTCGCGGTACCACCTGACTGCGACCGATGCGGTCGAGATCCAGCGTGCGGGAAATCACCCTTTGTTGAACGTCTACAACAATCGTCAGATTGAAAAGCTGTTAGGTGCGTTCAGTGGCTATCGGTTTTTTCTTGCGAAAGACAACTTGCGAGAGGTGCTGGCAACACGGTGACTTCTTAAACTTGTGCATCAAGCGGGACGCAGTCCCCCCAGACCAATAGCCCATCTCGCGATGGGCTATTGGTTTATGGCTTGATGGATGGGGAGTTTACTTGACTGCTTGTTTTCTGCGGTCCGCCCAGCGCTTCTTCATGGCTTCCGCAATGCGCCTGCGTCCTTCGGGACTCAACTTTCGCTTCCCTTTGACGGCAGTGGAACCCTCAACCTTGGGAGTTGATTTAGCGGCTGCTTTCGTCGCGTGGTTCTTACTTCCTTTGGGTCTGCCGCGGCGCGGGCGATCCGGTTCAAGCGCCGGAACCGAGGTACTGGTATCTGCAAGAAGAGCGCGAGCCTGTTGTAACTTCGAAATCTGAGAGTCAATCTCAGAGATAATGCGGCTTACTTCCACGTATTTGCCTCCATGTTCGTCGCGCTCCTGAAAGGCCAAAGATCGTGGCAGGTGGGCGCGTCTACTTTCTAGGAAGATACAGAAGTAGGCCTACGTTTGCAATCTTCACAGGGATAGTTTATGCAGCCGGTGCTAAGTTAGTTCCCCTTATCGTTGGCGCCGGAACTTACTGGTTCGGCCTGGGAAGGACCTGCATTCTTTGCATCGTCGAAGGCCTCGTACTGGGGGGCACCGAGCCTCTGGTTCTTGCCTTCCTGCACAACAGAAGAGCGTAAGTCCCTTAACGTGCCTTCTTTGTCCTTCGAAAACTCGCTTGCCATGCGAGTAAGCGCATAGGTGATGACATCGCTGTGATGCAGATCGTGCATCTCCGGGAACTTTCGCAGACTTAGCCAGAGGCTATGGACCATCTGCACTTCGCGCGGCTGGATCGTGGGCGCGTGCGGGCCGATGTGGAAGCTCGTTGCCTCGCCATCCGGCTGGACGACATAAAAAGTAAACTGCCGCTTGGGCTCTGGCAGCTGCTCCCATGCCTGGCCGGTATGGTAGGCCTGCTCCTGTGCGGAGAGCTTGGACGATAGCCCGCAGACGACGGCGCTGGCGTCGAGAGAGTTAGCAGTCTGAACGAGAGCAGCAAATATGTCTCCCGCCGGAACTACCAGAAGCGAAATATGCTTTCCAAAGCTTTCTGCGACCGAGACGGCTTTGGTAAACAGCATCTGTTCATGCTCGCTGAAAAGCTGATCGTCCGCGCTCAGGTAGTCCGGTCCTCCCGCCCCCATCATTCTCGCAGCGAGAACGACAAGGTCCTGCTCGTCCGTATTTGTTCGCGAGAGCGCCCACTTCAAGGCGAAGGGCGCGCCCGCGTCGCGCATTGTGACGATGACTGCACCAGGCCTGATGTCAAGCGCTTCCTTGCCGACGTTATCGCGATGTTCGAGCTGAAAATGCTCTTTCATCTGCCGTGCGGTAACGTCGTAGCGGCGCTTATTATCGCGTTCTGACAAAGAAAAGATCACAAAAAACGCGGCCGCAAATAAGATCCCGCTCACGGTGGCAACGGACTTGGTGAAGAGATTGACAATGGCCGTCGTGAGCAGGACAAGGAATACGGAGAGCAAACCGAGCGGGATCTCGGTCTTTCCGATCTGAATATTCAGAGGCACTTTCCAGCCTCGCTCGCCGTGGTACTTAAAGCGCAGAATAAGCATGGCCATGCTGTTGAAGGTGAAGCTCCATATCACTCCAAACGCATACGCCTCGCCGAGCATGATGACGTCGCCGCGCGTCACGATGATGGTGAACATCTGCAAGGCGACGACAAGGTTGACGATCCTGTAGCTGGTGCCGAAACGATGCTGCGGCTTGCGAAACCAGTCCGAGAGGACCCCGTCTTCCGCGACCCGCATCAAGACGCCAGTTGATCCGACGATTGCCGTGTTCACGGCGCCACCGAGGATTAGGAAGCCAACTACAACAACAAAGATGCGGAATGCGATGCGCGCCGCGAGCGGCCCCACCATGAACATCGCCATGCCCGCGATAAGGTTGTCGCGATAGACAGAGACGCGCACGGAGTCTGGGATGAGCATCACAGCCAGCAACGAGCCAATGCCGGTGAAGATGAAGCTGTAGATGGCAATAACGATTGCAGCCCGCTTCAGGTTCTTGAGCTTGGGATGCTCGATCTCCCGGTTAACCTGTGCCAGCGACTCTTCGCCACTCATCGCCAGAACCGAATGACCGAACGCCATCATCACGCCGAACAAGCCAAGCGTGCGCACAAAGCTCGTATTTCGTAGAAAACCGAGAGCGTCTTCGCTGAACTTTAGATTGGATGGGACGGGCAGAGGCGGAAGATGAGCGCCCGTGTAGAAGACGGAGAAGAATCCCCAACAAAGCAGAATGACGACCATGACCGTGGTCACCTTCATTACTTTGAGCGCCTTATCGCTCGACTCTTCAATCCCCTTAATGTTCTGCCACCAGAAGTAGATCGTAACGATAGCTGCGAGGAGTGCGGACACTGCATTAACTGGAAGCTGGCGGGGCAAGCCGCCCGGTTGGGTCAGTGCTCCGTTGATCCAGTGATGGGCAGAACCGAGCCGCAGCAATTCATTGAAGAGCCCGACGATGTATTGACCCGCTGAAACACCCGAGATCGGGCCGGTAAGAATGTAGTCGAACATCAGTGCGGAGACACTGAGCTTGGCGAAGGTGCCGCCGAGGGCCTCCTTCACGATGCGATACACGCCTCCCCGGGTAAACATGCTGCAGCTCTCTACGTAAACTGCGCGAACCGCAAAGCTGAAGAGCATGACACCGAGAATGAACCAGGGCGCGGACTTACCAACTGCCTCTTCCGCAATGCCGCCTGCATAGAAAGCCGAGGACCCCAGGTCGTTCAGGACAATGGCGGCAGCCCTCCAGAACGAGATGAAGGTCAACATCACCGAGGATGCAACTACGAGGCGAACCCGGTTGGAAGGAGGACGAGAGGTGGTCTTCTTGGGGATCATGATTGCGGTTGAAACAGGCCAGGAGGAGGCCCACTGGCACGGCTGGCTATTCTAAAGACTAGTCTTCCTCTCCCAGCAGTTCCCTTAAGTCTTCAACAAAACTAATCACGACGACAATTGCGGCACCGGCCATGCCAAAAAAGAACAGAGGAACGAGTATCTTCGCGACCAGGTGGATTGTAGCGTCCATAGCTCCATTGTATCCCTTGGCAAAAACGCGATGCTAGACTTCGAGAGCGATGCGACATATTCCGGCGCGGCTATTGGCACTGGCTGTACTCTCCGGCGTCCTGCAGATACTTCCCTTCCCGATAGCTGGACCACTCCCGCTCTGGCGGACCGCTTTTGCATGGATTGCGCTGCTCCCGCTGCTCTACGCATTGATCAGCGACGATGCGGAGCGTGGCCCGCTTTCTACACTGCACGGAGCCGCCCTCGGATACGTGAGCGGCATCGTCTGGTACGGCGGGAACTGCTACTGGATCTATCAGACGATGTACCTGTACGGCGGTCTCCCGAAGTTTGTTGCACTGGGTATTCTGGGCTTGTTTGCTCTTTATCTCGGGCTGTACCACGCGCTGTTCGCGGTCGCACTCTGTGCGGTTCGCAAGGCAGGTTTCAGACGCAACGGGATGTTGCTGTTTGCGCCGGTTGCCTGGGTCGCGGCCGAATTAGCACGTGCCCGGGTTACGGGCTTTCCCTGGGACCTGCTTGGTATGACCCAGATTGACAATCCGGTGCTGGCGCGGCTGGCGCCAATTACCGGTGCCTACGGTCTGTCCTTTGTGGTGGCGCTCGTCAACTCGTTATGGCTTGTGCGAGTTCAGGTCCGCAGTCGGCGATACATGAAGCCTGCGCTTGGCGTTGCAGCAGCGGCCTTGTTTATCGCGTATGTCTCTGCTCTTCATACGCTTCCCGAACCCGGACAGAATCCCGCCACGGCAAGCGCCAACCTGGTGCAGGAGAACCTCTCCGTAGGCGCGGTTCGAACTGGCCCGATGGAGACGCAGAGTCAGCTTCTAAACTCTTTTACCGACTTGAGCACACATCCCTCCGCGAGCTTCCTGAGCGGCGTTCCGGAGTTACCAGGGACGCCAGAGGTCGTGGTGCTGCACAAGTACGACCAGAGCACTGCCGCAGGCGGAGACCGCGAGACCCAAAGCTGGGCACCGCACGCCGACCTGATCGTGTGGCCCGAAGCGCCCTCAGGTTTCCAGACAAATGATCCCGAGTTCACTCGCCGCATGCACGAACTCGCCGACTCCTCCCGCGCTTTGCTGATTATCGGGAGCCTCGGGGTGGTACCGAATCGTGATCCGCAGGCCGAACGCCACTACTTCGTTTATAACTCTGCAGCCTTCTTCAAGCCGGGTGAGACCAGCGAGACCCGGTATGACAAGATCCATCTGGTTCCGTGGGGCGAATACGTGCCGTTCAAAGACTTTTTCTTCTTTGCCCGGAAACTGACTGCCGGAGTAGGCGACATGGACCGCGGAACGCAGCGGACTGCCTATCGCACTGACGGCCACACCTACGCCGCCTTCGTCTGCTATGAATCTATCTTCGGTGACGAGGTACGCCAGTTCGTCCGGAACGGAGCGGAGGTCTTGGTCAACATCTCCGACGATGGCTGGTACGGAGACACTGGCGCCGCCTGGCAGCATCTGAACATGGTTCGCATGCGCGCTATCGAGAACCACCGCTGGATTCTCCGGTCTACCAACACTGGCGTCACGGCGGCGATCGACCCGGCTGGACGGGTAACGGCGGCGCTGCCGCGACATGTCCGCTCCAGTCTTCACGCAGACTTCGGGTACGAGACCGGCACCACGTTCTACACCCGGCATGGCGACCTGTTCGCTTACGCGTGCGCGATCATCACCCTGGCAGGTATCGCGCTCGCCACTGGCCGCTCGCCGCGCCAACGCTCCGGTGCAACAAGCCGCCTCCGGGTTCATTGACCCTGCTTCTACTGATTGCGAACTGGTGGAGCAAACCCTGGCAGTGTTCTTGCCGCCCAACCGTCCGCACTCTATCGCGGCGTGCCGGCACCACCAGCAGGCACTCCGCAGTTGCGTGCACGCCAAGCGTCCCAGATTCTGTAACGCAGCGACGCGCCATGCGTATGTCGTAAACTATCGAGATGCTCTCCGATCTTGAATACTCCTACTCCCCAGTGCGCGACAAAGTCCGCGACCTGCGGGAGTATCTTTGACGCGCCCCGCCTTCGCCGTGAGCTAGCTGCCATCGAAGAAAAGACCTCTGATCCCGCTATCTGGGCGGACGCCGCGCGTTCGCAGCCGCTGATGCGCGAGCGCAAGCGTCTTGAGACCCTTCTCGCCGACGACACGGAGTTGGCACGCCGCTCCGACGACATCGAGGCCTACTTCGAACTCGCCAAGGAGGGCGAAGATACAGAGCCAGACCTCGCCCGCGAGATTCCCGCTCTTGTAGAGTTTTCCGAAAAACTCGAATCGAAGACTATGCTTTCTGGCGAAACTGACCCGCTTAACGCGATCGTAGTCGTCCACCCCGGGGCTGGGGGAACCGAGAGCCAGGACTGGGCGGAGATGCTGATGCGCATGTATCTGCG
This sequence comes from uncultured Granulicella sp., assembly GCA_964658395.1. Classification (GTDB taxonomy): domain Bacteria; phylum Acidobacteriota; class Terriglobia; order Terriglobales; family Acidobacteriaceae; genus Edaphobacter. The sequence continues at coordinate 52,866 of CAZZYQ010000014.1, read as the reverse complement.
CTGGGCGGAGCGCGAAGGCTTTCGCACCGAAATCAATGAGATCCAGGATGGCGACGAGGCCGGCATCAAGTCCGCGACCTTTACTATCACGGGCGAGTTCGCGTTCGGCATGCTCTCGGGCGAGACCGGCGTTCATCGGCTTGTCCGGATATCACCCTTCGACTCTGCGAAGCGTCGCCACACCAGCTTTGCCAGCGTCTTCGTGTCGCCTGAGATCGACGACACGATCGTGATCGACATCAAGCCTGACGAACTTCGAATTGACACCTACCGGTCAGGAGGCAAAGGTGGCCAGCACGTAAACACTACGGACTCCGCTGTCCGCATTACACACCTGCCGACCGGCCTGGTCGCCGGCTGCCAGAACGAGCGGTCGCAGCACAAGAACAAAGAGAGGGCGATGAAGCTGCTGCGCTCGCGTCTCTACGAGTATGAACTGGACAAGAAAAAAGCAATCACCAAGAAGCTCGAGGACTCGAAACTCGACATCGGCTTTGGCTCACAGATCCGCAGCTATGTTTTGCAGCCGTATAGGATGGCGAAGGACCTGCGGACGCGGGTTGAGATCGGCGACGTCGACAAGGTTTTGGATGGGTATCTCGAACCATTTATTCGCGGCTACTTGCGGATGAGGCGCGAAGGCAACTTCCCCGCTGACACGATCGATCCTGAGGAACTCTAGTTCACAGTCTTGAAGGACACTATCCAGACACGGATTCGACAGACCATCTGAGTCGGGACATTTGCACCTAGGCCCACCATGCCGGCATCTTATCCGGCATGAGCGCTCCTTCCGATCCTGAAGTGATTAAACAGCTTCTCGCCTTGCTCAAGGGTGGGCAGGCCCACGTAGATTTCGAAACCGCTGTTAAGGATTTTCCGGCTGAGCACTACGCTACAGTTCCCGCATCGTTACCCTACTCTGCGTGGCAGATTCTCGAACACCTCCGCATTACGCAGCGCGACATCCTGAACTTCAGCGCCCCGCCCACCGGCGGCTACCAGCACATCGCCTGGCCCGATGACTACTGGCCCAAGTCGCCTGTGCCACCATCGTCCAATGCGTGGGCCAACACCGTTTCCGCGATCCGTGCAGACCAGCAACTCTTTGAGGCCCTTCTCACGAAGCCGAACGCTGACCTCTACAAGCCATTTCGCTGGGGCGACGGCCAGAATCTCCTTCGCGAAGCTCTGCTGATCGCCGACCACAATGCCTACCACCTCGGCGAACTCATCGTCATCCGCCGCCTGCTCGGCATCTGGCCGCTATAAGTGCTTCTTCGGAGGGCCGCCGCGACTCGAGCTAACTAGCCGTCGACCTATGAGCAGCGAACGGTGCCGCCCTCGGTCCCCTTGCCAGCAAAACTCCTGATCTTCCCATGAACGAACCCGCCACCATCCACACAATGCTCACGACTGCAAATACCATCGCCGTCATCGGTCTTTCTGCCGACGAATCCAAGCCAAGCCACTACGTTTCGGCCTACATGCAGCAGCAGGGCTACAAGCTCTATCCCGTCAACCCGTCGATCGCGGAAGTTCTAGGGGAAAAATCGTACTCGTCGCTCTCTGTGTTGACCGTGAAGCCGGATATTGTCAACGTCTTTCGGCTAGCGAACGCCATCCCTGAGATTGTCGAAGAGATGATTCAGCTCAATCTTAGGAACCTCTGGGTGCAGCAAGGAATAGTGCACCTTGAAGCCGCGGCATACGCAGAGGAGAACGGTATCCGCGTTGTGATGGACCGCTGCATCATGGTCGAGCACCGGCACTCGAACCGGCGCTGATGAGATTGCTCAGCCTACAATCGGATCAGATGAAGATTCGTTCCTACCTGCTGAATATCCTCCTCGCGTTACTCGCGACTGCCGCGCCGATACACGCCCAGTTGACTGCCGTCGGCGATGGCGGCCCAGGCCCGGTGAAAGCGCAGCACCTCACGGCGGAGCTCGTCACCTTCGGCTCGACCATTGCGCCGGGGGGGACGCTGCAGGCGGGCCTCGTGCTGACGATGGAAGACAAGTGGCATGTCTACTGGATCAATGCGGGCGACTCCGGCGAGCCGCCGCACATCAAGTGGACGCTTCCAGCGGGTCTGACTGCGGGGGCGATGCTCTTCCCGCCGCCGAGCCGGCTGCCACTTGGGCCATTGATGGACTTTGGCTACGAAGACACGGCTGCGTTTCCTGTCACACTTACAGCAGCTGCGAAGATGAAGCCCGGTCCGGTTCACGTCGACGCACTGGTTGATTGGCTCGTTTGCGCACAGGTCTGCATCCCCGGCAAGGCCCATCTTGGCTTGAACCTGACGGTCGGGCCGCCGGCTGCTCCAGTCCAGCCCGTTGGCGCGCTCGGACAAGCGTTGACCTTGCTGCCAAAGCCGCTGCCCGAGGATGGAAGCGCGAGGATCGTCGGCGGAAAGAAAGACTTTGTCATCACCATCAAGACGGGTACTCGCGAGGCAGACGCGGAGTTCTACCCGATTGATACAGACCTGATCGCGAATGCGTCCGAGCAGGTCGTAGAGCCGCTGCCGGACGGAGTTCGTATACGCGTCGAGCGCTCTCCAGACTTGAGCAAGCTACCTGAGAAGATTCGCGGGGTCGTCAAGCTCTCGGATACCGAGGCGTATGAGTTCACTGCAGACGTAACTGCCGGCGAAGTTCCGTTAGCTCCTGCTTCTGCTGCCGCAGCCGCGTCCGGGATTACCGCGCTGGGCGCTATCGGGCTGGCGTTTGTCGGCGGCATTATCTTGAACCTGATGCCGTGTGTCTTTCCGGTGCTGTTCCTCAAAGGACTGGCGCTGGTGCAGTCCTCCGGCGAGGAGCGCAAGCAGCTTCGCAGCCATGGCCTGGTGTACACGCTCGGGATTCTGGTTTCGTTCTGGGTCATCGTGGCCGTGTTGCTGGTGCTTCGTGCTGGCGGGAGCCAGGCTGGGTGGGGATTTCAATTGCAGTCGCCCGTCTTTATCGCGGTGCTCGCATCGTTTCTCTTCTTCTTCGCGCTGTCCCTCGCGGGGATGTTCGACCTTGGACTTTCGCTTACCAGCGCAGGCGGAAACCTCGCGACCAAGCCCGGCTATGCGGGCAGCTTCTTCACTGGCGTTCTCGCCACGGTCGTTGCCACACCCTGCACGGCGCCGCTGATGGGTGCTGCCATTGGGTTTGCACTGGTGCAGCCGGCGTGGACTACCTTCGCGATTTTCACTGCACTGGCGCTCGGGCTGGCGACCCCGTATCTCGCGCTCAGCTTTCAGCCGGCGTGGACGCGAGTGCTGCCCAGGCCAGGTGCATGGATGGAGACGCTGAAGCAGCTCACGGCGGTGCCGCTGTTCGCGACCGCGATCTGGCTCGCATATGTCTTTGGGCGGCTCTACGCGGGTGGCGCAACAGACCCTGGGGAAGGCGTGTATAAACTTTCCCTGCTGCTGGGATGCTTCCTGGTGCTTGCTGTCGCTGGCTGGGTGCTGAGCAAGTGGCCCGCCAAGTGGAGTAGCGCCGCAGTTGCTGTTCTGCTGATCGCTGCCGGGCTCGCCATTCCGCTGTATCAGCCGAAGGACACGAACCTTGTCTGGCAGCCCTATTCCCAGCAGGCGCTCGACACCGCACGCAAAGCTGGCAATCCTGTCTTCATCGACTTCACCGCGGCCTGGTGCCTGAGCTGCCAGGTGAATGAGAAGCTGGTGCTCCACGCCGCCGACGTCCAGAAGCAGCTCAGCGACGGGCACGTCACACTGCTGCGCGCGGATTGGACGAAGTACGATCCGGAGATCACAAAGGAACTCGCGTCCCTTAACCGCAGCGGAGTGCCAACCTACGTCCTTTATCCGGTAGCGCAGAGTGCAGAGCCGGACGTTCTGCCGGAGGTGTTGACGAAGGAACTTGTGCTCGAGGCGATCAAGCGAGACACCGCCAAAAACTAGATCCTCTTGAAGCCAGGGTCAAGCCGTGACGACCTCGACCCTAGCACTCTTCGCGAAACGGAAGATCTGCCTCTCTCCTTGGCGACGCTGCACCGAGACAAGCTTCACATCTTGAAGAACTCCTTCGACGCCGCTTTTACCTCATCTTCCGAGAGCGCGGTCTTCGTCTGCCCCATCGACCAGCGATGCCCGAATGGGTCGGTAACCTGGCCGTAGCGGTCGCCCCAGAACTGATCGGCCAGTTCCATGGTGACCGTCGCTCCGCCCGCGACAGCCTTGCTCCAAAAGGTATCGACATCGGCAAGCTGCAAATGCAACGTTACCGGCGATCCGCTTAGCGCCTCCGGCGTCATGCACTTGCCGCCCATCATGCCGGAGAAGTCGTCCGACAGCATGATGCTGCCACCATTGATGAGCAGATGGGCGTGGGTAATCTGCGTCGAGTCACCAGCGTAGTGGCGTGTCAGTTCGATCGCTCCGAAAGCGTCTTTGTAGAACTCGATGGCGGCGGCGGCGTCTGAGACCACAAGGTAGGGAATGAGCGGCGGATATTCCATAGGACTTCTCCTTTGAAGTGAACTCGAGCATGGCCTCACATGGAGGCATTAGTCAATCACTCTTACTCCGCCACGCCCCACCAGCTCCTCGATGCGATCGATGAACAGCCGGTCAGCCGCCACGGTAACGTCCTGCGGCTCCAGCACGGCACAGAACTCGCCTGGCTCTTCAAGGTCGAGCAGCAGCTTCCCCGTGCCCGGAGCGCCCATGAAGATGCTGTGCAGCTTCGCCAGCAGAGCGGTGTCGGGGTTATGCAATGGCACCTTGATCCGCAGCGACTCGGGCAGGCGCAGCTTGATGTCCTCGAGCGCCTGTATCTTTGTAACGGAGAGCTTGGGCGCGGAGTCTTCCTCGCCTCGCAGCGATCCCGTGACCAGCACAGGCACGTCGATCTTTAGCTTTTCGGCGAGACGGCCATAGTCCTGCGGAAAGGCAATCAACTCGATCTTGCCGACGGTATCTTCAAGCGTCGCCTGCGCGTACATCTCGCCGGAGCGCTTCGATTTGGCTGACTTCAGCCCGGTAATGACTCCCGCTATAGAAATCTCGTTCTGCGGCTCCTGATTTCCGCGCCTGAAGTTCTGCGGCTCGGGCTTCATCTCGCACGCCTGCAGCGTCGTGCAGACCTTCAGATTGCGGAGCTTCTCGCGATACTTGTCCATCGGATGTCCGGAGACGAAGAACCCGAGTACCTCCTTCTCATGCTGCAGCCTGGTGTGTTCATCCCACTCAGGAACGTTCGGCAGCGCGTGTTCCTTGCCCTTCCCGTTTCCGTTCACAGGACCATCGTCGAATATCCCGAAGAGTCCGTGTTGACCCGCGGCAGTGTCGCGCTGCGCTTTTTGCGCGCCCTCAATGGCCTTGTCGAGAGCGGCCATCGTCTGTGCACGATAGCCGAAGCAGTCCATCGCTCCGGCTTTGATCAGCGACTCAAGCACACGCTTGTTGAGCAGACGCAGATCGACCTTCTCGCAGAACTCCCACAGGCTTGCGAAGCCGCTCCTGCCTTCAGCCTGAAGCGCTGCGCGCGCTGCGACGATCGACTCGATCGCATTGTGTCCAACATTCTTGATCGCTGCCAGTCCAAAGCCGATGGCCTTGCCATCCCCCGTCTTTGAATATCCGGCAACGACCGGTGTAAAGTTCGCGAACGACACCTGAACGTCTGGAGGCACAACGGGGATGTTCATCTCCTTGCACTCGGAGATGTACTTGACGACATTCTCGGGCTTCGAGGTTTCGCTGGTCAGCAAAGCCGCCATGAACTCGACCGGATAGTGGGTCTTCAACCACGCCGTGTGGTACGCCAGCAGCGCATACGCCGCCGAGTGCGACTTGTTGAAGCCATACCCCGCGAACTGCGCCATCAGATCGAAGATCTTCCCGGCAACGTCCTTCGGGTGCTTGTTCTTCGCCGCGCCGGCCATGAATCGCTCGCGCTGCTTGTCCATCTCCTTGGCGTCTTTCTTGCCCATGGCGCGGCGCAGCAGGTCAGCATCGCCCAGAGAGTAGCCCGCCAGCGCGTTCGAGATCTGCATCACCTGCTCCTGGTAGACGATGACTCCGAGCGTTTCTCGAAGAATCACCTCAAGCTCCGGGAGCTCGTAGCTCACCGCGCGCCTGCCCCACTTGCGCTCGATGAAGTCGTCGATCATGCCGCCCTGTATCGGCCCTGGGCGATAAAGCGCGTTCAACGCCGTAAGGTCTTCGACCGTGTTCGGCTTGTAGCGACGCAGCACGTCGCGCATCCCGCTCGACTCAAACTGAAAGACGCCGGAGGTCAATGCGCGATGGAAGACCTGCTCGTAGGTGATGACATCGTCGAGCGGGATCGTCGCCATATCGATATCTTCGCCCGTTGTCCGCTTGATGAGCTTCAGGCAATCGTCGATGACGGTCAGCGTCGTCAGACCGAGGAAGTCCATCTTCAACAGGCCCATCTTCTCGATGGCGCCCATGTCGTACGACGTGACGATGTCCTCGTTCTTTGCCCGCGTTACGGGAACGAGCTCCGTAAGCGGCTTCGGCGCAATCACTACGCCCGCCGCGTGAACACCTGCGCCACGGATCAGACCTTCGAGCCGCAGCGCAGCGTCGATCAGCTCCTTGATCTTCGGATCGCCTTCATACGCCTGCGCCAGCGGCCCGTTGTCCTTCAACGCCTGCCCGATGGTGATGCCGATCGTCGGCGGAATCATCTTCGCGATCCGGTCGACCTCGCCATAGGGCATGTCGAGTGCGCGGCCAACGTCCTTGATCGCCGCCTTCGCGGCCATGGTGTTGAACGTTATGATCTGCGCGACCTGATCGCGCCCGTACTTGCGCGTGACGTAGTCGATCACCTCGCCGCGCCGATTCATGCAGAAGTCGATATCGATATCCGGCATCGAGATGCGCTCTGGATTGAGAAACCGCTCAAACAGAAGCTCGTTCTGCAGCGGATCGATGTCCGTGATCTCCATGCAGTAAGCGACCAGCGATCCGGCCGCAGAGCCGCGCCCCGGCCCGACCGGAATGTTCTGCTCCCGCGCATAGCGGATGAAGTCCCATACGATCATGAAGTAGCCGGGAAATTGCATCTGCTTGATGCACTCGATCTCTCGATCGAGACGCGCCTGATACTCGTCGATCGTCTTGCGCAGCAGGCCGCGCGATCGCAGATGGGCGACTGAAGTCGCGAGCCGCTTTTGCAGACCATCGCGGCACACCTTCTCGAAGTAGCTGTAGAGCGTCTCGCCTTCGGGTACCGGAAAGTCTGGAAACGGGTTGCCGACCTTGGTCAGCTTCAGGTTGCAGCGCTCGACAAACTGCATGGTGCGCGTGCAGACCTCGGGATGCTCGGCAAACGTCCGATGCATCTCCTCGGCGCTCTTGATGTAGAACTCGCGGCTGTCGAACTTGAACCGGTTCGGGTCGTTCATCGACCCCGCCGTCTGCACACAGAGCAAAATCTCATGGGCACGTGAATCGTCGGCTGCCACGTAATGCGAGTCGTTCGTCGCAATCACCGGGATGTCGAGTTCGCGCTCCATCTTGAAGATCGCGTCACAGACATCCTTGTCCGGCTTCAGGCCATGGTCCTGTACCTCGAGAAAGAAGTTTCCCTTGCCGAACATCTCCTGGAACTGACCGGCCGTGCGCTTCGCCTCGTCGTACTTGCCCCCCATCAGGTGCTGGTTCACCTCACCGGCCAGGCAGCCGGAAAATCCGATCAGCCCCTCGGTATGTTTCGCAAGAAACTCTTTCGACACCCGCGGCTTGCGGTAAAACCCATGCAGCGAGGCCTCACTCGTGAGCCGGACCAAGTTCCGATATCCCGCCTCGTTTTCCGCGATTACGAGGAAGTGGTTGTATCCCTCAGCCATCGTGCGATGGTCGTCGGTCTTTGAAAGATAAAGCTCACACCCGAGGATCGGCTTGAGGTTCTTCTTCTGCATCGCGTCGAAGAAATGCACCGCGCCGTAGATGTTGCCGTGATCGGTCATAGCCGCGGCAGTCTGACCTATGCTGCTGAGGTGCCCGGCCAGCTTGTCTACATCGCATGCGCCGTCGAGGAGGGAATAATCGGTGTGAAGGTGAAGATGGGTGAACTCTGCTGCCATGCGCCTATTCTAGGCTTCGCAGCTATGAGGAAAAGGGGCGCGAAATTCCAGCGGGCCAGCCAGCGAAATCAGTCAAGCAAACCCAGTCGCACGGACAGCGCCGCCTCAACAAGCGTCATCGTCAGCGGATCTATACGACCAATCACCTGGCCGAACTTCTCTCGCGGCGAAGTCTGAACAATATCGACCATGATCTCCGATGGTGAGCGCAGCCCGTTTTCTCTTGACGGCGCTATAGGCACTCGGACATCGGGAACACGCTCTAGATCGCCAGTGATCGCAAGATAGATCAGGTAAGGAGAATCAAAGGTGAGATCAGACTGAATGATCAGTGCTGGCCGCGGCTTCCCGAACTCGCGAGGTGGCGCGACCGTGACAATATCGCCCCGCCTCACACCCAGCCTTCATCGGTCTGCAGCCTTTGCCACCACTCTATTTCGGCTTTCGCGCTTGATGATGCAGCAAGCTTCGCGCACTGCTTTCGGTATCGTTCAAGAAAAGCCGGATCGCGAGTATCTGGAACCCACCGCGTAACCGGGCGCAGCCCCAGAGAGGCAGGATCGACTGAAGTCGTAGGCTCGGCGTTTGGCTCGGAATCCATGTCGATAGTGTACCTCTCCGGCAGCAAACACCGAAGACTCTTGTCGCCACCAGATGGATGGGCATCTGCCGATCTGACAGGATCGCTTTGCATCCCCTCGACAACCCTCTCGACGATCGTTAGGAGGCCTGTCTAATCGTAGCGATAAAGCTGCCCGCGCTGAATATGAACCGAGCGGTCGTCGAAGCGCCAGCCGTTGCCCTGATCGTTCTCATCGCCGTTCAACCGCCGTCCAGGGACCCACTTACCCTCTAGGAAGTGGCCTTCGTCGATGGCCGCTATGCCGACGTGTTTGCCTCCCTTCTCATCGGGAGTGAACGCGACGCGAAAGCCCTTGCCTGCGCCAAGGAACTCATCAGGCCCTGTCGCGATAAGCAGTCCAAAGCCTTTTTCCGCGTGGTATCCAAAGATCTCGTCGAGACTCACATGGACGGCATACCCGTTCATGGTGAAGTCGACCGATGGATGGGTCTTGTCCAGCACAAACCCGTGCGTCTTCGCATTGCCTTGAGTGTCTAACCCGCTTCCCTGCTGTGCAAGCAGCACCGGAACAATCTCGCCGATCGCGTTGTAGCTTGCCAACAAAGCTTCCGTGCCGGTCTTATCGCGTTCCGAGAGCGAATCGATCCCGAATGGCGAGAAGCCGAGAGCGGCGTGTTCTCCCGTGGCGTAGAAGATGTTTGCTGCGCCGGCCTCGCCGCCATTTGTCTCGGGAAGAAACAGAGGATTGCCGTCGCGATGGTACCTGCCCGTCCAACCGGTGAAGTCGGCGGCGTAAAGGTCCGGTGTGTACATGTCGATCGAGGGCTCCTTCTGCAGGCTACGCGCCGCCTTCCACATATCGGTGACGCGAGGCTGCGGGCCGCCGCTTGGATAGGCACCCGGCACACTCGTGCCCCCGCCAAGCCATGTGTTTACGAACAGCGGAATGTCGTAGGCGGCCTTCCCCTTCGCTGCGACGGCATGAACGTAGACGGCGTAGTTCCAGGCCATGAAGAGTTCGTCCGTACGCGGCGTGGCCCGGCCGTTCTCACCGAAGACCTCAGTCCAGGTTCCAGCGGGCCGGTAATCGTTTGCGTTCCAGAGCGAAACGAACTCGGGATCGAGCGTCGCTTTGTGCGCCGCAAGGTACTTCATCAGGCTTGTGGGGACAGCGGCGTCAAAGGCTGCGTCCGCGATGGCAGAGCGATCGCGAGTACCGCCAAGAATGCCGACTTCATTTTCGACTTGCACCATCAGCACCGTGTGCTCGCTGCTGTCCACTTCCTTTATGTGCTGCATCACTGCGGCAAACGCGCGCGCATCGGCGTCGCGCGTGGCAGTCGCGAACGTGCTCAGGATATTTGCTTCCGAGCCGTTGAGCACGGCCCGGGGAAAGCGCTTTGTATCGCGCTTTACCCATACGGGAGGATAGCCGGACATACCGTTCTTCCACGCCGCCAGCCATAGGAACACGATCCGAAGATGGTTCTCTCTTGCGCCGGCCAGCAGGCCATCGACCAGGGTGAAGTCGTACCTGCCTTCACTGGGCTCGATAAGCTCCCAGGAGAGCGGCGTCAGTACGGTATTCAGGCCCATTGCTCGAAGCCGCGGCCACTCCGGCTTCATGTACTCGAGGTTCGAGGAGCTCGAATTGTGTATCTCGCCCGCAAGCATAAAGAAAGGCTTGCCCTCGACGATGAGCTGGGTGTTTTCGCCGCGGTGCTCAAGATGCGGCGCAGAGGAGCTTTGCGAAACGCAGGAGGTGGAGACGCCGAGCAGCAGAAAGGCAAGAGCACGATACACAAGAGTTTGCATGGCCGCTGCCAATTATGTCAGGCGAACCGACAATTGTCAGCACAGCACAATGTCGCCACTCGCAAGACACCCGCTGCCATAGTCGATCAAAACAGTTGCAGGGCTCTAAAAGTGGCGCAGCTGATCAGACACCTTCACGGGACCATCAATCGGCCTTGCGGGTATTTTGTCCGCATTCCTTTCAAGTGAACGGCTCACGATCTCCTTCGATCCAAGCCCGACAGCTAGGGCTAAGGTCAGAACGATCCCGCCAAACAGAATGCCGAACGCCAGTTCGATGATGGCACCACCAATTCCAAGGTGATCGAGCACCATCGCGGCCGTAAGTACGAGCACCATCCACTTGACCCCGAGCGAAAGGAATCGAGCGTAGCTCAGCTTTGCGTTCACGGCACCGATCAGGACGGACCGCGCCAGGAAGCGCGCAATGATGTTGCCGACGATCAGCAGCATGACTGCGCCGACAGAGTGCGTCAGGTAAGGCAGAAGCACGACGGACATCTGCGTGGTGCTGGAGTAGGACGCGTCAAAGGCGGAGATCCCGATGACGAAGCCAAGCAGCACACACACCCAGAACCCGGTCCGCGCAATCAGCATGGTCGGGCTATGCGACGGTGCCCAGTCCTGAATTGAAGACGACATCTCAATGACACGATTCTTGGCCAGCCGCTCATCGAACTTGACGGCCGTGAGAATGCGCCGAAGCAGATAGGAGACCAATGCACCAATTGCCGTGAGGATTGCGATCGCAAGGACCAGAGCGAGCAGGCCGGGCAGCAGGCTGGTAAAGAACGACAGGACGCGGTACAGCGAAGCATGAAGCGCTGCGCCCATGTGCTCCCAGATAGACTGACCGCCTACCGGCACAGCGTTCGGATCAGGACCGTCCTGGTAGACCTGCAATGCAAGATTGGATATGTGCTCCATGATGAACTCCTCGGTGAAGCTCCGTCTCAGTTGCTTGTTTCGAGCTTCGACCGACCACAGAAGCCCGACAATCGCCCTTACGGATTGAATCGATCTGGCCATCGCCAGCGCGAGACAAGATAGGCCTTGTCTGTCTCGAACGCCTGTACGACCTCTTCTACGTGTCGTTCGGGGTCGACGCCACTTCGTGCCAGCAGAATATGGGACGCTACCCACGCAAGGTATAGCGGGGTAAGCGCGCCCAGCAGGTGTCCGCGATTGATCGTGCGCAGTCGGTATGCCAGGATGAAGTCGTACACTGTCCGGGCCCAGAGCGAGTCGTTCATGCGGAAGTTCTCAGGGGTCATCTGCGACAGCCGCTTCAGCCCGAGAAGCGAGTTTGGCGGCAGAACCAGGGACCAGATCTCATGGAGATTTGTATAAGCCAGCCGGAACGAGTCCAACATGGGCTGCACGTCCGGGAAACCATCATCATCGACGACAGGTGCCGAGTTCGGGCGCACAGAAACGGGACTGACCCGACTACGCTGCCAGAACGCGGCGTAGGTTTCGACTTCCGTAAACAAGGACGACGCGATCTGCGCCAGTAGCGCGTTCAGGTCCGAACCAGCGGGCTGCGGAAAGGTGCGCGGGCCGGCGGGGACTTCGGCGATGGTGTAGCCGGCCGCCGCCGCTTCGGCGACGGGCCACATCAGCGCGTCGTTCTGATTGAGTGCAGTAAATTTCTGGGCCACCGTTGCCAGGCGCGAGGCCATACGGATGGACATGCCAAGATCGAGCGCGAGTGGAAACCTGGCCCGGCCGCCGAACACAGCGCGGCTGACCGGATACAGCAGCGCCGAGTTCACCAGGCCCTCGCGAGGTTTTGTGTCGTAGCGGGGAACAGCAAGGTCTGCACCATTGGCGACGGCGGTCGCAAGGTCGCGCACCGAGTCCGCACTCAGCGAGTGCGACTCCGGTCCAAGCACGAGACACGAGGCCGCGCCATGCTGTTGCGCAGATTTATAAAGATTCAGAAAGTCAGCCGCGGTAAGCACCCAATCGCTTGTAGGAGTCGCGGTCACAGACTCCGTGAGTAACTGCAAGTTCGAATAATTCCGGGCCGCCTCTTCTACGAACGCGGAGGCCAGGTCCGGAGCGGCCACCAGGATGGAACCACCCGAAAATGCCTCGCTCAGCTTCTCAAACGTGCCATCAAGGGCATCGCTGGCCAGGTGAGTCAGCAGGACCAGCAGGGTCTCGCCGTCTGCCACGCCGGAGGACTGTACCGATACGATCTCAGAAGGGATAGGCGCCATTTATCTTTCTAGTTTCCGGCTCCACTAGTTTCCGGCCTTACGCCATTCCAGTATGGATGATGTGCAACCGTTCTCAGTTGTAATACAGCGTGGTCGCGCACCTTAGAGCCTGCTTCCAATTCCCTGTTCCAGGATCCCAGCCAGCGGGATTCGGACCCACGCCGGACGGTTGTTCAGCTCATAGAGCAGTTCGTACAACGCTTTCTCGAGAAGATATGCGTTGAGGAGAGTTTGCGCCTGCTCAGGCGGCCCAATCAACTGCGCGTTCGCGCCGATCGTGGTCTTGTAGGCGCGCAGGAACTCGGTCGAGACCGCGTTGAGCCAGAGCTTCGCCCACGCCTCCAGAGCTCTCGCGTCGTTCGGGTTGTTCGAAGGACGACGCTGGGTGTAGGCGTTTAGACCAGCATACGCCGCGTAGCTGAACGACCGCAGCATTCCTGCGACATCCTTCAAAGGTGATTGCTTTGCTCGGCGCTCTACCAGCGGACGGGCTGGCTCGCCTTCGAAGTCGAGGATCACGAAATCCGCCTTGGCGCGAAGCGTCTGCCCGAGGTGGTAGTCCCCATGAATGCGAATGCGCTGCCCAGCCTTCTCCGGCGGGACCGTGGTGAGGACACGCGCCCGAGCGAGCAGCTCGCGCCGCTGGCTCAGAATAAAGGCGGCAGTGTCCGAGGTGCTTTCAACATCGCTCGTCTCTGTACCCCCGCCCGGAAGGTTGCTCATGCCGCGCCGCAGCGCCTCCAGGCTGCGGGTAATCTGTGCCTCGATCCGTGACGCGTCCGCGGCAAGGTCCTCAACGGTGAAGACCTCAGCGCGAAACGCTCTGTTTTCCGTCGGAGTCGCCAGCGCCAGATGCATCTCTGCCGTTCGTCGCCCGAGGAGGGCAGCGCCCTCCAAGTAAAGACCCGCGTGTTCTCGCGCCAACTCCGGCGTTGGGTCGTCCGAAGTGAACGACGGAAAGCTACCCTGGTCCTTTGGCGCTGGACATGTTGAGCAACTATCGTAGTAGCGGGAAAGTTCATCAAGCGACCACTGCCAACCGTCCCCTTCGTTCTGCACCAATCCTTGCAGCATCGCGATGGTCGTTGCTTCTCCCGCGCCATTCTCTCCCGACCCGCTCCCGTTCTGAGCGATGCTGCGAATGTCGCCAAGAAAGGGCGCGATGCGCGGGAAATGAGCCACTTCCGTAAGAAAGCGCCCAATCTCGGTGTCCGGATTCTCGCCGGGCTGAAGCCGCCGGAAGAGTTTCATGATCAACTTGCCTTCATAGAGGATGGAGGTGTTGGATTGCTCGGCGGAGCCTGTCCTCGAAGCGAGCGGACCGCTGCCGCGGGCCTCATCGAATGCCGCGCTCTTACGTGCCTGGATTCGGCCGGCTCCTGTGGGCAGGCTTCCATTCCCTTCAATGATCGAAAGCAGCTGCTGACGGAAGGTCGCGTCGGCGGTGCCGTCATGCAGAATGGCTGGTCCGGAAGGCGTATTGAGGGTGGCGACGATGGAACCGAACGAGTTCTCACGGACTTCGGCCGCCGACTCGCCCGCACTGATGCAGAGCGGCAGTTGGTATACGTCTGTGGACGAGTCGTCATACGTAAGCTGCAAGAAGACAATCGCGCACGTTGAGCTGCCGCCCGGCTTTGGATCCGAGTCTGGCTTGATCTTCGCCGCAAAGCTCCTTGGCAGCGGCGCGGAATCAAGCACGTGAACACTGCTGATCGTTCGAGACTTTGCCCCAAACCAGCGTTGCCTCTGCAGATAGGCCGGCAGCAACTGCTGCAGCAGTTTCAGCCCGGGACCGGTGAGGATGCTGTTGATACCGTCGCCTTTGCCTGCCAGATCAAGATTGTCCATAGCCGGCTCGTTGCTCTCAACCACTGGAGACTCCAACTTTTCAGGTGCCGCCTGCAGCTCCAGCCACAAGAACGAGTAAGGCGAGAGCGTCAGCGCGTACGGGGACTTGTCGATCGCGGGGAACTGAACGTAGCCGAGCATCTCAACCGGGAGCATCCCGTCGAACTCCGAGAGATCGAGCGAGACCGGCTGTGCGAAGCGCGACAGATTAGCAACGCAAAGGACTGTCTCGGTATGGCCATCGCTTTCCTCAAGACGTCGCACATAGGCCAGAATCTTCCGGTTTGCCGGGTCGAGGAACACCAGCGTTCCCCGCCCAAACACACGGAATAATTTGCGCAGCGCGATCATGTTCCGCGTCCAGGCCAGCAGCGAGGAAGGGTCTGACTGCTGAGCCTCCACGTTGATCGCCTGATATCCCCAAATTGGATCCATGATCACGGGGAAGTAGAGCTTTGCCGGGACCGCCTTCGAGAATCCCGCATTGCGGTCCGAGTTCCATTGCATCGGTGTTCGTACGCCGTTACGGTCGCCGAGATAGATATTGTCCCCCATGCCGATCTCGTCGCCGTAGTAAAGAATTGGTGTACCGGGAAAGCTGAGCAAGAGCGAGTTCAGCAGCTCAATACGCCGCCGGTTGTTGTCGACCAGGGGTGCGAGGCGGCGACGAATGCCGACGTTGATCCGCATCCGCGGATCAGCCGAGTAGGCGAGATACATGTAGTCGCGCTCGTCGTCCGTCACCATCTCGAGCGTCAACTCGTCGTGGTTGCGGAGAAAGAGGCCCCACTGGCAGGACTCCGGAATCTCCGGCGTCTGGGCCATAATGTCTGTTATCGGCAGCCGGTCTTCCTGGCGCAGCGCCATGTAAATGCGGGGCATCAGCGGGAAATGGAACGCCATGTGACATTCGTCGCCATCGCCGAAGTACGGCCGCACGTCCGCAGGCCACATGTTTGCCTCAGCCAGGACGAGCCGGTTGCTGTACTCCTCGTCGATGACCGCGCGAATTTGTTTGATCTTGACGTGGGTCTCGGGCACGTTCTCGCAACTTGTTCCGTCGCGTTCAACCAGATAGGGAATGGCGTCCAGGCGCAGCGCGTCAACTCCCATGTCCAGCCAGAAGCGCATCGCCGTGAGCACCTCATCCATGACGCGCGGATTGTCGAAGTTCAGGTCTGGCTGGTGTGAAAAGAAGCGGTGCCAGTAGAACGCCTTCGCCGTTTCATCCCACGTCCAGTTGGATTTCTCCGTATCGGTAAAGATGATCCGCACGCCCTCATAAAGCCGGTCGGTCTCAGACCACACGTACATCTCGCGCTCGGGCGATCCGGGAGGCGCAAGCCTTGCTGCCTTGAACCAGGGGTGCTGATCGGAGGTATGGTTGATGACCAGTTCGATCATGACCTGCATGCCGCGCAGGTGGGCGGCATCGATGAACTGCTTGAAGTCGTCGAGAGTGCCGTAGGAAGGATTGACATCCACGTAGTTCGCGATGTCGTAGCCGTCATCCCGCAGGGGCGAAGGAAAGAACGGAAGAAGCCAGAGGCAGGTTACGCCAAGGTCCTGCAGGTAATCCAGGCGCGACATCAGGCCGGGAAAGTCACCGATGCCATCGCCATTCGAGTCCTGAAATGCTCGAACATGGATCTCATAGATGATCGCGTCTTTATACCAAAGCGCATCCGTTGCGCTGCCGGCTTTCTTCACATCACACTCCGAAGTTGATTAGATGCACTGCAGTACGGGAACGCCGTCTTCTGTTCGTCGCTCTGAACCCGCGTTGGTCCCAGAGGAAGGGCTGGCAGCCTTGACGCTTGTATCAGTTCTTGCGACTCCTGCTGCTCGAAAGCTGAGAGGCGATCATCAACTGAGCGCCCAAGATTCTTCCCGCTGGATCCAGCTTCACTGTTGGGCTTGCCGGCTGGCCGGGCTAGATGTGGGTGACCCTGAAGATGTGCGCCGGCATGACATCAGGCCTGAGCGCCACATAGTTACTCCGGTCGTGCCACTTGTAATGTATGCCGGTCAGAAGATCCTCGACGTCAAACGTCTCATCATGCGCGATTCCGAGCGCCTTGAGATTGAGATCGATCCAGCCGGCTTGCTCGTTGTGCGGGTCCAGGTTCACCGCTACCAGCACGATGTTGTCACCGCTCTGCTTGTGGTAGCAGAGAATCATCGGGTTATCGACTGGATGGAAGGTGAGGGACAGGTCGCTCTGCAGGGCCACGTTTTCGCGGCGAATCTCGTTGACTCGCGTGATCAGCGGCGCGATAGAGTGCGCGGCGTCGAGGTCCCAGTGCCGAATCTCGTACTTCTCACTGTTCAGGTACTCCTCGCTTACTTCCTTTGCTGGGACGTTTTCGCACAATTCGTACGCCGGGCCGTAGATGCCGTAACTGGCCGCGAGTGTTCCAGCTAAGATCAACCGCTGCATGAACGCCGGACGGCCGCCAGTCTGCAGCGACGCATGAAGGATGTCTGGAGTATTCGGCCAAACGTTCGGGGTGAAGAAATCACTGACTGGCGGCTTCGTAATCTCCTCGAAGTATTGCTGAAGCTCGGCTTTGCCGGTGCGCCAGGTGAAGTACGTGTACGACTGCGTGAAGCCGCCTTTGGCCAGCGAATACATGACGTGCGGCCGGGTGAAGGCTTCCGCGAGAAAGATCACTTCCGGATGCTTGGCGTGTATCTCCGCGATCACCCACTCCCAGAATGGCAGCGCCTTCGTATGCGGGTTGTCGACACGAAAGATCTTCACGCCATGACGAATCCAATGTTCGAAGACTTCGTAGAGGTTTTCCCAGAGAGCGCGCCAGTCCGAAGACTCGAAGTTCAGTGGATAGATGTCCTGGTACTTCTTGGGGGGGTTCTCGGCGTATTGGATGGTGCCATCCGGTCGAATTACGAACCAACTCGGATGCTCCTTCACCCAGGGATGGTCCGGCGAGCACTGGAACGCAATATCGAGGGCAACTTCGATTCCGTGCTTGCTGGCCGTCGCTACCAGCGCTTCGAAGTCCTTCATCGTGCCCAGCGCTTTGTGAATCGCTTTGTGGCCGCCTTCGGCAGAGCCCACCGCCCAGGGGCTGCCTTCGTCGCCGTCTTCGGCAGTCACGCTGTTATTCTTGCCTTTGCGAAAGGCCACGCCGATTGGACTGACAGGGGGCATGTAGAGCACATCGAAACCCATCGCGGCGATGGCGGGCACCCGCTTCTCGACGTCTGCAAAGGTGCCGTGCCGCCCTGGCTCGGAACTGGCAGAGCGGGGAAATAGCTCGTACCAGGTGGAGTACCGCGCCTTTTCCCGATCGATCCAAAGGCCATAATCCTCACTCCGCGTCGCAAGATCGAAGTCAATATAGCGATTCGCCAGCTCGCAGATTGCGTCAGTCACCGGGTTGTCGTAAAACTCCGCATTCTGGTCCGCCATCCACTCCAGCGAGAGCTTCAACTCGGAGAGCGTGGCGGCGTCCGGTCCTTTTGCCCGCGCCGCCGCTTGTTCAAGCAGCAGAGCTCCTGACCGGAGCGCCAGTGGAATGTCTTGTGGAGTCTTCGTCGCGTCTTCCGCGCCAGGCAGGGGCTGGGCCGCAAGGCGCTTCTTGAGGTCGTAGCACCACGTACCGAAGTGATCGATCCAGCCCTGGACCGCGAACCGCCAGTTGCCCAGCTTGTCCGCCGGGAAGCTAGCAGACCAGATGTCGTTCCCTTCGTCGATCAGGGGGGCTGAGCGCCACCGCCGCTCGTCCTGATGCTTGTACAGCAGCCGACCGGAGACCTTGTCATGGCCATCTCCGAACACCGCTGCTGTGATCTTGATCTGGTCGCCCAGGAAACGGCGCGCGGGATAGCGTCCGCAGTTCACGATTGGGCTTTCGACCTCGATGACGACGCGCTTGCGACCTTCCGAAGGCTTCATAGATCTCACGTCCGTTGAGTAGATTGATCGGGCTACGAAGCCACAGGCACGGAAACACCCCAAGTGGCATCTTACCCTCTGGAACTGGTTACACTGATGCGGAACAAATACCCCTCGGTTGCTGATCGAGCGGGTCGCAGTGATCCTGCTCCGAGGTAAAGCGAACAAATGAGGAAACTTGGCAGAACGTAGAACAGACAAGAAGCTGCCGCTTCATGCCGCTCGGATTGAGGACTATGCGCTGATCGGCGATTGCAAGACCGCGGCCCTGGTCTCTCGAGACGGTTCGATCGATTGGCTTTGCCTGCCTACGTTTTCCTCGGCAGCATGCTTTGCCGCTCTGTTGGGCACGGCCGACCACGGCTACTGGAAGATTTCACCCACCGCCAAGGTGAGGAACGTCAGCCGGACCTACATTGGTGCCACGATGGTGGTCGAGACCACGTTTGTCACCGCTGCGGGTGTGGCTACTCTGACGGATTTCATGGCGCCTGATAGCGAAGACTCACACGTCGTCCGCATCATCCGGGGTGTACACGGCAAAGTGACGTTGCGGTCAGACCTGGCCCTGCGCTTCGACTACGGACGCACCATTCCATGGGTCACCCGCAAAGACGATGAGCTCACCGCCGTTGCGGGTCCGGACATGGTGACGCTTTGTGCGCGCCGAGCAGACGGCAGAGGTGTACAGATGACGGGCGAAGGCCTCTCCACTGTCAGCAAATTTACGGTAGCGAAGGGAGAAACCGTATCACTTACCCTTACCTACCGGTCCTCACTCAAGGAGCCTCCAAAGCCTTTCAACATTGAGCGAAGTCTGGCGAAGACCAAGAAGTACTGGTCCGAGTGGATGTCAACCTGCACTTACACAGGCGACTACAAGGCTGCTGTCCAGCGTTCCTTGATGACCCTGAAGGCGATGACCTACCGCCCCTCAGGTGGTATCGTCGCTGCGGTCACTACATCTCTGCCGGAGGAGATCAGTGGGGTTCGTAACTGGGACTATCGCTACTGCTGGCTTCGCGACACCTCCTTCACGCTGCTCTGCCTTATGCTTGCCGGATATCGAGACGAGGCCATCTCTTGGCGCCGCTGGCTCCTGCGAGCGGTGGCGGGTGATCCGGGTCAGATCCAAACCATTTATGGCATCTGCGGTGAACGCGAATTACAGGAGTGGACGGCAGACTGGCTGCCCGGCTACGAGAACTCCAGGCCGGTCCGCGTCGGCAACGGTGCAGTTGGGCAGTTCCAGCTCGACGTCTTCGGGGAGGTGGCGGCTGCCCTCGCGCGCACACCACAGGCAGAAGATGACATTCGCGTCTCCTCCAGTTCGCTCCAGGCCGCGCTGATCAATCATCTTTGCGATGTCTGGCAGCAGCCCGACGAGGGCATCTGGGAAGTCCGCGGCCCGCGCCGCCACTTTACCCATTCAAAAGTGATGGCCTGGGTCGCCGTCGATCGCGCCATTAAGACACACGAACGGTATCACGGCTCTGCAGATTTAAGACGGTGGAAGAAGGTTCGTGACCAGATCCACGCCGAGGTGTTGGCCAAAGGCTTCAACAAGAAAATGAACAGCTTTGTGCAATACTACGGTTCGACCGAGCTGGATGCATCGTGCCTGCGTATCGTCCTGGTCGGTTTCCTGCCGCCGGATGATCCGCGCATACGCGGCACCGTGGAAGCAATCGAACAGAACCTGATGAAGGACTGCTTCGTCGCCCGCTACGATACCAAGAAATCTCCCGATGGCCTGCCTGG
Organism: uncultured Granulicella sp.; assembly: GCA_964658395.1. Taxonomy (GTDB): domain Bacteria; phylum Acidobacteriota; class Terriglobia; order Terriglobales; family Acidobacteriaceae; genus Edaphobacter. Next base: position 32,627 of record CAZZYQ010000014.1, on the reverse strand, counting down.
CAGGGAGGGATCGTTCCTTGCGTGCAGCTTCTGGATGGTGGTCAATCTATGGTTGATCGATCGTAAAGACGAAGCCAGAGCGTTATACGAAAAGCTTCTTGCCCTCAGCAACGATGTAGGATTGCTTTCTGAAGAATACGACGCGAAGGAGCGCCGGCAGGTCGGGAACTTCCCACAGGCGCTCTCGCACATCGCTCAGATACATGCGGCATTTACGCTCTCCGGCCAATGGAGCCCGGACATGTCTACTCCGCCAACCTCGTCATGACCCTGGATTACGCTCTGTTCGAGATCGCCAGAACAGTTTCGTCTGACGGAGTGTTCTTATCGCCGAAGCGGCCTCTAGGGAAGGTGAACTCCCCCAAGTCCTAACGCCAGTCGTCCTTGGTCTGCTCCTGGTTTTCGAACACTGCGTCGAAGTTATCGGTCTTCTTGATCAGGATGTCGCCCATCTGCAACGGCTGATGCAGCAGCACGGCCTGCAGGCGGACCAGTTCCAGCATCGCTAGAAACATGCAGATCACGGCCCGTTCTGTATGCGTTTTCTGCAAGAGGCGTCGCAAAGATACCGGCTTCTCCTCCATCAAGAGCCGACGCTTCACGTATTCGATCATCTGGGCTACCGTGACCGATTCCTCGTCGACGTCAAGCACGGGCCGCTGTTTCAGGCGGTCGAGTACATCGCGGAAAACCCGAACCAGGTCGACGGTGTCTGCCGCGATCTCCCGCTCCGATGCGGCAGTATCTTTGAATGCGCGCAGCCCAGGGTTGGACCAGGTCGCCTCTTCGATCTGCTGCTTCTGCATCAGCATCTGCGCAGCAGCCTTGAAGCGCTCGTGTTCCAGCAATCGCTCGACCAGTTCACGGCGGGGATCTTCCGGATCCGCGCCAGCGGCCGCGTCCAGCGGATCGCGTGGCAGCAGAGTCTTACTCTTGATGTGGATGAGCAGCGAGGCCATGTAGATGAAGTCGCCCGCCGTGTCTACGTCCACCTGTTTCAGGTGGTGGGTGTACTCCAGAAACTGCGATGTGATCTTCGCGATCGGGATATCGTAAATATCAATGTTCTGCTTGCGGATAAGATCGAGCAGGAGGTCGAACGGCCCATCATAGACCTGGCCGACTGTAACCGAAAATGGAGACTGCGAAGCCTCTTCCGTTGCGGACGTGTTCTTTCGCGCATCTGCCCGTTTCGGCTCCGCCGGGGCGGGGATTGGGTCTGGCTCTAGAGCAAACGGCTCCATTGGCGCTTGCGGCGCAGGTTCTGAAGCGGCATTCTCAGCCTGGTGGAGCGGAGTTGACGGACCCACAAGGCCGTCCGTCTCCTCCGGCGTTCCAAGGCTCTCCACCTCGACAGCCGCGTTCCTGGTGTCGTCGGCCACTAGTCGATTCCCATGGCGCTGCGGACCTGCCGCATCGTCTCATTCGCTCGCTCGTTCGCGAGAGCGTTTCCCGCCTCGACGATCGCTGCAACTTCCGCAGGATTACTTTCAAAATACCGCCGCCGCTCCTGGATAGGCGCAAGCTCCTGCACCACTGCATCCGCCAGCCATCCCTTGCACTGGATACAGCCGATGCCCGCGGTGCGGCAACCCTCAGCAGCTTCCGCCTTGATCGTTTCACTCGAAAAAACCTTGTGCAGATCGTAGACCGGACAGACATCAGGGTTCCCGGGATCAGTACGTCGCACGCGTGCCGGGTCGGTGACCATGGTCTTCAACTTCGCTCGAACATCCGGCTCAGCCTCCGACATCAGGATCGTATTGCCGTAGCTCTTTGACATCTTGCGGCCATCGAGCCCCGGCAGCTTCGGCGATGGGGTAAGCAGTACATCGGGCTCTGGGAGAATGATCTCCACAGCGGAGTCGCTTTGTGACACCTCTGCGGCGAGTTTCTCCTTATCCGATTGAGCATGCTCGAGAGCCGGTGTCCTCCGTGCGCCGAAAAGATGGTTGAATCGCCGCGCGATCTCGCGGGTGATCTCCACATGCGCTGCCTGGTCCTGTCCTACGGGCACATACTTGGGCTTGTACAGGAGGATGTCCGCGGACTGCAGCAGCGGATAGCCAAGAAAACCGTAGGTCGCCAGGTCCTTCTCACGCAATTGTTCCTGCTGATCTTTGTAGGTAGGCACCCTTTCGAGCCAGGAGACGGGAGTAATGTTGCTGAGCAGCACATTGAGTTCAGAGTGCGCCGGGACTTTGTTCTGAACGAAGATCGTGCACCGGCTTGGGTCGAGTCCACCTGCCAGGAAGTCGAGCAGAACCTCCTGCCGGTTGGTCCTAAGGTGACTGAGGTCGGCATAGTCCGTAGTAAGCGCATGGAGATCGGCGATGAAGAAGTAGCACTCGTACTCATGCTGCAGCTTCACCCAGTTATAGAGCGCTCCCATGTAGTTTCCGAGGTGCAGCCTGCCCGTTGGCCTCATGCCGCTGAGAACGCGTAGCCGCCCACTCCTGCCGGGCGCAGTCTGCCCCGATGCACTGCCTGAATCAATCATTGCGAAGGTCTTGCCTCAAACGATCATGGTAAATGATCGTGGCGCTGCTACATCGCATGGAGCACATTGTCGAAGATGGTCAGCAGCGGCACCAGGATGGCAAAGATGATGCGGAACCCGATGAAAAAGAAGGCGATCATCAGGTAGAGCCCGATGTTGTCATACGTCCGCTGGGCGTTGTAGGGCAGGAAGTAGCGCAACACCTTGCCGCCGTCGAGTGAGGGCAGCGGCACCAGATTGAACGCGAACAGCAGCAGGTTCACCAGGATGCCGTAGTAAAGAAAGAGGAGCACGGGGAAGACTGGGGGAAGATTGAGCGTCGATACCATGGGATCGCGAAACGCAAGGCGTGACGCAATGTCGAGTGAAGCATCAACGCCCGGCACGGTGTGTTTCAGCACGATCAGCACGAGCAGGCAGACCGCTGCCGCCAGCAGGTGAGCGACGGGACCAAAGGCATACACCATCATCTCGTCTTTCGCCCGGCGAAAGTTCCGGGATGTGACCGGTACGGGCTTGCCCCACCCCAGCACGAGCGGACTACGAAAGATGAACAACGCCGGCCATATGAGCGTTCCGAACAGATCGAAGTGTTTCACCGGGTTCAGGCTCAGCCGCCCCAGCATCTTTGCCGTGGGGTCACCCAGCCGAGACGCCATCCACGCCTGGGCTGCGTCATGTACGGAGATCGCGAGGAGCAAGACCACAAACTCGAATAAAGCGAGTGCAACGTCCAGACTCATACATTCAGCTTATCGGATTTGCTTGTCTGCACCTTCTAGCACCCAGCGAGACGCACGGAGGCGTAGTGCATCCGTTTAGCTTGGGGCACTACCCACCAAGGCGAGTTCATCCGTTTGACTTGGGGCACTACCCACCAAGGCGCTAGTAGATCAGTTTGATTTATTGCACCACCCACGGAGACGTCATCTCGACCGGAGCGAAGCGGAGTGGAGAGACCACCGCATTTGCTCCTGTCCTATGCTGCCACCTACTGCAGGGAGAACACGGCATATACGGTGGCGGAACGGGAGATCTTCGCCGGACTGATCGCCAGCGGTTTCACGCTTTCTTTTCTCATGGCCATTCTAGTGGCGTCCGGTGCCATCGCATAGGCGATCGGTCCACCACGCGGCGGAGTCTGGTTGCTCGCATAGACCAGCGGTCCCAGCGTCACCTTCAACCCCTTCGCCATCCGTCCGGCTATCTCCTGCGCGTGGACGAGCGCCTTTGTTGCCGCTTCCGAGTCGAGCGCCTGATCATCCACCAGTTGCCAATCGATGTTGCCGCTACTGTTCGCGCCAGCCTCGATCGCAAGATGCAAGGTATCGGCAGCATCCTTCGCGGGCACTGTCACTCCCCAACTTTGCGACGCCACGAACCGAATGCCCTTGTTGTACCGGACTTTATCGTTATCGTCGATCTGCGTCAGAGTTTGCTCACGACTCTCAATCGCTTCCGCCTTGATGCCGGCCCCGTGCAATGCCTTTGCCACGGCATTTGAAACCTTTGACGCTTCCGCGTATGTCCCGTCCTGATCTGCGCCGTACACTATGTAACCGACCGATACCACCGCCCGATCGGCAATCGCCTGTGCCTCATCGGTGGTGGTAATCGCGATCGTGCGGTTGTCTTTACTCACCTGGATCGTTTGCCCACCCGCAGCCAACGTCAGCACAACCAAGCCTGCCACTGCCAACCGAGTCGCGTTCATGGTTTCTCCTGGTCTATCTGTTCCGTTTCTCGAAGTTCGACGGGTTTGAAGAAGCTGTTTCCCCACCGCGAATCAGAGTCGCAGCCGCGCATGGCAGCTTCATCCGGGTACGAATTATTTGTCTCCGTGCCTCTTCTCCAAGAGGTCCGCCAGCGTCTCCTTGTGCTTCGGTCTTCCGGCCAGCTTCTGCTTCGGGTCAGGGATGACGCGCTCGGGCGGCGGCGGACCGACGCGGTCTCGTGCGTTTGCCTTCACCGCCTTAACCACCGAGAATGTACCCTTCTTTGCTTTACTCATCCGTTGTGATTATCGCTCGCTTCACTCCGGCGCGCCTTAGGCCTAAGATACTAGAGGCGCAGCCCAACCCGTCATGCGCAGCTACAAGGGGGTTCTACACGATGGAAGAACGCGATTTTTTCGAGGAACGTCCGGAGAACAAGACCCACACCATGACCTGTCCGCATTGCGGTCAGGCCGGTGAGTACGAGGTAAACTGGCTCGTTCGCCGTAAGAAAGCGCAGCTTCCGCGCGGTGCCGATGAACGCGACCGGGCCCGGTTCGCCAAGGCCCAAAGCTACATGGTTCGCCGCGACGACTTGGTCGGGTGCAAGAACATCCGCTGCCGCAAGCGGTTCGAGGTCACGAGCATCCAGTCTGTGGCGTTTCTTTAGTACAGAGTCCGGTAGGTCTACGGTTCATCCGAGCGCACTAAGGCCAAAGTCACGCCTGAACAAGTGATCTCTGCGGTCCCTCTCAGGCGGCCACAACAACGCGGGCGGGCTTGACTCCTTCGGCCACAACCAGCGAGAGGACCAGAATCCCCGCCGCCACATAGAACGTCATCCCAGGGGCATGAATGACTGCCCCGGCACCGATGGACCTGCTGAAGATGAATGTGAACAGGCCGGGACCGACCAGGCCCGCCATGCCACGCAGGCTATTCACCGCTCCCTGCAACTGGCCTTGCTCGCTCATGCTGACCTCGCGCGACATGATGCTTTGCGCAGAGGGCCAGACCAGCGACATCAGGTTCAACACAGGGATAGCGGCCCACAGCAGCAGCCCGTTGGTCGAGAGGCCCATCATCACCCAGCCAACCGCCCCGAAGATCAAACCGACGGACATGGCTCCGCGCTCGCCCAGCCAGCCGACGGCGCGTTTCACCAGCAGCGCTCCGTACAATCCCGAAAACACACCGACTGCAGCAAGGGACAGGCCGACGGTCCGGTCCGTCCAGTGGAAGCGGTAGTCGCAATAGATGACGTAGACGTTCATCAACGATTGCTGCGCCGTGTAGCCCAGCAGCAACACCGCCGCCATTCCCAACAGAACTTTCTTGCGCCCCAGCAGCGACACGGATCCGACAGGATTCGCCCGCCGCCACGAGAATGGGCTTCGGTTCTCCTGCTTCAGCGACTCGGGCAGGACGAACAGACCATACATCCCGTTCAGCAGGCTGAGGCCCCCGGCCACCCAGAACGGAAGATGGGGGTTCACGCTGCCGAGAACACCTCCGATCGCCGGTCCCAGCACAAAGCCCATGCCGAAGGCCGCGCCCAGCAGGCCGAATGCGGATGCCCGCTTCTCCACCGGCGTCACGTCAGCCATGTAGGCCATTGCTGTGGGAACGCTCGACGCTGTAAGGCCCGAGATCACGCGGCCGACGAAGAGCCAGCCGAGAGCGGGTGCCCAGGCCATCAGCAGGTAGTCGAGCCCGAGGCCGAAGTTTGAGAGCAGCACGATCGGTCGCCGGCCGAACCGGTCGGAGAGCGAGCCGAGTACGGGCGAGAAGAGGAACTGGATCGTCGCAAATACCGTACCGAAGATGCCCAGCATCTCCGCCGCGTTTACGGCGTTGCCATGCATGAACCCAGCGATCAGCCGCGGCAGCACCGGGGCGATCATCCCCATCGCCAGCATGTCCATGGTCACAGTAAGAAAGATGAAGGTTGCCGCTGCGCGCCTGCCCGGCGGCACCTGCATCGTCGTCGCTGATCCGTCAGCCGGCGTTACAAACTCCGGTTCGGCACCCAACGGACCGCAGTTCGCCCCAGGCCCGGAACTCCCCGCCTCATGCTCCTGGTTTCCCATGAACCGACAGTCTACTGCATGACGGTTTCTAGCTGCTGAGTTCCTCTAGAGCGGCTATTGCCCGATGCGGCTGCGAAGCAGGGGTACCAGGGGATCGTCGGAAGACCGTCCGCGAATGCTGAGGTAGCTGCGGTACGACGCCGCATAGCCGTCCGTCTTCAAGCCTTCGCTCACCCGCCCCTGATAGTAGTAGACAGCAGGAAAGTAGGAGTAGGTGGGGACATTGTCCATGAACAGTTCAATGGCCTCGCCCCGCCGCTTCACGCATGCATCGAACTCCGAAGCGGCCTCCTTTAACGCTCCCGCATCGAGGTATGCCCGGCCAAGTTCGAAGCGGCCGATCCAGGTATCAAGCAGCGTGTTTGCAGCAAGAATCTGAGTCACCGCTTCTTTTGGATCTTTTCTCTTGGCGGCGATCATGCCGGCGACGATTTTGCCGTAGGCCTGGGGCTCACTCGATTGCTGGGCTGAGAGAATTGCCGCCAGCTTCTGTGCCTTCGACAGGTCTCCGGCTTCAATGTAAGTTCTCGCGGCCAGGAATTCGATCGAAGTGGAGTGGCTGTTGGCCAGTGCTTTGTCCGCTGCTGCGATGGCGGCAGGCGCATGTCCTCGGAGCGACTCCAGGTTCGCCATCGCGGCGTACTTCCGGGCGGCGCTGTCTGTAGTCTTGGCGGCGAGGTCGGCCTGGACCGCGGAGGCAAGGATACCTGCGGCCTCAGCGTAGTTTCCCTGATATGCGGCAAGGTCGGCCAACCCATCAGCTGCTGTCGACTTGGCAGCCGTACCCAGCTGTTCCAGATGATGGTAGCTTTCGCCGGCTTCTTTCAACTGGCCCTGCCCGAGCTGCGCTTCGGCGAGCACGAGATACGCCTGGGCTGCCGCAGGACTGATCGCGAGGGCGGTACGTGCCTCTTTTTCGCTGCTTGGGAAGTCTCCGGCGAAGGCTTCAATGAACGCGAGGTTTAAACGTTGACCCGCCCCGCGTGGAACTATTTCTACGGCGCGCTGCGCGGCTTGAAGGGCCTGCGGCGCGTTTCGGACCTGGGCATAGCAGTTGGCAAGATTGTTCTGACCCACTCGATCCGCGGGATAGAGCTTTACCAGCTCGGTATATTGCTCAACGCAATGCTGCCAGTCACCCGCGGTGAGATAGTACAGCCCCAGGTTGCGATAACGTTCCCGCTCGGTCATCCGGTCCTGGTTCGCCATCGCCAGCTTCATGTACTTCACCGCATCGCTGTTCCGTCCCAAGTTCTGAGCCATGGCCGCCATGCCTGTATATGCCCGGGCAAAGTGCGGATCGAGATTGCTGGCCTTCTGAAAGGAATCGAAAGCGTCCTGGAACTTGCCCGCAAACTGCTGTTCAACGCCCACGGAATCCTGGTGGACTGCCTCGAGAGATGCAGCGGCAAAGCCCCCGCTGACCTTCTCGAGTTGCACTGAATCTGGAGTCGTGTCGCCCAAGGCTTTACGGATAGGTACTGCAAGCCGGGGCAGTTCGCTGAGGATCTTCTGTTTGTCCGGAACACTTACGTCGGCTTTCGCGAGCACGTTTCCCGTTCGCGTGTCCAAGGCGATCGCGGAGAGTTCGTACTGGTCGCCTCGGCGGCTGATGTCGCCCGTGATTACCGCATTGACGCCCTGGTTGATCGCGACCAGGCGGGATGCCTGTTCGTCGAGCGCGTCGCTCTGACTGGCCGAGAGCTTCTTTGCCAGCTTGCGCGCGTCGCCGCGGCTGTAGACGTTGACAAAGCTCGCGCCTTCCATCGCGACGCCGAGCATCGGTTCAAGCGTGTTGTCCAGCACCGAATCGCCGGTATGATTTGCGAAGTCGCCGATCAGCACAGAGACTGGGCCGTGCGCTGCCGATGCAGCCGCCTGGCGGCGTCCAATTGCATACCAGCCACCCGCTCCCGCGATCGCCGCCACCAAAGCGGAACCTAAGCCGATGCGCAGCCAGGGGAGCTCTCGCACTCCGCTCACCCGCAACTGCCTGGTGGAGGAGTAAATACTCTTTGCTCCACTTCCGTTCTGCCAGGCGCGAAGGTCCGCGTCCAGATGCTCCGCGCTTTGGTAACGCTTCGCCGGGTCCTTTTCGAGACACTTTGCGACGATGTTGCTAAGGCTTCCGGGAATGCTCTTGTCGACGTTTACCAATGGCGCGGCGCGCTGCTGCGTGCGCATCAGCAGACTCGCAATTGCGCTCTCCGCATAGAAGGGTGTCGTACCAGCCAGAAGCTCATAGAGGATCAGCCCAACCGTGAAGATGTCGGAGCTTGCCTTCACATCCATACCTTGCGCCTGCTCTGGAGACATGTACTCAATCGTCCCCAGCATGGTGCCGGTCTGCGTCATTCCATCGCCGGAGAAGGTGCGGGCCAGTCCAAAGTCCATCACCACGACGCGACCATTTTTGTCGAGCATGATGTTGGCGGGCTTCAAATCGCGATGAATGATTCCTTCGCTGTGGGCCGCTGCCAGGCCGCTGGCCACCTGCTCCATGATGTCTACGGCTTCGGCAACCTCCAGCTTCTTCCGCTGTTTGAGAATCTGGTGAAGGTTCTCGCCTTCCAGGAACTCCATCGTGATGAACTTAATGCCTTGCGCCTCGGCTATGTCGTAAATCCTGATCACGTTTCGGTGGGTCACCTTGGAGGAAAGGAGGAGTTCCTGCTTGAAACGGGCAAGTATCTCAGGATTCGAAGCCATCGCGGGACGAATGACCTTCAACGCGACCAGCCGCTCAACCTCGCGATCGGCGGCCTTGTATACGGCGCCCATGCCGCCTTCTCCAAGCAGTTGAAGGATCTCGTAACGACCGCCAAGAAGCGTACCTGTCTCAAGGATGACGCCGTTCGCGGCGAAGTTGCCGTCTCGTGGAGCAGACGTCGACGCGACGGTTGGAGCACTCTCCGCGGCAGGCAACGGGACGGCGGCAGCGTCGGGCAGCGCAAGGGTGCCCGCGGCGGGCGCGACGCCGATCATTGTCTCGTCTGAACCTAGAGTTGCCGGCGCGGCCATGGGCATAGCCGGAAGCGGACGAATGGGCGAGGGCTCAAGGATGGTTGCTTCCGCACTTGGCTCCGGAGGCATCCTTTTGCCAGCCCCGGAAGGCAGCAGTGCATCGGGGACTGAGGGGGAAAGCAGGGCCTCTTCCGGAACACTCGCTTCGTCGCTCCTCGAAGAACCATCACCCATATCTCGCTTCGAAACCCGTCGGGCCAATCAACAGGCGGGCCCTACCATGCTCGAGACAAGAGCCTGCGACCCGAGTAATACATGCCAGTATAAACGATGCTGCACCCTGACCCGGCGGCTGCCGGCTGAGATCATAAGGCTGTTCATGGAAGCATCCAATTGTATCTCCCGCGACCGAAGATGCCGGTGGATCCGCGAACAAGCGGGACCTTTGTCCGCAGAGGTCCAGCCTGCTTCCGGAAAGTTCAGCCCATCTCTTCCAGAGCGCGTCCTTTGGTCTCCGGTACTGCGAGATACACGAAGGCCGCGCCCGCCAGACAGATGCCGCCGTACACGAGGAAGGTCCCATCTGAACCCAGGACGCGGTTCAAAATGGGAAAGGTGTACGTCAGTATGAACGACGAGACCCAAAGCGCAGCGATCGAAACTGATACAGCGGACGCCCTGACGCGGTTGGGAAAGATCTCGGTGATAAGGACCCACGTGACTGGCGCCAGAGACATGGCATAGCAGCCGATTGCACACAGGGTAAGTACAAGCACCCAGACTCCCTGAAGCCCCTGACGATAGGCGAAGCTCGCTGCCATATGGGACAAGCCAACGCCAATACAGCCCAGAAGCATGAGCAGGCGCCTGCCAATGCGATCGATCAGAAACATGGCGACCAGCGTGAACAGCAGATTGATGGTGCCTGTGATGACGATGTTGAAAAGGATCTCGTTCACTCCGTATCCTGCACTTCGATAGACCTCCTCTGCATAATTAAAGAGCACGTTGATCCCACTGGCCTGCTGCAGGACAGCAAGCACCACCCCGATCACGAGTAGCTTACGGATGGGCGCTGTAAGCAGGTCGCGCCAACCGGTTTTCATCTCCGCAGCTGCCAGGCTTGCGTCGATCGCTTCCAGCTCGAGTTCACTGTAGCGTGGGCCGCCGATCTTGGTAAGAACACGCCCTGCGGCCTCCTGCCTTCCCTTGGTCGCGAGCCATCGCGGACTTTCCGGAATGAAGGGCGCGCACACGAGGAAGATGGCCGAAGGAACGGCGACGGCAGTGAACATCCAACGCCACCCGTACAGCACGTTCCACGAAGCCGCGAGGAAGGCCCGCGTCGCATGTTCGGGAACACGTTCTGCAATCCTCCAGTTCGCCACCTGAGCTGCGAGAATGCCAACAACGATCGCAAGCTGATTAAGGCTAACCAGACGGCCGCGCCAGGCGGCGGGACTGATCTCAGCGATGTACATCGGCGAGACATTCGAGGCAAGACCGATGGCAACGCCGCCGATGATGCGCCACGCGATGAATGCGTTGAAGGTATAGGCCCACCCCGTGAACACAGAAGACGCCGTAAACAGAAGCGCCGAGAACATCAACACCCGCTTGCGTCCGAACCGGTCACTCAGGTTCCCTGCCAGCAGAGACCCAGCAAAACAGCCGATCAGAGCGCAACTGTTCGCCCAGCCGATCAAGGTTGCAGAGCTAAGCTGGAAGTAAACTTCGTAGAACGGTTTGGCCCCGCCAATCACCACCCAGTCATAACCGAAGAGCAGCCCGCCCAGGGCCGCGACGAACGCAATCATCCAGATATAGCCGAGGCGAAGCTCTCCTTCGGTGTTGTTTGAGACTGGCGCGGACGTTGCGATGATCACGATTAGGCCACCTTGGTGTTTGCATGCTTGATGGATGAGTTGGTTTGCATTGCGGTCGTCGCTCTCACTGCGCAGCAGTTTCGATCACCGTTATCGTACACGGTAGCGCGTTCAGGTTGTTCCCTGCCTGCCTTTCTCGACGCAGCCTCCTGCTACTGCGGCACTCTAATCCGGTCCGCGTTGAATGCCGATCGGAAAGGGACTCTCGCCTTCATCGAGTTGCCACTGGTAGGTATGGGTGCCGGAAGAACTCCGCCAACTCGCGGGAGTCCGGGAGTCGATCCAGTCCAATGGCTCGGCCGACGGCTTCTCCGCGCAGCGCGTGAAGGCATCGCGCAACAACTCGCGCTGCTCTCTGCCTACAGCGGCCGGTTCGGCTGACACCAGAAAAACCGTGCCGGTGTTGGCGACCGCACGCAACCACTGCCGGCTCATCGACCAGGGAATGTCGCGAGTTAGCGGAACACAGTCTGCATCGAGCGAGAAGAAGGTCTTGTGCTGCGGAAGACGGAACGCGAGCGTATTCACGCCGGTGCGCCGAGTTCGCTCCCACTCACGACCGCTTACATCGTCGCCGGTCCGCGACGCGTCGAAGATGCCTACGGACAAGTGGCCGACGGTGTTGCATCCCAGAACGACACGGTCTTCGCCACAACTTGCCCGAATCCGGCGATAGAGCAGGCTCACGATCTCAGCATTCGTAAAGGAACGGTCGTTGAAGTGCCAGTTCCCGCGAGCCGGAGACGCACCCATCTGGCTGCCCCATTGGCCGAGTAGCTCAAAGGTGGTGAAGTCATGCTTGATCAGATTGAATCCCCAGGCACAGGCCTCAGACGCAACGGCTGCGACAGCCTCTAAGGCCTCAGGGATGGTTGGATCGTAGGCGAGAGGAGCCGCTTCGCCGCTTTCGCCCTTCCAGCGGGCCTCGGGAAGCAGAAGATGCGGTGGGGTTTGGCTTGGCGCACGCAGCGGACGTATCCAGACTCCTGGGAGTACACCTCTGCTCCGGATGCCGGAGGCGAGTTTGGCCATATCAGGGAAGCGGGAGCGGTCCTGATAGCCATCATCGATCACCGTAAACGGCCTGGATCCACCGGATGGTGCAAGCGACTTCACGAGGTCAGCGTCACGCAGAATGCCGTCCGGCGTGTTCTTTCCGTAGGCGTAGTACCAGTCGTTGCTTCCGTACAGAACATCGACAAACGTCTCGCCGCGTTTCGCCCGAACCGCTGTGCCTTCGGCCATCCGGCGGCATAGAGCCTGTGTGGCCGAGAAGGCGCTCTGGCCGGATGACCCGATGAACTCCACAATGGTGGCGAGTTGCAGCTTCCTTCTTCCCAGCCTTACACCGTTGCCGCCGTTGTGAACGTCAAGCCACAAGGAGATTCCCGCAGAGTCGACCTGCCAGAACGCGAACGATGCGGCACCGCTCTTTACCCCGATGCCTGCGGTTCGTTCCTCGAAGTGCAGCATCGCGTACCAGGGCATGGAACGTTCCGCCTGCAACGGTCTCCACTCGAGGTCTCCATAACTTCTCTCCCAGGCGTCGCCCAGCACTCGAATGCCAGAAGAGAAGCCATGGTGCCATCGCAAGTGGACTCGCTGCACGGGAAGCTCTGGCGAGTCCAGCGAGACGGTGGCCCGCTGCTCGCCCGGGGAAAAGTCGACTACGAAGGCACCTGCCTTTCCGCTGCCTGTCCACAGGTCTCCTGACCGGGACAACGGATACCTGGTTGCTTCGACATCGCCGCCGAAGAGCACGACGAGGTCTGGCTGTGACAGCACGGGAAGATCAAGGATCGAGTTGGATCGCCGTGGGGCACGGGTTGCAGGCGCTTGGCCATGCATTACGCCCGGCACGAGCAGCGCTGCAGCTGGCGTCGCTGCGACCCTTTTGAGGAGGTCTCTTCGTGTCAGGTCTTGCGTACCCTTCGCCACCCGCTTCACCGCTTTCCATCGAGGACATCTGTGGTCCACCTGCTTGCCAGATGGCCATCATAGCGGAATCGGCAAAGCTAAAGGTGGCAGCAACTATGGGGCGGCGAAGTCGACAGATTCCCTCGCAGTGCTTATCATTGCCCGGTCGCAGTTGCTGTCGTTTGTATCGATTTCAGTAATGCCAGGAGATTGCGCGGAGCATTCTTCTTAAACCGTCTGGAGATTTGACCATGCGCCATGTAGTCAAGCAAACGTTTACCGCTCTTGCTCTAAGCTTTTGTCTCCTGCTCGGGAGCGGTCATGCCTCCCTCTTTGCTCAAGCTTCCGCGAGACCCCTGGCTGAGATTACATTGCGTCCTTTGGCGTGGTCCTCGTGGAACAGTTTCTGAAACACGATCGACTCCGCAAACACCATGCATCAGGCCGACGCAATGGTGTCATCGGGTTTGCAGAAAAAGGGCTACCAGTACATCAACATCGACGAAGGCTGGTGGCTTGGAGATCGGAATCCAGACGGCACCTTTGTAGTCGATCCTGTAAAGTAGCCTGCAATCGCTGCCAGCGATAAGCCGGGCGACATGGCCAACATCGTCCGCTACATCCATTCCAAGGGCCTTAAAGCCGGGATTTATACAGACGCCGGAAAGGATGGATGCTCCATGTTCCCAGACCTTGGGCCCAGCCTACTTGCACGAGCCGGAACCAGTTTGGGAACTCCACTGCGTTTCCCGGGCGAGCACACGCCCAAGAAGTAATACGCGTCCGGGTTCATTCAGTGATCACTCGGTCAGCCCACTCAATCAGGGACACAAAGATGGTCGGGCTTCCGTACTTCGCTCCGTAGTTGCTCAGGTCTGTCTCGGTCACGCCCCTGGCCCTTGAGCACGTTCCACAGGCGTAGATCTGGATGTGCCGGGCGGCGACTTTGTCCAGCGTCTCTCCCACGGGCGGCCAGCCAACCGGTGTGACCGAGTTCGCTAGGTTCCTCCGCATCAGCGAAACGGCCTCACCCAAAAGGAAGATCTGTACCTGATGGCCGGCTTCCGCAAGGGCTAGTCCATGCAGGAATGGAAATGCGGCTTTCGTCGGGTCGTCGGATCCCCATGCACTCTTCATCACGATCTTCAGCTGTTTAGGTAAGGTCTGGGCCTCGAGTGCACTGCTGCCCGCGACCAGCGGGAGAGCGGCCAATTGCGCTAAACGTGTAAGAAACAGCCTGCGCCCCATATAGTTTCCTCCCAAGAAGTGTGCTGTGTGACCGCACCAATATAGTCCGAAAGCGTAGCCCGTGAAGGATTCCTCAAGTTCAGCCTGGATCGCACCTCCATTCTAGTTACGGCTCGGATCTCAGTCTGTGGTGAGTGCAGTAATCATCTCCCGCGCCTGCGACCACCCGGCGACTAAGATCTCACGGTGTCCTTGGCGGTAATCTTCAAACTCGAACCCTGGACTGACCGTGCATCCCAGTAGCGCCCACCTGCCGCCAGACACCAGACGGGAGCCCTGCCACACTCCGCGCGGCACCACCACCTGCGGCCGCTCGCCCGCTGTGAAGTTATTCCCGATTACCACTTGTGTGCTGGATCTATCAGCAAAGAGCTGCAGCATCTCCACGGCGTCCCCCGCGTAGAAGTGGAACACCTCGTCGGACTGGAGCAGATGCATCTCGCTGAAGGTGTCCGGCTCCAGCAGGTAGTAGATCGCCGTGCTGAGACGGCGCGGTCCGGGATACCTTCCGTCCGCGAAGTTGCTGGCGGGCGTACTCTCCGGCGATTCATAGGTCCGCACATACCACCCGCCTTCGCGTGGGTGCGGCTTCAATCCAAGCAATTGCTTGAGTTCTCCAGCGAGCATCTCTCCTCTTTCTGTCCGAACTTGGGCTCGACCTATAAGATAACGCTCATGTGCACGTGGAGCTCCCGCTCTGACTACAAGCGTGCGTCTCCAACACCTGCGCTCGGAAAGTAGATTATGATCCCGGTCAACAGCGTCTCTCCGTACACCAGTATCTTCAGTTTTCTTGTCGGCCTCCCAACGCTTATCGGAACCTACTACCAGTCATGGAAGACGCGACAGGAGGCGAAACAGGCGCGCGAAGGGTTGAGCTACAGCGAGAACTGCCTGGAGTTCAACCTCGAAGACGGCACTACCATCAACTTGGTCCCGCTCGATACGCTCCATACGTTGCCTGACCTTGGAGACATCGTCCTGCTACCGGGCAATGCGTCACCTACCCAGCACGCCGCGTATCGCATCAGCCGCATCGAGCATATCTACGTTCGTGTGGAGAATCGACACGCTCACTACGGACAGGCGCGTCTGGCCAAGACTGTGGCCCACGTCGACAAGGTTTCGGACGCTGCATAACAAAGAAGCCGCACCCGATGGCGGCGGATACTCTATGCTTACGGAATCACCACACATCCTGCCTTAAGCGAGACGGACCTGCCGCCCATGCGCCTCTTCCTCGAACGCTACTTCGGCTTCGCAGAGCTGAATACCGACTGGCGCACCGAGTCTCTCGCCGGCCTGACCACCTTCATCACGATGGCGTACATCATCTTCGTGAATCCGTCCATCCTGTCGCAGACCGGAATGCCGCTTGCCGCCGTCACTGCCGCAACCTGCTTGTGCGCCGCCTTTGGCAGCATCTTGATGGGGGCGACCGCGAACTATCCGCTTGCGCTCGCTCCGGGTATGGGCCTCAACGCTTACTTCACCTACACCGTCGTGCTGAAGATGGGCATCCCCTGGCAATCGGCGCTGGGCGCGGTGCTGCTGTCGGGCCTCATCTTTCTTGCGCTCACCTTCACCGGCGTCCGGCAGAAGCTGCTCGGCTCGATCCCCCACCAGCTCCACGCCGCCGTTGCTGGGGGCATTGGCCTGTTCATCGCCTTCGTTGGCCTGCGCAATGCAGGCATCATTGTGCCCAGCCCGGCCACGACGGTGACGCTCGGCAACCTGCGCTCGCCAGAGACAGCACTGGCTCTCTTCGGCATCCTGCTGATCGCAGTCTTGCAGGTCCTGCGCGTCAAGGCATCGATGTTGATCGGAGTTCTCGGGACCATGCTCCTGGGTCTGGTCCTCCACCAGGTCCATTGGCAGCCGACGCCTTACCACTTCTCAGCCATCAAGGAGACTGCCTTTCATCTTGATGTTCGTGGAGCGCTCAAGCAGGGTGCGCTGGAGATCATCTTTGTCTTCCTGTTCGTCGATCTCTTCGACAACATAGGCACACTCGTCGCGGTTGCTCAGCGCGCCAACCTCATGGCTCCAGACCACACCATTCCCCGACTCGAACGCATCTTCTTCGCCGACGCCACTGCTACCGTGGTTGGCGCTCTGGCTGGGACCAGTACCGTCACCAGCTACATCGAATCCTCCGCTGGGGTCGCCGAGGGCGGACGCTCGGGCGTCACTGCCATCGTCACCGGGCTGCTCTTCTTTCTTGCGATGTTCGTTGCGCCGCTCGTAGGCGCGATCCCCGCCTTCGCAACCTCCCCTGCGCTCATCATCGTCGGTGGTTTGATGCTCGGCGGCGTGGGCACCATCGAGTGGGACGAGCCTACCATTGCTGTCCCTGCGTTCCTGACGCTTGTAACCATTCCGCTTACGTATTCGATTGCAGACGGCCTGAGCTTCGGCCTGACCAGCTACGCCGCGCTGCAACTCCTGACCGGCCGCGCGAGATCCAAGGACTGGATGCTCTACCTGCTCGCGGCTCTGTTCATGCTGCGCTTTATCTACGTCGCCAAGCACTAAGAGCCGTCATGCTGGGCAAAGCGAAGAATCCCGACAAAAAGCAAGGGGTGCACCAGGTGATACGCGCAGACGCAAGCCAATTCACTCGGTAAACGTCACACAAACCCCACCCGGATCGATTGCCGCAAACTCGGTCGTTCCCCATGGCTTCTTCTGCAAGGCTCCATTCGGATGCACGGCCCCGCCGCGCTGCTGATACTCCGCATAGAACGCCACCACGTCGTCCACTACGATGCGCACCATCGTCTGTTCGCCGACTGCTTTTGCCATCTTCGCATCGGTTATGAGTGCAATATGCAGGGACGCACCGTCGCAATTGATTCCCGCGTATCCGGGCGGATCGCCGTGGGAGAAAATTTTGGTAAACCCGCACACAGTTGTCCACCACGCAAGCGAGGCAGCGACATCGGCGGCAGGCAGGATCGGCACAGCAGCTTTTACGGAGGCGCTCATAGCAAGCAAGGATAAAGCATTCCACTTCGGGTAGAGGTGCCAGGAAGGAATAGCCGACGCCTTGCATCGCACTTGGGCGCTCATGCATCATGGCATCACCGTCCTGCAGTCTTTCTCTTGCCGCGAACAGGTGCCGAGGAGCGTCCGTGAAGTTACTTGCCAAATTCAACCTGCTGCTGCTCGCCGTCTTCGCTTTCGGCCTCGCCGCGACGTGGTTTGAGGCGAGGCTCTTTCTGCAAAAGCAGGCGCAGGACCAGGTCATCCGCGAGGCCGGTCTGATGGCCGCAAGCGCCACGGCGACCCGCATCTACACGGAAGAGAGCGTAACGCCTTACCTCGCCAAGGCAGGCGAGCAAATGGGCCAGTTCCTTCCGCAGACGATTCCCTTCTTCGCGACCACCACCATCTTCCGCAACATTCAGCACGACTATCCCGACTACACCTACAAGGAGGCTGCGCTCAACCCGACGAACCTTCGCGATCGCGCCACCGACTGGGAGGCAGACCTTATTCAACATTTCCGCGATTCTCCCGCAGAGAGCGAACTTGTTCGCACCCGGGAGACCGCAAATGGCCGGGCCTTGTACCTCGCTCATCCTATCCGGGTAGAGCCCGGCTGCCTTGCCTGCCATAGTGAGCCAGCCAAGGCCCCGAAAGCCATGCTCACGCATTATGGAGACCGCAACGGCTTTGGCTGGACGACGGGCGAAGTGGTGGGAGCGCAGATTGTTTCCGTACCGACTTCGCTGCCGCTCCAGATCGCTCACCAGGGGCTGATTGAGCTCACCGTCGGCCTTTGTGTCATCTTCGCCGTGATTCTGGCGCTGCTCGATCTTGGTCTTTACGTGATCGTGATTCAGCCGCTTAAGACCATCTCGAACTCCGCCAACCGAATCAGTCGCGGCGAAATGGACCTCGACCAACTCTCCGTGCGAGGCAATGACGAAGTCACCGAGGTGACCCGCTCCTTCAACCGGATGCACACCAGCTTGAAGAAGGCGATGGAGCTTTTGAGCGACGAGTAGAACGCATCGATGTCCGCTTCACGGTCCCGCTTTACAAACTTCGCTTCACAAGGAAGCCAGAATCTGCTGCCGGTTACAGCCAGCACACTATCGGGGCCGGGTCCGCAGGAACTTCTGCCGCTCTGCTGGATTGTCGATCTGCATGGCCGCTTCCTGGTAAAGCTGGTCCTGATCCATCGTCTTCTTCGACAGCCGAAGGACCGTGATCTTCGCAATCGGACCAATAAACGCCGCCAGGTGCTTGACCAAAGGCTCGAGCGGCTGGGGGACCGTTCCCGTGGGCGTTCTACGCATCTCATCCGTGCCGCCGCGTGGCAGATTTTGCATGGGCAACGCCATGGTGGCGGTAAGTTCCTCAGAGATCGAGTTCTGGATGGTGCCCGTCGTAAGCGCCGCCAGCAGGTCGGCGGCCTTGGCGAACCTTTGTGGCGGCTCTTTAGCAAGCGCCTTTGCCAGAGCGTTCGAGATTGCTTCAGGAATGTCCGGGCGCAGCTCACGCAGCGGTTTTGGAGCCTCATTCAGGTGGCCCATCATCAACTCGTACGAGTTTTTACCCTTGATCGGAGGCTGACCGGCGATCAACTCGTACATGGTCACGCCAAACGAGTAGATGTCCGACTGCGGCGTCGCTCTTTCGCCTCGTACCTGCTCCGGCGACATGTAGATGGGCGAACCGACCACGGAGCCGGCCATCGTAAGCTCGGTCGAACTCTCCTGATGGGCCAGGCCGAAGTCGAGTACCTTCATCAGACCGGCTGTCGAAACCATCAGGTTGGCAGGCTTGATGTCGCGATGGACGATTCCTCGGGCATGGGCGTACTCCAGCGCGCGCAGTGCCTGAGCGGCGTAATCGAGCAACTGCGTGATCCCGATGTGCGTTCGTCGGCTCAGTGTCCGCAGGTCTTCGCCTTCGACGAGCTCCATCATCATTACCAACTGGTCTTCGAAGTAAAAGGCCGTGTTCAGCCGGGCGATGTTCGGGTGGTTCAACGACGCCAGCGTCTGGACCTCTCGCAAGAAACGCTCCGTCATCTCCGGCGTGCCCGTCCTCTCAGGAAGCAAGACCTTCATCGCTTCAAGACGGTTCGAGATGCGGTGCTTCACACGGTATACCGTGCCGAGGCCGCCCTGGCCCAGCGAACACTCCACCGTGTAATCGCCCACCACCTTGCCCGTCTCAAATGCCATCAGACGCCCATTCTAAACGAGCGGCCCGGCGCAGAAACGAAAGGCACCCAGTCCGGGTGCCTTTGCAGAAATCAGCTGCAGGGAAGATTTACTTTCCCAGGCTAGTCAGGCTCGGCGCAGGCCGCTCCAGATGCACGCCATCCAGCTCTGCCTGATAGAGAATGATCTTTTTGAGCGTCTCATACGGCATTGCCGCAGGCGAAACTGGCAGCATACGGCCGTTCACCGCAAGTGTCGGAGTCTGGTCGACCCCGGCGTCCTCGGCCAGCTTGATTGAGGCGTTTACGGCATCTTTGATGGCGGGAGTATCCGCGCACGCCGCCACCGCTACAGGATCCATGCCAGCCTTGGTGACGGCATCGGCGAGCGTCTTGGCAGTTCCCTCCGGGGTCAGGGCCTCCTGTGTGCCATAAACCGCCTCCTCGTAGGTGAAGAACGCGTCATTGCTCTTCTTCGCCACGCACAGACCTTCTGCCGCGGCTTGAAATGCCGCTGGATGGATCGCGGTGAGCGGAAAGAACTGGTACACGATGCGCGCCTTAGGAAAATCGGCAGCGAGCTGCTTCATTACCGTCTGCGCTTCCTTGCAATGGGGGCATTGCAGATCGGCAAATTCGACCAGCATAAGGTCCTTGGACGCTGCGCCTACTGCCGGGCCGTCTGCCCGATCCTGCAAGAGCTTCTTCTTCTCGGCGTAGGGCTGGGCGCCGAAGTCGATCATCTGGTCGGCGATTGCATGCTTGCCGTCAGGCATCACAAAGAAGGCAGTGTTTTGCACCCGCGCGTTCGGTGTCTTGTCGGAGACGTAGACGATCACCTTGGAGACACCGGGCGTCGCTGTCTTCTGGATACCCGCAACGCTCCAGATCCGGTTGGAATCATAGCCCCAGAGCGACTTGAGAAAACTGTTGACCGCAGCTTCGGTGGGCGTGTCGGCGGTGAAGTTCTTACGGTTCACCGGAGGAAACGGGTTGGCCGGGGCAGAGCTGGCCTGTCCGACGGGCGCCGCGGTTGCGCTCGGAGCTGCAGGCGCGGCTGGTGAAGCAGTCTGGGCCGAGCCCTCGAGCGCCAAACATGCCGACAAAATCCCCGCAAATGCTATCAATGCCGCGTGAATCAGACGTGATCTCTTCAAAATCTTCCTTTCGCTCGATTGAACGAGGCTGTGCCCGAACGGGCCCTTCTCATTAAACCTGAACTTTGGCGGCGATGGGAAACCGGCGTCCCATACCAAACGATTTGGCCGTTACTTTCAAGACCGGTGCCGCCTGCTGCCGCTTGTATTCACTTTTCTCTACAAGCTGGAGAACCGAACGCACAAGCCCTACATCCACCTTTTGCTCTGCAGCGATCTGCTCTGCGGAACAGTACCGCTCAACGTACGCCTCCAAGATTGGATCAAGCACGGCGTAGTCCGGCAGCGAATCGGTGTCCTTCTGCCCCGGCCGCAACTCCGCCGAAGGAGGCTTCTTTATCGTGGCCGCCGGGATCACCTCACGCTCGCGGTTCGCGTAGTGGCTCAATTCGTAGACCCTGGTCTTCATTACGTCGCCGATGACTGCAAGCGCGCCCACCATGTCGCCGTAGAGCGTACAGTATCCCGTCGACATCTCGCTCTTGTTGCCTGTCGTCAGCACCAGCGCACCAAACTTGTTCGACATCGTCATCAGCAGCGATCCGCGTATCCGTGATTGAAGATTCTCCTCTGCCAGGCCGAACTTCGTACCTTCAAAGAGCGGCTTCAGCACCTCCTGAAACTGCTCAAAGACTCTATGGATCGCAAGCACTTCAAAGTCGATGCCAAGGTTGGCCGCCAGAGCTCTCGCATCTTCGATCGATCCGCTTGATGAAAATTCGCTGGGCATCCCTATGCCAACCACGTTCTGCTCTCCGAGCGCCTCGACCGCAAGCGCGGCTACAAGCGCGGAGTCGATGCCTCCACTCAGTCCGACGAGCGCTTTGCTGAAGCCGCATTTCTGAACGTAATCGCGAGTGCCCAACACGAGGGCGTTCCAGGTCGCGGCAGTCTCATTGGCGCTCTGTGACACGGGTGCTGCCTTGCCCAGAGGTGCTGCATTCGCGCCAGAATTCTGCGTGTCGAAGACGATAAGATCCTCGCTGAATGAGGCGGCCTGCGCGATTACGCTCCCGTCCGGTGCGACCACGATCGACGAGCCATCGAAGATGAGGCTGTCGTTGCCGCCCACCTGGTTCACCATGGCAACGATGGCATGATGCCGCTGCGCAAGCGCACTCAGCATCTCCTGGCGCAGCCGGCGTTTGTCCCTCCAGAACGGAGATGCGGAGATGTTAAGGATGATGCGAGGTTGGCCCGCAGCGGCACGGTCGCACTGCCGCATCAATTCCTCTACCGGGTCGGTCGAATAAAGCCGTCGCGGCCAAAATCCTTTGTCGTTCCAGGCGTCCTCGCAGATCGTGACAGCAAGCGTCTGGCCACCCAGTTCAAGCAAAGACTGCTGGTCCGCGGGCTCGAAGTAACGCTGCTCATCGAAGACGTCGTAGAAAGGCAGCAGCATCTTCTGCTGTGTAAACGCTGCCTTGCCGCCACTCAGCAGAACAGCGACGTTGCGCACATGCTTCCCCGCCGGCGACACCAGCGGCAGTACCGTACCGCAAAGGATGGCCGGCTGACCTGGTCCGACCGTGTGCGCCGCGATCTCGTCGAGAGAACGTCCTGCGCTCTCAAGAAAGTCTTGCTTTTCGAGCAGATCGGCTGGCGGATAGCCGCAGACCGAGAGTTCGGGAAACAGCACAAGGTCCGCACCCTGATCGCCCGCCCGGGCCGCGAATTCGATGATTTTTGCTGTGTTCCCGGCGAAGTCTCCGACCGTCGGATTGATCTGCCCGAGTGCGATTCTCACAGCTTCAAGTCTAACTGACCAGCTATGACCCTGTGCCCGTGACGACCACGCCGACGGTACGGATCAGGATCTTCAGGTCCAGACTCAGACTCCAGTTTTCAACATAAGCCGTATCGAGTGAGATGTAACTGTCGAAGGACGGATCCTGGCGCGCCTCGACCTGCCAGAGACCGGTCAAGCCAGGAAGCACGTCCAGCCTCCGAAGGTGAGAGAGTTCATACTGTTCCACTTCAGACGCGATCGGCGGCCGCGGCCCAACCAAACTCATATCGCCGCGGACGACGTTGTAAAGCTGCGGCAGCTCGTCCAGCGAGTACTTCCGCAGCTTGGCGCCGAACTTGGTGATGCGCGGATCATTGACGATCTTGAACAGGATGCCCTTGCGCTCGTTCATATGCTCAAGGTCAGCCTTTAGTTTGTCGGCGTTCGTGACCATGGTGCGGAACTTGTAGCAGTCGAAAGTACGCCCCTTGCGTCCAATGCGTTTTGCGGCATAAAACACGGGGCCGGGCGAGTCCAGCTTTACGCCGATAGCAATGGCAGCAAGGATCGGTGATAGAACAATCAGGCCAAGCGTGGACAAGCTGAGATCAAGGGCCCGCTTTACCAGGAAGGCGCCGATCGGGAAGTCCCTGCGGTGTAAGGGGATCGTAGGAAACTGGCCAACGTACTCCACGGGCGCGTTCCATGCCAGACCGTCATACAGGTCGGGAACTACCCGCACGTCGATGCCGTAGTTGCGCGCTTCCTGCACCAGACTGAGCACAAGCTTCTTGTCGGCCGGAACAGAGAGGAAGATCTCATCGACGAACAAGGTACGGGCGAGGGTGAGGCAGTTGCGGAAGTCTCCAATCACGTCGGGGTCTTCTGATGCGCTCTCTTCTTCGGTAATGGCCACGAAGCCCTTGAACCGGAAACCGAGGTGATCAAGGGACGAAAGATGATTGCGGAGCGCATGGGCGACGCGACCGGCACCAATGATGAGCACGTTGCGCGTCTCGATGCCCGCGCGAAAGCGCTTGTACATCATGTGTCGCCGGATCATGCGTCGTACCGACACCAGGATGAACGTCAGCACCAGCGCGACAACGATCTCAATCCGGGAGATGAAAGCGCCGCTCGAAAGATAAAGCGTCCCGCAGAGTGTCAGGCCAGCGACTACGGTCGCGTGTGCGGTCATTCGCAGTTCATGCAAGCCGCTGATCTGCTGGATCGGGCGGTACAGCCCATAGGTCCGCATGAAGAAGACGAGGCACAAACCAAACCACAGGATGTACGTCATAAAGACGCCTTCCGAGGATTGGATCAGGTGCGGCATCGTGTTCCAGGCGGCAGCCTGGGCGGGCAGCGAATCGCGAAAACGGATGGCAAGGCTGCCGGCTACGAGGGCGGTGATCAGATCAAATGAAGCAGAGAGCAGACCGGTCACGGACGGGCGATTGAACACGCCAAAACTGTTCGCAGAGCCGCTCGACGAATTCTTCGCGTTCTCCGAAACAGCGACGGGTCGCAAATAATCTGGAGCTGCCACATCTGCCTCCTAACAGTTCTGAGCTCGACAAACCTCGCTGTCGAGCCGAGTCGGCCATGTACCACATTCAGGCTGGGTCCGAACCTGTCCAGTAAGCTAACTGCGGGGAGATGCCCCTGCGGCTCAGGCTTACTGACCAGCCAATCTATCGCAGGAACATTAGAGCGACGTTAGAGTAACGCCTGGGACAGCGAAGTATCCGGCAAACCATTCTCGTTACCTCTCGAAGATAAATT
Source organism: uncultured Granulicella sp. (assembly GCA_964658395.1). Taxonomy (GTDB): domain Bacteria; phylum Acidobacteriota; class Terriglobia; order Terriglobales; family Acidobacteriaceae; genus Edaphobacter. The sequence continues at coordinate 8,457 of CAZZYQ010000014.1, read as the reverse complement.
CTGGGAAACACGCCTGTCAACGACGTTTTGTTCCCCATGTGCTTCTGGAACGGGACCATAAATTTCACGCAGGAAGAACAAGTGCATCGAGCGCCAGGAACTCTTGGAGGATTGGGTCTGTGCTCGCCTCCATCTCCGCCATGGTGCCAAAGAAGCGGGCCTTTCCGTGATCGAGAAAAACAACCCGGTCCGCCAGTTTCTTTGCGAAGCGCATGTCATGGGTAACGACGATGCTGGTCAGATGCAGTTGATGCTTCAACCGCTTGATCAGATCGCCAAGAAGATGTGCCATCAGCGGGTCGACCATCGTTGTTGGTTCGTCATAAAGGATGGCTTCTGGTTGCGAGGACAAGGCGCGGGCGATTGCTACAGAGCGCTTCATTCCGGTGGATAAGTCCGAGGGCAACAGATCGGCCATACCAGCGACTCCCACCATCTCGAGCAGACCCTTCGAGACCATAAGGATCTGGTCCTCCGCCAACTCGCCGCGTTCGCGCAGCGGAAATGCGACGTTTTCGCCCACGGAAATCGAATCGAATAAAGCCCCGTTTTGAAACACCATCGTTACCTTTCGCCTGATCATTTGCAACTGACTCTCATCGAAGCCTGCGATGTCTTCACCTGCCACTCGAATGACACCCGAGTCCGGCTTGAGGAATCCCATCAGCATCTGCAAGGAAACCGACTTCCCCACACCACTTCGTCCCAGGATGCAAAGCGTCTCGCCAGAGTTGACACAAAAGCTGACATCTTCAAGAACGACGAAATCGCCGAAGGACTTAGAAACATGCTCGAACGAGATGTAGCTTGCGGGCTTGTGGTTGACCTCAGGCACAGCTTCGGCCGCTGCCTCGTTCTGCTGCGCCGCCTGCTCCATGAACTCTTCAACGACAGGCGCTGCATCTTCCGAGATCTCAGGCGCCTGCGCCGTGTCTTCGACAGGGTTGTCGCTTTCCGTCTGATCGTTAGGCACGCTGCTTTCAGTCTCTGGCATCGCTCTCTGTCCTGCGGCTATGGTACTAAAAGAGGCTGAGGACAGTTGGCGGCGGGTCTCGCCGGTCAGATCGAACTACCCACCCACGATTCAACCCTTTCTCATCAGGAAAGTTTCCGCGTGGCTAAACTCCGCCTCCGTATTAACGTTGGTGAACCAAAGGTCCCGCACTCTGTCGTCTCCTGTACCTCGATCAAGACGAGCAGCACTCGGGCCGTTCTTGGTGAATACCGTCTTCCAAACCGCGCAATGGCCGGAGCGTATATCCGCGGCATCGCTCGACGCCAGTTCATTACAGGCGGTCTCTAGTACCGCCGTAACTTTAAACTGGCGGTTCGCGAGGGCAGTAACTAAACCAGGGTGCAGCGAAGAATGCAGCAAGCTGACCAGTGGCTGCGGCACACCATCAACCACGGCGTAGCAGACCCGCGCCCCGCGCTGACTCGCCTCCATCCACTCCTCGAGCAAAGACTGGATAAGCTGCGTCGCAAGAAAGGGCATATCGACTGGAATAAAGAAGGCAAAACGGTCACCGCCCGTTCGTAGCAGATCGTTCAGTGCGGCCTCCATCCCACCCAGGGGTCCACATCCGGGATAGCGATCAACGATGGCGCGATCGGCCCCCTCAAGTAACGTTCGGTCCCCAACGATGGTGACCAGCGGTTCGCAGTCGCCGGTTCGCAACGCGGGGACGGACTTGAGCGTCTCTACCGCTCGCGCGAGTAGTGTCTTGCCTCCAAGCTGCAGCATGGCCTTGTCGCGTCCCATCCGGGAACTAAGACCCCCCGCGAGAACATACGTTCCAATCGCTTGCTGCACGGACATCATCTCCAAGGCACCGGGTTGAAAAGATCACGCAGACCCGACGTCTGCCAGGAAGTGAATGATCGATTGGATGCCGCGATGAAAGTTGGCGAGATGAAATTTCTCGTTCGGGGCGTGCAGGTTGTCGTCCGGCAGACCAAAGCCCATCATGACGGTGGGCGTCTTCAGCTCTCGAACAAAATCTCCAACAATGGGAATCGAACCACCGCCGCGGACGAAGACTGTGTCCTTGCCAAACACTTTGCGCATCGCTTCCGTTGCAGCCCGCACATAGTCGTTGTCGGTACTGACAACAATCGGATCGCCAGAGTGAATCAACCGCACGGAGAGTGTGATTCCCTTAGGACAAATAGACTCTACATAACTTTTGAATTGCGCAAAACTCTCTGCGGGCATCATGTCCGGAACAAGCCTCAGGCTTATCTTCGCCGTAGCGCGGGCCGGAATCACCGTCTTTGCACCCTCCCCGATGAAGCCGCCGGGCATACCGTGGACGTCGAGCGTGGGCCGCGCCCAGGTTCGCTGCATCACGTTTAAGCCGGGCTCGCCCGTAAGCGCGATGGAGCCCACCTCGGTCTCACGGAAATGCTCTTCGTCGAATGGAAGCGCTGCCCAGGCCTTCTGCTCCGCATCCGTTGGGCTCGCGACCTTGTCGTAGAAACCCGGAATGAGGATCCTTCCGTCTTCGTCTTTGAGCTTGGCGATGATCTGCGCCAGGGCCACGAACGGGTTAGGCGCGACACCGCCGTACATGCCGGAGTGTAGATCGGTCCGCGCCCCACGCGCTTCAATCTCGGTATAGATCATGCCACGCAGGCCTACGCACAAGGTTGGCAGCTCGGGCGCGAACATCTCAGTGTCAGAGACTAGCGCCACGTCTGCCTTCAGCCGGTCGCCGTGCTCGCGCACGAATTTTGCGATGCCTTCCCCGCCAACTTCCTCCTCGCCCTCAAGGATGACTCGCAGGTTCACGGGAAGCGTGCCACTGCCTGCAGCCATCAGCGACTCAATCGCCTTGATGTGCATCCACATCTGCCCCTTATCGTCGACCGCACCGCGTGCGTAAATGTTGCCGTTCCGCTCCTCGGGCTCGAACGGCGGCGACTTCCACTCATCCAGCGGCTCTGCAGGCTGCACGTCATAGTGCCCGTAGCAGAGCACGGTTGGCCGACCTTCACCATGCAGGTAATCGGCGTAGACGAGCGGATGTCCGTTCGGCCGGACGGCAGTTGCCGTCTCGATCAGTTCCGCATGATCCAATCCGATCCGCACGAGCTCGTCGGCGCAGAACTGCGCCGCCCGACGCACATCGTGCTTGTGCTCAGGTGCGGTCGATATCGAAGGAATCCTGAGCAGCGCCTTCAGTTCCTCAACAAATCGATCTCCATTCGCCTTCGCAAACGCAACCGCTTCAGCTGTTGGACTTGTACTAACGACGCCCATGTTTTTCACCCTTGATTTACTTTGACTTATTCGGCAAGATCGCTGCCGTGCGAAAAAATTTTTAAGACCGCATCGCGCACGGGACGATTAGTACATTCACACGCAAACCTTCGCGTATTGCGTATAGCGAGTCTGTACACCTTCGACGGACCACTCCTCAATGCCGTCATAGTCTCTCAGTTGCCGCTGTATGACTTTATATGCGGCTTGCCAGGATGCCGGTCACTTTATCTCCGGGAGAACCTATATTGTCCCAAGAAAGTCTATCGACCGGCATCACCCGAATGCGCGAGACTCGAGTATATGGAAGAACAAGTACATACGACCGGCCAGCGGTGGAACGCCGCGGCGTACGCCTCCAATGGGCACTTTGTCGCCACACTCGCCAAAGGGGTAGTGGATCTGCTGGCACCGGAGGCCGGTGAACACATCCTCGACCTCGGCTGCGGAGACGGTGCGCTCACGGAGGAGATCGCCGCCATCGGGGCGATCGTCACCGGAGTGGATGCGTCAGACACGATGGTGGCCGCGGCGAGGGCACGCGGTCTGCACATCGTCCACGAAAGTGCAGCGAATCTTACTTATCAGAAACAGTTCGATGCTGTCTTCTCGAATGCTGCGCTCCACTGGATTCGGGATGCAGAGACCGTTCTGCGGGGAGTTCACCGGGCACTCAAACCGGGCGGCCGCTTTGTCGCCGAGATGGGTGGGCACGGCAACATCGCTGCGATCCGCACCGCGCTGCAGGCCGTGCTCACCACTTATAGCATCGACGCGGAAGAGGCCGCCGCATCCTTTTTTCCGTCGGCCGAGGAGTACCGGAATCTTCTCGAACAGGCGGGCTTCACCGTCCAGAGCATTGACCTCATGCCGCGTCCCACTCCGCTGCCAAACGGTATGGAGACCTGGCTGAACACCTTCCGGAATGGAGTGCTTGACCGGCTCGCTCCGGCTGATCGCGCGGCTGCTCTCACCGAAACAGTCAACCTGCTTCGACCCATCCTCTGCGACAGTAGCGGCCGCTGGTCCGGAGACTACGTTCGGCTGCGCTTCCACGCGACGCGAGCCTAGCGGAAGCCAAATAGTAGGGTTCCGGCGACGAACGCCTGATCGTCAGCGTCTAAACTCTGGATTGCGACAACAAACGAGGGACTCCGGACGCATCAGGCGAGCGAACAGCCTTGTTTTGAATCGCCGGCAGCCACAGTTCCATCTACTCATCACGAGCGGTACCGGCCTGCTCCCATCACGCCAGCAACAGAACCAGGAGCTCATGATCTTTTTAGTTCGTCTCTTTGCGACCACATCTCTCCTCCTGATCACCGGCAGCTTAGTCGCGCAACAGACAGAGCAGGTACTACCTGACTCGCCCGGAGCCCTGCTCGCGCTGAACCAGCCCGCAGCGAGCGCCTCTGGCTACAGCTCGAGCGCATTCGGTGGAGCAAGTGAGCCCCAGGATCATAAGGACCAGACGCCCATTCAAGCCGCAACGTCCCCTGACGCGCCAGACCAGACCGGGCAGACGAAGCGCATCCTCGGGATTATCCCGAACTTCCGCTCGGTCAGCGCGAATCAACATCTGCCTCCGCAATCTGTTAAGGAAAAGCTGGTCACGGCGACGCAGGATTCTTTTGACTACTCTTCAGTGGTTGTTCCTGCGCTCCTTGCGGGTTTCAACCAGGCACGGAACGCCACACCGGAGTTCCATCAGGGTGCTGCCGGGTACGGGCGGTACTTCTGGCATTCTTTCGTCGATCAGACAGACGAAAATCTATGGGTCGAGTTCATTGTTCCCGCAATCGCCCGCGAGGACACGCGCTACTACACTCTAGGCAATGGCGGTTTCAAGAAGCGCGCCGCCTACGCCGTGAAGCACGTTGTGGTGACGCGCAACGACGCAGGCAAGAACGTCTTCAACTCGGGCGAAGTACTTGGCTCAGGGATTGCGGCAGGTCTCTCGAACCTTTATTATCCGGCTCCCGAACGCACCGCCGGGAACACGATCCAGCAGTGGGGCACCAGCCTTGGCATCGACTGCTTTACCTTCGCCTTCCGTGAGTTCTGGCCGGACATCAACAACAGGCTCTTTGGTGGTGCGAAGCCTACGGGCAGGTGAAAGGTTTCTTGTTGTTAGAGTTGCGTTGTTTTGGTTGTAGGTACAACGTCACCTGAGTTTGCCCGGTACGTCCAAACTCAGGGGACAGCCGAGCTTCGAACGACGAACAACGGAGAAGCAACAACGGGGGGCTCAACCTTCTCTAACGAGCCGGATGTCGCGGCTGCGCATTCCGGCCCTCTTCGCGGCTTCTAAGCCTTCGTCGGAATCCTCAAAGACGATGCACTCCGCCGGCGGCACGTTGATCCGCCGCGCTGCTTCCAGGAATACATCCGGTTCCGGCTTGCCGTGCGCCACCTGCTCGGCGGTGACAATGTGATCGAAGAGCGGCAGCAGGCCGGTCGCCGTAAGCGTCGCCCGCACATTTTCCAGGTGACCGTTCGAGGCAACAGCCATGGGCACCCGTCCCAAATTCAACCGGGCGACCTCTGCTACCACCTTAATCTCTTCCGCTCGTCCCACGTTCGAAAGGAAGAGCGGCCGGTATCGCCGCGACAGTTCCACGGTGTCCAGGATGACCCCGTTCTGCTCTTCGAACTCGCGAAACAGAGCGGCGGGGGTTAAACCTACTCGTTCGTAGTACCACCGCTTCTCCATCTCAAAACCAAAGGTCCGCATGGCTTCGGTGACCGCGAAAAAGTGGATGGGCGCAGTGTCAACAAGCGTTCCGTCACAGTCGAAGATCAAACCGGAGTATTGCTCATTAAGCGCAAGCTTCATTTCCGCCATGTCCAAGCGTATCCCAAGCCCTTGGCCCAGGTCAGAGTTCGGCAACTACGCGCCACGACCATTTACACTAGCAAATGGGCGCAATGTGCCCGAAGGAACTCTGTTTTGATCAATTCAGTCATCTCCAAAGTCTTCGGCACCAGCAACGAACGCGCCGTGAAGCGAATGATGCCGCTGGTACAGCAGATCAACGCTCTTGAGCCAGAGATCTCCGCGCTCTCCGACGAGCAGCTTCGCAACAAAACCGCCGAGTTCCGGCAGCGTATCGCCGATTCAATTGCCAGCGCAAACGTTCCTATAACGGGCGACACGCCGGAGCAGCAGAAGCCTGATGAACACGCGCTGTATGCCGCGGAGAAGGCGGCGCTCGACTCCATTCTGCCCGAGGCGTTTGCTGTAGTGCGCGAAGCTGGCAAGCGCGCCGTGGGTATGCGGCACTTTGACGTTCAGCTTCTGGGCGGCATCGTCCTTCATTCCGGCAAGATCGCCGAGATGAAGACCGGCGAAGGCAAAACGCTCGTCGCCACACTTCCCTGCTACCTGAACGCGCTGGCTGGTAAGGGCGTTCATGTTGTCACGGTGAACGACTATCTTGCCAAACGCGACGCCGAATGGATGGGAAAGATCTACGGATTTCTTGGGCTTTCCGTCGGAGTGATCGTGCACGATCTCGACGACCGACAGCGTCAGGAAGCCTACGGCTCGGACATCACGTACGGCACCAACAATGAGTTCGGCTTCGATTATCTGCGCGACAACATGAAGTTCGAGCTTGCCGACCAGTCGCAGCGGGGTCACTACTACTGCATCGTCGACGAAGTCGACTCGATCCTGATCGACGAGGCCCGGACGCCGCTCATCATCTCCGGCCCTACCGACCAGACCACTGACAAGTACGCCCGCGTAAATGTCATTATCCCGCAGCTTGAACCGGGCGAGCTCATCGAGACGCTGGAGACCAAGACCTGGTCTGGCGATTTCGTGGTCGACGAAAAGGCACGCGCCATCACGGTTACCGACGAGGGCTGGGAAAAGGTCGAGAAGCTGCTCGGGATCGGTAACATCGCCGACCCTGAAAACTGGGACCTGAAACATCACGTCGAAACCGCCATCAAGGCCCACAACCTTTACAAGCGCGACGTCGAGTACGTCGTGAAAGATGGCGAAGTGATCATCGTCGACACCTTTACGGGGCGCTTGATGCCGGGCCGTCGTTGGTCCGATGGCCTGCACCAGGCGGTTGAGGCCAAGGAAGGCGTGGCCATCAAGAAGGAAGACCAGACGCTCGCTACCATCACCTTTCAGAACTACTTTCGCATGTACAAAAAGCTCAGCGGCATGACCGGCACCGCTGAGACCGAAGCCGCCGAGTTCGACAAGATTTACAAGCTCGACATCGTTGTGACGCCAACAAATCGCAAGATGCAGCGCATCGAGAACTCAGACGTCGTCTTCCGCACTGCGAAAGAAAAGTACTTTGCTGTTGCCGACGAGATCTCCCGCCTGCACGAGGCAAAGCAGCCTGTCCTGGTCGGCACCACGTCGATTGAGAAATCCGAGCTGCTGTCGGACATCTTGAAGCGCAAGGGAGTCCGGCACGTTGTCCTGAACGCAAAGTTCCACGAAAAGGAGGCCGAGATTGTCGCTCAAGCAGGCCGCCTGGGAATGGTGACCATCGCCACCAACATGGCCGGCCGCGGCACCGACATCCTGCTCGGCGGAAACTCCGAGTTCATGGCCCGGCAGGACCTCGTCAAGAAGTCGCAGGCGCGCGCCGTATCTGCGGCAGAGGGCGCGATCAACCCTGTTGCCGGTCCTGGAATGGTGCGCTTCTACTACCAGTCGCAGGAGTTCGAAACAACGCAAGCCGCGTGGGACGCGGCCATCGCTTCACACGAAGCGGCGGCCAAGAAGGAGCACGAGGCAGTCATCGCCGCCGGTGGCCTGCACATCATCGGCACCGAGCGCCACGAATCCCGCCGCGTCGACAACCAGCTTCGCGGCCGTGCTGGCCGCCAGGGCGACCCCGGTGCGTCGCGCTTCTACCTTTCACTCGAAGACGACCTCATGCGCATCTTCGCGCGCGAGTGGGTCTCTACCCTGCTGCAGCGCATGGGCATGGAAGAGGGCGTACCGATCGAGAGCAAGATGATCTCGAACCGCATCGAAGCTGCGCAGAAGGCTGTCGAAACCCAGAATTTCGAGTCGCGCAAGCACGTCCTCGAGTACGACGACGTGATGAACAAGCAGCGCGAGGCAGTGTACGGCCTCCGCCGGCAGTTGATGGGCGGAGTGGACCAGAAGCAGCTCATCACCGACGATTACGTCTCGACCATCCTCTCGACCATCC
>CAZZYQ010000013.1:0-75973 GCA_964658395.1 uncultured Granulicella sp. | reverse complement strand
CCTGTTAAGGATGTAGCGAAAGCTTCGCTCCATTATGTGCACGTGCTAGGCTTCACGCTCGATTGGCACGATAAGCAGGGCGGAATTGCTGGCATCTCTAGAGGAGATTGCCGACTATTTCTCACTGACTCCAGTTTCCGCCAGACCTACAAGAATGATGGCCCCGTTCTGTTCTGGTTCAACCTCAACAGTAAGAGCGAAGTGGACAGGCTGTTCGACGACTGGAAGTCGTCTCACGCAATCGTCCTCTCTGAGCCTGAAGATAAACCATGGAAGCTGAGAGAGTTCACAATCAACGATCTAGACGGTAATTTTCTGCGCGTTTTCTATGACTTCGGAACTGCCGAGCAAGATCAATCCTCATAAGTCGGCTTATGGTTCGCGAGTACATCCGTTACAGAAGCGCATTTTCTGTTATCGCTTCACTTCGCCCGTGGATGCGTCTCGTCATAAACTCGCTGCACCTGGCCTACCGTCAGCTGCGTATACCGCTGCGTCGTAGAGAGCCGTTCGTGCCCCAGCATCTCCTGTATGGCCCGCAGATCCGCACCCTCTTCCAGCATGTGCGTGCCGAAGGCGTGGCGCAGCGTATGCGGGTGCACATCCGCCGCGAGCCCGCGCGACTGTGCGATCGCCTTCACGATGCGGCCCACGCTGCGCGTCGTCAGGCGACAGTCTCCGCGCATTCGCATGTTGGTCAGCAGCGGGCCGTCATGCAGCAGACCGCCCTTGCCCGCCGCGAGCAGCTTCGCTTCGCGCAGCGGAAGAAACGCCCGAAGCGCAACCGCCGCCTCATCGCCGAGCGGAACATAGCGCTCCTTGCGGCCCTTGCCCCGGACCAACACAGCTTCGTTCTTCCAGTGAATGTCGGTCAGATTGATGCCGACGAGCTCCGAGTTGCGGATGCCGCAGCCGTAGAGAAGCTCGAAGATGACGCGGTCGCGCTCCGGCCACGTCGCGGCTTCTTCGAGATCGGGCTTGCGGCCTGTGCCGTCGAGCGAGTTCAATACCCGGTTCACGTCCTCCATGCTCGGCACCCGCGGCAGCCGTACCGGCCGCTTCGGCGTTGCGACGAGCAGCGCGGGGTTCTGCGCGATCTTCCCTTCCTTGGCCAGCCACTTGAACCACGATCGCACCGCCGCCAATGCCCGCGCCGCGCTCGCCTTGGTCAGGCCGCGCTCATAGAGGCTGGCCAGATAAGCCCGGATATGCAGATGCTCCACCGCGGCAAACCCGCCATCCCTGCCGAACTTTTCCTCGAGGAACGCGGCAAAACTCCGCACCTCCCGCGCGTAAGCCCGTACCGTATGCTCCGAAGCGCCGCGCTCGTTCGTGAGCATTGCAAGGAAACGCTCTGCCTGCTGCCGGAACTCGCTTGCTTTGTCGTCGCTCAACTGGCCACCTCAACATCCAAAGCGGCCGTCCCTATTCCCTCGTCGCTCTTCCCTGTTCCCTGCCTCCGGCCTCTCGGATGGTGCTTGCGATGCACCTGCTTCAGGTGCTCCATGGCAACGTGGGTGTAGACCTGCGTGGTCGCGATGTCGGCATGGCCGAGCAGCGTTTGCACGCTGCGCAGGTCGGCCCCGTGCTCAACCATGTGGGTCGCGCAGCTGTGCCGCAGCTTGTGCGGACTCACCTTCATCCCCAGCGGCGCCGCCGCCCGCACCATCTCCCAGACCCACTGCCGCGTCAGCGCGTTGCCGTTTTTGCTGAGGAAGAGCGCCCGCGGCCACATGGATACTGCCCGCTTTGACCGCGCCTTCGCCAGTGCCGGTCTGCCGCGCTGAAGATACTCTGCTATTGCAGCGACAGCTTTGTCGCCGAGGGGGACGATGCGCTCCTTGTCGCCCTTGCCACGCACCTGCGCCCGCGCCTGGTCGAGATAGAGGTCCTCCTCGCGCAGCGCGCAGATTTCGCCCACCCGAAGGCCGCCTGCGTAGAGAAGCTCAAGGATGGCGTGATCGCGCAGTGCGAGCGGATCAGCTTCGGGGTGCCGTGCGGCGACTCCCGTCCGCTCCAGCATCTCGGCCACTTCGCCCTCCGCGAGCGACTTTGGCAGCACCTTCCAGCTCGCCGGCGTCTCGATGTTGACGGTGGGGTCATACGCGATCTTCTTGTCCATCAGCAGCCAGCGATAGAAGCCGCGCAGTCCGCTCAGCTTGCGTGCGATGGACCGCGACTCAACCCCGTTGCCACGCAGCCGCTCCATAAATGCGCTTACGTCCGCCTGGACCGCCGTCAGCAGCAGCGCATCCCGCCGCTCGACATGCTCGGCAAACTGCTGAAGATCGCGCCCGTAGGCCTCGCAACTCGCCGGGCGCAGGCCTTTTTCCACCCGCAGGTACGCTGCATACTCCCGCACAAGCTGCGCGTTTCCCGCGAGTCCGTCCTGCTGGGGCATACGGATGATTATCCGCGCCCAACGTGCTCAAATTTGCCCTCACGGACCGCGCAGCATCAACCTAAGCAGCATCAGGATGAACACCCCGTGCAGCAACTTTCGACCCAGCGCCTTCGGATACCTATAGTAGAAATCAACGCCCATAAACCGCGCATGCAGCACACTCTGAGCAGTTCCTTTGCCAGACCAGAGGTCGTCGGTAAACTGCGTTAGGATGGTGCGGTCTTCCTAAACGATTCAAGGTGCGTGGCTTATGGGATTCTCCTTTCGGCGCAGTTCGAGCTTCGGGCCATGTCAGGTGTAACCACGACATCGCCGTCCTGCTTCGCTCTCACTAGCGAACCAATCCGGCTTTCCGTCAAAAAGGCGGACAGAGGTTCAGGTGCCTGCTCTGCTCGGCGAAGGAGCTCGCTGATGGCTGCTCCAAGCGGAATGCCTTTTGCACTCGCATAGGTTGAGGCGAAGCTGTAGACATCGTTGTCGAGATTTTCAGTCGCCCGCATGCCTCCAGTGTGACTGGGCGGCGCTCCCGTGCAAGACTCGCCTTCGGTGCGTCTCTCTCAATCCGGCCTTCCGCTACTTTCCTGCCAACGCCTTCAAATACCGGTAATAGAAATCCACGCCCGCATCGTAGGAGCTTATCTTCACCCGCTCGTCCCGTGCGTGCGCACGCACATCGTTCGTATCGATGGCCACCCCGTTGATGCCGTAGCTTGGAATGCCGGCAGCGATGGTGTAGACGCTGTCCGAGGCGCCGGTCTCCATCTGCGGCAGCACGGGCATGCCGGGGTACATCTCGGCGAGCACTTTCTTCAGCGGGACGAAGATGTCGTCGCGCAGCGGAGGAGGCGTGGGCGATACCCGGTCCGTACCCTTCTCGTAGAGCTTGCCCGCGTCGTCTTTGTATTGAACCCGAACAGACGGGTCGCCGAAGACGGAGATCAGCGTCTGCCGCGTCTCCTCCTGCGTGTGGCCGGGAAGGATGCGGCAATTCACATTGGCGTTGGCAAACTGCGGCAACGCGTTGGGCGCTTGCCCTGCTGAGAGCATCGTCGCCACGCAGGTGGTCCGCAGCGTCGAGTTGAAGCGCGGATTGTCTGAGAGCCGCGCTACGGCTGCAGCATCTGGCGGCGTCTTCAGCACGGCGAGCATGTCCGCCGCGATGTCGGGGTGGCCTTGTGACTTTTCGATTCCCGACATCTGCTCGAAGTAGGCGCGAGTAACGGCGTTGATCTCGGTTGGAAACTGATACTTGCTCAGCCGCGAGAGCGCGTCCGTCAGCTCGTAGATGGCGTTCTCTTTTGTCGGCAGCGAGCTGTGGCCGCCGGGATTCTTGGTTGAAAGCTCGAAGTCGCCGTAGAGCTTCTCCGTCGCTTCCACCACCATCACGACCGGCTTGCCGGCCTCGGAGTCGATGCCGCCGGAGTCGGGGTTGATGACGATCTCCGCCTTGACCAGTTCTGGCCGGTGCTGCAGCAGCCAGTCCACGCCGTTTGATTGGCCACCCTCTTCGTCCGCCGTAAGCGCGAGGATGATGTCGCGGTCTGGGACCCATCCCTGCTTCTTCAGCCGGATGAAATTCGTTACCAGGATGGCGTCGGAGTCCTTCATGTCCTGCGTCCCGCGCCCGTAGAAGTAGCCGTCCTTCTCGACGAGCTTGAAGGGATCGCTCGCCCACTCCGCCTGCGGCGCTTCGACCACATCGAGATGGCAGATGAACAGGATCGGCTGCAGCTTGCTGCCAGCCGTTGCTGAACCAGCCCCGCGATACCGCGCAACGAGGTTCTTCTTGCGGTCGTTCGGGCCGTCGAGCACCAGGTCGGCTGCCGGGAAACCCGCATCGAGCAGGCGAACCCGCATCGCCTCCGCGGCGGCGGTGACGCTGCCGACCGAGTCCGTAGTATTGATCTCGACCAGCTGCTTGAATACGTCGTGCGACAGCTTCTCGGTCGCCCGGTCAAGCTTTGCCTGTGCGAATAAGGTAGCCGTGCACGCGAGGATCGCAGCCGGGACAAGCGGCTTCAGACGGAAACTCATTCGTTCGTACCCTCAAAGTTGGAGCGTGTGGTCAGACTCAGCGAGGAGCTTCTGCCTATAATCGCATGGGGACGCCATGCACGCCGCAGACCTTCAACTCGAGCCGGCATCAGCCGTCGTTGCAGCGCCGGTCGCAGAGCTTCGCCAGGCATCGAAGGTATATGGCACGTTCGCCGCGCTTCGCAACGTAACGGTCGGCTTCGAGCCCGGAAGCTGCACCATGATCCTCGGCGAAAATGGTGCGGGGAAGTCTACTCTGCTTCGGATGGTCGCTGGGCTTCTGGAGCCGACCCACGGAACGGTGTCCGTCTTCGGCGGCCGGCCAAACGAACATCGCGATCGCATCGCCTATATGAGCCACGCCCCAATGCTCTACGACGAACTCTCCGCGATGGAAAACCTGAACTACTTTTCCAGCCTGAAGGGAGCCGGCTGGTGCGCCTGCAGCGGCAGCGCGGAGATGTCGCTGCGCGCGGTCGGCCTCGATCCTGCGCTGAAACGCCCGGTCGGGCAGTTTTCGCAAGGAATGCGGCAGCGTACCTCGCTTGCCCGCGTCCTCCAGGCCGATCCAGAGCTGCTGCTTCTCGACGAGCCGTTTTCGAACCTCGATGTCGACTCCGCGCACAAGATGGTGGAACTGCTCGCCGACTTCCGTACCTGGCCGGTACGCGGCGGCGGAAAGCGCACCATCCTGCTGACGACGCACCAGGCCCATCTGGGCGAACCCATCGCCGACTCCATTCTGCACATGCGAGCCGGAAAGATCGTCTCGGAAAGCCGGCGGGAGCTGCAGGTTTGAGCGGCGGCAAGTCGGCGATCTCAAAGACAAATGCCGCGCGCGTCCTCGACGGTCTCGGCATCGCCTACGAACTTCGCCCGTACGAGGTTGACCTGGACGACCTCACGGCAATCTCCGTCGCCAAAAAGATCGGCATGCCCGCCGAGCAGGTCTTCAAAACGCTGCTCGCCCACATCGCCCCCCCGGTTGGCAGAGACGACCACGCGTTCGCCGTAATCCCCGGCGACTCCGAGCTTGACCTGAAGAAGCTCGCCCACGCAGCGGGCACCAAGAAGGCGGAACTGGCGGCGCTGAAGGAGGTCGAGCCGCTTACCGGATACATTCGCGGCGGCGTCACGGTCATGGCGGCAAAGAAGCCGTATCCCGCGTTTGCCGATGAGACGATCGAACTCTTCGACCTGATCTCCGTCTCCGCCGGGCAGCGCGGCCTGCAGCTCGTCCTTTCGCCCGCCGATTACCTCCGCGCCTGCGAAGCCACGCTGGCTGACCTGACCAAAGCCGTACCTCTCTCCGCATGAACTACGCGAACCAGGTGCTTCTCCATCTCCGCAAAGACCTTCGTCTGGAGTGGCGGTCGCGCGACTCGATTAACGGAATGCTCTTCTTTGCGCTGTTGGTGGTGGTGGTCTTCAGCATTGCCTTCGACCCCACCGGCAACCCGACGACGACGCGGCAGATCTCCGGCGGCATCCTCTGGATCGCGCTGCTCTTCGCTTCGGTCACGGCGCTAAACCAGTCCTGGAACCGCGAGTTGCGCAACCAGGTGCTCGATGCGCAGCGGATGGCTCCTGCGCCTGCTTCTGCGCTTTTCCTCGGTAAGGCGCTCGCAAACCTGTGCTTCGTCCTAGCGGTCGAGGTCGTACTTGCACCGCTCTTTGTGATCTTCTACAACCTGCATGCGTTGGGCGCGGGCTGGCACCTGCTGCTGGTGATGCCGCTGGGGACCTGGGCGCTGGTCGTCAACGGCACCTTCTTCGCTGCGCTTGGCGTGCGCACGAAGAACCGGGAGCTTCTGCTGCCGTTGCTGCTTTTTCCCATCTCGGTTCCGGCCATTTTAGCCATGGTGAATGCAACGACCGACGTTCTAACCAACGAAGTTGACCCCATCCAGCCCTACTTTTGGATCAAACTGCTTGCGGCATACGATATTGTTTTCACCACGGTATGTCTCGTGCTGTTCGAGACAATTCTGAATGCCGAATGATTGGGCTGGCGCTAGAATGGGCGTAGTGCAAGAGTCCGGACCAATCCGTTCCGTTGTTCCAAAGGCTGCCACCGCAGTGTGGTTCGCCGTCGCACTCGTGGTCCTCGCCATCGGCTTCCGGCAGGCTATCTTCCTGGTGCCTACGGAAGCGACGATGGGCAACGTACAGCGGATCTTTTACTACCACCTGCCGCACGCGATTCTCGGCATGGTGTTCCCGTACATCAATTGCGCCGCCTCGCTCGCATTCCTTTACTGGCGGCGGCGCGACCCGTGGAAGGCGCTCGGCGCGGACGCGCTCGCGGTCGCCTCTGCGGAGGTCACGGTCATCTTTGTGAGTATCGGCCTGTTGACCGGATCGCTGTGGGCCAAGCCGGCCTGGGGCATCTGGTGGGCCTGGGACGCTCGTACCACAACCTACCTCGTTCTCTGGCTGCTCTACGTGAGTTATCTCGTCACCCGCCGTTTCTCCGCGGCGAACGATGAGGGCCACACCATCGCCGCCGTTCTCTCTGTATTTGCCGCGATCGATGTTCCCATCAGCTTCATGGCCATCCGCTGGTGGCGAACCCAGCATCCCGCGCCGGTCTTCGGCGGCGACGGCTCGCTCGACGCCAGCTTCTATCCCGCTGTGTGGTGGAACCTGGCGGGATGGGCGCTCTGGGGATTCCTGGTCGTGGCCCTCCGCTTCGCCCTGGAACGCCGCCGCCAGCGTGCCGATCAGCAGGCGGCGCTCGAGGCGATCGAAGCCTCGCTGGAGATCACACAATGACGTGGCACAGCTTCTTCTCGCTTGCGAATTCAAGCCACCCGCACAATCTCTTCTACGCTTACGCTGCGGTGTGGCTGATTCAGGGCGGATATCTGGCATGGATAGTGAGAAACTGGTCACGGGCGGCGCGCACGCCGCACTAAGTCCCACCCCACACGAGCGTCATCCTGATCGAAGTTCGACGCGTCGCGTCGGACGCAGTTGAAGGATCCCGAAGGTGCTTGCAGTTGCGATGCCGACTGGGAGCTTTCCGTCGAGATATCGGACGATCGTGGGTTGAGAACTTCGAGCGTTTCTCCGTGACGCGGAGAGCGTCGAGATCCTTCGCCGCGCTCGGGATGACGGAGTGTTGAGCGAGTGGCCAACAAACCTCCGATTGAGCCTCCCCGCCTCAACTGCTACCATCGCTAGACTGTTCTGCCTATGCCGACTCTCCACCCCTTTGCCCTGACCATCTTCTGCATGGTCTTCCTCTTCGTTACGCTGGCCGGGTTCTGGGCTGTACGTTGGCGTCGGCCCGCCGCCGGAATGGCGTCGCTTGAAGAGTGGGGCCTTGCGGGGCGCAGCTTCGGCACCTGGATCACCTGGTTCCTGATCGGTGGCGACCTTTATACCGCCTACACGGTGATCGCTGTTCCGGCAGCGTTGTACGGAGCGGGCGCGATGGGCTTCTTTGCCGTCCCTTACGCGGTCATCGCCTACCCGTACATGATGGTCGTGCTGCCGCGGCTTTGGACGGTCTGCCATCGCCACGGCTATGTCACCTTCGCCGATTTCGTGGCCGGGCGATATGGCAATCGCTGGCTGACCGTTGCGATCGCACTTACCGGCATTCTTGCGCTGATGCCCTATATCGCGCTGCAACTCGTCGGTATGAAGGTGGTCATCGCCGCTCTGGGAGTAACCGGTGAGTGGCCGCTCGGCGTCGCATTCCTCATCCTTGCGGCTTACACCTATTCAAGCGGTCTGCGCGCGCCGGCTGTGATCGCCATCGTCAAGGATGTGATGCTGTATATCATGGTGTTCACTGCGCTGATCGTTCTTCCGTGGAAGCTCGGGGGCTATGCCCGCGTCTTTGAGCTTGCAAACCAGGCTCTCGCGCTGCACAAGCCAGCGGCGACGATCTATCTCAGGCAAGGGCAATTCCTCGGCTACTCGACGCTTGCCATCGGCTCAGCGATCGCGTTGATGCTTTACCCACACACGGCGACCGCGGTGCTGAGCGCGAAGTCCGCAAATGTTGTGCGCCGCAACGCCGCGATGCTTCCCGCCTACTCCTTCATGCTGGGCATGATCGCACTGCTCGGCTTCGTCGCGCTCGCAGCAGGTGTGGTAACCAAAGACCCCAACGCCGCCGTACCGCTTTTGTTCCTGAAGATGTTTCCGGAGTGGTTTGCCGGGTTCTGTCTCGCCGCCATCGCGGTGGGTGCGCTGGTCCCCGCGTCGATCATGTCCATCGCCGCCTCAAATCTTTTCACGCGCAATCTGTACGGGGAGTTCGCCCGGCGCAAGGCCACGCCTTCGCAGGAGTCGCAGATGGCCAAGCTGGTCTCACTGGCGGTAAAGTTTGGCGCGCTCTTGTTTGTCCTGCGCCTGCCCACGCCCTATGCCATCGAGATGCAGTTGCTCGGGGGCATCTGGATGACGCAGCTCTTCCCTTCAGTCGTTCTTGGGGTCTTCACGCGATGGTTCAACCCCTGGGCACTGCTCGCCGGATGGGCAGCGGGCATGGCGGCCGGGACCGCAATGGCGGCATCGCTTGCCCTGAAATCCTCCGTCTTCCCGTTGCACATTGCGGGGTCGATCTACCCCATGTACGCCGCAGTCCCAGCTCTACTTCTCAACCTCGTCGTGTCGTCCGTTCTCACCACCATGATTCGGGCGGCCGGACTCGCCACCCGGCCGGCTGTTCACGGCAGCGACCGTACCTCCGCCGAGGCGTATGTTGGCTAGCGAAAGCCATTGGCCAGTCCGCCGCATCTTAAGCTGAAGAAAAGGAAAGAGGAGCCGTAATGAGCGAAGCAGCGCAGAGTTTTCAGGAAAAGTCCCTGGCGAAAGGCCTTCTCGCGGGTTTGATCGGCGGCATCGTCGCCACCGCCGCGAAGTCGCTGGCGGAGAAGTTCTACCCTCCCCGCACGGAGGGCCAGCCGGAGCCGCCGGAGGTGTTCGCCGAGAAGATAGCCGGCCATGAGTTGACTCCAGCTGCCCGTTTTGCCGCCGGGGAAACGATCCACTGGGGATTTGGTGCTGCAACCGGTGCCGCGTATGGCGCTTTGGCAGAGTTCTTTCCGGCAGCCACCGCGAAAGATGGTGCGAGCTTCGGTTTGGCTCTGGCTACGCTCACCCATGAAGGTGCGCTGCCCGCGATGGGCCTTTCCGCCGAACCTGAGGAGCAGACTCCCCGTGAACATACGAGCGAGATGGCCACGCACCTCATCTTCGGAGTCGTGACGGAGACCGTTCGCAAGTTTGTGCGGCGAATGCTGTAGGAGCACAGCGGTCCCTTAATACGCGCATTGCAGTCCTGTAAAGATGACGCCCGTGAATCTTGATTGCACTTGAAGCAGCCGAAAAGTTCCGCGGGCAGGCTCCCTATAATCGAGCCTGGCAGTCATCTATAAAGCAGAACACAGTGCGGAAGACCAAGGGCGCGCCTTTTTGATGAAGAAGCAACCTCGAAGTGCGGTAATCGTAGGGGCAGGGCCTGGAGGTCTTGCAGCGGCAATCCTTCTTGCCAAGTCCGGCGTAAAAGTAACGATCATTGAGAAGCGGGGCCAGGTTGGCGGTCGAACCTCCACCATGGAACAAGAAGGCTACAGGTTCGACATTGGGCCGACCTTCTTCCTTTATCCGCAGGTCCTGAAGGAGATCTTTGCTGCTGCGGGGTACGATCTCGCTTCTGAAGTGCCGATGACCCGCCTCGATCCGCAGTACCGCCTTGTCTTTGGCGCTGGCGGTGAACTGCTCGCCACTCCGAACATCGAGCGCATGGAGAAGGCGATTGCCGCGATCTCTCCGGAAGACGCTCTACGTTTTCACAAGTTCATCGTTCACAACCGGGGCAAGCTGGAGAAGTTTCTGCCCTTTTTGCAGTCGCCTTTTGAAAGCTGGCGCGATCTGGCCAAGCCGGGAATGCTGAAGCTGCTTCCCTTGCTCGCTCCCTGGAAGTCCCTGGACACCGATCTTCAGATGCACTTCAAGGATGAGCGCATTCGCCTCGGCTTCAGCTTCCAATCGAAGTATCTGGGCATGAGCCCATTCCGCTGTCCCAGCCTCTTTTCCATCTTGTCGTTTCTGGAATACGAGCACGGTGTATTTCATCCCACAGGCGGCTGCGGATCGGTAACTCGCGCGATGGCACGCATTGCACGTGAGATGGGCGTTGAGATTCTGCTCAATGAACCGGTGGAGCGCGTTCTGATCGAGAAGGGCAAGGCAATCGGTGTGAAGACGGCGAACCACAGCCTTCCCGCCGACGCCGTCGTCGTCAACGCTGATTTCGCAGGAGCGATGAAGCGCCTTGTTCCTAACCGGCTGCGCAACAAGTGGACCGACGAAAAGCTGGCGAAGAAGCGCTACTCATGTTCCACCTTCATGATGTATCTCGGGATAGAAGGCCGCTACGAGGACGTGTCGCACCACACCATCTACCTCGAAAAAAATTACAGGCAGAATCTGCGCGACATTGAGGACGCCCACCAACTCTCTGAAGAGCCATCGTTCTATGTTCAAAACGCGAGTGTAACCGATCCCAGCCTTGCTCCGGACGGCCACAGCACCCTCTACGTCCTGCTGCCGGTGACTCATGAGTCCTGCAACGTGGATTGGGCAAAGGAGACGCCACGCTATCGCGAGCTTGCGCTGGAGCAGATGGAGAAGATTGGCATTACCGGCCTGCGGAGCCGCATCCGCACGGAGAAGATCATTACGCCGTCGGGTTGGGCGAGCGAGTTCGACTTGTACAAAGGAGCGACGTTCTCCATGGCGCACTCGCTCGACCAGATGCTCCACCTTCGTCCTCATAACCGCTTTGAAGATGTCGACCGCATGTACCTCGTCGGCGGCGGGACGCATCCGGGCAGCGGCTTGCCTGTGATCTTCGAATCGGCGCGCATCACCTCACGGCTGCTGCTCGAAGACCTGAAGATCGATCCGCAGTGGAACATTACGCCCACAGTGGGCGACGTGGTTGCTCGCGAATCGCTCGTCGGGGTAGCGTCGTAGCCATGCCGCGTGCGCTGGTTGAGGAGCAGACCGAGCACGCCGCGCCGGCCACGGTGACCATCAGCATGGGAAAACAGTACGAAGCCCAGAGAGATTGGGCGGCCCGAAGCGTCGGCGAACGCCTCGCCGTTCTCAAGCGTGGTCGCCACATTCTTGCGTCACGTACGGTCGATCTGTGCAACGCGATCTCGCCTGACCTCCCGCGCAACTCTGCAGATACTCGGGTGGCGGAGATTCTGCCTCTACTGGAAGCGTGCCGCTTTCTTGAGCGTGAAGCAGCAAAGGTGCTCGCACCAAAGCGGCTCGGTCGCAAAGGTCGGCCTTTCTGGCTGTCGGGCGTCTGGAGCGAGGTTCATCGCGTTCCTTATGGTCGCGTTCTGGTCATCGCGCCGTCAAACTACCCACTCTTCCTGCCCGGCGTGCAGGCGCTGCAGGCCCTCGCTGCCGGAAACTCGGTCGTCTGGAAGCCGGGACAAGGCGGTAGCGCCGTCGCTTCAATCTTCGCTGCCGTGATGCGCGAGGCGGGTCTGCCGGAAGATCTGCTTACGGTTACAGGAGAGTCTGTTACGGATGCTGAGCAAGCAATCGCGGCAGGCGTAGATAAAGTCTTCTTTACCGGTTCAGCAGCCAGCGGCAGAGCGGTTCTTCACCAACTCGCCGAGTCGCTGACGCCCTGCGTCGCGGAGCTTTCCGGATGCGACGCAGTATTCGTACTGCCCTCGGCGGATCTGTCCCGAGTGGTCAAGGCTTTGGCCTTTGGCATGAGGCTCAATGGCTCTGCGACCTGCATGGCCCCGCGCAGGATCATCCTGGTAGGCGCAGACGATCAGCGACGGAAGAAGTTCGTGGCCATGCTGCTTGCCGCGCTTGACTGGGTCAAAGGCGTGCCGCTGTCAGACGCCGTTCGGCGCGAGCTGCATATTCTTCTCGAGGACGCGATCCAGAGAGGTGCCCGCGTGCATGGCGAACTGGAGACAGGGCAGCAGCCTCTCGTGATTACCGATGCCACACCAGAGATGCTTGCAACCCGCACAGACATCTTTGCTCCTGTCCTGGCGATGATGAACGCGCGCGACCCTGAGGAAGCAATCGCGTTGCACGAAGTTTGTCCTTTCGCTCTGACTGCATCGATCTTCGGAGACGAGCAGCCATCGCGAACGCTTGCAAAGAGAGTCACGGCGGGTACGATCACGATCAACGACCTTATCGTGCCAACGGTCGATCCGCGAGTTCCCTTTGGCGGCCGTCGCAACAGCGGATTCGGCGTAACCCGCGGAGTTGAGGGTTTGCTGGAGATGACTGCTCCCAAGGCGATCGTCATTCGCCGCGGCCGCGGCACCCGGCACTACGATGCCACGACTTTGGCGCATGAAGAACTGTTTGACGGGGTCATCGGCGCTTCGCACCATGCGACGTGGAGACAGCGCATCTTCGGTCTGAAACAGATCACCGCAGCCGTACGTAAGTTTGGACGCGAGCAGTAAGCAACTTCTGAAGGAGCAACATGGCTTTAGGCACCAGTAACGGGAATGGCTCACACAATCAAAACAGTCAGCATGTCGGCGTAATTGGCTCCGGATTAGCGGGGCTCGCCGCTGCCTGCACACTCGCGGCACGTGGTCACCTCGTCGAGGTGTTCGAGAAGAACCCGTGGCTCGGCGGTAAGGCCGCGCAGCTGTCTGAACGAGGCTTTCGCTTCGACATGGGGCCGACCATTCTGATCCAGCCCTCCGTACTGCGCAAGATCTTCGACGAGGCCGGGCGCAAGTTAGAAGACTATATCCCCATGGTGCGGCTCGATCCGCAATGGCGTTGCTTCTTTGAGGACGGCACCACGCTCGATCTGAAAGACGACGCCCGCGACATGGCAGCGCAGCTTGAAAAGATCTGGCCAGCTATGGGTGCAGGCTATCTCAAGTTTCTTGAGACATCGCAGCAGCTTCACTCCATCAGCGACCGGTTCTTCTTCTGGCGGTCCATCGGCTCCATGCGCGACACCATGGACATCGGCGGTGCCTTCGACCTTAACGTCCTGAAAGACGTGATGCGCATGCGGCTGGGCAAGACCGTCGCGGGCACCATCCGTGAGTTTATTCCAGACGCCAATACCGCGCAGATGCTCGACCACTTCGTACAGTACGTTGGCAGCTCACCCGACAGTTCGCCGGCCATCCTCTGCGCTGTCGGCCATATGCAGATGGAGGAAGGCATCTGGTACCCGCTGGGCGGAACGCGAGCGGTTCCAGAGGGCCTGGTGAAGCTTGCGACAGAACTTGGGGTGGTGTTTCATCCGGAGACCGACATCGCGAAGATCCTCACCGATGCGCCTGTACACGGCCAGAAGGCGGGCGGGCGACTGACCGGGCTGGTCACAACCAAGGGGATCGTACATAAGTTCGACTCCATCGTTTCAAATTCGGACGCGGTACGGACTCATCGCGAACTGATTGGCGGGGCGACGGCGCGGCACTTCGACGCCAAGCGCAGCTACGAGCCTGCCTGCTCCGGCGTGGTGCTGTACCTTGGTCTGAACAAGCGCTACGACCATCTCGCCCATCACGACTTCGTCTTCTCGCGTGACCCGCATGAGGAGTTCCATGCGATCTACGAGCTTGGCGAGCCCGCGCCGGATCCAACCTGCTACCTGGCTGCCACCGCGGCCACGGACCCTGCCTCGGCCCCGGCGGGCGGTGAAGCGCTTTATGTTCTCGTGCATACGCCCTACCTGCGGTCGCATCATGACTGGTCGAAGATGTTTCCCGCCTATCGCCAGGTGATCCTCGACAAGCTGAAACGCACAGCCGGACTGCACGACATTGAAGATCGCATCGTGTACGAATCTGCGCTTACGCCGCAGGACATCCACGATCGCTATCGTGTACTGAACGGCGCTATCTACGGAATATCGAGCCATGGCGTCTTCCAAGGGGCTTTCAAGCCCGCAAACAAGAGCCGCGAAATGGATGGCCTTTACCTTGCCGGCGGGGCGGCGCATCCGGGGCCGGGCATGCCCATGGTGATGATGTCCGGCTGGATAGCGGCGGACGCGCTCGACCACACTGCTCGAGCGTGAATGCACTCGCCTTGCGCGGAGATGAGATAGGCTTAGCTACTGCTTCATGACGAACGTACCTGCCATCTCGACAGTGTCGCTGCGCTTCTTCAGGCGCATCGTGCGAGGATACTTCCGCCGGCACTTCCACGCCGTCCGCGTTGCGCATCCGGAGCGCTTCAGCGGCGTCGAGGGTCCGCTTATCGTGTACGCCAATCACACCTCATGGTGGGATCCGATGGTATGCGTACTGCTTGCGGGCAGACTGATGCCACAGCGCAATCACTTTGCGCCCATGGATGCCGCAGCACTGGAGAAGTACGGACTGCTCAAACAGATTGGCATCTTTCCGGTGGAGATGAAGACGCCGCGCGGCGCCGTCCAGTTCCTTCGCACAGGAGAGGCGATCCTGAAGCAGGGAGGCGTCATCTGGGTTACGCCGCAAGGGCGGTTTGCAGATCCGCGAGAGCGCCCACTCATCTTTAAACCGGGGATGGCCGCGCTTGCCGAACGCGTGGCTTCAGCGGCTGGTTCCTGTACGCTTTTGCCGCTGGCCATTGAATATCCATTCTGGGACGAGCGCTTGCCGGAAACGCTTCTGTATTTTGCTGAACCGCTCAAGATCGCCGGTGGGGAATCGTCTGAATCGATCCACCTGCGTGCGGTTCAGGCGCTTGAACTCGCGCTCGAAGAGAACCAGCGTTGTGCCCTGGCCCGCTCGCCTGACGCATATCAGCTGCTCACCCAAGGTACGCTCGGCGCCGGAGGCTTCTACAATCTTGGCAAGCGGCTCACGGCTCTTCTTACTCGCCGCCCGTACGTTCCGGAGCATACGCCCGCGTCGCATCCCCGCATGGAACGAGACCTGCCCAAATGACGCACGCCATGATCTTCTATGCTGTCGCGGTCGCCTCCATGCTCTGCGCGCTAACGCCCGCAGTGCTCTTCCTCGTTAACCTGCGCAGCTATAGAGCACCCACCGCGCCAGACCTTGATCCTGCCGGCAGTAAGCCCTCAGTCTCTGTGCTGATCCCCGCACGCAACGAGGCCCATGGCATTGCGGCAGCAGTCGCATCAGTTCTTGCAAATACCGGAGTGAACTTGGACGTCGTGGTGATGGACGACCACTCGACCGATGGCACGGCCGCACTGGTGGCTGCAATAGCTGCCAGCGATCCGCGCGTGCGGCTCGAACTCGCTCCACCTTTACCGCACAACTGGAACGGCAAGCAGCACGCCTGCTACGCACTCGCTCACGCCGCGCGGTATAACATCTTCTGCTTCGTGGATGCCGATGTCCGCCTTGAACCTGAAGCTCTGGTGAGCATGGCGAAATTTATGGAGCGGGAGCAGGCCTCTCTCGTCAGCGGCTTTCCACGCCAAATCACCGGCACATGGCTGGAGTGGCTTCTACTGCCGCTCATCCACTTCGTTTTGCTCGGATACCTGCCCGTAGCTGCCATGCGAAGAAGCACCGATCCAAGCTTTGCTGCCGGCTGCGGCCAATTCATCATGGTAGAGCGTGCCGCATACTTCGCCACAGGCGGCCATGCTGAGATCAAAGCCACCATGCACGACGGCCTTCTGCTGCCGCGACTCTTCCGCCAGCACGGGCTGCGCACCGACCTGGCCGACCTCACTCATGTTGCTCAATGCCGCATGTATAGCAATGCGCAGCAGGTATGGAGCGGACTCGCTAAGAACGCCACCGAGGGCATCGCTTCACCGGTCCGTATCCTGCCCATATCCTTGCTGCTTGCGCTCGGCCAGGTCGTACCGTTCCTGTTGCTCGCGGGTTTCCTTGTCGGTCTGCGGCCGAGCCCCGAGGTGACCGTGTTTATCGCGACCGCGGTCGTCTCGGCGTGGCTGCCGCGTGTTCTAGCCGCAATCCGATTCAAGCAGGACTGGCGCAGCGCGCTCCTTCATCCAGTTGGAATCACTGTCTTGCTGGCCCTGCAGTGGTACGCCTTCACCCGCAAGCTCTTTGGCGGTGCTGTAAGTTGGAAGAGCCGCGCCTACGCTGGCGAGTAGCTACTCGTAATAACGGGCAAAGCTGGTATCGGTCTCATAGACGGTTGCGTCCTTGATTCTCACCCGTCCACCGGTCATCTCATCGAGCTGCTGCCTGGCTTCGCGGTAGAAATACCGGGCCAGATTCTCGGCTGAAGGGTTCACCTGGTCGAAGGGCTTGAGATCGTTGATCATCTGGTGGTCAAGATAGTCGACCACCGGCCGCACCACCTGCTTCAGCAGCTTGAAATCCAACAGAAGGCCGGTTTCATCAAGCTCTTCGCCAATCAGTGTCACAAACACTTTGTAGTTGTGCCCGTGTGGATTCTCGCACTTGCCTTGATAGTTGCGCAGATAATGGCCGGAAGAAAATCCGGCTTCAACAGTGACTTCAAACATGCAACACATCCCATCCTTGATCAGTAAGCTTTGACGCTCTCGTAGAAGCCTCTCCTAGGCGGAGATCTTTGCGGCGCGAGCCGGGCTTCCGATGCAATCGCGCGGGTGTTATTTCATCGCGAGCGCTTCCTGCGACGCTCTTCTTCGGCCCTTCGCTCCGCCTGCTCAAACAGCGACGAGAAGATCCCCCCAAGCGTCACCAGAAGAGAGACCACAAACATACCCAGGCCCATTGTTCGCCACAATGAGACGTCGCCCGGCGACCCCGGCTGCTGCGCAATGTTTGTATAAGAAACGCCACACGACACGAGCGCAAGCAACAGAAGCGTGGCGGCGAGAATGTAGAGGTTACGGCCCATTTTCTGTACATGGCCAGCATAACGCACATAAAATCGGCCTGCAGATGTCGAGTTCGACCCGGCAAAACGAAAGGAATATCTCGGGAACGCCATTTGCGCTTCGAGCGGGCGCGAGCCTCGCGCCATCGCACGCGCTCCTGGCACGTGCAGAGGGTCGGGACGCTTGGTTGCATACGAGCTTGAGAGAGTGGCTGGAGACGCACAAAGCAGGTTGGACCGAGATCGCAGGCCTAGCTGAAGAACCTCTCTACATCCCCAATCTCCTGTGTCACCCTATACGGCGGCAGTGAATCCAGGAAAATCCTTCCATACCTCTGTTTTTGTATCCGCGGGTCGAGCAGCATCAGTACGCCACGGTCCTCAAGTGACCGGATCAAACGGCCAAATCCCTGTTTCAGCGTGATCACCGCCGCTGGCACCTGATAGTCGAAGAACGGCTTGCCGCCCTCGGCCTCAATCGCTTCCATGCGCGCCTTCACGACTGGGTCAGATGGCACCGCAAACGGCAGTTTGTCGACGATGACGCACGAGAGCTGCTCACCCTGAACGTCGACCCCCTGCCAGAAGCTCGAAGTGCCGAACAGCACCGCATTGGGTGTGTCGCGAAACTGTTGCAGCAGCACATGCCGCGGTGCGGTGCCATGCAGCAGCAGCGGATACGGAAGTTCAGCCAGCATGCGTTCGTGCATGTCGCGCATAGCGCTGTAGCTGGTAAACAGGCAGAACGCCCGGCCCCGCGTTATCTCCAGAACGCGCCGTATCCGCTCCGCCGCGCGGGGCTGAAAATCCGGATCAGACGGAATCGGCAGGTTGGGTGGCAAGTAAAACAGTGCCTGCTTGCCGTAGTTGAAGTGCGACGGCACCACCAGCTCTCGCGTTGTAGTCAGCCCGAGCCGTTTGCGAATGTGTTCGAAGCCCGAGGCCGCGGACGCTCCTCGCGCCTGTCCTACGCTCGGCGCAGACGCGACCGTCAGCGTCGCAGAAGTAAGGACTACGGAGCTATAGGCCTCGAAGAGCGACGAACTCAGCAACTCCGAAACATCGATCGGCGTGGCCTGCAGGTGCGTGTTGAATGCCGGGGCGTTTGCGGCGCGGGCAAGGCTTCGCACCCCGCCGGCAGCGCGGCGTTCGATCCAGAAGACAGTATTGCGGTCGCTCGACTCCAGCAGAAACGACAGGCTGCGCCTGATCTCGTTCGCGCGATTCCGTAGTCCGGGCACCTCGTCTACGTTCTTCACGCGCTCCAGTTCGCCTTCAAGCCGGGTCAACGCGTTCAGAGTGGCCGTGTAGGTGTCTCCGCTCTCTTCGAGGAAGTCCTCGCGGCGGTCGAACGGCATCCTCCCAATGGCTCCGCCTTCAGCAGGCAGAGCGCCAAAAAACATCCGCGCGCGATCGTGGAGACTCGTGCACGCGCTCACGATGGAGCTGGAAAGCGCGTCTTTGGACTTCAGCATCAACTCGATGTCGCGTGTCAGTTCGTCAAACCGCTGCGTGGAAAGGCCGATACCGAAGTAATTGCTTGCGACATCTTCAAGCTCGTGCGCCTCATCGAAGATGACCGCCGCAGCTTCCGGCAAGATTCCGGCGTCCTGCGCTCCGGCTGCCTGCTGTTTGATTGCCAGGTCGGCGAAGAAGAGGTGGTGGTTGACGATCACGATGTCGGACTCCAGCGCCTTGCGCCGCATCGTGGTCACAAAGCAGCGCTCCCAATCTGGGCAGCTTTGTCCAAGGCAAGCCTCCGTCCGCGCATCGAGCTTATGCCACAGCGCGGAGTTCTCCGGCAGAGCATCAATCTCCGACCGGTCGCCCGTTTCGGTATCTTTCTCCCATGCCGAGATCGCGTTGAACTGCGCTATCTCTTCGAGCCCGGTGAGCATTGGCGCCGCCCGCAGCGCATAAAGCTTGTGCCGGCACAGGTAGTTGCCCCGGCCTTTCATGTAGCAGACCTTGAGCGGCCCGACATACTTGTCGAGGATCGACTCAAGAAACGGCACGTCCTTGAAGAACAGCTGCTCCTGCAGGTTCTTTGTGCCCGTTGAGATGATGATCCGCTGCTGGCGCTCGCGGGCAAGGCGAAGCGCGGGGAGCAGATAAGCAAGGGTCTTCCCTGTCCCCGTGCCTGCTTCGACGATCAGGTGCCGCTTGTCTGTGAGCGCGGCCTCCACGGCGCGAGCCATCTCGAGCTGGCCTGGACGATGTTCAAATGCGAGCGTTGATTGTGCCAGCAGACCACCCGGCGCGAAGAACTCCCTCAGCGTCGGCAATCTTCCCGCACTGCTGCGATCCTCCGTAACGGGCTTGGGAGCTGACGCGATCGTAATGGGAGTGGAAGTTAGCAAGGGCCGCCATGCCCATGATATTCGCGTTTCCTTCGACAAGGCGTTGAACGCAAATCCATAGGATCTTCGGCCCCTCGTTGCCAGGCTTTGAAGGGGTACTTGTAAGGATTCTCTGCCCGATTCAGCCTCCTATAATGGAAGAGGCGCTGCGGTGCCGAAAAGAAGGCATGAGTCATGGCGCAACGGGACGACAGAAAACGGTTAGGCAAGAAGCACAGGCAGGCGGCGACCAGGCCCAAGAAGGGCCGAGCTCCCAAGTCAACTCCGACGACAGGAGCAGTCGATCCGCGCAAGCGCAAAGTCCTCTCCACAGCCGCAGCAAAGAAAGCAGCAGCGAAGCGAATCTCGCGAAGGTCGCCCGAGTTTGAAGCAAGCAAGCCGCTGCGTGGCGACTTAGCCCTAAAGGGCAAGAAGCAGAGTCTCCGCTCCGTAAAGGATGACAAACGAAACAAGCAGGGCAAACAGAAGGAGATTCCGCCAGCTGACGGCATCGTCGGCCGGCAGACACCGCGTTCGGCGAACGTAGCCGGACGTGAGCGGCTGAACGACGACTGGCGCGACATCGAACTGATCGCCTCCGGCTTCTCGGTCGAGACCGCGAACGCCGGTTCGTTGTCGCTGCCACTGATCGCCGTCTGCGGGCGCCCGAACGTGGGTAAGTCGACGCTGTTCAACCGCCTCACCGGATCGCGCCGTTCGATCGTTGGCGACGAGCCGGGCATAACCCGTGACCGCATCTACGGCGAGATCGAATGGATGGGCCGCGACGCACGCATCGTTGACACCGGCGGAGTCGTGCCCGATGACGAAGCTCTGATCCCAAGCGAAATCTTTCGCCAGGCGCAGGTCGCTCTCGAAGAAGCCGATGCCATTGTGATGGTGGTTGACGGGCGCACGGAGCTTGCCTCGCCGGACATGGAACTCGCCCGCCTGCTGCTGCGCGGCGGAAAGCCGGTCTTCCTCGCCGTGAACAAGATGGACACCGACGCGATGAACGCAGGCGCGGAGAACTTTCGCCGCCTCGGCTTCCGCAACGTTCTGCCCATCTCCGCCGAGCACGGCTCAGGCATCGGCGATCTGCTTGATGCGGTCTTCGAGGTGCTTCCCGAGGGGGTCAAGCCTGACTTCGACACCGAACCGGCCACCGTGATGCTGACCGCCGAAGACGAGATGGAGGAAGACGAAGACGGCCCCGACTTTTCGCCGGAACCGGTCCAGGTTCCGGTAAAGGTACGCCGCCTGCGCTCGCATGGCGAATACGACAGCAAAGAGACAAAGATCGCCATCATTGGCCGCCCCAACGTAGGCAAGTCGACTTTGCTCAACGCACTCACCGGCACCGACCGCGCCATCGTTTCGCCCATTGCGGGCACAACGCGCGATGCGGTCGATGAGGTCGTCGAACGCGGAGGCCACAACTTCCGCTTTGTCGATACGGCCGGCATCCGGCGCAAGGGCAAGACCAAGCTGATGGCAGAAAAGCTCTCCGTCATCATGGCGCGCAAACACCTTGAAGCAGCCGATGTCTCACTGCTCGTCATCGATGCGAGTGAAGGCGTGGCCGCAGCCGACGCGAACATCGGCGGCTACGCGCACGAAAGCGGACGCAGCGTCATCATCGTCATCAACAAGTGGGACCTGATGACCAAAGTTGGTCCGGATGGCAATCGCCTGTTCGACGGCAAGCCACCCGCCGACCAGAAGATCTATGAGCAGGATGTGCGCGACAAGCTGAAGTATCTCGACTACGCGCCGCTGCTCTTCATCTCCGCCGCGGACGGCAAGAACATCGAGTCCGTCTTCAAGAAGGTTGAGCTAGTCAGTCGCGAACGCCGCAAGCGCGTCACCACCGGGCAGATGAATCGTTTCCTTGAAAAGGTCGACTTCCAGAAGGCTTCGGTCCCGATGAACAAGCGCGTGCGGATTTACTACATGACGCAGGCCGCCGTCGCTCCACCAACCTTCGTTCTATTCACGGACAAAGACGTAAAGCTGCACTTCTCCTTTGAACGATTTTTGGGCAACCAGATCAGGGAGAACTTTGGCTTTATTGGCAGCCCAATCTGGTTCAAGGTGAAGGCGCGGAACAAGAAAGCAGAGTGAGTAACGCCTGTGACCTAATTGACACCTAAGGCTGTGATCGCTGGAGACTCACCGGGGACTAAGCCAACGACTACCTCGCCGGTGGAGTAAACTGCCGATGCCTCCGCCTCAAACACCAGCAGCGTGATGTCGTCTGGTTGGGGGGTGCCATCCGCAAATGCAAGCAGCTTCGTAAAGACATCTTCAACGATCGCGACCGCCCCCTTGCTCCGCGCCTCACCGTTGCCTGTCTGCACAGCCGCCAGCAGGCCTTCTTCGCACCACTCATCGCCAGACGGATTTACGGATTCGGTTACTCCGTCGCTATAGACGACCAGCAGATCGCCGGGATCGATCTGCAGTGTCGCCTTCTCATAGCTGCAATCCGGAAAAAGCCCGAGCACCGGGCCGCCGCATTCAAGCCGATTTACCTCGTCGCCATGCAGCAGCAGCGGCGCGTTGTGGCCCGCGTTTACATAGGTCAACGCTCTTGTCTTCGGTCGATAGAAGAACACGGCAAACGTAGCAAACCGATTGTCGGACGAAGCTTCGTAGATGAGCCGGTTCAGCTTGCTCATCAACTGCGTCGGATCCAGATCGTTGTCGAGGATCAGGCTGCGCAGCGAAGCACGCAGCGTCGCCATCAACAACGCGGACGAGATGCCCTTGCCGCTGACGTCTCCGAGGGCAAAACAAAGATCGCCATCGACCGTAAGGAACATGTCGTAGTAGTCGCCGCCTACGGCTTGCGCGGAGACACAGCGACCCGCGATGCTGGCACCCGATATCTGCGGCGGACGCTGCGGCAGCATGCGCTCCTGCACCTCGCGCGCCAGTTCCAGTTCTCTCGCGGCCCGTTCGCGGCGCAGCGATTCCTGGTTCAACTCTTCAAGCGCAAGCGCAGCCTCAAGTGCGAGCCCCACCTGCCTGCTCAACTGCGAAAACAGCCGCAGCTCGTACTTTGAAAAGCCGCGATGACTTCGCTGCGCGAGCGCTGCAAAGCCAACGAGGCCCGAGCGTCCAACAAACGGAACCAGGACCTGGGCACGCAGCCGGTCCAACGAAGCGATCTCCTCGGGTGTGGCCAGCATCCGCCAAGCGTCGAAATGGCCTTTGTCCAAGATAGTGGGCCGGGTGCCACGCTTCAGATGGGTCACAATCGAGGACGTCGCCACGAAGCATACATCTGAAACATCAAGCCTGCCGCTGGTGTGCCTCACCTGGTAGGAGTTTCGCTGCTTCAGCAAGATCGTCATCGACGACAGGTCAAGTCCCTCCATCATTGCGTCTGATAAGTGCGAGAGCAGCTCATTCAGCCGAAGAATCTTCAGGACCTGATGGAGAAGGTTGTTGAAGAAGAGGTGACTATAGTAGGCGCGCGGCAGCAGGTGCCGCCTTAACCACTCCCCCGGCCTGGTACGCGCATTGGTTCGCCTGGTGTCCATGTGGCGGCAATCCAAGGATACGTGAAGCGCGGCCACCCGGTTCCAATCTCGACCCGGTGGGGGGAGCCTACGACTCCAGCCAGACCGCCCACGCTTCCAGCGCGCGCTCGCATTGCACCTTGTGCCGCTCCTTCTTGTCGCGCATCGTTCGCCGCAGTTCCGTCTCGAGCGGCGGCAGCAGGTCGAAGGTGATGTTCGCCGGCTGAAACCGCTTCGCTTTGCCCATCGCCTCCGCGTGAGTGATGTAGTGGGTCAGCGAGCCATTCGCGCTTAGCCGCGGCGCTGCGATGGGGGTTGTGCCATGGGCCAGGGCAGCGGCATAACGGCCTGCAAGCATGCCGCTCGCGATTGATTCGGTGTACCCCTCTACCCCGGACAGTTGACCTGCGATCATCACGTTCGGATGCGCCTTCAACTGGAGCGTCTCGTTCAGCAACGCCGGTGCATCGATGTACGTGTTGCGGTGGATCTGTCCGTAGCGCAGGAATTTTGCGTCTTCCAGGCCGGGAATAAGCCGCAGCACACGCGCCTGCTCCCCATACTTCAGATGGTTCTGAAATCCGACCAGATTGTACGAATCGGCGCGAAGGTTCTCCTGCCGCAGCTGCACCACGGCGTAGGGCCAGCGCCCAGTCTTCGGATCGGTAAGCCCCACCGGTTTCATCGGTCCAAAACGCAGCGTGTCCCGGCCGCGTCGGGCGGTCTCTTCGATCGGCAAGCAGCCTTCGAAGTAGTCGAGCTTGTTCGCCGTCCCGTCCGTGGGGAACTTCTCCCAATCTTTTGCTTCCACATGCTCCGCAGTCACCAGCGCATCAAGGAACCTCTCGTACTCTTCCTTGGTAAACGGACAGTTGATGTAGTCTGCCGTGCCCTTGTCATAGCGTGCCGCAAAGTAGACCTTTCCCATGTCGATCGTAGTTGCGTCTACGATCGGGGAGATCGAATCATAAAACGCAAGATGCTCGGAACCCGTGAGGCGTTGGAGCTCCGCCGTGAGTGACGGGCTGGTCAGCGGTCCGCTCGCGAGAACAGTGATCGTGCCGGGATCGTTCTCGTCCAGCCGCGTCACTTCTTCGCGATGGACAGTGATGCGCGGTTGGGCGACGATGCATTCGGCGACACGGGCGGAGAAGAGCTCCCGGTCTACCGCAAGTGCGTGGCCCGCGGGCACCGCAGTCGCATCGGCTGCGGCCAATAGCGCCGACCCGGCCCGCCTCATCTCCTGCTTCAACAGCCACGGCGCGCTGTACTCCGACTCCGACTTCAGCGAGTTCGAACAAACGAGCTCGGCAAAGTCCGAAGTCTGGTGTGCCTCCGTAGATCGATGCGGTCGCATCTCGTAAAGGTCCACCTCGCAGCCGTATCCCGCTGCCGTAAGCGCGGCTTCAGGGCCGGCGAGGCCCCCGCCGATGACCATGATTCGCTTCATTGAGCTGCGACTTCTGGTTGAATGCCGGCGGCAAGACTCGTCAAAGCAGCTCCGCTTACCCTCATACCCAGCCACTCCGGCTTCATCGCTGCTCCCATGCGTCGGTAGAATTCGATGGCTGGCTGGTTCCAGTCAAGGACACTCCACTCCAGGCGCGCCAGTCCCCCTGCTACAGCCACAGCGGCCGTCGCCGCTAAGAGCTGTTTTCCTAGGCCCTTGCCGCGGAACTCCGGACGCACAAACAAGTCCTCAAGGTAAATCCCGGCCCTTCCTTCCCAGGTCGAGTAGCTGTAGAAATACAGCGCGAACCCTGCCGGGCGAAGCTTCCACTCCGCCATCAGGCACCCAAATCGCCTGGGCTCAGTGAACCCATCTCGCAGCAAATCTGCTTCCGTTGCGACCACAGCGTCTGGCTGGCGCTCGTACACAGCAAGCTCTCGAATAAGCTCGATGATACTTGGCACGTCGTCGCGGGTTGCAGGTCGGATCGTACTCATCGGTTCGTTTTCAACCCTTCTGAATCCATTGTAATTAGCTCGCACGTCGATGCCGGACACAGAAAAGCCCGGCTTACATGCCGGGCTTTTTCTGTTATGTCTGGGACCGCTTCAGAAGCGAATACCAAAGGTGATCGGAATGTAAGTAGTTGGAGCACTGTTCTGGGGGAAAACGTTGAAATAGCTCGCGCTCAGACTGGTTCCGTTTGTCCCATCGAAGTACGGCCGGCGGGAATTTGCGGTGTAGACATAGCGGGCTTCAGCATAGAACTTCAGGTCGCTGAAGCGCGATCCTTTGTAGGTGAATCCTAGACCTGCATTGTAGCCAGCCGCGTTACTCACATAGCTGTCGATGGTCTGGTTCGCCTGGTATGTGTAGCAACCGTAGTAGTAGTCGCAATACTCACCGATCGCCGGCGTAGTGAAGTCAGTGACTTTATGATAGAAACCGATCCCACCGATTACGTAGCCGCCAAACTTGTCATGGTCCATGTAGGTGTACATCGGATCAAGCGTGAAGGACCAGATGTGGTTACTGCCGCCAAGCTCGCCCAATGGGCCCCCGTCTTGACCGGTAGCACCCAAATTGACGTAAGTGCCAAGCAAGCTGTTCAACGTGCTGGACTGGATGCCGTAGTGGTTGTAATCGAACTGCGCAAGTAGAGCGAGTTTCTTGTTGAAGTTCCGTCCACCGCCGCCCTGAATGCTGTAGCCCGTCGAAAGATAGTTGTGCGTTCCGCCTGTGGGGATGCTTACGCCGCCGCCAACAAAGAAGGTGTACTTCGCCGAACCATCCGCGTTGTGGCGGGAGTCCGCATAGACAGGGCGCCGGCCATAACGCCGCGGCGGAGGCTGCATTGCCGCGCTCGCTCCTGTTGCGCCTAGGAAGTTCACAGCGGCCTCTGTCTCAGGCGCGCCGGCGCTGCTACTGTAGCCGATCGCACTGGTGGTTTCATTTTCTGCAAGCAGCGTTGTTGCGGGAGCGGACGGAGTCTGGGCCGCCGTCCCTGAAGCGATAGTCTGTGCATTGAGCCCGAAGACGGAAGCCCCTGCACATGTTGCGATGACCACGCCGCGAACGAGGACGCGGATGAAACTTTGCGAGATTTGCATCGGTGATGACTCCCTGGGGATTACTTCTTTCACAATCCAATGAACCCGAAAAGAAGCTAATTGTTGTGGCCATCGGCGCCACGGATCGGGTGCTTGTCAGTAAGACGCATCAGAGCGCCATTTAGCTACTCGGCGGACGCGCAGACGTGAAACAGCCGGTGTGTCCTGCCGCACGGAGAACACCAGGCCGCTGATCGTACGAAGCGCTTAGTGGATGTCGAACTGCTCGGGATGCAGGCTGGGATCGCTCTTGACCAGAATCGTCTTGCCCACCATCTCTTCCATCTCCTGCAGCCACTTCGACGTTCCCGACTTCAGCTGCTTTACCACTTCAGGATGCACCCGCAGCATCACGTCGCCGCGGTCAAGGTGCTTCTGCATCTTGCGCATCTCGATGTAGATGTCGTTGCAGATGGTGACTGGCGACTTGGTCATGCCTGTTCCCTGGCAGACATTGCAGGTCGTCGACAGCGTCCGCTCAAGAGACTGCTTGACCCGTTTGCGCGTGATTGCGACCAACCCGAAGTCATTAAACTGCAGGACCTTTGAAGGTGCTCGATCGAGTTTAAGTTCTTCTTCAAGCGCCGCCATCACCTTGTTGCGATTCTTGCGCTCGTCCATGTCGATGAAGTCAATGATGATGATGCCGCCAAGGTCGCGCAAACGTATCTGGCGAACAATCTCCGGGATGGCGTCGAGATTGGTCTTGACGATGGTGTCTTCAAGACGGGCCGTCTTTCCGACGAACTTGCCTGTGTTGATATCGATCGCGACAAGTGCCTCAGTCTGATTGATGACAATCGAACCTCCCGACTTCAGCCACACCTTCGAACGCAGCGCCTTGTTGATCTCCTCAGTGATACCGAACTGCTCGAAGAGTGGAGTCTCCTTGGTGTAGAGCTTGACGCGGCGAATCAGCTGCGGCTGGAAGCGCTGCAGGAAGCGCAGGACACGCTCGTATTCGGTTTCGGTATCGACCCAGATTGCAGAGAAGTTGTCTGTGACCTGGTCCCGCAAAATGCGCTCAACGAGGTTCAGGTCGTGGTAGATCAAAGCGGGCGACTTGCTCGATTCAGACCTCTGCTTAATATCGGCCCACAGATTGAGCAGGAAGCGAAGGTCAGAGCGGAGTTCTTCCTCACTGGCACCCATGGCTGCCGTGCGGACGATAAATCCTCCCGCAGCGTCACCCTTCTCGGAGAGCAATATTTCCTTCAAACGCCGGCGTTCGCCGTCGGATTCGATTTTGCGCGAGACTCCGGTATGGTTCACCGTCGGCATAAACACCAGAAAGCGTCCCGGTAGAGCAATATGCGACGTGATGCGCGCGCCCTTCTTGGCGATCGGCTCTTTCGCGATCTGGACGAGAATCTCCTGGCCGGGCTTCAGCAGATCGCTGATCGCAGGCAGGTTGGTCGCCTGCATGGAGCGGCGAGGTCCTCCCCCACCATGGCCAGAGCGGCCACGTTCTGAATCGCCGCCCGTGCTGCGGCTGCGATTACGGTCGCGGCCATCCCGGCGGGGGTCGCGACGGTTGTCACGGCGGGGACGCTGATCTGTGTTGTGCTGCCGCTCCGATCCAATCTCAGACTCTGATCGCGGCTCGCGGAAGGTGTTCGCAAAGAACTCTGTGTCTGCCGCCGACTGCGACTGAGGCTTGTCGCCCCCTGCGAAAGCCTCTTCTCCAGCGTCTTCCGACTCTCCCGCTCCCGCAGAAAATCTCGCGTCTTCTTCCTCAAAGTCCTCGTCTTCCGCTTCCTCCTCTTCGTTGGCGGGCCGTGTGATCTCATCGATTGACATCTCGCGGATCATCGTTCCCAAGTCAGCCGTGCCTTCGAGCGTCTCTTCTTCGAGGTCGTCGAACTCCTCCTCATAACTGGCGTGGATCGACGTGGGCTCGTGTTCTTCCTCGTCCATCATCTCTTCTTCAAGCTGCCCCAGACCGGGCGCGAAGCTCTGCGGCATCGGGGTATGTTCCGGAGCATCGATCAACGCCGACTCGTGATGGAGCGGCGATGCCGGGTCGGCTGCCGCTTCCTTCGGCAGTTCGATGGGGGCAACAACAACCGGCTCGCTCAACATCTCGCCCGACGGGGTAAGTGAAGTCATCTGGGGACCCTCCGCTGCGGATTCTGCAGCGGACAGAAAGGGCGGGGGCGGTACACCAGTCGTGTCCAGCCCGGCAGGTTCCTCATCAGCGGAGGCTACAACTCCTCGCTCTGTCACCTCTGCTGCCACGGTGAGCGGTGTCACGCGATGTGTGCTTGAGTCCTCAACCAGTTCGATTGAAGGAGAGGCGTCCCGGACAGCTTCGGCTTCCGTCGCTTCGCTTTGTGAGGGCGACTGCTCAACAGGCTCCTCTTCCAGCACCGAGCCGCTCTGGCGGAACTCGCTTGGAGCGACCGGATCGACGCGATAGGAGGCGGATGCTTCCATGGGCTCGTACTCCGCTTCCGGAGCGGCGACCGGTTCCGGTGCCGCAGCAATCGCGTCGAGTTCTGCAGGAACCTGATGTGTGAAAGGAGATGCCGTCTCGTGCAGTACTTCCTCAGCAGGAACCTGGTCAAGATGGGCCACCTGCGCGACCTCAGGCTGCTCCTCTGGGATGGCTGCGACGCTCACACCCTCCGCGTCGGCCAGTACCTGCGGTGCCTCCACTTGTTCCGGAGCTTGGAAGTTTCTGGGCGGTGCATTCTGAACGTTCGCTCGCTGTTCCGCCCTCGGCTCACGGCGCTGCTCAGACCGATTGCGCCGCGAAAGCGATTCGCCGGGCAGCACCGCTCCGCCGTCCCATTCCTTTGCAACGAACGAGTCGTCGACGATGGTCCTCGGCTTTGCAAGAACGATGCCGGCAGGAACAGGAGCAGGGATGGCACTTTCAACCGTCTCCGCTTGGGAGCCGCGCCGGTACTTTGAAAGCGATTCGCCGGGGAGGATGATTGGCTCAACCGGGTTCTCGCTTTCTTCGCCTTCGACCGGCTGGGCCTCGACTCCGTAAAGATTGTGGCTTGGAGCGAACCCACGCGGGACACGCAGTCCGCGGTCCCGGCGATCGCGCGCATCGCTGCTCCGATCAACTCGATCGTTTCCGCCGCTTCGCTGCCCACGACCCTCTCGCGGCTGGCGGTGACCGGGAACCTGGTACGAGGCGGTTGGGGGCTGCACTTCATTTACAGGCCCAACCTCTGCGATCTCTGCCGCCAGCGAACTCCCAAGGAGTTCAGGCGCTTCATCGGTCTCAATGGGTTCCTCTTCGAACGGTTGGGCTTCGGATTCGAGCGGGGCGACGGGAGCGTTTGCCTCCCGCGCTGCATCTTCCGGCTGCCCACCCCCGCTGCGTCTACGACGGCGACCGCGACGGCCGCGCCAACGCCGGCTGCCATCGGCCCCAGGAGCGCCTTCACCCACTTCACCGATCTTGCCAACAGTTGGCGGCAGAGTTGCTGGCAACGCCTCCTCTTCAACAGTCGCAGAGAGGCTCGACGCTTCGCGCTCATCTCCGCCATCTTGTCCGACGGGTACCCGTTCTCCTCGACCTCGCCGATTGCGCCCGCGACCGTTGCGGTCGCCCAGCTCGGCCCTGTCGATTCGGCCCTCATCGCCCCGGTCAGAAGCCGCACTACCCTCGAGGGTAAGGGGTGCGGAGCGCTCTCCACGCTCTGGCCGTTGCTCTGATCTTGGCTCTGATCTTGACTCCGAGCGTTCGCGGCGCTGATTCTCGCTGCGCTCCCTGCGCGCTTCTCCGTCTCCATGCGTCGTCTCGAAGTCGGCGGAGTCGCCGGCCTCTTCCATGAAGTCAGTGATGTAGAGAAAGGCATCGCGTTCCAGCCCAATCTCAACAAAGGCAGACTGCATTCCTGGAAGAACCCGGGTCACGCGGCCGTTGTAGATCGATCCGGCAAGCGTATATTCGTTTTCGCGTTCGTAGTAGATCTCTGCCAGGTTGTCGTCTTCGACGATGGCGAGACGAGTCTCGTGGGGAGTGCTGCTGATGTAAATCTCTTTCGACATGGCTCTGCTTTCTGCCCCGACTATAAAGTCGCGGGCGGCAGGCAGACGAAAGATCGGGAGCCGTCCTCTAGCTGGAAGCTAGGCGCGGCCCACCTCTGGTGCGGACAGGTTGCGAAATGCCGAAGCGGTATGGGCGACTGCGCGCGTGTGTGCAGACGGGGTCTTCCCGCAAGAGAAGTCTGCAGCGGCGCAAGGTGCGTCGGAACCAGGAAGATTTGCTTCACGCGGCGAACCACAAGCGGAGGTGACCAAGACAGCCTCATGATGAGGCGGGGCCGTTTGCCTTCCGGATGCGTTCATTTCCAATCCTGCCCAGCCATAGGGTCGATCCTGCTATCTGGCCGGCCTTTTCTAAAGTCTTGTTGCCGCTGCCGGCGCCTTGCGCCAAAGGGAGCGGGTCTTGCGCTGAACGGCATCTGGCCGAACAGGGTAAAGCGGTAGCGTTGCACTCTTTTTGCGGCAAATACGGGTTCGTTTCAAGTGGCGAGTCAGTCAACCGTCTTGATCGCAGGCTTCCGGTTCGCTGGTGCCGGGGTACAGTCCTGCGTCAGACACGAGAGCCAACTTCCTACACCATTTCTACCACTTTACCGTCAGTTCACAAAGCAGACTGAGACTCTGCCGGATCGCCGGTAGCGGTATGGTCACTTCCTCTGCACATACGTCCACGTCCGTCACCGTCGCCCCGAGGGTGGAAGATGAACAGTCGCCAACACTTCGGAAAAAGCAGGGTACTGGCGAAGATCATCCAGGAGTGGATCGATGCTTGCCGTTGCCATCCAGTAGCAATGCTCGTCTGCGGCCCGCTTCAGAAAGACGATCGCTTCCTTGTGGTGTCCAGCTCGCATCGCCGCGATGCCGGCCTCCCAGTTGTAGAGCGGATCGGAGCTTTCTCCGCGTACCTCGTGAAGCCGGGCCGCCCAATACCCCTGCCAGCCGTTTTGATGATACGCGGCAAGCAGCTTCTTCTGGTCTTGAGTGAAACGGGTCTTCTGGAGCCCAAGCAGGTCATACCGGACCGCATCGTCATACATCCCCTTCTTCTCGTAGACATCGGTAATCCAATGGTCGACCACGATCGCAGAAGCTGGATGCATCTCGCGCGCATACTGTAACTGGCGCAGAGCTTCATCGTAGTGCCGAGCGTAGTAAAGCGTAGTACCAAGATGCCTCGCCATATAGAACGACAGTGGGTCAATCTCCACAGCCTGCCGCATCTGCTCGACGGCGTCTTCTCTTCGACCGACCGAGTCCAGGTAGACCGAGAGCATCATGCGGCCATACGTGTTGTTGGGGCTCAACGCGATCCCGCGCGTCAGATCGTGTTCGGCGTCCTTCCAGTTCCACAAGAAGGTCGTCTCAATGGCCCCGCGCGCAATCAAAGCGTCTCCGTTACCTGGATCGAGTTCCAACGCTTTGTTTACTGCTGCCATGGCTGTCGGAACAATCTGTTCCGGACGTGTCTCGCCAAGCAAGGCCTCCGTTTGCAGCGCTACAGCCAGTCCAGCGTACGCCGAAGCATAGCCGGGACTGAGCTCAATGGCTCGCTGGAATTGCGCGACGCTCTCCGATCCCTGACGCTTGTCGAAATAATTCCTTCCGCGCAGATAGGCATCATGCGCCGCCGGGTCGACCACCTCCGCGGTCCAGGCCGGACCACTTGACTGAACGCCGCGTCCGCCTGCCCGGGCTTGGTCGACGATCTCCGCGGCCGCCCGGTTCTCCAACGCCATCACCTCACTTAATGGTCCCTCGAAACTGTTGGCCCAAAGGTGGTTGTCTTTTCTGGTGTCGATCAACTGCGCGTTGATGCGCACGGTGTTGCCGATACGCGAGATCGATCCTTCCACGAGCAGATCGGCCCGCAACTCGCGGGCAATTGTCTGCAGCGATTTCTTCGTGTCCTTCTCCTGAACGGCAGAGTTCCACGAGACCACACGCAACCCTGGAACGCGGGCCAGCTCCGTGATCAATTCGTCCGTCGTGCCGTCCGCGAAGTAGTCCTGCGTAGGGTCGCCCGAAAGGTTCTTCAAAGGAAGTACAGCAACCGTGGGGAGATTTGAAGCTGGACGCCTGGCCTCCACCAGCCTCCATCCGGCATATCCGAGGATGATTGCGATGGCTAGGAGCGGCAAGGTGTACCGCCCTATGCGCCTGTCTCCTACCGGAAGGCCGGGCAGCCCCACTTGCGGCAGGGCCATAGAGTGTGCAGACAAGCGGTTTGCTTCGTCATCGACATCAGCCGCCCGGTTTTCTGTCGTCCAGGTGATCGCCTTTGAGGTGTGTGAGAACCAAGGGC
The DNA here is from genome assembly GCA_964658395.1 of uncultured Granulicella sp. Lineage (GTDB taxonomy): Bacteria > Acidobacteriota > Terriglobia > Terriglobales > Acidobacteriaceae > Edaphobacter. The sequence goes on along the minus strand of CAZZYQ010000013.1, from coordinate 43,501 downwards.
CAGGCTCGGCGGTGTGCCGGGCCTTCTGGGCGACCTTCTGGGCGGCCCCACTTTCGACGCGGTCGACCGCTTCTACCTCCCGGTCGCATCGCAGTGTAAGACTGACGGAGTAGGCACCCTTCGGCAGCTCGACGAGCAGCGCATCTTGCCTGCCTTCCTCGCCATAGTACTCACGCAGCCGGGTTCGCAGCCGCCCGGCCTCTACACGGACTGTGGCATCGATCGCTGGATCGTAGCTGGCGTCCCGATCGAACACATCGACCGCAAGGGTGTACTCCTTCACGGCGCGCGGCGGGTCCGCCAGGGCAGCGTCCACAAGGTAGCGGAGAAGGCGTTGGCTTCGCCTCGCTTTTTCAAAGATCCGAGACGCGAGAATGCGTTCGGTCTGCAGTGCGACCTCCGCCGCATTGATGCTCGACGTCTGCGTCTTCATACCGCGTCATCCTCGTAACGGGCAGATTCTACGCGACGGTGGTGTAAGTTACAGTAACAAACTTCTCCAGCTATCGCCTCCTGCTTAGCGTCGCTCACAGCCCGTCTCAAAACGAGCTTTCCAGGAGGAACATCGAATGAATCGTCTCAGCCGCATCATCAGGTCCGCCGCAGCGGGCGCATCTATCACCGTACTGACCGCGGCGGCCTGCGCCCAGGTTCCCGTTCCGCCGAATGCCACCGTTGTCGCCGCCGGCCTGAACGGACCGCGCGGGATCGCCTTCGGTCCCGATGGCGCAATGTATGTTGCCGAAGCGGGAACTGCAGGCACGCTCTCCACCGCTGGCGTTTGCACGCAGGTAGCCGCTCCGATCGGCCCATATACCGGCGGAACGACAGCAACCATAACCAAGATCCAGAACGGAAAGACCTCTGTTCTTGCAAAGGGCTTACCGTCTGCCGTGAACGCGGTCGGCGATCATATGGGTGTCGCCGACCTCGCTTTTCTCGACGGCAGCCTGTACGCCGTTCTGGCAGGCGGCGGCTGCTCCCACGGCAACCCAACTCTTCCAAACGGAGTGGTGCGGGTGAATCCAAGCTCCGGACACTGGCAGTACATTACCGACTTGAGCCTGGCAGTGGCCGAGCACCCGCCAGCGTACAACTCCTACAACGACTTCGAGCCGGACGGCGTTCCGTACTCGCTTGTAGCGGAACACGGCGAACTGTATGCCGTCGAGCCGAACCACGCCCAGATCTTCCGCATCTTAAGGGACGGCGACACCCACCTGACCTACGACTTCTCATTCCCATTTGCTGACGTTACGCCGACAACCGTAGCGTTTCGCGAAGGAAACCTCTACATCGGCAATCTCGGGATCTTTCCTGCACGCAAAGAGACGGAACGGATCACTACGCTCTCTCGCGACGTGTTCTTTCTGGACACGACACCCGGACTTCAGGCAACAACAGCCGACTTCGGCAAGCTCCGCCTCGCTGGTTCCCGCGCCGGGTTCACGACCATCGTGAGCCTCAAGTTTGGCCCTGACGGCCTCCTCTATGTGCTGGAGCTATCGGACGCCAACGGCTATCCCACCCCCGGAGCGGGCAAGGTCGTGCGGCTCAACCGGAAGGGCAAGATCGAAGAAGTGGTCACTGGCCTGACCGTACCCACGGCCATGGCATTTGGACCCGACGGTGCACTCTACATCTCGAACGCCGGCGCTGCCCCGGCCGGATCGGGGCAGATTCTGCGGGTCGCGAGCTACTGACGATATGCCGTAAGCGTCTCCGTGCCGTCGGCAGAATCAGGTAGCCATTAGCCCTCGCTGCCGACGGCGAGCTTGTGTGCTTCCCCGCGGATCACCAGCATCTTCAGGGATTGAGAGGGAGCGCGTCGGTCAACTACTTTTCCGCGTCACGGCAGAGCGAACGCGACATAGGCCGCTCCCTGCGGGGCCTTCGGATTTCTCGCATTGCTCGCAGCAATGACCACATACTGCCTGCCGTCCACCATATAGGTACTGGGCGTCGCTACGCCCGCGTAGGGCAGGTCTTCGTGCCACAATAATTGACCGTTTGCCGCATCGAAGGCCCGGATCTGGTGGTCGTAGATGGTGGCGGCAAGAAACAGAACTCCGGAAGCGGTGAGGACCGGACCGCCGTAATTCTCGCTGCCGGTGTTGCGCAGGCCCTTGGCGGCTAGCTCGGGATACTCACCCAGAGGAATCTTCCACAAGAATTTTCCCGTGTTGAGAGCAATCGCACTCAAGGTGCCCCACGGGGGAACCACAGCGGGATAGCCTTCGGGATCCAGAAACTTGCGATAGCCGGTAAACCGATACCGCGGCAGCTGCGACGTGTTGTTTGGGGAACTTGCGAGCTCAGCTTTGTCGGACGGGGCGGCAGAGGTCATCGGCGGACCGAGAAAGCGAAGGATTGCGACGGTTTCGCTGGAGGTAAGTCGAGGCAGGGCCGGCATGCGGCCCTTACCGTTATGGATGTTGGCCAGAATCTCAACATCAGGGAGGCGGGCGCGGACGCCGAGGAGGCTGGGATAGTTGGAGACCTCGCCCTGGCGATCGTCACCGTGGCACAAGGCACAGTGCTTGGCATAGAGTGCCCGGCCGGCCGGATCCTTTCCGCCGGTGTCTACCGGTTGTGCGGGCTCTGAGTCTGCCGGATGCACGAGGTAGTCCATCAACTGGGCGAGGCGATCGCCCTGGATCGAGGGGAAGCCGGGCATCCGCCCCTTGCCGCCCGTAATCACCGCGGCGATCTGCGCGGCGGCCAGCCGCTGCTCGACATTGACCAGCGCAGGAAAGGCTGGCGGATTTCCTTTGCGGTCGCCGCCGTGACAGATGGCGCATTGTGTCTGATACAGCACCTGCCCGGGACTGCCCCCAGGCTTGTTCTCGGTGAGGCCGCCCGTCCACGCGATGTCGTTTGCGTTGACGTACATGACCCCGGTGTGCGGATCGACGGCCGGACCGCCCCATTCGGCGCCGCCATCGAAACCGGGAAAGACTACGGTTTGCTGGTCAACGGATAACGGAACAAATTGGCCCGCGCTGCGAAAGCTTTTGAACTGCGCAAGCGCCCACGCATGAGCATCCGGGGTCCGGGTCGTCAACAGATCGGCGGTGAGAAGTTGACGCGCGAACGGCGCGGGCGCGGCAGGAATTGGCTGCGTGGGCGAGGCCACTTCGCCGGGCACACTCGAAGCAGGAAAGGCGCGTTCTTCAATGGGAAACAGCGGCTTGCCGGTCACGCGATCGAGCACGAAGAGGAAGCCCTGCTTGGTGGTTTGAGCAACGGCGTCGATGAGCTTGCCGTCGCGCCGAACCGTGACCAGGGCCGGTGTCGCTGGAAAGTCGCGGTCCCAAATATCGTGGTGGACGCCCTGGAAGAACCAAAGCTTCTTGCCCGTTTTGGCGTCGAGAGCGAGCAGGGTGTCGGCGAAGAGATTGTCGCCGATCCGGTCGAAGCCGTAGAAGTCAGAAACCGCTGATCCGGTGGGAGCAAAGAGGATCCCGCGTCGCCGATCGAGAGACATCCCAGCCCAGTTGTTCGCAGCGCCGGCCGTCTTCCAGGCCCCATCCGGCCAGCTCTGGTAGCCCTCCTCGCCCGGGCGAGGGATGGTGTGAAAGCTCCAGACAAGCTTGCCGGTGATCACGTTGTAGGCGCGAATATCGCCCCGAGGCCCGGGGTTGGTTTCCGGCGCTCGGAAGCCGACGATGAGCAGGTCCTTATACACGGTGCCGGGCGTGGTCAGTGCGACGTTGTTCTGCGTGTAGTCGGAGTCGAGGTCCTTGCGCAGGTCGAGACGACCGCCTTCACCAAAACCCGCAACCGGTCTGCCGGTGGCAGGATCGAGAGCGTAGAGGAAGTTCATGATGTAGGCAAATAGGCGGGGCTGGTGTCCATCGGTCCAGTAGGTAAGACCGCGGCTGGGCTGCGCTCCCACCACCCCGGAGTCAAACTGCCAGATGCGCTTGCCGGTTGCGGCATCGAGCGCAATCACCTGGAGGGTTGAGGTATAGGCGAAGAGCCGCCGCCCGACGATGAGCGGATTCGTCTGCAGACCGCCATCTGCCCCGGCGTCGAATCGCCACACTTGCTTCAGGTTGCGAACATTCGCTCGATTGATCTGGCGGAGATTCGAGTAGTGGTCGCCATCGACGCCGCCGTTGTAGGCCGGCCAATCCGCCTGCTGAGCCAGCGGGGCGTGGCACGTAAAGACGAACCATGCGGCCAGGATCCCCGCAGCGCGCATTGGACGGACGACGTTCATGAAGCGGCGTAGTGGATGATCTGCATGAATCCGTAATCCATATGCAGTTGCTGATGACAGTGGAGGAGTGCAGGCCCGGGATTATCAGCCAGGAAGTCGACGGAAACGGTCTCAAGCGGCATGACGTTGATGACGTCTTTGACGAGACCGCTGACCGGCCTGTCGCCGATCCTGACAACTTCGAAGCTGTGGCGATGCAGGTGCATGGGGTGCTGGTCTCCGCTGGCGTTGCGGAAGGTCAGGCGATAGCGTTTTCCTGCCGTGACGATGAGCGGCTTCACGTTCGGCCACGCATCGCCGTTGATCGTCCAGGTGTCGAACTTGGCGTTGTTGAGGGCGCCCGCATCGCGGAAGGTGAGTGCAAAGGTCTCAGCAGGATCGGGAGAGGGCTGGTTCGATGCGAACATTCCGTAGTCCCACTCGGCGTGGGAGGGATCGCGCCAGATCGGTCTTCCCTTCGCGTTAGCATACTCAACGACCACACCCAGGCCTTTGGACCGCTCTGCTCCAATGGTGGAGCCGAGTATCCAAACGCCTGGATTGTTCATCTCGACGATCGCATCGATGCGCTCCGCCACCGCCAGCGCGACGACTTCGACCGAGCGGGGATTGGGGACGGGATTGCCGTCCATGGCAATCACGCGAAAGGTGTGGCCCGGGAGCGCAAGCAAGACATTCTCGGTGGCGCTGGCGTTGAGCAGTCGCAGAAGAATCCGCTGGCCTGGCTTCACTCGCAGAGGTTCGCCAGCGCCAAGCATGTGCGCGTTGATCGTCGCGTACTGGTAACTCACATCGGAGCCGGTGGTCTGCGGCGCGTTGGCAGACTCTGCGCGCATGGTCTCCACCATGGGAACGAAGGTTGGGTTCCAATGATGGATGGCGAGGTTGACCTCCTGGTCGTAAGCGGGCGTGGGCCCGCGACCTTCGACGAGCAGAAAGCCGAACTGGCCGGAGTAGGTGGCGCGCGAGAGATCGTCCATCGCCATGGCGTGCGTGTGATACCAACGTGTGCCGGCAGGCCGGGGAGTAAAGCTGTAACGGAGGGTTCCACCCGCAGGGATCATCGGCGAACCCTCTTCGGCAGCGCCGTCGGCATCCGGGCCGATGGCAAGCCCGTGCCAATGAACGATGTCCGATACAGAAGTCGCGTTGGCGACGTCGATGGTGACCGGAGTGTTCTCCTTCAAACGCAGAAGCGGACCTGGCACCTGGCCGTTGTACGCGGTCGTGCGGATGTTTATGTTGGGAGCGATCTCGAGTGAGATCGGAGCGATGCGGAGGGTGTAGTCGGGTGACCCGGCTGCGTGCAGACGAGCCCAGGCGGGTGTGAGTGCAGTGACAGCGGCACGCTGAAGGAAGTCGCGTCGGTTCAAAGGATGGGCCGCCTGGTTGCCGGAGCAAGCAAAATCATCGAACCACGGCGTGGTCAGCGAAGTCAATCCTTCGGCCGGCCCGTTTCGAGCAGGCGACAATCGGAGGCACCCTGCACGGATGCACCGTAAGAAGTTCCGGGCACTACATGCAGCTGAGGATGCTGCAGTCCCATCGTCGTGGGCGAGTCGATCCACCGGGCGTCAGGTCATCGTGAAACGGACACAGCCCGTGCAGATCGGCCTGATCAGTTCACAAACCGCCGCATCCTGATGTTCATCACGATCCCGAGCGCCAGGAAGGTGAACAGGATCGACGATCCGCCATAGCTCATCAACGGCAGCGGAATTCCTGTCACCGGCATAAGGCCAACCACCATGCCTATGTTCACCGCGATCTGGAAGACGATCACCGCGACAACTCCCATGATGATGAACGCCCCGGGCAAGTCGGCGGCCGTCTGGGCGTTCTGGATCAGACGCATAAGTATCAGGAAATAGAGCAGCAGAACGCCGACGGCGCCGACAAAGCCATGCTCTTCCGAGAAGGCGGCAAAGATGAAGTCGGTGTACGGAATGGGGAGAAAGTCGCCCTGCGTCTGCGTGCCCTTGTTGGTGCCCTTACCCCAGATTCCTCCAGAACCCACGGCGATGAGCGATTGCCGAATCTGGTATCCCGAGCCTTTGGGGTCGTTGTCCGGATCCATGAACGCGGTCAGGCGGGCTTTCTGGTACGGCTTCAAGAGCTTGCCGGACTTCCACGCGATGCCCCCTATCAGGGCGACGCCCAGCAGCAAGATCGCCGCCTGCTTGAACCGAAGGCCGCCCAGCAGCAGACCGCAGAGCAGGATCGGAACGTAGGTGAGCGAAGTCCCTAGATCGGGTTGGATCAGGACCATCGCCATGGGAACGCAAACTAGGGCGAAGACCTTGCCGATGTCGCCCCAACTCAGCTCTTTGCCGGCGAGGCCCCAGAAAAATCGCGCGATCAGCACTATCAGCACCAGCTTCACCCATTCCGAGGGTTGAAAGTGGAAGCTGCCGATCCTGATCCAGCGCCTCGCCCCCAGCACCTTACTGCCGAAGAGTTTTACGGCGGCCAGCGAAACCAGGCTGATGCCGTAAGCCCAGGGAGCAATATCGATCAGGGAGTGGTAGTCGACCAGCGAGATCAGGAACATCAGGCCGATGCCCGCGATGAGGAACTCAATCTGCTTGGTCTCAAAGCCATGGAACTTGGTTTGGAGCGTGGCCGACTTGATCTCCAGCACGCTGATCACAGACAGCAGGAGAACCATCGTCAGCAGCATCCAGTCGAAGTCGCGAAAAGAGGAGAACCGCCGCATCGTCTATGCTTCTTCCAAAACACCGCTGGTCAAGGTCATCGTCTACTCCGCTGCCGGGGTGGGCCTGTCGGATGCAACAGCGACCGGTGCAGTCGCGGCAGGGGCAGGGGCGTTGGGTGCAGCCTTTGGCACTTCGGCGATCCTGAGGTTGTTCTGTTCCTTGCGCTGCTTGTTGACGAACGCGGTAATGACCTGGGCCGCCAGCGGCGCAGACGCCTCGGCACCCCAGCCGCCATGTTCTACCAGCACGGCCACGACGATGTCCGGGTTGCGCCGCGGGGCCATGCCGACGAACCACGCGTTAGCCCGCTCTTTCCCTTTGCCGAGGCTGGTCGCTCCGGCGCTGTGGTTCACCACCTGCGCGGTCCCGGTCTTGCCGGCGAAGTCGACGTTCGCCATATGGACGGCGGCGGCCGTGCCGTTGATGGTGGTCTGCGCCATCGCGTCCGTAACGAGCTGCCAGTTCGCCGCCGAAAGCTGGATCGTCTTGTCGCCGGCTCCAGGAAAGTTTTCCAGGATCGCCGAGCGAAGGTTCTCAGGAACCTCTTCCGGGAAGACGGTGTGCGGGCGCCGCAGTACGCCGCCAGAGGCGATGCCGCCCAAAGCCCGCGCCAATTGCAGCGGCGTCGCCGTCACAGCGCCCTGCCCGATGCCGACTGAGATGGTCTCGCCGGCAAACCATTTGTCATGCTGGTTCTTCAGCTTCCAGGCCGTCGAAGGCATCGTGCCGCTTACTTCGTCGGGCAGGTCGATGCCGGTCTTCTGCGAGAAGCCGAGTTCCGTGGCGTATTTCGCAATGGTGTCGATTCCAAGGCGGTTCGCGAGCGTGTAGTAGAACGTGTCGCACGAGAGTGGAATCGCGTTGTGGATGTCCACGCTGCCATGATGCTTGTCGCAGGCATAAAAGTGACCGTAGAAGCTCGCTCCGCCCTGGCAGTTCACGCGCATGTCCTGGGCCACGTTCTCTTCGAGCCCAGCCACGGACATGATGACCTTGAAGGTCGATCCGGGTGCGAGTTGCGCCTGGATCGCCTTGTTCAGCAAGGGGTGATTGGGATTATTGATGATCGAGGACCAGTACGCGCGCGTCAGCCGCACCGCAAACGCATTGGGGTCGAACGTCGGTCGCGATGCGAGTGCCAGAATCTCACCCGTATGCGGGTCCATGGCGACGATCGCGCCTGTTCTGCCTTCGAGCGCCTTCTCTGCAGCCATCTGAATGTCGAGGTCGATCGTCAACTTCAGGTCCTGACCCGGTACCGCCAGCTCCTGTCCAAGCTGTCCAACCTCCTTGCCGTGGCTGTTGACGATGATGTCGCGCGAGCCGTCCGTGCCTCGCAGAACGGCGTCGTACGTCTGCTCCACTCCGGAGCGACCGACTACGTCCCCGGGGGAATAAGTGGAGTAGCGAGGATCGTCCAGCATCTGCTCCGAGACTTCGCCAACGTACCCGATCAAATGCGCCGCAAAGCCATCGCGGGGGTACAGCCGCCGCTGCTCGTCCATTGTTTCCAGCTCGGGCAGCTCGTTCCGATGCGCCTCGATAAACGCCTGTTCGTCAGGGGTAATGTCCTTTTTGAGAGGGATCGGCTCGTACTTGGGCGCAAGCTGATAGTGGTGCAGAACGCCTTGGATCTGCTCGACAGTCATGTTCAGGCCGCGAGCGATCATGGGCAGATCGCCGTCACCGTCCTTGCCCGCATCGCGAATCTGTTCGCGAAGGATGTAACAGGTTACGGACGGGTAGTTGTCCACAAGGATGCGGCCGTTGCGATCGAAGAGCTTGCCTCGTGGAGCCAGCACCGGCACCTTGCGAATGCGGTTCGCCTCGGCCAGCACCTTGTAGTTGCGTGCGCCGACGACCTGCAGGCGCCACAGCCCCCCAAGGAGAACGATAAGGATGAGTGCTATGACGTACTGAGCGGCGTGCAGTTTGCCGGGGGCGAGCTTCTCCTCGCTTTCCGGGCGTTCCAGACCGTTCTGCGGTGCGTTGTCCATCTCCACCTCAGTGTAGCTCGCAAAGCCTGCAAACCGGGTTCAGTCCCGGCGGCCTCGATCGGCTACTCTGCTCAGTCCTCGGATCGGGTTCGGTCCAGCAGAAAGAAAACCGGAATGGCCACTCCTGTATTGACGAGTGCGCGGACCAATTCGTGCAGCCACATCATTTGCGCCCCGCGCATTCCAAGCAGATGGTTCTCGATCAGGTAGAGCAGCCCGCTCTGCATCAGGCAGAAACCGAACGCCATCAGAATGCGGGTCGTGAGATTGTCGACATCCACCTTAAAGCCGATGCTGGCTGCCGTATAGCCGATCAAAGCTTTGGTGATGCCGTTGATCCCGATGTACTGGTTGGTCAGCGCATCCTGAACCAATCCAATCGCCGCCCCAGTGAACGTACCAGCCATGGGGCTTCGGCGGGAGACCGAAAAGAATATGGTTGCAATTAGTGGAAGATCGAGGATCGCCAGCTTCGGAAACGGTCTGGGCAGCAGTGCCTGCAACACGATAAACGCTACCGGGACCAGCAACGAAACTGCCGGATGGAAGGTATGCTCATCGAGCTCGCGACGGGAGGTATAGCTGCGTGTGGCCATCGGCTGCGCCTAGCGCTGGGGCTCCTTGGGCACTCCCTGGTTCGCGCTGGCTGGTTCGGGATTTTGCGCGGCGGGCTCCGCCGGCGCCGTTGATGGCTGCTTCTTCGGCCTGGAAGCTTGCTTTCCAGCCGACCCATTTGTCTCGGCATCGGCACGCGAGTCATCGAACGAGGCAGCTGCCGGGTTAGGATTCTCTGAGCCGGGCGTGAGCGATGCCGCCGGAGGTGTAACACCTGGCGTGTAACGGTCAGGGTGCACCGTTGGCAGCGGTTTAGGGACGGGGGTCTTTGTCGCGGCAGCAGGCGTCGAAGCTGCAGTCGGGTCCGCGGTTGTTTTGTCGGGACTGCTCACCGTGCCGCCATCCGGTGCAGTGGGGTTCAAGCTGGGCAGCCTCTCCGCGGCTATCTCGGCGGCTCGCTTGGCCTCAGTTGCTGCGGTCTCGCCCATGGCAAGATCTTCCTGCGCCTGCGCTGGTAGATCAGGCTGCGTGCCGGTGATAACCAGCACCTCTTCAAGCTGCGAAAGGTTGACCGCCGGACGGACTTGAATAAGCGTATAGATCTGACGATCACGGTCCTGTCCAATCGATTCGATGGTTCCCACCTTCAAACCGCGTGGGAAAACCTGGTCTCCTCCTGAGGTCAGCACGACCTCGCCGGGCTTGATACGTGAATCCGCCGTCAGGTTGCCGATCTGGACTTTGCCGTCTGATGCGCCCCGAATGATGGCCCGGATCCGTGTACTCGCCAGGATGACGCCCGCACCGGACGAAGGATCGTCGATCTCCAGTACCTGTGCCGTGTGGGGGAAGACATCCCGCAGCTTGCCGACGATCCCGTCCGGCGTGATAACAGCCATGTCCGGCTTCAAACCGTCTGCCGCACCTTTATCGATATAGAGCACACGCGACCGGTCCACCCCGCTTGTACCGATTACCTGCGCCGCCACTGTGCTGGTGACATACTGCTCGCGAAATGCGAGCAACGACTGCAGCCTTCTCCCCTGCATTGCGTCCTCTGCAAACTCGGCCTGCTCCAGGCGGAGCCGCGCAATCTCACGCTGCAAGTCTGCATTCTGCTGCCTTGTACGCCGAAGATCGACGTAATTGGTCCAACCCCCACGAATGGTTCGGCCGACGTGCGCCGTGAACCGCTCGAATGGGGTGGCTGCGGCCACAACCCAGGACCGGATCAGCAGCACCTTGCGTCCGTCCGGTTGACTTGGCCCGCGCAGGTCTCTTACCTGCACGGCAAGCAGCAGAGTCTGCGTAAGCAGCACCGCAACCAGCACCAACGCGTTCCGGAAACGAACAAAGAAGGATTCCATGGGGCCATCTCTATTATCTAGGAGATCGCCCACCCAATGCAGCGACCAGTCATACAAGTCGCCAACTCGCCCTCCTCTCGGGGCCAAACTCTAAAGAAGCTGAACCGCCGCTACTTCGCCAGGTTTTCCGCAAACTGCCCCAGAACCGGCAGCTTGAAGAGTTTGCCCTGGTAAGCGTTGTACATGCAAAGGATCCAGCAGACGAAAAGAACAGGGGTCATGACGATGCCGACGAGCCATCCGATGATCGGAATAACGACGACGACCGAACTTGCAAACCCGCATACGCTGAGCGCTATGCATTGGAAGGCGTGGAAGCGAATGAAGCGGCTTCTGTTGTAGGGCTCAAGTACGAGAAAAAGGATCGCAGGAAGGATCGTGAGATAGGCCAGCGTGCCGGCTACATTTTCTGCCAGCCCTGAGACATAGGCTGGTGGAGGTGGCGCGTTGAACGTGTCAGGTGTGTGGTTGAACTCCGGCATGCAGAAACCCTCATTTCGGTATGGATTTGGCACTGCGTTTCGGGGAGGAGGCGATTATAGCTGCAGTTTCGTGTGGAGGGAAGAACGGGATGCGATACCAGAATGGCTTGCACAGCCGAAATCATGCATCCCGAGCCCGGCGCGGACGATCCAAGCTGACGAGACCCATACACCGAACCTGAAAGGTACCTAATGCAATACAAGACTCTCGGCAACACCGGCCTGCTCGTCTCCCGCATATGCCTGGGCACCATGACCTTCGCGGGCAAGGGGCGATGGGTGGCGATTGGAACGCAGGACCAGCCCACGGCCGATTCTCTTGTTAAAGCGTCGATAGAGGCAGGCGTAAACTTCATCGACACCGCCGATGTGTATTCGGAGGGTGAGTCCGAGATCACGCTGGGGAGATCTTTGCGCAATTTGGACATTCTTCGTTCAAATGTTGTACTGGCGACCAAGGCGTATGGCCGCGTTGGGCCTGGCCGAAATGATGTCGGAGCTTCGCGCGGGCACATTCTGGACGCGGTTGAGGCCAGCCTTCGCCGCTTGCAGACAGACTACATCGATCTCTATCAGATACATGCGACCGACGTGATCACACCGGTCGAGGAGACGTTACGTGCGCTGGACATGCTGGTGCAGCAGGGTAAGGTGCGCTACATCGGCTGTTCCAACTGGCATGCATGGCGGATTATGAAGGCGCTTGGAATCTCGGCGCACGAAGGACTCGCCCGCTTCGACACCCTGCAGGCTTACTACTCCATCGCCAGCCGGGACATAGAACGCGAGATCGTGCCACTGCTTGACGACCAGAAGACCGGACTGCTGGTATGGAGCCCACTGGCCGGAGGTCTGCTCTCCGGAAAGTACAGCCGTGACCATCAAAAGCCTGAAGACTCAAGACGCTCGGCGTTCGACTTTCCGCTCGTAGATAAGGAACGTGCATGGAGGGTGCTGGATGCAATTGCTCCTATCGCCACACAGCGCGGAGTCTCGGCCGCGACAGTGTCGCTTGCCTGGCTGCTGGCAAAGCCGTTTGTCACCTCTGTCATCATCGGAGCAAAACGGCTGGAGCAACTCCACCAGAATCTTGCCGCCTGCGACTTGTCGCTCTCTGCCGACGAGATGAAGCTGCTCGATGAGGTAAGCGAACTGCCCAAAGAATACCCGGGATGGATGGTCCCGTTCCAGGGCGCTGACCGACTTGGTCCGGTCGAACGCATATGGGAGTAGGAACCGGGCGCTAGCAGCCTTGGGCTGGTAGCGCCATGTCGTATTGCTGATCGCCTACTTCGGCTGAGGAACAACCCGCAGGTAAGGCTTGAGGGTCTTCCAGCCTTCCGGGTACTTTTCCTTCGCCGCTTCATCGGACACTGCCGGCACGATGATGACGTCTTCGCCGTTCTTCCAGTTCACTGGCGTGGCGACCTGGTGCTTGGCCGTAAGTTGGAGCGAGTCGATGACACGGATGATCTCATCGAAGTTGCGGCCGGTGGACGCGGGATAGTTCATGCTCAGCTTTATCTTCTTGTCGGGGCCGACGATAAAGACGGACCGGACGGTCATGCTGTCTGAGGCGTTTGGATGAATCATGCCGTACAGCGTGGCGATCTTGCGGTCTGTGTCCGCGATCAAGGGAAAGTTCAGCGCCGTTCCCTGGGTCTCTTCGATGTCCTTTGACCAGGGCTCGTGCGATTCCATCTTGTCCACAGAAAGGGCAAGAACCTTGACGCCGCGCTTCTCGAACTGAGGCTTCAGATAGGCGGTGTAGCCAAGTTCAGTCGTGCATACCGGAGTGAAGTTCTTGGGGTGCGAAAAGAGCACAGCCCAGTGGCCTTCAATGTAGTCGTGGAAGTGGATCGTACCTTCCGTTGTTTCAGCGGTGAAATCAGGCGCGAGGTCGCCAATCTGCAAAGACATATCGGGTGATCCTTTAGGAGAAGTTGCTGTTGCGTGGGTGGTCAGTGCCGCCGAAGCGACGCGCGGCCGTCGCGTTCGCCAAAACAACATCGCGTCCTGTGATCTGGAGCAAAGAGCATGGGAAACACCACCCTACGACCGGATCGTATAAGGATAAGATGCAACAAGTATGGGGATCGAAGCAAATCTGGCGCGAGTGCGGGACGAGGTGGCAGACGCATGCCGAAGGGCAGGACGACCAGAGTTCGATGTTGCTTTGATGGCCGTGACCAAGGTGCACCCTGTGGCAGCTCTACTGGAGGCCTACTCCGCCGGGCAAAGGCTGTTTGGTGAGAATCGCGTTCAGGAGTTCGCAGAGAAGTTGCCAGAGCTGGCAGACCTTAAGGGCTGCGACTATCACTTGATTGGGCCGCTGCAATCGAATAAATCGAACAGGGCCGTCGAGCTATTTAACTCCATCGACACCGTCGACTCTGCAAAGCTGGCGCAAAGGCTGAACCACGCCGCTGCCGCGCTTAGCAAGAAGCTTCCGGTGTACATCGAGGTAAAGCTGTCCCATGAGGAATCGAAGCACGGCATTGCGCCGGATTCACTGCCTGCGCTCCTGGAAGCGATCAGCGGTCTGGAGTGGGTTGTACCCGTAGGTCTGATGACCGTTCCGCCGTGGGATGAGGATGCGGAAAAGGCGCGACCGTACTTTCAAGCGCTGCGGCGTATGCGCGACGAGCAACAGAATGTCCACAGAACGTTGACGCAGCTCTCCATGGGCATGTCGAACGACTTCCGTGTAGCAATCGAAGAAGGAAGTACCTGCGTTCGTGTGGGCACCGCAATCTTCGGCAAACGCCCTAAACCTGGGCTGTGATGTCAATCCTTGACTTGCGGTGCGCCATAAAGAGATGACGGCAGAGTTGTTTGCTGGATCAAAGAGGCCGACGATAGAGGCATCAAAATGCCGTCACACCTTCATCCAATACCTCGATGGCCAAACAAATGGTAGAGACAGAACTCGAGCGCGTCGCCGCCGCAGACCCCGATCTGATGGAAGCCGCTCCTGCGGTGGTCGACCCGGAGCGGATTGAGCAGCAGATTGACGAAAAGATGATCGGCGAGCGGATTCGCACGATGCGGCTGCGCCGGTCCATGGGTCTGGTCGAACTTGGCAAGCTGACAGGCCTATCCGCAAGCTTTCTGTCGCAGCTTGAAACTGGGCGAGTGGTTCCTACGATCCGCAATCTGGCCCGGATCGCGATGGTCTTTGAGCGGGACCTGTCGTACTTCTTCAGACTTGATCGAAGGGTGTCCTTTCGAAGGCTGCCCAAGAAAGACCGGATTCCGATTACGCGCAAGCAGAAGCAGAATGCGCGCTTCGTCTCCGAAAGCATGAGCGCTCTGGTTCCTGACCGCCATATCGTTCCGTGTCTCGCTGAATTCATGCCGAATGGTGAAGAAAGCGAGTTTACGCCAAAGATTTTCGTTGGCACCGAGTTCGTCTATGTGCTGAACGGCGAGTTGGAGATTGCAGCGTCGAACCAAAGGCACTTCTTAACCGCCGGTGATACCGTCTGGATTGACGCGAGTACGCCGCGTCAGTATCTCTGCCGCGGGACAGCCCGGGCCAAAGCGTTGATCGTGACCCAGCATTCCAGCTAGACGCCTTTGACCCGCCAGCGCGGGGGGGTGCGCCGCATGTACTCTAAGCAGATGGTGATCCGTGACCTCTTAGCGGCGCTTGTATGCACAACTGCTCTTTCCGTGATGTGTGGTGCCCAAGTAGATGTAACAACCCAGCACAACGATCTAGGACGAACGGGCAGCAACCTGCGCGAACAGCTACTGACCCCAGACAACGTGAATACGAGCAGCTTTGGGCTGCTGGCGAAGCACACCGTGGACGACCAGGTCTACTCGCAGCCACTGGTCGTGACGAATGTGCGGCTGAAAGACAGCTTTGGCGCCGGGACCCACGACCTTGCCTTCGTCACAACGGTAAACAACAGCGTGTACGCCTTCGATGCCAACCTGCCGGGAGACGCGGAGCCGGTGTGGCACGTGAACTTCGGGACACCGCCGAACCTCTACGACGGAAGGTTCGGCTGCTTCGACATGAACGGAAAGATCGGCATCGTGGGCACGCCGGTCATCGACTCTGAGCGCGGGATCCTCTACGTGGTCGCGTTGACTCGCGCGGCAAATGGATACGAGCAGCGGCTCCATGCGCTGGACCTGGCGACCGGCGCAGATGTGGAGCACAGCCCGGTAAGGATTGCCGCGCCCGGCTTCAATCCGCTGATGCAGAACCAGCGTCCGGCGCTGTTACTCTCTCACGGCACAATCTATGTAGGTTACGCGTCGCATTGCGACAAGGAGCCGTACCACGGCTTTCTGCTGGCGTATGACGCGACGACGCTGGAGCAGACAGCAGTGCTGAACACCTCGCCCACCGGCAGCGGCGCCAGCATCTGGCAGTCGGGCCAGGCGCCTGCCGCAGACGGCGAAGGAAACGTCTACATCGTCACAGGCAACGGAACATGGAATGGCAGGACCGACTTCAGCGAAAGCTTTATGAAGCTCGATCCAAAGCTAAAGCTGCTGGATTGGTTCACACCGAGCAACCATGTCCTGCTGGACGAGAAGGACAACGACATCGACTCTTCGGGTGCAACGCTGATACCAGGGACGAAGTCGCTGGTTGGGGGCGGCAAGGAGGGTGTGCTCTACACGCTCAACTTGGAGAGTCTCGGCCACCTGGGTGATGAGCATGCGATTCAGCATTTCCAGGCCACCTCGTCTCACTTACACAGCGTCGTTTACTGGGAGAGTGCGAAGAACGGGCCGCTCCTGTACATCTGGGGCCAGCGCGACAAGGCCCGCGTCTATAAAGTCACCGATGGAAAAGTGGCGGAGACGCCTCTGATGATGCGCCCTGTCGCGAACGAAGGCCATCCGGGTGCGATGCTTTCGCTCTCCGCCAATGGCAAAAACGACGGCATACTATGGGCGGCAATCCACGCCAGCGGCGACTCCTGGCACGAGACCCGACCCGGCATCTTGCACGCGTATGATGCGGACGACATCAGCCATGAACTGTGGAACTCCTGGCAGAATCGCGCCCGGGACGACTGCGATGGCTACTCGAAGATGGCCCCGCCTACGATCGCCAACGGGCAGGTCTACCTTGCGAGCTTTGGCAAAGAAAACGTCGGCACGGGCGGCCTATGTGTCTACGGCTTGCTGCAGAGCGGGAGCGCTCCGATCGCACCCCAGGGTGTGGCGGCAAGAGTTGATGACGGCAGCATCAGCCTGAGTTGGGAAGCCGTCGCGGGAGCAAAGACCTACACAGTGCTCAGCGCGGACAAGCCCGGCGGAGAGTACCGGCCCTTGGTGAATGGACTGACGACGCCGAGCTACAGCAGAGTTGGAGCACCGACAGGCAAAAGCTACTACCAGGTGCGGGCCAGCGGACCAGGCGGTGTCGGCGCGGCTTCGCAGCCAATCGAAGTAGTAATCAAGGAACCAAGCGCCGTGGAACGCATGCACTGAGCCGGTGGATCATAGAAAGTACTCTGAGGTCCGGGCTCATCTGTAACCAATGGCTCAGCAGAGCGCGGAACACTGCGGATGCTGCCGGGTCACCTTGAAGATGACTCCGGATGCTGGACTGGCGACCTGGTGAATCAGCTGTACTTGAGCCAGCGAAGCAGCTCCGGGAGGTTGGGTTTCTTGCCGTACATAAGTATGCCGACGCGGTAGATTCGCGCTGCAAACCACAGCACCGCAAGCAGGGTGATGACCATACCCAGAATGGAAGCGTCGATCTCGTACCAGGGTGGCTGATGGATCGCTATGCGGACGTACATGATGAGCGGAGCACAGAAGGGAAAGAAGGAGAAGCCCTTCGCGATCAAGCCATCTGGTTCGTTGACGACCTTGGCGATCACGCCGGAGCAGGCGATGAGTGGGAGCATCAAGAAGATGTTCATCTGCTGTAGCTCCTGCTCCGAACTGGTCATGGCTCCGAGGGCCGCCGCCATGCCCGAGTACAGGGTGTACCCGAGCAGGAAGAAGACGACAAAGTAGACGACCTGCATCGGCGTCATCCGAACAGATATGCCGCTGCCCAGAGTGCCATATAGCGTCAGACCGATGGCGACGATCATCCAGATGCCAACCTGAGTAAGGCCCACGGCGCCCACGCCAATCACCTTGCCCGCCATCATCTCTTCCGGCCTTATCGTTGCGAGCAGTACTTCGAAAATCCGAGAGGTCTTTTCTTCGATGATCGACCGGGCTACGTTCATCCCGTAGAAGAGGATAACAAAATACATGATGAAGAAGAAGCCGAAGGCGGTGCTCTCGGCTGAGTCTGCGTTCTCTTTATCGCTGCCTCTGGAGCTCTCGAGTTCAACCGGCTGCATGAGGGTTGTCACCTCTGCCGCGCCCATTCCGGAGTGAGCGAGGCCCTCGCGGGTCAGCACATCCCGAATCGCTACAGAGAGAATGTCTTTGGTGCGATTGTAGTTTCCAGATTTTGGCACCCACTGATAGGTGGCGTGCACCTGGCCGGCACTCGGCGGCGTAATCCAGAGATACCCGTCGAGATTCTTGCCGCGAAGTCGAGCATCAAGCGTGGCGCGCGTATCGATGGAGGGTGCGATCACGTCTACGTCGAACGCCGGATGCTTGCGCTGGGCAAGCTCAGCCTGCAGGTCGAGCGCGAATTGCGTGTCGCTGCTCACAATCGCGACGTGGAGATCGGACGAGCCGCTGGCATAGCTCAATCCAAAGAGAAGACCGCCCATCAGCGTCGGGATCAGAACTGTCATGATGATGAAGCTCTTTGCACGGATGCGTTCGAGGTATTCGCGTCTCGCGATCAGCCAGATGTTATGCATGGATTGTGGCTCCATTCAGATTCGCGGGCGCCACCGCAGTGACGCGTTCGATGAAGATCTCTTCAAGCGTGGGCTCCATCACTTCGAAGCGGGAGATGCGGGCCATCGTCAAGGCTTGGGCCAGCACCGCCTGAGCATCGGCAGAGTTATCGGCCGAGGACCTAAGTTTGATCTCTGCCTGGCCACTGTAGTTCTTCGCCTCTTCAATCGCCGGGTGCTGCAAGAAAGCGTCTGACCCTTCAAAGGCGATCTGGACACGGTTGCGCGGATAGCTGGACTTGACCTCGCGCATGGAGCCGCCAAGAATAAGGTGGCCGCCGCTGATCAGTGCGATCGAATCGCAGAGCTTCTCCACCTGGTCCATGCGATGGGTCGAAAACAGCACCGCCTTACCCTCCTTACGAAGGTCCACCAGGGTGTCCTGCAGCAGCGTGGCATTCACTGGGTCCAGGCCGCTGAAGGGTTCGTCCATGATGATCAGATCTGGCTCATGGAGCAGTGCGGCGATGAACTGGATCTTCTGCTGCATGCCTTTCGACAACTCTTCCGTCTTCTTTGGAATCGCCTCGCTGATTTCCATCCGCTCGCACCAGAGATGCGATCGCCTCGTTGCGGTGGCCGCATCGAGGCCATGAAGCTGACCGAGGAAGACAAGCTGCTCCAGTACATTCATCTTCTTGTAAAGACCACGTTCTTCGGGCAGGTATCCAACCCGGGCGAGTTGCTCCCGCCTGAACGGCTGGCCGAAGAGCGAGACGGTGCCCGAGTCGGGGATGGTTATACCGATCATCATGCGGATCGACGAGGTCTTCCCCGATCCATTTGGCCCAAGCAGGCCAAACATAGTGCCCGGCTCGATCTTGAAGGAAAGTCCGTGGACCGCAACCTTGTTCTCGTACGCCTTGCGGACGTTCTGAAGTTCGACGATGGGCATCTGGTCTCTTTAAGCTGGAGTAAGACCAGTCTACAAGTTCTGCGACTCCGCACTAAGGCGATCAAGCTGGAAACGGTGATGAAGCATATGCACGTAGAAGAATTCGACTACGTCTGGTAGCGCCATCCAGCCGCCGACGGGATGCTTGAAGATGCCCCGACGCAGTTGAGCCGGGGAGAACTGGCCGTGAAATACAGCGAGTTCATGGCGGACTGCTTGCCATCGAGCGCATACGTCCTCCATGCTCGGGCTTGGCGCCGGAAGCACCTGAGTTGCGGATGCGGGCACTTTCACGCGGCGATCAGACTCGAACACCTTGCGCAGGAAGATAGTTCGGACACGATCGCTTACCCCGATGCGATGAGGTTGGCGAAAGCCTCTTTGTGCTGCGTCCAGGATGCGCTCCTCGGTCGTAACCAAGTGGTCGAAGACCTGGGATGCGGACCAGCACCCGCCCGCGGGGCGGTGGGCGAGACGCTGCGGAGACCAGCCATCGACGCCGCTTAGCAGTGCGGCCTTTTGCACTTCGAGCTGCAAAGGACCAATCACGGAAGATGTCTCCTTACTGCGATGGACGACCGCAGCTGGCCGGGTCTAGGTAACTGTAAACGGATCCTCGTTCATCTTGGTAGGGTAGACCGAGGAAGACGCCGAGTCGGGACCTTGTTCATTGCATCGAAAGGTACGCTGTAAGCTTGCCTTTCTGAGGGAACGAGAGATGACAAAGCAATTGGACTTTACCTTTCCAGGCACCACGATGACAGTCAACCGGATGGGCTATGGAGCGATGCAGCTCGCCGGCCCACACGTGTTTGGACCACCGAAAGACAGAGACGCTGCGGTGAGCATACTGCGGACGGCGGTAGACAGCGGCGTAAACCATATCGATACCAGCGACTTCTACGGTCCGCATGTGACCAACCAGATCATCAAGGAAGCGTTGCATCCGTATAGGGACGGTCTGGTGATTGTGACGAAGCTTGGCGCGAAACGCGACGCAAAAGGCGGATGGCCGCCTGCGCTCTCTCGGCAGGACCTGATCGACGGCGCACACGACAATCTCCGCAACCTTGGTGTAGACGTGCTCGAGATCGTCAACCTGCGTGTCGGAGGCCAGATGGGGCCGACCAAAGGATCCATTGAAGCGCCGCTGACCGTGTTGGCAGAGTTGAAGAGCGAGGGCATCATCCGGCACATCGGCTTGAGTAACGTCAGTCCTACTCAGTTCGAGGAGGGAAGGAAGATAACGGAGATCGTGTGCGTCCAGAACTTCTACAACGT
This sequence comes from uncultured Granulicella sp., assembly GCA_964658395.1. Taxonomy (GTDB): domain Bacteria; phylum Acidobacteriota; class Terriglobia; order Terriglobales; family Acidobacteriaceae; genus Edaphobacter. Next base: position 23,128 of record CAZZYQ010000013.1, on the reverse strand, counting down.
CGCGCAGCGGAGAGATGACGCCTTTATCGACAGCCTGGCGGAGCAAGGCGTTGCCTATGTGCCTTTTTTCCCGCTCGGAGGATTTACGCCACTACAGTCCTCCGTGCTTGATGAAGTTGCGGCGGATATGGAGGCCACACCCATGCAGGTGGCGTTGGCGTGGCTCATGCAACGCTCTCCAAACATTCTGCTGATACCGGGAACATCGTCGGCCGAACACCTGCGGGAAAACCTGGATGCAGCAAAGATTGAGCTGCCCGCAGAGCTAGTGGCAAGACTGGACGCGGTTGGGAGCAAAGCTTAGGGCTTGCTTTGGCCGTACGATGAGGGCCTGCGGGCACGATGAGGCCGGCGAACTGATCCCAGGTGCGGCGCTGAAGTCGAGTGCTGGCCATAGAACGAATGGCGAACCAGTGACGCTCGCTTGGAGCGTCACTGGTTCGCATTGCGGTCGAGACGAATAGTAAGGAACGCGAGAGACAGCGTCACGAGCGTGACTATGGCACTCGCAATGGGCAGCACACGGTAGCTGAAGCCGGCCGTAATCAGCAGGCCACCCAGGGACGCCCCGGTAGCGTTGCCGAAGTTGAAGGCACCCTGGTTTAGCGTGGACGCCAGGTTCGGCGCCTCAGATGCCTGATCGACGATCCTCGACTGCAGCGGCGCGCCGGCACCAAACTGGATTGCTCCCCAGATCAGGATCATCCCGATGGCGGGAACAGCGTAGGGCTCTACGATATACAGAACGACGAGCGAGGCGACTAGAGAAAGCAGCGATCCCACCAGAAAAGCCATGGGACGCCAATCGCTGAGCGCGCCGCCAGCAAGATTGCCGATCGTAATGCCGACCCCGAAGAGCAGCAGGGTCAGCGTGACTCCATGCGGCGAGACGCCCGTGATCGTCAGCAGTGTAGGCGCAACGTAGGTGTAAACGCAGAAGAGCGAAGCAGAAGTGAGGACGCTCATCAACATCACCAGCAACACCTGCGGCCGGCGGAGAACACGAAACTCGTGGATGAGGTCAGCGGTGCCCGCGGCCTGGTGTGGCACCAGCCAGAAGAGCGCCGCAGCCGCGGCAAGACCGATGGGAACAATGGCCCAAAATGCTGCGCGCCAGCCGAAGGCTTGTCCGAGCGCCGTCCCCGCAGGAACTCCGAGGACGTTGGCCAGGGTAAGTCCGGAGAACATAAGCGCAATCGCCTGAGATCGCTGGTTGCGGGGAACCAGATTGGCCGCAACAACCGAGCCGATGCCAAAGAAGGCCCCGTGACAGAGTGCGGTGAGGACGCGAGCGGCGAACAGCAGGTTGTAGCTCGGCGCAGCGGCGCAGGCGAAGTTGCCCATCGTAAAGATTCCCATCAGGAGCAGCAACGCCCGCTTGCGCTCAAGGTGCGCGGTGGCAAGGGCTACAAGCGGCGCTCCAATGGTGACGGACAAGGCATAGCCGGTAACGAGCGCTCCAGCCTTAGGAATGGACACCCTGAAGTCGGCTGAGAGATTTGGCAGCAAGCCCATGATGATGAACTCGGATGTGCCAATGCCGAAGGCCGCCACGGCAAGCGCCATGAGCGGCGTACGCTTCAGAATATGGATCTCCTGAATGGCAGGGATGGCTTCTACCGTAGAACTGTCCATCTTCTGATTGCACCATCACGGGTGGCCAGTGGCAAATATTGGCGCCAAGACGGCCGTTCACTTCGACGCGAGGTTCCGCTGTTACGCTTGTCCATGTGAAACTGGCCCGCGTTGTTTTGTTCACCGTTTTGTTCCTCCTGCTGCTGGTGCCGGCCATCGTCTATTTGAATCTGAAGACAATTCCCAGCAGCAACAGCTCAGCGACTCACTTTGATACCATCATTGTTCTTGGCTTTCCCGCGTGGGACGATGGCAGGCCCTCTCCCGAGCAGCGCGAGCGCGTAGTCGAGGCAATTCGGGAGTACAAGGCAGGAACCGCGCCGCGCATTATTATGACCGGCGGCGCGGCCCACAACGAGTTTGTAGAAGCGCACGTGATGGCCCAACTCGCGGCTGAACAAGGTGTGCCAAGAAGTGATCTCTTTGAAGAGCCACGCGCCCAGAACACGATCCAGAACATCTACTTCTCCGAGCAACTCATGCAGCAGCACGGATGGCGATCAGCCGAGGTGATCAGCTCGTCGGCACATATACCGCGTGCCGCGCTCATCCTGCAGACGGCAGAGAAAGAGCATCCCGAGCTTGCCATTCAGTGGAAGACTCAATCAGCACCCTGGCCGAGCGGCTATAACCTGAAGAATCGCCTCTATATCATTACGTTCGAGGCGCTCCGGTGTCTGCTGATACGCGTAGCCGGACTTCACATCGCTACAGAACTGGTGGATCGTTATAAGCCAGCTTAGAAGCAGACAAAGCAGCCTAGTGTGTCAGCGGAGCCTTTTCGGCCTCACTCTTTCCTTCTTGCCTGCGACTGCGAGCAGCCTGTACCGGTCTAGATGTCGAGGTTCTTCACGTCGAGTGCATTTTCCTCGATGAACTTCCGGCGGCTTTCTACGTCCTCGCCCATCAGCGTCGTAAAGATCTCTTCGCACGCGGCGATATCTTCGAGCTTGACCTGCATCAGGGTGCGACGCTCGGGATCCATGGTCGTCTCCCAGAGCTGCGGCGCAGTCATCTCGCCCAGACCCTTGTAGCGCTGTACCTGGTACTCCTTACGGCCCTGCTCAATGACGTACTCGAAGACTTCACGCGGGGACTTCTTCTCGACCGGATCCTGGTTGATCTTGCTGGAGCGTTTGGCTGGCTTGGCTTCGGCTGCCGTTCCTGGAGCGGCAGCCGTCATCTCGGACACGCCCTCTTCCTGCGCGATCTCGTCGGCCTCGTCGAGCGCGTCCTGCGATACCGCGGCGGCAGTCTTCGGGGCATAGCTGATGTGAAATGGGCCCACGAGTTTGTCCGCGATCAGCGCGTACTTGGCAAGCAGCTGACGGCTCTCCGCGGCGTTTGCGAGCGCCCAGTCAATGACTCGGACTGCGCCCTGCGAGTCTGTAAAGCTGACTGACCAGGTCTGGTGCTCTTCATCAAGAGCAGGCTCGCCTACGGCGCGGAACTGGAACTCCTTCACATGGGACTTGAGCTTTGATTGCATCGCGGCCAGTTTTTCTGGCGACTGAAAGTCCTCCTTCTTCGCCGGAAAGGCGCCTTCGTGAGCAAAGATGCTCAAAAAGTCGACGGAGACGGCCTCATTGCGGAGGCGCTTTTGAAACTTGTCAAAGAGGCCGAGATAGTCTGAGAGCTGGCTCATGTACGCCGTGAAGGCCTCGCCTTCGAGCCTCTTCTGGGTTGGCCCATACGTCAGCACCATGCCATCGGAGGCGCGCTTCAGCATGACGGCGACGTATTCGCGCTCATCCTTGATGTACTGCTCGAACTTGCCCTTCTTGATCTTGAAGAGCGGCGGCTGGGCGATGTACACATGGCCGCGCTTGATCAGCTCCGTCATATGGCGGAAGAAGAAGGTCAGCAGCAGGGTGCGGATGTGCGAGCCGTCGACGTCGGCATCGGTCATCAGGATGAGTTTGCCGTAGCGCAGCTTTGAGGCGTCGAAGTCATCCTTGCCGATGCCGCAGCCGAGGGCAGTGATCATCGCGCGGATCTCTTCGTGGCCGAGCATCTTGTCGTAGCGGGCCTTTTCTACGTTGAGGATCTTGCCCTTGAGCGGAAGAATGGCTTGAAAACGCCGGTCGCGACCCTGCTTCGCCGTGCCACCGGCCGATTCACCTTCGACCAGGTAAAGCTCGCAGCGGTCGGGCTGGCGCTCGGAGCAGTCGGCGAGCTTGCCCGGCAGGCCTCCGCCATCGAGCGCTCCCTTGCGGCGGGTGAGGTCACGGGCCTTGCGCGCAGCTTCGCGGGCGCGGGCGGCGTCGATCGCCTTATTGATGATCTTCTTGGCTACGGAGGGGTTCTGTTCAAGGAAACCGCCCAGCCGCTCGTTGACGAAGGCCTGCACCGTTCCGGCGATGTTCGAGTTCAGCTTGCCCTTCGTCTGGCCCTCGAACTGCGGCTGTGAGAGCTTGACGGAAATAACGACCACCAGGCCTTCGACCACGTCCGTGCCGGCGAGGTTCTCCTTCACGTCCTTGAACAACCCAAGCGACTGGCCGGCGGCATTGATGGTACGGGTCAGTGCTGTCCGGAATCCAGACAGGTGGGTTCCGCCGTCTACGGTGTTGATGTTGTTGGCGAAGGTGAAGACCGTCTCGGAGTAGCCGTCGTTGTACTGCAGCGCGATCTCCATGGCGACGTTATCGCGCTCGGCCTCCATGTAGATCGGCTTCTCGTGCAGCACCACCTTGCCTCGGTTCAGGTGCTTGATAAACTCGGCGATGCCCCCGGCGTACTTGAACTCCTGGTGCTTGCTCTCGCCGGTCTTGGCGTCGGTGGTGCGCTCGTCGGTGAGATGGATCTCAAGGCCTTTGTTCAGGAAGGCGAGTTCGCGAAGCCGCTGTGCCAGCGTGTCGTAGCTGAACTCCGTGACGGTGAAGATGCTTTTATCGGGCAGAAAATGGACCTTGGTGCCCTTCCGCTTCGACGGCCCCATCTTCCGCAGCTTAGAAATGGGAAAGCCCTTCGAGTAGTCCTGCTCCCACGCAAAGCCGTCGCGCCAGATCTCGACGTCGAACTCCTGCGAGAGCGCGTTGACGCAGCTTACGCCGACGCCATGCAGCCCACCCGAGACCTTGTAGTTCGAGGCATCGAACTTGCCGCCCGCGTGCAGCATCGTCAGCACCACCTGAACCGCAGGCATCTTTTCGCCGTTGATGACCTTATCGTCGACCGGAATGCCGCGGCCATCGTCGACGACGGTGATGGAATTATCGACGTGGATGGTGACATCGATGCGCGTGGCGTGGCCGCCAAGGGCCTCGTCCACAGAGTTGTCGACCACTTCATAAACCAGATGGTGCAGCCCTTGCTCGCCCGTCGAACCGATGTACATGGCTGGCCGCAGCCGAACAGCCGCCAGGCCTTCCAGCACGGTGATGTTCTCAGCGGAGTAGCCGCCACCTTCCCTGTCCTTCTTTACCGGAGGCTGCGGCGGCGCGGTTTGCTGATCCAGTTGAAGATCGAGAAGGTCGGTTTCTGAAGGGATTGCGGTCGATGCCAAAGGAACTCCGTACACGCGTGATGGAGCAGCGAAACAGAAGCGGGAACAAAGAACCTCAGAGATGAGTAAGTCCGCGTCAAATCAGCATCTTATGCGTGTTTCGCCGACTCTTATTTCACCTCCGAGTATAACATGGCACGTACCGTGCTATTGCCCTTATAAAGGGCTTGGCTGACGGAGTTCCGTGCTTTCACAAGCCCAAAAACATTGCTGGTTTGGTAAAGATCTGTTCACCCTCTACGGGCTGAAAACTGCGTCACGGGTTCTAGCGCCTCGGAAGCGGTCGCATCCTTCAGTGAAGCGACAGGTTCAGCCTGCGGCGTTGAACGCCAGCAGAGTGTCTACTGGGCGGGAGGGGTAGCTGTGGTCGGCTTGGGTGCATTCGCGTGCGGAATCACCCTGGTCCTGCCGCTGCCTAGAAACACCAGCGTACCCACTATGATCACCACAATGGCGGCAAGCACAGCCATCATAAAGTGGCTCGTATTCAATCCCTTGTTGGCCCCTTGCGAATCGTGACCTTTGCTGTTCTGATCGGTGTTCATGGCGCGTTTGGATGCGCGCTTACCCGATCGGTTTGCCGTGCGCCGGTCTCTTTCGTGCTGGCGTCGGGCCTCGCGCTCGATCAAAGCGCGTCAGCAAGAGGGTGAGCAGGAAGACTCACACCAGCTAACGTACCAGCTAAAAAGCAGTAAACTGAGCAGCCTTAAGCTCTCCAGCCGATTTCGTCCAGGCACGTCTTGAGCGCGGCCAGGCCTCTGGTCACATGGTCCTCAATGCCAATTGTGATACGCACATAGCCGTCACAGCCGGGATCGCTGGAGCGATCGCGCAAGAGGACCCCGTGAGCGCGCATGACGGCGCAGAGTTCGGCGTGCAGAGGACCGATCTTCATGAGAATGAAGTTGGCGTGGCTGGGAAAGAAGCCGACGCCAAGCGCACGGAGACCGGCGGCCATGCGATCCCGGCCTGCAGCTACTTGATCGGAATACCAGCGGACATATGCCTCGTCTTCGAGTGCAATCGGCAGGCATTCAAGGGCTAAGCCGTTAATGTTGTATGGCGAACATACCTTGCGAACCCAGCGCATCAATCGAGCGTCGCCGACCAGCATTCCGAGGCGGAGGTTTGCCAGACCGTAAGCCTTCGAGAAGGTGCGACCGACGATCAGATTCGGATAATCGTTCAGGTCCCCAAGCGTCGATTCGCCGTGGAAGTGGAAGTATGCTTCATCGACGAAGACGACAGCATGGGGTGCTGCGGCGGCTATGGCGAGAAGCTGTTCCCGAGCGACTACGCCTCCGGTAGGGTTGTTTGGCGAGGCGATCATGATCAGTTTGGTCTTAGGCGTGATCGCCTGCACAAAGTTGTCGAAAGGAAACTCGAGCGTCTCCCCTGCCTGAACGCGCACAAGATGCTGCGACATGAGCTGCACGCTTACGTCGTACATGAAGAACGTGGGTGTTGCGATCAGCGCTTGATCGTCTTCCTCAAGGAACGCAAGGCAGAGCAGCCGAATTGCCTCGTCCACACCGTTGGTAAGCAGAAGCTGGTCCGGCGCAACCCCGAAGTAGGCCGCGACGATGTGCTCGGTCGGCTCGCGTTCGGGGTACTTGGTCAGGTCCTCTGCGGTCGCTTTGTGAATGCGCTCGATGACGCGCGGCGAGGGAGCGAAGGTGTTCTCATTGAAGTCCAGTCGAAGCGCAGTGCGGGCGGCGAGGGGTGGATGGTACTCCGGCATCAACTCTACAGCCTGGCGGGCCCTTATCGTGGCGGTTGCTGATCTCATCTCAACCTCATTCTTACGCTTGCAGCATGGCCAACCAAGCCCTCGGCGTCCGCCATCGCGGCGGCATGGGGACCCAACGCTTGCAAACCTCTGCGGGTGTACTGCTGGACCGTAATGATTTTGACAAAGTCCATCACGCTGAGACCGCCGCGTATGCGACCATTGCGGCCAGTTGGGAGCACGTGGTTCGGCCCGGAGACGTAGTCGCCCATGGCCTGCGGCGCGAACGGTCCTACGAAGACCGATCCTGCATTTGTTACCCACGTGAGATCGGCCAGTGTATCGACCGTCAAGTGCTCCGGAGCGAAGCGGTTTGTAAGGGCATGGCTCTCTGCAATCGATTGCGTTACAAATATGCAACCGCGCGCAGCGATGGACTGCTTTGCGAGCGGATTCGATCTGACCTGTTGCTTCACTTGTGCCGAGACCGCCATGGCGAGCGCTTCGTTGCTGGTGATCAATACGGCAAGCGTCTCCGGATCGTGTTCGGCTTGGGCCACCAGATCGGCGGCGATGTCTTCAGGTCTTCCGGTTTCGCTTGTGACGACGATCTCGGTAGGTCCGGCGGGCATGTCGATGCCGCAGATGGTCGAGACGAGTTGCTTGGCTGCAGTGACGTAGAGGTTGCCGGGGCCTACGATCTTGTCAACCTTACGGATCGTCTCGGTACCGTAAGCGAGAGCGGCGATCGCCTGCGCTCCGCCGATGCGGTAGAACTCGGCGACGCCCGCGAGATGCGCCGCAGCAAGTGTCTCTTGCGCCGGCTTCGGAGAACAGACCACGATGCGTTCCACGCCGGCCACCTGTGCCGGTGTGACGGTCATGAGCAGCGTCGACGGCAGCGGGTAGCGGCCGCCGGGAACATAGCAGCCAGCGCTGGCTAGGGGGCGAACGATCTGACCGGTGGTGACGCCGCCGGCGGGAGAGAACGTCCATTCTTTCGGCTTTTGTGCCTCTGCAAAGGCGAGAATGTTGCCGCGCGCGACCATCATCGCGGCCTGGAGTCTCGGGTCCGTCGCTTGCCAAGCGGCCCGCATCTCTTCTCTGGTGACGAGAAGAGGCTGCTTCTTTCGAAGACCGTCGAACTGTGTGGCATACCGTGAAAGCGCCGCGTCGCCCCGCTTGTTTACGTTGGCCAGGATCGCGCGGACGACCGGCCCGACCTCTGTCGTGCTCGCAGAGCCGCGGGCCTCGAGGGCCTGGATGGTGAGTTCGGCGTTCTTTCCGGTGCGGCCAAAGGTGCGGATGATCTTCATGGAGGATGACACTGTCCAAACGTTCTAGAGCACTACTTTGCTCAATGGATACTCAACGATGCCGGTAGCTCCGGCCGATTTGAGTTTGGGGATGACATCGCGGACCAGCGTTTCATCAAGGATCGTATTCAGCGCAATCCATGCCGGGTTCCGAAGCTGCGATATAGTTGGCGAGTTGAGCGCAGGCAACACGTTAAGGATGGCGTCGAGGTCGTTCTTCTGCGCGTTCATCATCAAGCCAACACGGCCCTGGGCCGCAATGGCGGCATTGAGCATCAGTGAGATGTTCTCGATCTTGTTCCGCTTCCAGGCGTCGGCATGGGCCGCTTTGTTGGCAATAAGCTGGGTCTCGGACTCCATCAAAGTTTCAATGATCCTCAGACGGTTGGCGCGGAGACTGCTGCCGGTCTCAGTCACCTCAACGATCGCATCGGCCAACGTCGGCGGTTTCACCTCAGTTGCACCCCAGCTGAACTCGACGGTCACAGGAATATTCTTTTGGGCGAAGTAGCGCCGTGTGAACTCGACAAGTTCAGTAGCAATGATCTTGCCGGCCAGGTCTTCGGGCTTTTGGAAGGGCGAATCTTCAGGAACCGCGAGCACCCACTTGACGGTCTGGCGGCTCTGCTTTGAGTAGGTTAGGCTGGTGATGGATTCCACATCGGACTGGTTTTCAAGCACCCAGTCCCGACCCGTAAGACCGGCGTCGAGCGCTCCGTGTTCCACATACCGGGCCATCTCCTGGGCGCGTACCAGCATGCATTCAATCTCTGGATCGTCGATGGTTGGGAAGTAGCTGCGGCCATTGGCAAAGATGCGCCATCCAGCGCGTTCAAAGAGGGCCAGCGTGGCGTCCTGCAGGCTGCCTTTCGGGATGCCGAGTTTGAGCTTCTGCGTCGCCATCAGTTTCTTCCTTCGATTAGGATCGGCTTCGTGAAGCAGCTTGCGGTACCCTCGTGGCAGACAAGGCCATCCCCTTCCACTTCTACCTTGAAGAGCAGCGCGTCGTTGTCACAATCGGTGGCGGCTTCTATAACCCGGAGGCGATTGCCGCTGGTCTCGCCCTTCATCCAGAGCTTCTCTCGCGTTCGACTCCAGAACGTCACGTAGCCTGAGGAGCGGGTGAGCCGGTAGCTCTCTTCGTTGAGGAAACCGAGCATAAGCATCTCCCCTGTCTTTGCGTGCTGGACGATGCCGGGAACAAGGCCGCCCATCTTCTTGAAGTCAACTGCAGCAGCTTCAGCTAAGCTTTGGGTCATGATGCTCCTTCAGTAGGTTGGTTGGAGCAGGAAAAAGCCCGCTCGCGGTGGGCGCGTCAGCGGGCTTTTTCAATTTGGACAGCGGATTTTAGTTCGCCGCACCGGACCCAGCCCCCAACACGCTGATCGCATGGTGATGATGGCCGTGATGGTGAAGCGAAAGGCTCATAAGGAAGAGGCTAGCCGCGAGCAGCATGGTTGTCAAACGTTCCCGTTTGACACTCCATCCACGGTCACCTAGTCTGCCTCTGCACTCAATTTTCCTCTGAGGTCCTCTTCATGCGCCTTCGTTATGCTCTGTCGGTCGTAACGCTGCTGTTATCAAGTCTCCTTACCGTGGCACAGACTCCCGCGCCTGCTGCCAAGCCGTCGGTCTCAGAGAAGATTGCTGCAGACGCGAACAAGCTCGACCTGAACACGGCAAGCATCGACCAGCTGAAGGCGCTGCCGGGAATTGGCGACGCGTACGCCAAGCGCATTGTCGATGGTCGTCCCTACACCGCAAAGAACCAGCTGACGACGAAGGGAATTATTCCCACCGCCACCTACGAGAAGATCAAGGACCAGGTCATCGCACATCGTCCGAAGAAGTAGCTAGTGTATCCGGGCAAGCTGGCGATCATAAAGTGTGTTACCGGGAAACTGCTTCGCGAGGGCAACGAGGATTTCTCGCGCCTCCTGCGGATGGTTGTCTCGGATGGCGGCGACCGCGAGCATCATGCGGGCGAATGGGGCCAGATAGTGTCCTTGCGTCGCGGTAAGCTGCAGCAGCTTGATGCCGTGCTCTTTGTCAGTTGAGGCGCCGGTGGCGCCCAACACCCACCGGATCGGTGCGGCCTTGAGGCTCAGCATGTAGTTCTCGACTCCGCTGGCCAGGTACGCGTCATACAGTTGCGGATCAATGGCCAAAGCCTGCTTCGCGAAGGCGCTGGCTTGCTTGGTGAGTGACAACGCGGCGAAGTCGCGCTTGTCGATCATGAGTGCATAATCGGAGGCCATGCCGAAGACAAGTGTCTTGGTGTAGAGGGCCCGTGCATCGCGTGGATTATGCTGAAGCGCCACTTCGGCGAGGCGAGTCGCCTGCGCCAGGCGGTCCTCGAAGGCCTTGCGCACCGCCGGGTCTGCAGTGAGGCGGCTGCGGCTATCGAAGCGGCTTTGATCGGCGAAGAGCTGAACATCGATGATATGGAGGCGATCGAATTCTCCGAACAGATAGGCAGCCGCATCTGAAGCTGCCGCGAGGCTGTCGTCGGGATGCTGTTCCAGCCACCGCTGGAAGACTTGATGCGCAGCAGCAAAGTTGACGTTATACATGTCGTAATAACCCTGGTCGAGCCCAGGGGAGTGGTCAACGATTTGCGCTGCGGCGAAGTTCGAAGACAGGAGGACAAGCACCAAGAAAACGCGAGCCTGGCAAGTAACTGTCCTTGCGTTGTGTTGAAGCGAACTCATGGACACAGACCTGTCGTTCCGTTGGTGCGGCTTGCAAGAGAACTCCTACTCTAGACGCATGCGCTGCCGCATCAGCCGCATTCGCCGGACAATCATACGTGCGTTACCTTTGTAGTGTGACATCGCGACCAGTATGGAGAACGGCAGCAAAGTTTGGCACGATGCTGCTGGTTTCAGTCCTGCTGGCAAAATCGTCCAGTGCATATTCGGTGCAGACACATGAGCAGCTGATCGACCTGACGTGGAAGTCTTCCATCAAGCCGTTTCTTCTCAGCCGTTATCCGAACATGTCCGCAGCCCAATTGAACGAAGCGCACGCCTATGCATACGGCGGCTCGGCCATACAGGACCTCGGCTACTATCCGTTCGGAAACGATTTCTTCTCCGACCTGACCCACTACGTCCGCAGCGGCGACTTCGTACGTGCGCTCATCGATGACGCCAGGACGCCCGACGAGTTGGCGTTTGCGATCGGCGCGCTTTCTCACTACGTTGCCGACACAATCGGCCACTCTGAGGCCGTCAATCCGTCGGTAGCAACCGAATTTCCCGGACTGCAGGCGAAGTACGGACCGGTGGTGACGTACGCCGAAGGCGAGCACCAGCATGTGCGGACCGAGTTTGCGTTCGACATCAACGAGATCGCTCAGCACCGGTTCGCCCCGTCCGCGTACTTGAAACACGTTGGCTTACATATCGCCGAGCCGTTGATGGCGCGTGCGTTCTATGACACTTACGGGCTTGATCTGTACAAAGTGTTAGGGAAGCGCGGACCCGCGGTGGTGCGCGGCTATCGCTTTTCCGTGCGCAGCTTCCTGCCGCGGATCGCGTATGCGGAGGTACTGCTGCATCGCAAGTCTTTTCCTGATGACCAGCCGCTGCCCGCGGTGGAGCGGCTGAAGCTTGAACTGAAGCAGGCCGAGTTCGAGAATGGGTGGGAGCAGTACAGGAAAAAAGCCGGTATTGGAACCCGCCTGCTCGCGGGCATGATCTTTATCGTCCCGAAAGTCGGCGTCCTCTCCGATCTGGCGATCAAAGGGCCGTCTGTCGATACGGAAGAGCGTTATGTGGAGAGCCTGCTGCAGACCACGGATATGCTGCGCCAGACCTTGAATGCCATAGGAACGGGAGATGGCTCCCTTCCAAATCGCGACCTCGACACGGGTGCAAAGGTCAGGCCAGGCGGCTACCCGCTCACTGATCGGACCTACGCCCGGCTTCTGGCGCGGGTCGCGACAAACCGAACCGTTCCTTCAGGCCTGAAGGTCGATATCCTCGAGTACTACTCGGACATGAACGCACCGTTCGCGACGAAACGAAATGCCACGCAGTGGAACGCTGTCCTGGCAAATCTCGAAGTACTCAAGCAACTGCCGACCAGCAGGAGCATGGAAACAGAGCATTCGCGGTAGTGCCAAACGTTCAAACTCGGATCAGATGTCCCGCAGCAAATCTGAGAGCGATATCTCCATACCTAAGGCAATCACCTCAAGCATGGGCAGGGAGAGCGACTTCTTGCCGCGTTCAACGTCGCTGATGAAGCTGCGATCGATGCCGAAGTCCGCTGCCATGCGCACCTGCGTCAGGCTTCGCTCCCGCCGCAGTTCGCGGAGTCTCAGCCCGAAACGATGACTCACGTCGGTCTGGGGCAAATCTTTCCCTTCGTTCCGGAGCGGTTGATCCCGTGATGCTTCGGTTCCGCAAACTGCGCCATTTGCAACGGCACGAAGGGGAGAACCTTGCTTGAATTGAGTAATGGAAGCACGTTCGAACCTGAACTTGGGCTCGCTTGATTGGACTGCATGATGCGAATGGATTGATGTTTGCATTAGCCGGCTGCCTTGAATGGGAGTTGAACTAGGTTCATTACCGCAGCGTTGCATGTTTGCTTCTTACAGAAGAGACAATGTCCAAGGCAGTACACAGGATCGGAACGCCACACGTCTGACCACTCATGGCGGCACGCCGACCACATTCTCAAGTTACGCAGGGACACGAGGTCAAACTCATTGTGGCGCAGAAGTTGAAAATCCGTACCCTCAAATATCGGCAGGTGACTATTTTTTGCCGGAGAAGGTTACGTCGCGTTACTTTCGACAGGCTGCGCCGTGGTGTCGAAAAGCTAAAGTTCCCGGTGTGGATCGATCTGTTCACTCAGCGGTCGAGCGCACGCTGCACCGGAGACGGCTACTGCCCGGAATCGTCCGCAACAGGTTTGTCCGCCGGCTTGGGTGCCGGCTTTGGCTGAAGATGTAGGGCTTTGCGCTTCCCGGCCAGAAAGTCCACGAGCGATCTGACCTCGTCTGTGTTCAACGCTTCGCCGAATGGTGGCATCCCGCCGCCGCCCTCACGAATCTGGCGTTCGATCTGATCTTTGTGCCAGCGTTTCCCGATCCCGGACAGATCAGGCCCGCGGTCGGTCCCAATCCCATCCACGCCATGGCAATGCTCGCAGCCCTTCTCGTGGAAAGTGGCGGCACCGGCTTCTCGACTCTGCTTCGAAAAAGCGAGCACGGGGTGACCCGTACTGGAACGGAGGCCAGAACCAGCGGCAATGCTCACCGCGAAAGCACCAGCCACCAGCCAGAAGCGAGGGACGCGGAGACGAGACCGAGACGTAAAAGATGACGGCTTTCCTGGGGAGTTCATAGGCCCGCTTGCGATTGGATCAGCACACTTCTATTGTGAACCACCAACCATGTTGCCGCTTGTAGGCGCAATCACCGGCGCGATGTGCGCAGGTGCATCGAGTTCATGAACATGCCAGGTGACGCTTTCGTTGGCAATCTCATTGTGGCCGCGGAGGTATTCGAGGGCATACGTGCTTGCGGTAGGATCATCCTTCTGGTCCGCAAAGGCTGCGGCTTCAACCGCAGCTTTCTCTTTCATGCCGGTGCGGCGGTACAGGATCGCGAGATTGTAGTGGGCGGACAGGTCGTCCGGGTCGATACTCTGGACGTACTCGTACTCCGCACGCGCAAGTGGATACTTGTGCTGCTGATAGTACGAGAAGCCGAGTTCACGGTGGGCGTCGCGGGACTGCGGAAAGCTCTTCACCACCGCCTGCAAATCAGCAATGGCGAGGTCCAGGTTGCCTTCATTTCGTTCAACCAGCGCGCGGTAGTACAGGGCCCTCGCGTTCCCCGGGGAGAGTTCCAGCGCCTTTGCAAGGCTCGGTCGAGCGTCATCGTATTTTTCCCAGAGGATGTCGACGATTGCCTGATTCGTATAGCTGTCAGCGTAGTCGGGGCGAAGCTTCTGGACGTGCTGGAAGGCCGCCACCGACGCCGCGTATTGCTGCGCGTCGAGCAGAGCGATCCCGTAGTTGTTCCATCGCATCCACTCCTTGTTTTCGGCCGGCCCGGGCGGAGTCGGAGCGTTATCGCCGACTTGAATCGTGCGCGTCGAAGACACCATATCGACGATGGGCTGCTCGTAATGCTTGCCCATGCCGAAGTCCATAAAGTGCTGATTGAACCGGCGGTACTTTACCGTGGCGGTGACAGTCACGTCACCAGATTTCGGCATGTGGAAGGCGTAGCGGACCAACTGCGACCGGCCGGACTGGACCGTGTTGTTGTAGGCGACCACCCGGTTGTCCCAAACCTCGTGATGGCCGTTCAGGCCGCCCTGTACGTTGATCAGGCGATTTGTGAAGCTGTGAGCACGCTCATCGAGGTCGCCGTTGTTCTTGATGAAGCCGCTGTCATCGATGATCTTGCCGCCGGAGTCTTTTACGGTAAAGGCGACCCAGGACTCGTACATGTCCCGCTGCTCGGGAACGTGACTGTGGGCGATGCCCTTATTTTGAATCACGACGTTTGCAGTCACAAGTTCGCCCGGAGCAATCCTGTAGGCCACCTGGCCAAGCGGAGCGATCAATGCCTGCGGCTTTTCCGAACCCGTTTGCGCCTGCACGACGGGGACTGCAGCATCAACCGAGGGACTCTCCTGCTCACCGTGTTCCAACGCGAACAGGTCTACGTTGAACACATTTGCCTGGAGGAACTTTACAATGCGGGCCGCTTGCTCATCGAAGCCGTAGTACTTCGGGATGATGGTGTTTGCGCCGAGCCAGCGATGCGAGGCGAGTTGACCATGCTTCGCTCCATAGTCCTTGCCTTTCACGTCTTCCCGCTGCATGTGGCAGGTCTGGCAGGTCGAGACAGAGTCCTTCACGTAGAACGGCAGAGGCGATTGCTTTGCGAAGGACGAGTTTTGCCATTCGTCATAGAGCGAGATCGCACGCTGCCACTTGTAATCGTTCAGCGTCCTGGGCAGCGCAGCCTTGTGGCACGACGCACAGTACTCCGAGGTGCGGTAGAAGTCTTTCATCACTGCCTTGCTGTGGCGATCAAGGTGAGTGAGAATCTCGTTGTCCGAGACGGGCCGCGTAATCGGCTTGCCGTCTTCATCAACCAGCACCGCGGGAACTCCCATGACGTAGCTGCCTGTGCCGCGCGTGTCGACCGACTGGATCGAGTGGCATACCGCGCAGGTCACGCCATCCTGATCGTAGGGCCGTTTTTTCGGCGCGCCCTGGGTCAAAGCCCCGGCAACGAGGGCGATCGGATCGTGGCAGCCCTCGCAATGGCGGGAAAACTCGATCCCCTTCTCCTTATTCAGCAATTCCACATTACGCAGATACCAGGGAATGCGATTCGAATTTGAGTGAGCGGACTGGCGCCACTGATCGTGCGCCTCCTGGTGGCAGTGGCCGCAGTAGTCAGCGGTGTAGAAGCTTGCCGGGCTTATGAATTCACCTGTGTCCGTCGTCGCATTCGAAGGGAGAAAAGGCAGCGTCTTTCCATAGCGAAAGTTGTACTTGGCAGCGGTCTTCTCACTGAAGGCGTGGCGCGCCGCGGCGGCTTCCTCTGCTTCCGAACCTGCATTGACAGCGGTATGCGGAGTCACAAGCCGAAGCATGAAGAAGGCTGCTGAAAGCACAGCAGCCAAGACCACGAAGGGCCTTCGGTAGTGCCCTGCAGAGAGACTCGGAACGCCCATGGGTATTCGTTTCGTTGTGCCGCAGCCGCTTGCTTACACAGAAAGTAGAAGTGCAAGCGCAAAAATGATCGTATGCCATTGCAAGAGCACTGAACAGGTGGAAACGTCTCTCCACCTTTAGACGGAGACACCTTCTTCATCCACGCTCAGCAGTAGACGGAGGTCGCGCAGGTTGTTGCCGGTTGGCCCCGTCTTGATCGTTGCGCCGGCCTGATGCAAGAACGTCGCCGAATCAAATTGCTCGAGCGCTGAAGCAGCGGCCTTGAACCGGTCTGGCGGAAACAGCTCCAGATCAACAACGGCACCAGCAAAGCTGCTGTTCCCGTCCACCCCATCGGAACCCGCTGACAATATGGCTATTTGCCCATCTTCTGCTTGCAGCAGTGTTGCGGTATGTAAAGCGAAGTGTTGGTTGCGTCCTCCGCACCCAGCCGGAGGACCGCCCTTCCTTTCCGATACCTCTACGGCGACCTCGCCGACGGAAATCAGGCAAACGCGCCTGTGCCATTTACGAACCTCGCGCAGTCTAGCGATGAGGTACTCTGCGGCATCGCGATAGTCCCAGTTGTCGGGTGTGTTATCGACGACAGCGATAAAGCCCTGTTGCTCCGCCGCCAATTGTGCCGCTCGGGCGAGATCCGCCTCTGCGAGCAGCGTGATCGTCTTGGCGCAAAAAGCGCCCGGCTTGGGTGTCTCCGGCAAGTCGGGCGACTGAAAGAAGGACGACACCTTGGGAGGGAACGACTCGAACAAACGGAGACGCTCAATGACCTCCCGGCACTCGGCCACGGTGGTCGAGTCAGGCACGGTTGGCCCGGAAGCAAGCGCATCGAGCGTCCCTGCCGGAACGTCGGAGACGAGCAGCGTAAGGTTTGGGACTGCCTTGGCAAGAAGGCCGAGCCGGCCACCCTTTATGGCGGAGAAGTGCTTCCGGATGCAGTTGATCTCCTGAATACTGGCCCCCCTGTGCACCAGGGCCTGGTGGAAGGAAACCGTGTCTTCAAGCGAGATGGAAGCATCGAGCGGAAGTTCCATCATCGCTGAAGCGCCGCCGCTGATCAGGAAGAAAAAGAAGGTCTTCTGCTGAGCGGCAGCAGAGGCCGCATCACGAACGAGCTGCAGGGCCGCTTGCGCCCCGCGCAACGACTCACGGTTTGGAAGCGGATGGCCGCCGGCGAAGAACCTGACACCCGCTGGAAGTTGCTCCGGCCGGCTTGGCGCGATTAGAAGTGTTGCGACCACACAGGACTCAGGGACGCGAACTCTGCGCAGCAGGCCATCCAGCATGGCGGCGGAGCATTTGCCGACCGCCAACACGAACAGACGGCTTACGCCAGCGAGGTCAACTTCGGCGGTTGGCTCACCGGGAGCGCCTCGCAGGCTGAAGGCATGAGGCCGATCATCGTCCGCACTTGCGAACCTGGAGGAGAAAGCCTGCTCGATGCTGCAGCCGGAGATGCTGTCCGAGAAGATCTGCCGGGCAAGCGCCGCAAGTTTCACACCGGGCAACGCGGCAGGGTCCCCTGTCATAGCCGTCAACCCTCCCCGCCGGAACTACTGTGCAGGCCAAAGCCAAGCAGCGCCGCGCACACCGCTGGAGTCTCCGTACTTTGCTTGCACCAGCTGCGTGTCCGCCTCGCGGCCAAAGACGTACTGGGGAAGCTTCGCTGGCAGCTCAGTGTAGATGCGGCTTGAATGAGAGACGCCTCCGCCGAAGACGATGATGTCAGGATCCAGGATGTTGATCAGTTGCGCGAGCCCACGGGCGAGGCGATCTTCAAATCGCTCGAGGGCGGCAACCGCTTCCGCAGCGCCCTGAGCAGCTTCGGCAAAGATTTGCCGGCTAATCAGCGACTTGCCTGTGACCTGCGTGTAGTCGCGGGCAATTCCTGTGCCTGACACCCACATCTCCATACAGCCATGCTTGCCGCAGTAGCAAGCCGGGCCAGGTGACTCTTCAGGGACAGGCCAAGGCAGCGGATTGTGGCCCCACTCGCCACCGCACCCGTTGGGACCAGCATGGATCTTGCCTTCAACTGCGACGCCGCCACCGCAACCAGTGCCAAGAATCACGCCGAATACGACGCGCCCCCCTGCCGCGGCGCCATCTGTAGCCTCAGACACGGCCAGGCAGTTGGCATCGTTTGCGACCCGCACCTCGCGGTCCAGCGTTGCAGAAAGGTCCTGGGCCAACGGCATCCCGTTCAGCCAGGTGGAGTTTGAGTTCTTGATGAGACCGGTGCGGTGCGAGACGCTGCCCGGAATGCCGGCGCCGACGGTTGCGGTCGAGCCAGTTTCGGCTTCGAGGCGATTGACCAGGCCCGCCATAGCAGCGATCGTGGCCCAGTAGTCGTTGCGCGGTGTGTCGATGCGATAGCGAAGGAGTTCTTTGCCGGTGCGGTCGAGCGCCAAGGCTTCGATCTTCGTGCCGCCGAGATCGATCCCGATGCGCATCTCGGGGTAAGTCATTCAAGCTCCTCTGTGTAGGTCGACGATGGTTCGACGGTTCCAGCATCGCACAGACAACAGCATCGTGCCATCTACCCGAGGCCATACAATCATTGGAAGTTGAAGGAGCAATCTTCTGAAACGATTTCTCAAGCTCGGAGTGGCGGGACTGTTCGGTGCCGTCCTTCTGCTCTATGTAGGGGACGGCGTGGTGCTGCGCGCGCGGGAGGCACACGGAACTGCTTTCAGGATGGTGCAGGTCAACCAGTTCCTTACAACTCCCCTGAAGGGTCAGAAGGAGGAGTACGACATGGTCGGAACAGTCTCTGTGACCTGCGCGCGGTCTATCTTTCCGCAGAGCGGCGCACCCGCGTGCTGGTGGGTAGAGCGGCATACCAGCCAGTGGCAGTAGGGTACGGGTCCAGGATGTGCGAGACATTGGCGACGGGGCGAGCACAACTCGGCTGCTGCAGGATAAGTATCGGCTGCGCCCTGCACCGGGCGCGGGGGAGACGACCCCACCTTAGGAGGCGTTCTCAGGCAAAGCGGTCGATCGTGAGAACGGTCTGGTCATCCGCGGCGCGAACGCCTTTGCAGAAGCGTTCAAGCGCGGTGAACAATGCGGGAATGGGATCGGCGAGCGCAAGATAACGACCGAGGTCGTTTTGACCAAACTCAGTGCCCGTGGGATCTTCAGCTTCGGTGACGCCGTCGCTCAGCAGGACGATCCGGTCACCGGGAAAGATCGTAAGCGGGACAACGTGGAATTGAGCAAAGCTCAAAAGTCCCACAGGCGTGTCACCCTAAGCCACAGTCTCAACCGTGCCATTAGCGCGGACGATGATGGGACTGACGTGGCCGCCGTTGACGAGTTCGACGTCCGCTGGCTCATCGGGAGAAGCGGGAAAGTTGTAGCGGAGGATGGCCAGGGTGAGGTAGCTCTCGACTGGCGCACGGTTACAAACGAAGGCATTGACGGAGTCGATGGTGTCGGCCAGTGACGTGATGTGCTTGGATTGCACGCTGATTTGAGCGTGGAGCATCCCCTGGACCATGGCGGCCAGCAAAGCGGCCGGCACGCCCTTCCCGCACACATCCCCGACCAGTGCGACAAAGCCATTGGCGACCGGAATGATGTCGTAGAAGTCGCCACCCACCCCGGTGCAAGGAAGGGTGCGGGCGGCCAGTCGGACCCGGGCGAACGTAGGGAGGGTCTGCGGAATGATCTGCCGCTGGATGGCGGCGGCGATGTCAGTTCTTTGCGGAGAAGAGCGGCTTCACGCTCGGCTTCCAGCATGCTCAAATTTTCGAGCAGCATTGCCGCCTGTTGCGCGAGCGCCTCAAGGATCTGTTTACCGGTGCCGGTAAAGTCGCGCGCGGCGTAGTGGCTGTCGAGGTAAAGCAGGCCGAGCAGTCGCCCGGAGCTTTGGCCACGCAGCGGCATGGCCACTACGGAACGAATCGCGTTGAGAATCAGGCTCTCATGCCCGAGGGCGTCGCTCGGGGTAACGTCCGAGAGGATGAAGTCAAGCCGGGAGGCGGCGGCCTGACGAACGACGGAGTAGGAGATGTTTGGACGCTCCTGGTGAGTGCCTGAGACGGGCCCGGAAGGAAGGCCGATCGGCACGGAAGCGGTGGTTGAGCGGCCTTCCTTGTCCTGCCAGCATTCCAGGCGAAGCGTGTCTGCGCTGTCTCCGAGAAAGATAAAGCCGCGCTCGGCTTTCGTGATGCGCAGCGTGTACTCGAGCATCGTGCGAAGAACGTCATTAATCGCCCCATAGCTGTTGAGGCTCTGCGCGGCCTTGAGGAAGAGAGTCAGGGTTTGCAGGTCCGACTGGTCGCCAAGAGTTGGGCCGGTGTGTGCAATCTGCGCCAGCAACGACCGCGTGGTGCTCTCCGTTTCGGTCTCCTCGAAGAGGATGCTCACGCTCTCGAGGCAATCGGGGCCGAGTGCGATGCGGTCACCGTTACGCAGCCGGGTGGAGGCCACCTGCATGCCGTTGACGAAGGTCCCGTGCCGGCTGCCGGAGTCGCGAAGCATGTAGCCCTCGGCGTCCTGCACGATGGAGGCGTGTTCGCGCGAGACGTGCGGATGCGCGAGAAGAAGATGGCAGTCCGCCCCGCGGCCCAACGTGAACGGAAAGCGATCGAGTGCGACGGAGCGGGGTACCCCGTTGCTATCGACAAGCAGCCGGGCAGTCGATGTGGGGAACGCATTCATCGCTCAGTGAGGGGATAGTACCATCCGCCACGCGGTCGCGCGAGATGACCAATGCGGTCGCCGTGTCCTGTTTTGGAGGGGACATTTACCGGGTGCGACTGGGAACGTTGCACCGCTCCAGAAACGAGCTCGTCTGAACAGAGCAGGCGCGATGATGCGGGCTGCACCTTGGAAGAAGCGATGCGAATGGCTCTTGCAGGTGCCCGATCCCGCAAATTGACTCCGATATGTAGATGGATTCTCTACAATGAGGGGCGCTTTCCATCTGCTCCTGTGAGGTCCTCCGATATGCCCTGCAATCCTGAAGAGTTGAAGCACGTGCCACTGTTCGCTCTGCTTGACGATGATGAAGCCGCCATTCTCGCGGCCCAGGTTGAGGTCAAGCGGTTTGCGCCTCGCCAACGGATCTATAAGATCGGCGAGCCCGGCAAGAACGCATATGTCGTGATGTCTGGATCAGTCCAGGTGACGACTGTCGATGAAGACCACCAGGAAGTGGTGATCGACAGGCCGACACATGGTGAGTTCTTCGGCTTTGCCTCAATGCTCGAGGGAACTGCGCACCACACCAACGCGTTCGCGGTGGAGGATTCGGTGTGCCTGGAGATCGACCGCAACGATATCTCGATTCTGCTGCAGAAGAAGCCGCTTGCAGGCATGGACATGCTGGCCGTGCTTGGCCGGCAATACCACGCGACCCAAGAGCTGGTGCGGCTGCGGGCGAGCAGAAACGCGAACGAGATCTTGGATGAGAAGGAGACATTTGGAGAGCGCATTGCCGACCGGGTGGCGAGCTTTGGCGGATCATGGACGTTCATCATCCTGTTTGCCGTGGTCTTGATCGCGTACAGTTCGACCAATGTGATCCTGAAAGGGCGAGCATGGGACCCTTATCCCTTCATCCTCCTGAACCTGTTCTTGTCCATGCTAGCAGCCATCCAGGCACCGGTCATCATGATGAGCCAGAACCGCCAGGACAAGAAAGACCGTGTACGGAGTGAACTGGACTTCGAGGTAAATGTACGGGCTGAGTTGGAGATCAAGGGACTCGCTGGCAAACTGAACCTGCTGACAGAAAAGATTGATGATGTGGACGATCTCGTTCGACAGGCAGTAAGAGGCAGTGAGCAGCGTTGAAGCAACCACGGCCGCAAAAGTCCAGTCGACTGGGGACGACCGGTACTGCCCCGATGGTGGGATGTCGCTTTGTTCTCGAGGCTCGGCTGAATCGGGTAGAGTAAGACAACGTTCTCTGTTCCAATTGCGTACACTCATGCACCCTGATTCCGCCCAATCTGTGCTCTCGAACGTGCATCGAAGAGCACGACCGCTTCTGTTAGCGGCGCTGGGCATGTTGCTTACTGGCTGCCAGAACATCACCGGAAGCGTACCTGTATCGCAGGTGCGAATCATCGACGCCTCCCCGGATGCACCCGGCATTGACGTCTACCAGGGCGGCACGGCGCTGGCCTACAACCTTGGCTTTGGCACCGTGACCTCGTACGTCGCAATCAATCCTGGCATCTCGACCATCAGCGCGGACACTGCGGGCACCAAGCAGCAGCTATCCACCGCGCGGGGGACCTTTGCCGCTTCGGCACAATACACCGTGCTGGTAGGAAACGTGGCCGCGAGCCTGACGGAAACAATCCTTACGGACCAGAGCGCGCCGGCACCGTCGGGGCAGGTTTCAGTCCGTTTTATCGATCAGGCCACCCGGTTCAGCAACGCGATCGATGTCTACCTAGTACCGGCAGGATCGACGCTTGCGATGGTCTCGCCTGTGTTGACCAATGTGGTCTTTGGCACAAATAGCGGGTATATCAACGTTCCCTCAGGAACCTATACGGTAATCCTAGTGGCCGCCGGAACCGTGCCCGTAGCTACTACAATCCCCATCTACACGGGAGCCAAGGTCACCTACGCTACAGGTGCGGCAAGGACGCTGATCCTGATCGATCAGCAGGTGATCACGAGTCCCGGCTTCCAAGTGATTACAGCCGCGGATTACGATTCGCCGGCGCTTACAAGCTAGCAGCCAGAATCACTTGATCAGCATCGACACGATGCTTGCCGACATCAGGTTGGCCATGGTTCCAGCCAGCATAGCGCGTACTCCAAGCTGGGCAAGATCGTTGCGGCGATTGGGGACGAGAGCTCCAATGCCGCCAATTTGCATCCCGATCGATCCCACGTTCGCAAAGCCGCAGAGAGCGAAGGTGGCGATTGAGAATGTCGTGGGTGCAAGCTGGGATTTGATCGCGCCGAGTTGTGTGAAGGCAACGAACTCGTTGATCATCGTCCGCGTGCCGAGCAGATTGCCAATGGTCTTAGCCTCGCTCCATGGAATGCCGATGAGCCATGCCACGGGCGCCCCGATAACTCCCAGGATGGCGTTGAGCGAGTGCGGGAACGGGATACGTCCGTGCGCCCAGGCAAAATTCGAGACGCCAAGCATGATGGCATTGAACAGGCCGACAAGCGCCACGAAGCTGATCAGCATGATGGCGACGTTGAAGGCGAGCTGGCCGCCGTCGATGGTGCCGCGGGCGA
>CAZZYQ010000012.1:73306-76722 GCA_964658395.1 uncultured Granulicella sp. | reverse complement strand
GCATACCGCTCCGCGCTTGAGATCCGGACCGTCTCGGTGTTCTCCGCCGCCTCGATGTAGATGCAGTTCGAGGGACAGGCCGCCGCGCAGAGGAAGCACGCCACGCACTTTTCCAGCCCATTCTCGTCGCGCTGCAGCTGGTGTTTGCCGCGGAAGCGCTCCTGGAACTTCGCTCCGCGCATCGGACCCTTGCCATCGGGATAGTTCTCTACCTGGGTCGGCTCAAACATCTCGCGGAGGGTGATGCTCATTCCCTTGGCGATCGCTGCGGCGTTCTTCACGATGGACATAGAGAAAGTATAAACCGCCTTGGCAGGCGGTAAGCTAGAGCCATGAAAAAGCGCGTCTGGTTCCAATTACGGTACGCAATCCTGCCCTTGGCGATCGTCTTTACCGCCTCAGTTCGCGCACCTCACCTCCGCGGACAAGAGGCGCCCGGCAACAAACCCGAAACCATGTCCCCGATGCACGACATGGCGCACGGAGGAGCCAAGACTCCGTCGACCACGTTGACGCTCACCTTCGGCGACAAGACCGTGACCCTCGCCGCCGCTGATCTCGCCACCATGCCCCATGTGACCACTACCGTCACCAACGGCCACACCAAAGCATCTGAAACCTACTCTGGCGTCCCCATCTCTGCGGTCCTGGCCAGGCTCGGCGTGTCTTTTGAGAAGTCCAACGAGCATACCCTGCTGAAGACCTATGCCATTGCCGAAGGAACAGATGGCTACAAGGTCATCTTTTCCGTCTACGAGACGCTCGCCGCAATCCGCCAATCCGACGCCATCATTGCCGACACTCTGAACAGCAAGCCGCTCGACAAAGACGGCGCTTTCAAATTTGTCGTGCCGGGCGACACCCGCCCCCAGCGCTGGGTGCAGAACCTCAAGTCCCTTACCTTTAAGACCATCGATTAGGAGTAGGGTGCTTGAGCTTGAAGGCTAAGAGACTCTTTTACGGCATCCACCTTCGCCATAGAGGTCTAAGGCGCGCTCACTATCAGGTTGCTGAAGTGCTTCTTGCAGAAGCCGCTATCGCGAGTGAGCAGTTGATCCGCCTGATAAGTCGCATGACCCGCGATCAGAAAATCAGGCAGTATCCGGGTCTTCTTACCGCCACTTTCCAGATAACTGAGCCAGCTGCGCGAGGCCTGAAAGCTGCTCTCCGGATCAAGCGCTTCCACCTTGATTCCCAGCGAGGAAGTCATCGCACTCAGCGCGGCTGTCGAACGAAACGCAGAGCTCAGCGTAAACGACATCGCAGATCACAATTGCACCAGCTGATTTGGCCATACGCAATGCGTAAACCGATGCAGTCGAGGATGCGGAATCTTCGCTCCGGTGATCGACGAGATGTTCGTGTCGACGGCCGTAATCATCCGGCGTTACGACCCCTGATTGCGTCGATGAATTCGTCCGTTGAACTGAAACCCAGGCGCTTCATGCGCTCCGTTCCGGTTCCCCGCCACCTCGCGACTGCAGCATCGAAAGCCGCCATCTCTTCCGGCGTCGCAGGACGCTCCTCTCGTCTCCTGCGAATGGCCACTGACGGCGATTCCTCGGTTGTTCTGGTAGCCTCAGGCCCACCTGAAATATCGTCGATGTGCTCAGTCATCTTCATCATTCAAGTATCCCTCCACTTACTCGCTCCCGCAATCGAAAGCACCATCCCGCTTACTCAATCCCCAGCTTCTTCCAAATCGCATCCACCTTCGCCTTCACGCCCTTATCCATCGCCAGCATCGGCGGCCACTCCCGCGTAAAGCCTTCTGCCGCCCACTTCCGCGTCGCGTCGATCCCCATCTTGCTCCCGAAGTTCGGCAGCCGCGAAGCGTGGTCGAGCGAGTCCACCGGCCCCAGCGTGAACTGGATATCGCGTTCCGGGTCGATGTTATTGGCAACCCGCAGCGTCACCTCACCCACGTCCTGCACATCGCAGTCCTCGTCCACAACAACGATGCACTTGGTGAACATTGCCTGCCCCAGCGCCCATATGCCGCTCATCACCTTGCGCGCCTGCCCCGCATAGCTCTTGCGGATCGAAATGATCATCAGGTTATGGAAGACGCCCTCCGCCGGAAGGTTTACATCGACGATCTCCGGCAACGTCAACTGCATCAGCGGCAGGAAGATCCGCTCCACCGCCTTACCCATCCACGCATCTTCCATCGGCGGCTTGCCCACCAGCGTCGCCGCATAGATGGGGTCCTTGCGATGCGTGATGCAGGTGATGTGGAAGACCGGGTACTCGTCCTGCATGGTGTAGAAGCCGGTGTGATCGCCAAACGGCCCTTCGGTCCGCAACTCGCCCAACTCCACATATCCTTCGAGGATGATCTCCGCCTGCGCCGGCACCTCAAGGTCGACCGTCTCGCATTTCACCAGTTCCACGGGCTTCTGCCGAAGAAAGCCAGCGATCAGGTACTCCTCGACCTCAGGCGGGGCCGGCACGATCGCCGAAAATGTCGTCGCCGGATCGGTCCCGATCGCCACTGCCACCTCCATCCGCTCGCCACGAATTCTGGTTTGCGTCAACGAAGGTACGCTCCCCGTCGATGTTGCCGCGACAGTTCCACCCGCGGTAAGCGCCATCAGGTTTACATGCGCCGAGGTATCTGCCGACGCCTCTCGCAGCCGTTCGCGCATGTGCTCCGCCGCCACCTTCTGCCGCTGCCAGTGCATCCCCGTCGTCTGCCCGTCGTACACCTGCATGCGGTACATGCCGACATTTCTTTTGCCGGATTTCGGATCGCGCGTCACGACACATGGCAGCGTGATGAACCGCCCGCCATCCTGTGGCCATGTCTTGAGCACGGGAAACTTGAGTACATCGATGACATCGCCGCGGTCCGCACGCCTGATCACCTGCTTGCACGCCGCATCGCGGCTGCCAATCACCTTCGGGAAGAAGCTGCCTACCTCCGCAAGCATCGGCAGCAGCTTGAGCTTGTCCATCAATCCCGTCGGCATGACGGGGTGGATCAGCACCCGGATCCGCTCCGCAATCGCATCCAGCGAATCCGTCTCAAGCGCCAGCTTCATCCGGTTCAGGCTGCCGAACTGGTTCATCAGCACCCGCGCGCCGGGGTACCCCTTCACGTTCTCGAACAGCAGCGCCGGACCTCCCGCCCTCGAAGTGCCGCCCGCCCTCGCGCTGCCCTTCCCCATCTTCGCCGCGCGATCCGCGATCTCCGCCATCTCCAGGATGGGGTCAACCTCTACCGTAATCCGCTTCAGCTCCCCCGCTTTCTCCAGCCGCTTTATCCAATCCCGCAGATCGTCGTAAGCCAATGCTCTCTCCCGCCGCGCAATCTCCGCGGCCAAGCTCCATCGTACCCGCTCCCAAGCAGACCCTTGCAGCCCCACAACAAATACAAGCTCTACCTAAACCGCCCTTCAAAAGCGTCGTCACGA
>CAZZYQ010000012.1:66082-73206 GCA_964658395.1 uncultured Granulicella sp. | reverse complement strand
TGCAGCGTCTGCTCGAAGTGCCCGTGAAACCTCATCGACATTCGCGCGAAGCGTCCGCTCGACGTGCCTTGAAGGCGTCATCTCGACCGGAGCGAAGCGGAGTGAAGAGACCCCCGCATTTCGCCCCTACACCACTCGCTCCGCAGCAACCTTGTGGTACTTCGAGGAAGTGGCCGCTTCGCACAACGCGGGAAGGCCTGCGCCAAAGCGGAGGCCGTCTCCCACGATTGCACCCTCTCACAGCACGAAGTAGGCCTTGACGCGACGGTCGTCATTCGCAAAATCGTTGTTCTGCGCGGCCAGAAAACGGCACGCACTCTGCACCAGGGCCGACTTGCGCGGTCGCAAAGGCACGGGCGTTCCCTCCATGAACGACGGCCTGGCTCTGCAGGTTCATCGCCGGAACAAGATCAATGCCACAAATGCCGCCCTCGCAAGCGCCAGCCCCGCTCCGAAGGATTGCTCCAGCGCAGGTCGTAGACTGTCTTCCGGTAACCTGAACGGAGGATCAACACTCAGCTTGGCACGGAGCGCATCTAGATTGGCAGGAAGCGCTCTCGACTTCGGTGGAGCACACTGTCCGCTCCTATGCGGGCTGGTTCACCTTTGCCACGAGATGCACCAGAGGCGTCTCGGCGGCCGGAGCATCGTCCGCGTAGTCGATCAGCGGGAACCCCGCAACCTTCCAGCCGTCAAACCCACCGCGCAGCGGCCGCACCCTCGAGATCCCCATCTTGTGCAGCTGCATCGCGACCTTGCCGCTGGTCTCTTCACTTGGGCACGTACAGTACAGAATCACGTCGCGGTCCCGCGGGATGCGCTCGCTGTGCATACCCAGTTCAGCAGGCCCGACCCGAACCGCGCCCGGCAAAACTCGCGGATCAGGCAGATAGTCGAGCGGATGACGCAGGTCCACGATGAACGGTGCGTTTTCACCCGTCTTTTCCGCCTCGCTGATCATCGCCATCAGCTCTTCGGGTTCGATCCGGCGGGCACGCACATCGGCCAGGAAGCGGCGCTGCTTCACCACGCGGAAGATGAAGATGCCGACTACCATCAGCGCCACCAGCAAAACTGCAAAGTGGCTCAGCAGGTGCAGGAAGGGCGCACTCTTCTTGGCAATGTCTCCAAAGAACCGCCCCACCAGCAGATATGCCTCAGCCCAGATAAACGATCCCGCCAGGTCCCACAGAAGGAACCGCCCGAATCGCATGCCCGTCTGTCCGGCAATTGGAGCCGCCACTGTCGACAGCCCGGGCACAAACTTCGCAAAGAGCAGCGTCACGGGGCCGCGGCGAGTGAAGTAGTTCTCCGTCTTGGTGACGCACGTAGACGCCTCAAGCGAGAACCGGCACAACAGCTTCAACACCTTGTTCCCATAGCTGCGCCCCAGCAGGTACCACATGCTGTCCGCGAGCATGCACGCCGCCAGCACGCAGAGCAAAGCCGCCACTGCACTCATCTTGTGCGTTGCCGATAGCGTCCCCGCCGTCAACATCAACGGTATGCTCGGGATCGGAATGCCAAGTTGCTCCACCAGCACCCAGAGGAAGAGGATGAGGTACGCGTACTTGACGAAGAGTGCAAGAGCGATAGGCATGGCGGCAGTCCTATAGATGTCTCACTCTACCGTTTCGATGCGGCACAGTAAAATCACCAATTCTTCAGGTTCCCCTCAGGCCACCTCGGTCGACGGACTTGCCCCAGTGTTCCTTTCGCTTCCCTTAGCCTATCCCGACGATGAAGTCCGCTCCTACCGGCTTTCACTGGTTGGAAAATAGTGCCCGCGCCAGTCTGCTACCGTCGAGCTATGCCTCGCCCCGCTCCCAGGCTCCTCGTCTTCGATCTGGACGGTACCCTGATCGACTCACGCGCCGATCTCGCCAACTCTGTCAACGCCACGCTGACCCACCTCGGCAAGCCCGAACTTCCCCCGGAAGTCATCGCCACCTACATCGGCGATGGCGCCTCCATGCTCGTCCGCCGCGCCCTGGGCGATCCAGAAGGCGACCCGGCAGACGAATCATACGTCGACCAAGCGCTCAGCTTCTTCCTCGACTACTACCGCCAACATAAGCTCGACTTCACCTACGTCTATCCCGGCGTCGACGAAGCACTGTCCGCCATCCGAGCCGCCAATCCCAAAATCCTGATGGCCGTACTCACCAACAAGCCGGTCAACCCCTCCCGCGATATCTGCGCCCACTTCCGCCTCGACCGCTTCTTCTTCCAGAACTACGGCGGCAACAGCTTCCACACCAAGAAGCCCGACCCCCACGGCCTGCTCACCTTGATCGCCGAAGCCTCAAACATCCTCGACCGCCTAATCACCCCCGAAGAAACCGTGATGATCGGCGACTCCGACGTAGACATCCTCACCGCAAAAAACTGCGGCGCAAAATCCCTCGGCTGCACCTACGGCCTCGCCCCGCACACCCTCGCCGCGGCATCGCCCAGCTATCTTTGCGACAATCCTTCCGAATGGCCGGGCCTGCTTTCTTCTTAAGCATAGGAAGGCATTAAGCTTGCCACATCGGCTAAAGCAAACTGGAGGATCGAAAGTGGAGATCAGCGGCAAACTGTCTGAGGATCAAGTAAAAGCGATTGTTAGATTTCTACGCTCGAAAGCGTATTGGCCGAAGATGCTGCTCACTAACCTGCCTGGACTTGCAATTGCGGTAGCTGTGTTGGTGCTTACGTTTCAAGCAATTACGACCGGAGATCGCACACATGCCGCCTTAATTATTACCAGCTGGCTATTGTTCGGTGGATTATTCTTCGGCTACTACAAGATGCAAACTAAGAATCGACGTAAGGCTCTTGAAGACATGAATTTTGGTCTTCCGGACTTGATCGTATTGAACTCCGAAGGCGTCCAAACACGGAACAGCCTCGGTGTCTTTACATCCAGACCATGGAGTTCCTTCAAAGGTTGGCGAAACGTAGGACCAGTCGTTCTGCTGGACACAATAGAGGCAGGATTTCTGATCATCCCGCAAAGTACTTTGAGCACCGTCGACTCTGAAGCTCTAAAGGGGATTTTGAAATCATTTTTGGGCGAGAACTTAGGTCTGCCGGTGTAGCGGCTTCCGACATAAGCGGTCATTCATCTTGACTCCGCCGTCTCAAACCGCCTGAAAAAACTAGTCTCCAAATAATGTTGCCGCCCCGGATCGTCCGCCACCGCCCTCGTCAAATCCACGTAATACTGCACAAACTGCGCCGCCGCCGCGTAGTCTACCGGCTGCGTCAGATCGTCATCGGTCGAGTGATACCGCTTCGCCAGCCACCCGCGCCACGCCTTGTACTCCGGCGACCCCATCGTCCACCCGAACTTGAACGCCAGCGCCGGAACGCCCGCCTGCACAAAGCTGTACTGGTCCGTCCGGATGAACGAGTTCCGGTCCGGCTCCGGATCGCCCGCGATCTCGATCCCGTGCGCCGCCCCCACCGCCTTCGCGTCCACCGCAAGTGTCGACTGCTCCAGCCCCTGCACATGCAGCTTCTTCAGCGGAAAGATCGGCATGAACATGTCAAGATTCAGGTCCGCCGTTATGTCCTTCTCCGGCACTGTCGGATGCCCGGCAAAGTAACGCGACCCCAGCAGCCCCTTCTCCTCCGCCGTAAAAATTACGAACAAGATCGAGCGCCTCGGCCTCACCGGATTCGCTGCGAAGCTCTTCGCCGCCTCCAGCACCGCCGCCACCCCCGAAGCGTCGTCCATCGCACCCGCGTAGATCGTCTTCCCATTGATCTCCGCTCCCATTCCCAGGTGGTCGAGGTGTGCCGACAGCAGCACATACTCCTGTGCCAGCTTCGGATCTGACCCCTTCAGCTTTGCTACGATGTTCGGTGACTCTACTGTCGAGTTCTCCTCCGTCACTGTCGCCGAAACGCTCTTGTTCAGCGCAAACCGCGGCAGCGGCTTCTGCGCATCCGCCAGCGCCAAGATCTCCGCAAACGTATGCCCGGTGCCGGCAAAAAGCTTGTCCGCGTGGGCCGGGTTGAACGTTGCCGAAAACATCTCGCTGTGGATCTCTTCAAGCGCCGGATGGCGCGCCGCAATCTCCTTTGCCTTGGGATCGTCCGCCAGCCGCATCCCCGGCTGCGATGCGCCGCTCGCCACCCGCGTCCACCCGAAGTCCATCGACTTCGGCGTCGGAATCGAGATCACACCGACTGCGCCGGCATCGCGCAGCGCCTTCTGAAACGGTGTCGTTCGAGCAAATGACTTCAATGGCCCCGGAAGCTCCCCCGGACCGCCGTTGATGTACACCACGATCTTGCCCTTCAGCTCGGACGCGGGCAACTCCGCAGAGTCGAAATCGTCGTATTTCGCCTCCGGCAAATGCAGCCCATACCCGATAAACACCAGCGGCGCGGAAACCTTCTTCGGCTGCGAAAGCCGTCCCAGGATCGCATCCTCGCCCAGCACCAGGGGTTCAGACTTGCCGTCAGCAATCAGATTGATCGAAGACTTCTCCGGTACTACCCTCTGCTCGTCGAAGGTCACCATCTGGTAGAACGTCCCATCGGTCCCTGCCGGCTCCAGCCCGTCCTGCTTGAACTGGCTCACCACGTATTCTGCCGCACGCATGTACTCCGCGCTGCCTGTCTGGCGACCGCGCATGGAATCGCTCGCCAGCACCTGCACATGATGCCACCAGGCGCGCCCAGCGGCTTCATCGGCTCCAGCAGTCTCCTGCGCTCCCACCGTCCCTTGCGCCCCTAAGGTCGTCTGCGCATTGCCCGTGCAGCAAACAAGCAGGGCCGTGACTGTCCATCGTGCCCATCGCATCACGCTCATCCATCACCTCACTCGAACTTTATCCCATTCGCCTGCGAACATTCATGCGCCTGTAAAGTGACCGTCGTATCAATGGCACCTGGATAGCAACTGCCAATTTATCGCGGGTGAAGTTGCCCATCCGGCTTTTCACCGTCCTTGGGCCGCCAGAGATCATCGTCATCATCCAGGCTCCTACCTGCCGGACTGACCTCGTCGGCTCAATCATCTGCTTCAAGCTCGCAACCGCACTGGAAGGTCACTCCGTATGTCGATGTTCAAGCAATCCGCCGCCGCCGCTCTTACCGCCTGCCTCGCGTTCGGGTCGATACCCGCACAGGCAGCCCAGAACGAGAAAGCCAGCAAACCCAAGCGCAACATCATCGTCTTTGTCGCAGACGGCCTTCGCTATCACTCCGTGAACGCCACCGACGCCCCGACCCTGCTCGCCCTACGCGAAGCAGGTGTGAACTTCCACGACAGCCACTCGCTCTTCCCCACCTTCACCACGCCCAACGCCTCGGCTATCGCAACCAGCCACCTGCTCGGCGACACCGGCGACTTCAGCAACACCATCTACTCCGGCTACCCGGTGTACAACTCCGGCAACTTCGGCTTTCTTCCCGGTACCAACACCCCGTTCGTCGAGAACAATCAGATTCTCGCCGACCTTGACTCCCACTACGGTGGCAACTACCTGAACGAAGAGACTCTGCTCGAACTCGCCCGTCTTCACGGCTACAACACCGCCGCCGTCGGCAAGGTCGGCCCGGTCGCCATTCAGGACGTCTCTCAAATTGATCCGGTAAACCACGCGTTCGAGACACCGCAGACCGTGTTCATCGACGACGCTACCGGCGGCTCCGCCGGCATTCCGCTTCGCGCCGACATCACCGCCGCACTCACCGCCGCCGGCCTGCCCACCGTGGCGCCGAACCGTACCAATGGCTGCCTCGCGACCGAGCAGTGCAGCAACGGCTTCTCTGGCAACAATGTGACTCCAGGTACCACGTCGCCGAACCTCGTTCAGCAGCAGTTCTTCGTAGACTCGCTCACCAAGGCCGTACTCCCCACGTTCGCGAAGAACGGTAAACCATTCGCCGTGGTCTACTGGTCGCGCGATCCTGATGGCAGCCAGCACAACCAGGGGGACAGCCTGAACAAGCTTTCCCCGGGCATCAATGGTCCCACCTCAAGGGCGGCCATCCACAACGCAGACAACAACCTTCGCCAGATTCTCGACTACGTCTTCTCCCATCCCAGCATCGCCGCCAACACCGACATCTTTATTACCTCTGATCATGGCTTCGCCACCATCAGCAAGCACGAGGTCGACGCCAAGGGCACGCCCACCAAGTCCTACTCCGCAACGATTACCTATAAGGACACCACCGGTCGCCAGGAAGTAAACACCGGCTTCCTTCCGGTTGGCTTTCTTGCGATCGACATCGCCCATGCTCTCAACCTGCCCATCTTCGATCCGGACAACCAGATCTCCGATGCGGAGGGCCATAAAACCTACGAGCCCGTCGATCCCACTATCCCTCAGCAGACGGCAACCGTCCGCCAGCACTCTGGCAGCGGCGACGCCCTGATCGGCGCATCCGGCGCAATCCTCGATTCCACGGACGCCAAAGTAGTCATCGCCGCCAACGGCGGTTCTGACCTCATCTACGTCCCCGACAGCAACTATCCTCGCATCCAGAAGATCGTCAACTTCCTTGCCAAACAGGACTACGTCGGCGGAATCTTTGTCGACGATCAGTACGGTCCCATGCCCGGCGCGCTTCCACTCAGCTCCATCGGTCTGGTAGGCACCGCGCGCACGCCGCGCCCCACCATCGCAGTCAGCTTCAAGACGTTCTATCTGTCGAGTCACAACCTACAGTCAGCCGTGCAGATCGCGGATTCGGCCCTGCAGGAAGGACAAGGGATGCACGGCTCTCTCGGCCGCGACAACACCCTCAACAATATGGCGGCCTTCGGTCCTGACTTCAAGAGCTACTTCTACGATGTCGCTCCGGTCTCGAATGCCGATATCACCATGACCATGGCCCACATCCTCGGGCTCAACCTCAGGAGCAACGGTGGTCTGCGCGGTCGAGTCATCAAAGAAGCCTTGAAGGGCGGCCCCGCGGAGATCCCACACAGCCATCTACAGATGGTCAGTGATCACGGAAAGAACGGCGGCATCACTGTTCTGGACTACCAGACCATCGGCGACCAGAAGTACTTTGACCAGGCCTGCCTCGTAGAGAAGGAACCAACCGGCTTCAATCCCTGCTGGTAAGCCTTCTTGCAGAACAGCCTCGGGCCGACGGGAAGAAGTTCTTCCCGT
>CAZZYQ010000012.1:0-66072 GCA_964658395.1 uncultured Granulicella sp. | reverse complement strand
CGCCCTTTTCTGTCCCTCTCACCGCCCGGCAACGAGCGGGACCAACAAAGATGTGATTCCTTCCTTGGGGTGCGAGAGCCAGCCGCGCGCTTTGACAAACTTCGCCTGGAGCAAACACCCAACTGCCGCTGGTCTCAATCGACACCCTTCTCTGGAAGCAGAGGTCAAAGCTAAAACCCGCCTTCAGCATATTTGTGCAAACAACGCGGAGTGGATAGATCCCAACCTAGTTCACCCGCTGCAGGCGATCAATCAGCTTCTGCGCCAGCGGTTCACCCGATTCGGTCCAAAGCAATCGGCTCGAAATGCCACAGTGCTTCTCGACAGAGAGCGTAAACGCCAAGAGCATCTCTACGTTCTTCTGGATGTGTAGCGCGGCCACTTCATCCAACTCCGCGTCTTCGAGCAGCCATGGCGTATCCAGGCCGAAGTCAACCCGAATATGACCGTTCTGGTCGAAGCTGGCATCGTCAAACGCCGGCCCAAAACCCAGCACGCGCACCGTCGAAAGCTCCTGCCGCCACTCCGTCTCCAGTCCTTCCGGCGTATCTGTAACTCCCGGCACCCAGAGCTTCCACTTCATCTCAAACTCATACGCCATATCTTCATGCATCTGTTCGGTCGCTTCCGCAACCGCGTTTTCGATGATCGATGCGGACGTATCTGCCGATCGGTCGTCGTTCACATAGATCCGCTGGAAGACCGGTGACTCCGTGAATCCAAGCGGATATGCGGAGGCCGCTGCAACCCGCTTTTCGCCGCTAATCAGAGCAAATTGCCGCAGCACGGCCACCAGTGCTGCAGGAAGTGCGTCGAGCCGGAAGTTCGGGTACCAAAGACTGAGATAAAGCTGGTCCGCCATCCCTTCATTCTAGTCTTCGCGACCTGGCCGCGCGGGGTGAGAAGATAAAGGAAGAGCGATGCGCACCTCGGTAGAACGACTTCGGATAGGCTTGCTGGTTGGGGCGGCCCTGCTCGTTCTGGTGATTGCCGGCTTCCTTGGCTACGCACGGTATCGCTTGCACCACACTCTTGCCGCGCTGCCCGGCCGCCTGGGTGCGACCATCACCAAGGAGTTCAACGGCTATACCTACTCGCAGTCCGACGGCAAGAAGACCATCTTCACGATCCACGCCGCCCAAGCCGTCCAACACACTGACGGCAAGTACACGCTCCACGACGTCAGCATGGTCCTTTACGGTCATAAAGGCGACCGCGCCGACCGCATCTCCGGCGACGACTTCGAATACGACACCAAGGCAGAGGTGATTCGCGCCGTAGGCATCGTCCACATCGACCTGCAGGCACCAGCTGCAGCGGGCGCAAACAGCATCAGCGAATCCAGTAGACATCTAGGTCCGGCTGACGTCAGCCACCGAGAAGAAGCGTCCGGCAGCCGCGTTCTTCACGTCAAAACCAGTGGCCTGGTCTACACGAGAAAGCTCGGTCTCGCTGCCACAGACCAGGGCATAGAGTTCGCCTTTGGCGGCTTCACCGGTCACGCCGTCGGTGCGGAGCTGAACTCTGAAACGGGTCACGTCACTCTACAATCCGCCATCACCGTAAGCGGCCTCCTCAGCGGCCCGGCTGGCGATGCGGCCAACGGTCGGGACGGCGGCCGCGCGGTCTCACTGGCCGCCAGCCATGGCGAACTTGATCGCTCAACGAGCGTGGCCCACTTCGCAAACGCCCGGTACAGCTCCGCTGAAGAGACCGCACAAGCCGAAGCTGCGGATCTCCACCTGCGTCCCGACGGAAGCGTCGAACGCATCGAGGGCGAGCGGCACGTTCTTCTCGAAAAATCCGGGCAGGGCAAGGTCACTGCCGACCGCGCCACCGTGACGCTTAATACCGCCAGCAAGCCAGGTCTCGCAGTACTCACCGGCACAGTGCGGTTCTCAGACGACGAACCCTCCCGCGAGGCGAGAGGCGAATCGGACCGCGCAACCCTCGACTTCGACAATCAAGGCCATCTTCAGCACAGTGTCCTCGAAGGGCACGTTCGCACCCAGGAGCGTTCAGTCAGCGCAGCGCAACCGAGCGCCGCGTGGCCGCAGCGAAGTCTAGAAGCCGATCGTCTCGAGATGTTCCTCGGGGAACAGTCCGGCAAGGCCCAGCTGCGCCGGGCCGTGGCCACAGGATCGGCCCGGCTTGTCAACATGGTTGGCCGTTCAGACCAGCCCGGCCAACAGCCCGGCACAACCACGACGAAGCTCAACGCCGACACCCTGCAAGCAGACTTCCGCTCTGTGGCAGAAAGGTCGGAGATCTCAACCATGCACGGTATTGGACACACGGTGATTGATCAACTCACACCCGCTGGCCTGCACCAGACAAGCTCTGGCGACACCCTTGATGCCGTCTTCCATGACGTCGCCGGGCACAAAGGCGCAGTGGAGGTCGCAACCGCAGTGCAGCAGGGTGGCGTGATGATCGATCGGTCGATCGCCGCACTCGCGGGCAGGTCCGCCGATCGTCAGCGCGCAACGGCGCACATTGCTGCCTTCGATGCCGGCTCGAACTCCCTGACCCTTACGGGGAGCGTGCAGATGACCGATACAGACAGCGCGCTCTGGGCGGATCGCGTAGTTCTCGAGCAGGACTCCGGGGACGCCGTCGCTGACGGCTCCGTAAAGATGACCTACGCTCAGTCGAACTCCGCAGAGCCAGTTCACATCCTTGCCACAAGGGCCGAGTTGAACCACCAGGCGGGTCGAGCGACGTT
Organism: uncultured Granulicella sp.; assembly: GCA_964658395.1. GTDB lineage: Bacteria > Acidobacteriota > Terriglobia > Terriglobales > Acidobacteriaceae > Edaphobacter. Next base: position 63,347 of record CAZZYQ010000012.1, on the reverse strand, counting down.
TCACGGCGGCGCTGGCGTGAGGTCCAGTCCTGCCCGGCTTTGGCAATCCGGTTCAAGCGGACAACCGGGATCGCAGATCGAGGCTCCTGTTCTGATCTTCGAGCAGCAGGAAAAACGCCTTACTGCCCGCGCCGAAAAGCCGCAGACTGCTGGGGAGGTCCATGCTGTCCTGACCAGTGGAAACCCAGCCAATGCAGAAGTCCGCACCGGCAGCGTCCTAAAGCAGAACTCACCCGCTTCTCCGGTGCGCATAATCAGCAGCCAGATGGTCTACTCCGATCTGCGGCGCCAGGCCGAGTTTACCGGCGGTGTGAAGGTCTTCAACGGCGACGGCGAGATGCAGGCGCAACAAGCGACAGTGTTCTTGATGCCGCCTGAAGACCCTATGAAGAAAGACACAAACCACACCTCGAATAGCCCCGGAAGTAGCGCCGGGAACTCTGTTGCGGTCGGATTCGCAGCGGGTTCAGTGCAACGTATCGTCGCGTCGGAACGGGTAGAGATCACCCAGCCTGGAAGACGCGCGACCGGTGACCGCCTGGTCTATACCGCAAGCGACCAGATGTTTGTGCTCACCGGCACGCAAGACACTCCACCCACAGTGATTGACGCACTCCAGGGAACAACAACCGGGGCGATGCTGCGCTTCCACTCCGGCGGTGACAGTATCGCAATCTTGGGCAGCGATGGCAGCAGCCGCGCCCGCAGAGTGCATACCGAGACAAGGGTAAAACGGTAAACATGCGGACCCTTGTGACTGAAGCGATCGGGAAGACCTACGGTGGGCGAGAGGTCGTGCGCAGCGTCAGCCTCGACATCCAGCAGGGCGAAGTAGTTGGCCTGCTCGGACCCAACGGAGCGGGCAAGACGACAAGCTTCTACATGATCGTTGGCCTTGTTCGTCCGGACACGGGACGCATCCTGTGCGACGGGAAAGACATCAGCCGGCTGCCCATGTATCTACGTGCCCGCAACTTCGGCATCAGCTATCTGCCGCAGGAGCCGTCCATCTTCAGAAAACTGACTGCGGAAGACAACATCCTCGCCGTGCTGGAAGCACAGGATTTGAGTTGGGAGAGCCGGCGCATACGCACCGAACGGCTGATTGAGCAGTTGAACCTCGGCCACGTCCGCAAGACCCGCGGCTATGCTCTGAGCGGCGGCGAACGGCGCCGCGTCGAGATCGCCCGCTGCCTTTGCATCGAGCCAGACTTCATCCTGCTTGATGAGCCCTTCTCCGGAATCGATCCCATCGCAGTTCTGGATCTGCAGCAGATCATCTTCGACCTGAAGAAAAGCGGCATCGGCATCCTGATCACGGACCACAACGTCCGCGAGACGCTTTCCGTCACGGACCGCGCCTACATCATCGCCGAAGGAAAGATCTTCCGCGCAGGCACGCCGCGCGACCTCGGCCGCGATCCGGACGTAAAGCGAATCTATCTGGGTGAGAATTTTGCAATGGACTGATGGCGCAAACCGTTGCGCTGCTTGGGCTTTGCTCCCTTGTTCCGTATTGGCATGTTCTGCGGAACCAGCAGACAGCAGGATTATTTTGCCGAGTGTAGACTGAGGCCAAACCTGAAGTTAAGATTCAGTAGCGCTCTCCCCCATTGCTGCTATCCGGAAAGAACGCCCCTTTTCCAAGCGGCCATGTTGCAGGGCCAACGAGGTCTAAGAGTTTGTTGCAACCGAAGCTAAGTCTGAAAGTCTCGCAACGACAGGCGCTCACGCCTGGATTGGTGCAGATGGTCAGCGTGCTCGCGTTGAACAAGCTGGAACTGCGGGAGATGATCAACACCGAGATGATCGAGAATCCGGTGCTTGAAGAACTTGAAGAGATTGCCTCCACCCTGGATGAACGGGCAGGAGCAGAAGGCGACCGGGAGCGCTCCGCGGAGGAGATTGCAGCGGAAAACCAACGCGTCGAAAAAGATCCTTTCGATGAAATCGACTTTGGCAGCTACTTTCAGGACTATCTTGACCCCGGCTTCCGCACCGCTTCGAACTTTGAAGAGTCGGACAAACCGTCGTTCGAGCACTTTCTTTCCCAGGAAAGCACCCTTGCCGATCATCTGATCTGGCAGCTGGGGTCCTTGAAGCTTGCTCCCGAAGTACGAGCGGCAGCCGACCTCATCATAGGGAATCTGAATGAAGATGGGTATCTCACAGCAAGCGATGAGGAGCTCGTCGACCTCCTGCTACAGCCCAGATCGCCCTCCCGCTCTGAACCAATCCCCTTCGAACGAGGCGTGCGGAACCGGCAGCCCCGGCTGAAGGCAATGGAGGCAGTCAACAGCGACGACGCTTCGGATCCTGGGGCGGCCGACGCGATGGAGACAGGCGCGCAGGAGCATCCAACGCCCGTGGCGCTGAACATCGCGGCTGGAGCGCAGAACCAAAGATCAGAGGCAGCTGAGACCATCAGCGCGGCGCTGGCTGCAATTCACCAGCTCGATCCGATTGGCGTAGGCGCACGCAACCTTCGGGAGTGCCTGCTGCTCCAGATCGCGGCACAACAGCGAGAAGCTGCCTTCGTGCTGAACAAAGCGTCGAGGGCCGTGCGCCAGCTGCTGATGAACTCACCTGCGTTTCTTGATGACGAAGAAGCCGACCCTGGCAAGCTTCTTGACGGACTCACGCAGGAGGCAGCACGAGACGCGCAGCCGACGCAATCTGCCTCGAAGGTCAACACCTTCGAGATTGCAACATACATCGTTACAAACTGTCTGGCTCTTCTTCAAAAAAAGGACATGCGGGAACTGACCCGCAGCTGCGGTCAGCCTGCCACGCAGGTCCAGGCCGCAGTGGACTACATCCGTACCTTGGATCCGCGTCCCGGGCAGCGCTACAACCATAGCGAGACTCGCCTGATCGAGCCGGATGTTGCCTTCGTCAAGCGCGACGGGCAGTATGTAGTCCTGATGAACGAAGAGGAGATGCCCACGCTCCGCCTGAACCAGGGGTACCGCAAGATGCTGCGGCAGAAGCAGACCGAAAAGGACGTACGCGAGTATGTAAAGGAGCGCTACAAGTCTGCCATACAGCTGCTTCGCAACATTGAGCAGCGCAAGAACACCATCGTCCGAACCTGCGAGGTGATCGTTCGCCGCCAGGCCGATTTTCTCGAGCACGGCGAATCTGCACTTCGGCCCATGATGATCAAGGAAGTAGCGGAGGAGATCGGCGTCCACCCCTCGACCGTCAGCCGGGCGGTCGCCAACAAGTACGTCCACACGACCCAGGGCGTTTACGAGCTGCGCTTCTTTTTCTCGGAAGGAGTGAACGGCCCGGAAGGAGGCGACCTTCCACTTGTACTGCTCAAGCGCAAGGTAAAGAAGTTGATTGAGGAGGAAGACGAGCGCAAGCCGTTCACCGACGACCAGCTTGCAGCCGAACTTCAGAAGCAAGGCATCCAGGTGACGCGCCGTACAGTAGCCAAGTACCGTGAGGACATGCAGATCCCGAGTACACATCAAAGACGCGTGCGATAGACTGATCTACCTTGAAGGCGTGAGGTGAAGATGGACATCGAGTACACCGGCAGGCACACGGTTATCACAAAGAAGTTCAAGACCCAGTCGGAGGCCGGACTAGCACGCATAGCGAAGCTGGTGGGCAGGACCGCGAGCGCGCACGTAATCCTTACGACGGACAAGTATCGCCGCATCGCCGAGTTGACCTTGAAGACCCGCGGGCAGGCCCTGGTTGCGACCTGCGAGGCGACCGAGATGGAAGTCGCGCTGCATGACGCACTCTGTAAGCTCGAGCAGCAGATTGTGCGGCACAATCAGCGCCGAACAGCCTCCAAGCGACATCCGAAGGTGCCGCTTCGGGGAGAGGACTTCGCGACCGCACCCGAGACGCCTGCGAAATCAACCGCCGGAAAAGGCGTTGGAACGGCAGCGAAGAACGGCACCGCACGGAAAGCGGTCGCGATGGTGGTCCATTCCTTTCCGTCAAAGTCCCCTCTGGTCGAGCCGCATGTGGTGCGATCGATCGACAGCGCCGCCATGCGTCCGATGTCCCTTGAAGAGGCGGTCAAAGAAGCGGCGTTCCGCGATCGTGACGTCTTTGTCTTTCGCGACCACGAAGGACAAGCGCTGGTGCTGCATAGAAAACGCGACGGGAAGATGGAGTTGATTCAGGTGCCGTAGAGCAGGCGTTCGTCCGTATGACCAGCATGCAAGAACGAACCCATTTTTCGCAATAAATGCTTTGCGTTTGTGCGACTGCATCCCCTCTCCGAACCTTCCGATCAGATGCTGAGCTGTTTAGCTCCCGGTCCTCGCCGCAGCATCGTTGAGCGGGTGAATGCTACGATCTCTTCATGCCACCGAAGGCTGCCCGCTCCGTGAAGGCCACCGTTCCTGAAGTTGCGAAGGCCGTGAAGACGAAGAAGCGGCCAAACGACTTTTCGTCTTCGGCAAAGCTGGTGCCTGAGGACGAGCTTGTCATCGTCACCGGTATGTCCGGATCAGGAAAAGGCTCCGCACTCAAGGCCTTTGAAGATCTCGGGTTCTATGCCGTGGACAACCTTCCGCTCGACCTTGTTCCGCAATTTGCAGAACTGGTTCGCGGCTCGGTGCAGATCAAGCGAGCCGCGCTGGTCGTGGACATTCGCGAGGGAATCAGGCTGGAACGGTTCCCGGCCATACTGAAGCAGGTGCGCAAGGTTCTGTCGACGCGTGTCTTCTTCCTCGAAGCGTCCGATGAGTCGCTGGTAAGGCGCTTCTCTGAGACCCGCCGGCCGCACCCGATGAGCAAGGGCGAGACGATCTCAGAATCTATCCGCGCTGAACGGAGACGGCTTGATCCGATCCGCAATGTCGCAGACGTTATTCTCGATACCAGCCGGTTTAACGTGCACGAACTCCGTGCGCACATCAACGCGCAGTTTCAACACGGCCTCGCTGAGCGCAACCTTACCATCTCCTCCATCAGCTTCGGCTTCAAGAACGGCGTACCAGCGGAGGCGGACCTGGTCTTTGACGTTCGCTTCCTGCCCAATCCGCATTTCGTCCCCGAGTTTCGCAAGCTTACTGGCCGCCATCCGCGGGTGGCGAAGTATATCCGTCAGTTCCCCCAGACCCAGGAGTTCCTCGACAAGACTACGGACATGCTCACCTTCCTGCTTCCGCACTACATCAAGGAAGGTAAGAGCTATCTCACAGTCGCCTTCGGCTGCACCGGCGGGCAGCATCGATCGGTCTTCATTGCCGAGGAGATGAAGAGGCGTCTTGCGGCCGCTGATTACCGTGTGAAGACCGCGCATCGCGACATGCCTCGATGAGGCAGAAGAAGCTGGAGTTCGCCTAGAGGTGTTCCAATCCCCTCTTCAGCGCTTCAACCACCGCCTGCGTACGATCGGTCACCTGAAGGCGCATCAGAATCACACTGACGTGAGACTTGACGGTCGCTTCCTTGATGTTGAGTTCTTCCCCAATCTCTCGATTGCTTTTGCCTGCGACCATCAGACGCAGCACTTCGCGCTCACGGGAACTCAGCTCGGAGTCCGGCGAGCGCATCGACAGCGTTCGCTTGACCGGCGGAGGGAGAAAGCGGTCTCCCCTCACAATTTTGCGGACAGCGTCCAGAAGCGAGTCGTGCGGCATGCCTTTGATCAGGTATCCCATCGCACCTGCGTTGAGCGCCTGAAAGATGTCTTCGTCCCCTTCATAGGTGGTGAGCACGAGTATCTTCAGCGTGGGCTGGCGCTGGCGCATGTGCTTGATTGCCTGTACCCCGTTCCCATCAGGGAGCCGGAGGTCCATCAGCACCAGGTCCGGCGCCGCGTGCTCAAACAGCTGAATCGCTTCCTGTACGGAGCCGGCCTGTCCGCATACGGTCAGATCTTCCTGCGTCTGGATGATCGCGGCGATGCCGATGCGCATCACGGGATGATCGTCGACGATAAAGACTCGGATGGCTGGGGAAGGCTTCATGCCCTTGCCTTGATCGGAGCGGTTCGAAGCAGGTCTTTTCGAGAGATCTCGACCGAGACCTGGGTCCCGACTCCCGGCTTGCTGCGCAACACGAGCGTGGCCCCTATTCGGTCCGCTCGCTCGCGCATGCCGATCAGGCCGTAGTGTTCGCGCTGAACACCGGACTGGTCTGATTGAAACCCGCTGCCATTGTCGACAATGTCCAGCCTCCATGTGTCTTCTTCCCGTGCCAGGGCGATCGTTATGGTGTCCGGCTTCGCATGCGAGGCAGAGTTGGCCAGCGCCTCCCGTGCAATCATCAGAACTTCGTGTCCTGCAAGCCGGGAGACCATGCCCGGCTGTTCCCTCCCGGTATAGGCGACCTCGATACCAAACGCCTGCGAAGCCTGTTGTGCCAAGGCTTCGAGTGAGGAAGCGAGGTTTACTTTGTCCGCATGGCGCAGGTTCCATACCATGTCGCGCGCTTCATCCACCGTGGTGACGATCTGCTTGCGCGCATGCTGAAACAGCGTATTGTTCTCAAGCGCCGCTCCATGTTGGCTGGCAAGGGCTTCTAAGAGCACCGAGATCCCGGTGCAGCCCTGGATGACTGTATCGTGCATCTCGCGGGCGATGCGGCCGCGTTCCTTCAGCGTCGCGGCGAACTCTGCCTTGAGCCGATTCAGGTGAACGCGATACCCTGCGAACACAAGAGCAAGCGCAACAAGCACACAGCCGCAGCGAAACCACCAGGTCTGATAGTAGAAGCGCTCTTTGACGATCAATATCGCCGCCTCGCTCCTCAGCTCAGGATGGCTGGTGTCAAACGCCACCACACGGAACTGAAAAGATCCGGGCGGCAGGTTGGTGTAGCTGGCGGTCCGGGCCGTCCCCGCCCTCACCCAGTCCTGGTCAACTCCCTCCAGCATGTAGCTGAACCGTATGCCGCGCTGCGATCCCAGGAAGAGAGGAGCGTAGTTGAGATCGAGGTGGGTCGTCTTGGCAGAGATCATGGCCCGGTCGATGGCATCGGCAGGCTGCCCATCCTGCACTACGTTGACGATCCGTATCGCCGGCGCTACGCCCGCGTCCTGCCCTACGGCAAGAACGTGAACGGCACCCCGATTGGAAGGGAACCAGACGGTGCCATCCCCTGCGACAAAGCCGGACGTCTGCCTGCCGCCGTAGATTTGCGCTCCGTCCGCCTCAAACGGCAGCCGGTACTGAAAGGCGGCGAGTCCTGCTCGCGTAGCGTATCGACCATCGAGCGACCGCTCTGTGAGTGAACTGATGGAGTCCGGTCCGGAGATCCAGAAGGTGCCCTCGCGGTCCTGCAGGACCTTGTAGATGCTGTTTGTCGGCAACCCTTGCGCAGTGGTGTAGTGCTCGGTGGTTCCGTCCCGATAGCTGTACAAGCCATGGTCGCGAGTGCCGAACCACAGGGTCCGCTGGCGATCTTCTAGGATCGACCAGACCTTCTCCTCTTTCAGTGCTGCTGTCGCCGCGTCCTGTACAAACGCCCCTTGCCGCCAATGGCTTAGGCCTTTGTCCGTCGCAATCCAGATATCGCCGGTGCGGTCCTCGAGTATGTCTCGTATGCTGAACTGCGCAAGGCCGTTCGCGACTGTGAACTTCGTGATCTCGCCGAGCGGCGATACCGTTGCGATGCCCTGATCGGTGCCGATCCACATGCTGCCGTCCGACGATTCCAGGAAGACGCGGACGAAGTTGTTGGTAAGCTGCCCCGGTGCAAGCAGATGCACGATGCGGCCGGAGAGTTCGCGATGATACGCGCCTTCCCCGTCAGTCCCCATCCACATGGAACCGTCCCGCGCGGTATAGACGCTGCGCAGCCCGCTCTCCGGGAAGCCGGGCAACTTCATCCGCTCGGCGCTATGCGCCTCCACATGAAACAGGTTCTGCACCACCATCCAGGCGGTGCCGTCCTTGGCCTGCGAAATTGTGCCATAGTCGGCTTCCACGTTACCGGGCAGCGGCACTACCTCTACCGAAGTCGACTCCAGCCGCACGAGTCCGCTCTGCGTGCCAACCCACATCCTGCCTCTCCCATCTTCGAAGACGCTGAGCACCGTTCCGCTGGGCAGCATGCTGTCATGGTCCAGACGTTTTAGAGTGCCGGTGCGCTCCGTCCAGACGCCCTGGCCGATGGTGCCAATCCAGATTGTTCCATCGCGGGTCTGGGTCAGGCTACGAACGGTGGCCGTAATGCCGGGGACTGCGGCGAAGCGCCCACGGGTTCCTTTCAGCAGTCCGCCCACGGTGCCGACCCAGAACGTTCCATCGCTCGTCTGCAGGAGGGACTTCACCCGGTTCTGACTGTAGACGCCCGGCAGCTTGATCTTCTGCAGCATCTTCCCATCGACGACAACGAGGTCGGATCCGCCGGCCCAGACTCGCTGATGATCGTCCATTGCGATTGCCGCCACCGCCAGGGGCGCACCCAGCGCGGTATCGTCAACCCGTTCAAACTGTTCGCCCGCGCTCACAAAGAGGCCGTTGTCAGTGCCGGCCCAGATGCGTCCGCGCGCATCTTCGAGGACGCCGCGGACGAAAGGGTCGGTGATGCCGCTCTCGGCGCCATACCGCTCCACTCGGCTGCCGGTCAGATGCAAAAGCCCCGCGCCTTCCGTTCCGGCCCAGGTAGATCCATCATGAGCGACGATGAGGCAATAAACAGGAGAAGACAGAAGATCGGCAGAACCCCCGTTATGCGCCGGGATAAATCGTGCGCCGTCGAAGCGGCTGAGTCCACCGCTGGTTCCAACCAGCAGAAAACCCTCACGATCCTGCCCAATTACCTGCACAATGGGCTCCGGCAGCCCGTCCGAGACGCCCCAGACGCGTCGTGTAAAGTGGGCAAGCTGAGCAACCGAACACAACGTGCCAAAGATGAGCAAGGCAACGGAGAGCGCCGCGGGAAGCACCACGCAGCGAACACAGGCTGGTGGCGCGATGGGCCGGTCATCCTGCAGCCGTGCATCCGCGTTGGCCGGCGCCTTGGTCTTCATCTTTCTTGCCTTTGACAAAGATACTGGCGCTCCCGCGTTTTCGCGAACGGAGAAGCGCCAAAGGGGGTAGAAGGCTGAGACGACTTAGAAGGAGATGCGACCGGAAAATTGCATCTGTCGAGTGGGGGCCGTCCCGATCAAGCCGCTTATCGTACCGGCGCCAGAGGCCACTGTGCAGTCGATGCAGCTATTCGGATTGCCTGGGTTCATGTGGTTGAACACGTTCTGTGCCTGGGCCTGCAGCTGCAGCACAAGCTTTTCATGCAGCGTGAAGTTCTTCAGCACGGACGCATCCGAAGCAAAGAAGGTGGGCCCAAAGAACGAGTTATAGCGGACGTCGCCAAACTGTTCGACCTGAGGGCGGCTGAATGCGCCTGACACCTGCCCATTCGCCGCCAAGGGGGCGACCGGGGTGAAGAAGGTACGGGTGTGGTTCTGCGTATTCAGCGCGCCTACACTCTGCGTCAGGGTTGAGACCTGGTTCGGACGGCACGGCCCAGTGTCCCGATCAGCGCCGCACTCCGCGTAGTACGGCGTGTATGGCAGGCCCGAGGCCCAGTTGAGCGTCATGTTCACCGCGTATCCGCCGATCAGGTTGCCGAGAAGACCGTGCGCGCCCTGGAAGAACTGGCGACCCTTCCCGAAAGGAAGCTCGTAGTTCCCGAAGGCGGTGAAGTTCTTCTCGCGGTTGTAATCGAAGCGTCCGTATTCCACCGAAGGATCAATGACGATGTAGTCCCCGAAGTTGCCGTTTGCCATGGCCCTCGACCAGGTAAAGTTCGCCTGCACCTGCAAGCCCTTGCTGAAGCGCTTGTCCAAAACTGTCTGCAGCGAGTTGTAGTGCGAGTTGCCGATGTCACCGTTGTAGCCGATATAGCCCGGGCCGCAGTAGCCATTCTGCTTGAAGAACAGCGACCGGGCACAGAAGGTCTCGCCGGCGGCGAAGCCTTTTACGGTGGACTGATTCGCGTTGTAGGCCGAGTAGGTCGATCCCGTTCCCTGATTGGTCCCCTTGTTCCCGACGTAGCCGATCTGGAAGCTCAACGTGGGCGTGAACTGCTGCTGCACAGTCAGGTTCCAGCCGTCTACGTACGAAAGCCGCATCTGGTTTGGGCGTGTGGTCGGATAGATTCCATCCGGCAGCGGGATCAGGCCGCTGTCCGGAATGGGTGCGGGTGTAAACGTTGGTGGCCCTTGTGCCAGGGTAAACGCGCTGCTGTATGAACTTTGCGCATAGGCGCCCTGACTGATCAGGATGGGATAGGTCTGCGTGACCACCTGTCCGAAGATGTTGCCGAAGTAGCCGGGGTCGAAAGAGCGGCCATAGCCTGCTCGAACCACTGTATTCGGCGCCGCCTGATAGGCAACCGAGAGCCGGGGCGCGAAGTAGGTGAAGTTGTTCTTCACATTGAAATTGGTGCCGATGTTGCCGTACCCGGCAACGCGGATCTGGTTGGTTGCAAGGTCATAGAACCCGCCCTTGCCCTTGCCATTCACTGTCTCCGGAAAGAAGATCTCCCAGCGAACGCCGTAGTTGACGGTCAGGTTGGGAAACGGCTTCCAGCTGTCCTGCGCGTAGAAGAAGGTGCGCTTCTGCCGCTCTGAAGCATCCGTAGCCGAGCTGATGTAGCGCTGAAAGTTGTTCACATTTGCGAACAAGAGCGTAGCCAGCCCCAGACCCCCTGGTGCGGTGCCTGCGGCCGGCGATCCGAGCGCCGTTCCTGAGGCAACAAAACCCAGTTCGCCCGAACGGTTCTCGTCGCTGGGGAAGCGCGTCTGCATCACATACCGAAGGTCGCCGCCAACCTTAATCGAGTGCTTACCCAGCGTCTTTGTCCAGTTATTGACGATCTCGAACTCCTGCTCTTTCTGGTCGAGAGGGCAGTTGCAGTGATTAACACCATGATTTCCAGAACCGAAGCTTGACAAGCCGTCCACGGTGAAGGCCGGAGCGCCTCCCGATCCTGCTGCTCCAGTGTTCAATCCTGGGATTCCCAACTGGGTTGCAAGCGCCACGTCACCGTCGTACTTTTCTTCTTTGATCGTGTACCGGAGATAGCCGAAGCGAAAGTCAGTAAGCAAAGAAGACGTCACGGGTAAATCCGCACCAACGGCAAAGTCTTGATTAAGCCCGGCCGAAGTACCCGCAAACCCGGAGAACTGGAAGCCCTGCCCGCCTGCCGCACCTAGACCGCCAGGAGAGGACACGGTCGACTTGAAGTAGCCATAACGGCCGAAGACGTGCGTTTTGCCGATCTGCGTGTCCATGCGCGTGTCGAACTGGTCTGTGTTGAAGAGCCCGAATCCGCTGGCAACATAGTTATTGAAGATGCCTCCGGTCGTCGGCGCGGGAAGTATGCCAAGGATGTTCAAGCCTTGCGATGAGAGCCGTGCCGTCGGGATGATGTTGCCAGCGAACGGCGTCCGCCCTGCGCCCGTGATCGGGTCCCCTGTTGCCGGATCGTAAACCTGGCCCTGTCCGCCGTTCAGATATTCCGAGAGATCGCAGGTCGCAGTGGTAAGGCAGGAGGAGCGCACCAGCGCAGTGGGAACTGTCTGGAAGAAAGAAGAGCCGACCTTCTGTCGCACGCCCTGATAATCGCCGAAGAAGAACAGCTTGTTCTTGAGTACCGGGCCGCCCGCAGACCCGCCAAACTCGTTGTACAGCGCGTGTGGAACATCCGGGCCGATGGGATTGTTCCCTGGATATTGCGTAAACGGATCGCGGGCCTGCTGCGCATCGCTGTGGCGATATTCAAAGGCATCCCCATGAAAGGTGTTGCTGCCAGACTTCGTCTGAATGACGGTGATGCCCGCCACTGCAGCGCCGAACTCAGCGTCGTAGTTTTGCGTGATGAACTTCAGCTCCTGAATGGAATCGAGCGGCGGGTTCACGATGACAACTCCAAGGAAGGAGTCCTTGTTATCAGCGCCATCGAGGATGAACCCGGCAGAGAACGGCGACTGGCCCGCAGCCGCTACTGGCGTCGACAGCTGAGGATTTTCGGAGATAGAGTTGTTGAACGTGGACTGCGTTGTGCCCGGTGAGAGCAATACGAACGAGGTAGCGTTCCGGCTGATGTTGGGCAGGTCCTGAATCGACCGCTCGTTCAGGGTCGTAGACACTTCTGCCTGGTCCGTCTGCAACTGCGGCGCTTCGGCGCTCACCTGCACGATCTGCTCGGAGCCCCCGGTTTTGAGCGAAAAATCGAAGCGCGGCGAACTGTCCGCTTCGAGCTTTACGCCCGTAGTCTCCGCTGCGGTGAAGCCCGGCGCTTCGACGTGGATGACGTAATGGTCAGGGACGAGATGCTGCACCAGGTATTCGCCGCTGCCGCCTGACGTTACAGCGATCTTTGTTCCTTTGTCGGTGTCCGTCACGGTGACGGTGGCGTTCGGCACCACGGCTCCAGTCGCGTCCGTAATCGTTCCGTTGATTGCACCGTAGATGGCTTGTGCGTGTCCCAACGGTGAAGCGACAAACAGCGCCAGCGACGCAAGGGCCGTCCCGCTGCAAAGCAGCATCGCTGCACGGGCAACACCACGCCTGCGTGATGGAAACTGCGAAGTGTAGGAACTGTTCGATTTCATTGATCTCTCCTATGTATGCGGCGCTCCCGGCAACCGGTCTGCGAGGGTTCGCGGAAGAACCACGGTTCGCGACGGAAGATCAGGAGACATTGCAGCGTCATGAAGGTAGACAGTCCAGACAGCACTGTGATCCGTCTAAAGTCGGATTGAAGAAAATATTCTTAAACCAAAATTCTGCCGCTCCGACTTTGGACGGATGACAGCCTTCCCGCCAGACAGTAGGTTCACAGCAATCAGCCGACCTCGGCCAAGTGAGATATCGTCCGGCTACGGGCACGCAGCCCGAGATGACACTGGAGATAAGGAGCCCTCGAATGCGTATCGCTGCAAGAATGTGCACTCTGCTGGTAGGAAGCGTGTTCCTGCTAAACCCCTCTTTGCAGGGACAGGCGAACCTGGTGCGCATCGATGCGTCCACGGCCGACGATCTGGAGGTACCAGTTGCGGCAAAATTTGGCTCCTCGCGAAATCCTGAGGGCCACACCATCGGCGCCACATCGCAGAACCTCACCTTCGACGGCAAACCCTGGTTCCCGGTCATGGGAGAGCTCCACTACACGCGTCTTCCGGAAAGTGAGTGGGAGACCGAGATCCTGAAGATGAAATCGGCGGGCGTTACCATCATCGCCTCGTACGTCATCTGGATCCATCACGAGCAGGAGAAAGGACGCTTCGTCTGGACCGGCAATAAGGATCTGCGGCACTTCGCGGAGCTTTGCGCCCGGCACGGAATGTACCTTTACCCGCGCGTCGGCCCATGGGCCCATGCCGAGGTCCGTAACGGCGGCCTGCCGGACTGGGTCGTCGCTCAAGGACATACTCGCGAAAACGACCCGACCTATCTCGCGGAGGTAGAGCCGTGTTACCGGCAGGTCGGCAAGCAGCTGAAGGGCCTGTACTGGAAGGATGGCGGACCGGTGATCGGTCTGCAGCTTGAAAACGAGTATCGTGCAACCGGACCGGGCAAGGGCGAGGAGCATATTCGTACGTTGAAGACGATGGCGCTCGCCGCTGGCATCGATGTGCCGCTGTACACAGTCACCGGATGGGACGGAGCGGCCATTCCTCTGGACACGGCCTTGCCTGTCTTTGGAGGCTATCCTGATGCGCCCTGGGGTGACAGCTCGACCGCGCTGCCGCCGCCCGAGATCTATACCTTCCGCTTCGATAATCGCTCTGCAGGCAGCATGGGTGCCATCGGCGGCAACGGCCAGGGGCCTGCTTCGGCATACCGGGGAACTCCCTTTCTGACCGCTGAAATCGGCGCCGGCATCCAGGACACCTATTTCCGCCGTCCCGTCGTCTCAGCGCAGGATATAGCCGCGATCCTGCCCGTGATGCTCGGCAGCGGCGCAAACATGCTTGGTTATTACATGTTCGCCGGCGGCCGCAACCCCGATGGCGGCGCGATCACGCTCCAGGAGTCGCAGCGCACCGGCTATCCCACAGATGTTCCCGCTAAGTCCTATGACTTCCAGGCACCGATCAGCAACAACGGTGAGGAGCGCGAGTCGCTGCGCAGGCTTAAGCTCGTGCACTTCTTCCTCAACGACTTTGGCGCCCAGCTCGCCCCCATGCGCGTCCATCGGCCCGCAGTGATCCCTTCCAGTGCGGAGGACCTTAACGTTCCGCGTGTCTCTGCCCGGACCCACGGCGAGAGCGGATTTCTCTTCCTGAACAATCACACGCGCGGTGCGGTGATGCCCGCTCGCGCCGGCTTCCAGGTGCAGCTAACGCTTCCGGGCGGTGTGGTTCAAGTACCACAGGAGCCGATCACACTTCCGTCAGACACCTACGGCATCTGGCCGGTTAACCTGGCTATCAATGGGGTTCGACTCCGCTACAGCACGGCCCAAATGATGAACCGGTTGGAGCACGGTGGGGAGACTTCCATCTTCTTCTTTGCACTTCCGGGTGTAGTGCCCGAGTTCCTGCTCGACGCACCCGTTGCGGCCGTAACCGCCCACGGATTCCACGTAAGCAGCAGCCCGGGGGGCACGCGGCTCACAGCGGAGAGCGAATCGGGAGAGATTGTCGTCCACTCCTCCAAGACACCCGTCCACCTCATCTTGTTGACCGAAACCGACGCATTGAACCTGTGGAAAGTGAACGACGGCAAGGCCCTCCTGATCACCAAAGCCGATGTGTTCTCTGACCGGGCAGACACAACCTTGCAGCAGGACGAGAACACCAACTTCCAGTTCCGCCTGCTGTACGCATCCACCAGCGCCGGCAAACTGGCCAGCAAGCAATCGGGCATGTTTACTGCATACGAAAGCTCCGTCGCGCCTGTTTCGCTTCAGGTCGCCACCCGGATGGCAGCTGCAGCAGGCGTTAGGGCTCCGCTGAAGGACGGGCCGATGGTGGCATGGCGCAAGTCACCCATCCCGATGGCGCCCGAGGAGGTCGACTTCGTGAAGGCGGCTCGCTGGAGCGTGTCTGTGCGCGGCAATGTGGACGCTCCACAGCTTGCAGATGTGCTGCTTCGTATCCGGTACCAGGGTGACGTTGCGCGCTTGCGCCAGGATGGACGCCTTATCGATGACGACTTCTGGAATGGCAGCGGATGGAGCGTGGGAGCGCGGTATGCAGGCCTGGATAGTACATCGCCCTTCGAGCTGCAAATACTTCCTCTACCGCGAAGCTTCCCCATGTTCCTCGAGGCCCGTGACCAGCTGGCGGGCCCGCCAAGTGGAACCAGCCTTCAGTCAATCAAGGCTGTACCGCGTTATACCATCCGCTTCCAGTCTCAACCCGATTGAACGCTGCCATTCGCCCCGAATCGAACGTCGGCATAGAATGTCGCTTGTGAAGATTGAATGTGTCACCGACTCGAATCCTGCGCTTTCAGGCGATCTGCGCCCGGTGCGCCGCGCTTTGCTCTCCGTAACTGATAAAACGGGGCTGGTGGAGTTCGCGCGCACTCTGAATGAGTTCGGCGTCGATCTGGTCTCTACAGGCGGCACGGCCAAGGCACTGCGCGAAGCTGGACTGCCCGTCAGGGACATCAGCGATCTGACTGGCTTTCCGGAGATGCTGGATGGCCGGGTGAAGACGCTGCATCCGAAGGTGCACGGCGGCATTCTGCACAAACGCGGAGATGCGGCGCACGTAGCTTCTGTCTCCGAGCACGAGATTGAGGCGATCGACATGGTCGTTGTAAATCTCTATGCGTTTGAAAAGACCGCAGCCCGGCAAGGAGCAGCCTTCTCGAAGATCATCGAGAACATCGACATCGGCGGCCCTTCCATGGTGCGCTCAGCCGCAAAGAACTTCGAAGACGTTGCGGTTGTGACAGCAGCGGCCGACTATGCAGCCCTTGGTGCGGAGTTGGCGGAGCATAAGGGATCATTGACCCGAGCGACGCGCTGGCGGCTCGCCAAGCTGGCCTTCGCGACTACAGCCGCATACGATGCCGCGATCGCATCAATCCTGGAGACAATCACAGAGCCCGCTGGAGAAGGCGAGGCCGCTCAGTTCGATACCGACACCTTGCCAGCCACGCTGCGGATCATTGAGCAGCTGAAGACGCCGCTCCGATACGGCGAAAACCCCCATCAGAAGGCGGCGCTCTATGTAGACGGAAGCGGCAAAGGCGTGGCCGCTGGGAGACAACTGCAAGGTAAAGAGCTCAGCTACAACAACATCGTCGATCTCGATGCGTGCTGGGAGCTGGTGAGCGACTTCGCCGGCTCCGAAGACGCGGCGGTTGCAATCATCAAGCACACAAACCCGTGCGGAGCAGCAACCGGAGCAACGGTGCTGGAGGCGTATAAGCGGGCCCTCGCGGCTGATCCGGTTTCAGCGTTCGGCGGCGTCATTGGAGTTAACCGCGAGGTTGACGCCGACGCCGCGGAGGAGATTGCGAAGCTGTTTGTTGAAGCGATTGTCGCGCCTTCCTTCACCGCCTCTGCTCTGGAGCGGTTTGCGCCAAAGAAGAACCTGCGGCTGGTCGAGATAGCTTCGGGCCATTCCAAGCACCTTCTGAAGCAGGTCTCTGGTGGCTTTTTGATGCAGGACGCCGATCTGCTCAAGATCAGCGAGGCCGAGCTGAAGACGGTGACGGAGCGGGTCCCCACAGCAGCGGAGATGCGCGCGCTGCTCTTCGCCTGGACGGTGTGCAAGCACGTCAAGTCGAACGCGATCGTCTATGCCAGGTTCGATGAAGGCCACGGGCAGACTGTCGGCGTAGGCGCAGGGCAGATGAGCCGCGTCGACGCGGCACGCTTCGGCGCGATGAAAGCCGTGCTGCCGCTGGCAGGAACAGTCGCCGCATCGGACGCTTTCTTCCCCTTCCCAGACGGACTTGAAGTCGTCGCTGGGGCAGGAGCGACGGCGATCGTTCAGCCGGGCGGATCGGTGAAAGATGCGGAGGTAATCGCGGCCGCAAACAAGCTCGGAGTGGCAATGGTCTTTACCGGCGTACGCCACTTCCGCCACGGTTGAATGAAGAGCGGCTGCACCGGTCTCTCCAGGAGAACGGCGCGCCAGTGAGCCATCCCACGTCACCTAGCCGCAAACTGACTCGCAGTCAGAGATCGTGTTGAGCGTTTAGAATCTCCAGGTGATCAGCTATCGCTTTCTCGCCTCTTCCCTCTTCGCTGCAGTCCTCTCGCTCGCCTCCGGATCTGCTCAGCAGACCACGCTTCCTCTCTGGTCTCATGGCGCACCTGAGCCTTCCACCAACAAGGGCCAGGAACGGGACACAACAGCGCCCGGCGACAGCCTGATCGCGGGCCGCAAAATCATCAAGCTGGGTGACATAAGCGAGCCCACGCTCACCCTCTACAAGGCCGGGAAGACGCAGCAGAATTCCCCGGCAGTGCTGGTCTTTCCAGGCGGAGGATACCAGATCCTCGCCTACGATCTGGAAGGGACGGAGGTCTGCACCTGGCTGAACTCCATCCATGTCAGCTGTGTTCTGGTAAAGTACCGCGTTCCATTTCAGGGGCACTTTCCGGAGCGCTCTGAAGACCTGGAAGACGCGCAGCAGGCCATGCGTCTTACCCGGCAGCATGCGGCAGAGTGGGGCATCGATCCGCGGCGGATCGGAGCGCTGGGCTTTTCAGCCGGCGGCCACCTGGTGACCGTGCTCAGCATCCATCCCGACTTTGTACCGCCGTCGGCCGCACTCAAGGAGCATGGCGGACTCGACCCTTCTATCAGCGCTCGCCCAGACTTCGCCCTGATCATCTATCCGGGGTACCTGGTTCACTGGCCCGATCGCACGACCGTCGCTCCGGAGGCGATACCGACTGCATCGACACCGCCCACCTTTCTGGTACAGGCGGAGGACGATCCCGTTCATGTCGAGAATGCGTCCGCATACTTCGAGGCCTTAAAAGAGGGAAAGGTTCCGGCAGAACTGCATCTCTTTGCACAAGGCGGCCATGGATATGGCCTTCGTCCTACAGCCATGCCAGTCACACGGTGGCCCGCACTTGCAGAGACGTGGCTCGGTACGATCCACGTCCTGAATCCCTGAGCTACGCGGACGGAATGGAAAGCCCAAACAGCATCACTGCATAAGCAGATCGATCCGGAGAGACAAGTCTTTCCGCCGTCGCCGCTCTTCGTCCTGCCGCGTGTACTCTCAACCCTGGGTCACCCTGCCGAAGCGCACGTCTCCAGGCTGGATCTCCAGGCGGTCCTGCGCAAGGATTACGCCCCGTTCCAGAACGTGAATTAACTCACGTACATTGCCGGGCCAGTCGTAGCCGCGCAGCTTCGCCATCGCCTGCGGACTGATGTGTTTTCTGGGCGCATCCCGGCCCATCTCTTCCAGAAAATGCTCGACAAGAATGTCGATGTCGCTCCGTCTCTCGCGCAGCGCCGGAACTTCGATTGGAAAGACCGCCAGCCGATGGTAGAGATCGAGGCGAAATGTCTTCTGCCTCGCACATTCCTCGAGCGGTTGGTGGGTGGCAGCAATCACGCGAACGTCGACGCGCAGGGTCTCGTTGTCGCCTACACGCTGTAGTTCGCCGCACTCCAGAAAGCGCAGCATCTTGGCTTGGAGGGCCAGCGGCATTTCGCCGATCTCATCGAGAAAAAGCGTACCTCCGTGAGCGGCTTCGATGCGCCCGGTGCGGGCCTGTACCGCTCCGGTAAAGGCGCCGCGAGTATGGCCGAAGAGTTCCGCTTCGAGCAGAGACTCCGGTATCGCCGCGCAGTTCAACACAACGAAGGGCTTGGAACATCGCAGGCTCAGGCGGTGCAGCGCACGCGCTACCACCTCCTTTCCCGTGCCTGTCTCGCCTTCGATCAGGACGGAGGTAGAACGCGGCGCGACCAGCCGGATGAGCTGCGCCAGCTCTGCCATGGTTGCGCTCTCCCCCACCAGTTCCGTCAGTCCTGCGTCGACCGGACGCCCGTAGGCTTCCGTGCGCGGCCTTTCGAGTGAAGTGCGAATCTGGGAGGGACGCACCGGGTTCGTGCCCGTCTGGCCGGGGCCCCTGGGAATGGCGAGCGCGGCCGTGGCCCACACCGCTGTGTCGGTCTGGGGGCCGGCCTCCTGCGCCTCCCGCAATGCATGAAGCAGCTCATTGCGCCGCGGGCTCCGCGGCCCCTCGCCTTCGTTCGCGCCTTCCATCCGCACCAGGTCCATGCCCGGATGCTGGGTTCGGACCTGCTCGACAAACTCGCTGACGTCCAGATCAGGCAGCCAACTGTCAAACATCAGCGCTTCGGCGCGCGTTTGTTCAAGTAAAGCGAGCGTCTCCGCCCCTCCGCTCGCTTCGCGCACCTGCCAGCGAAGGCTGCCGAGGCTGGCGCGCAGCCGGGTCCGCAGAGAGGCGTCTGTACTTGCCAGGACTACTGTCCGGCTGGCCGGAGAGACAACTTCACCCAGTGCTGCATTGGTCGCGTTCACGGCTCTCCCTCGTCTTTACCCTGCAAATACTTGTTGCCGGTACTTCGTTTACGTCCAGACGGCTGGAGTGGAACTGTTGCCCGGCGCAGACTGCAGCACCTGGATCTGCAACGTGTGCACGGTTTCTTGAAGCCGCCTGCACTGATCGAGCGCTCCGCTCATTACCTGCTTCAATTCGTCCATGGTGTCGATGCCCGCGCCCAGTTCGAGCGCGCACAGCAGCACCGTAAGCGGCTGACTTAGTTCATGGAGGCTTGCGTTGACCTGCTGCAGCAATTTTGTCTCCGGCTCCTCGCCGTCCCAACTCTCGTCCGTCCTGCTCTGTCTGGCCATGTTTATGCCCCCTGCCGTACGGACGACTGCCTGAGCGAGTCTCCGCAGTCCGCACGCTGAACCTGCCTCCTGCCCGGTTGCATGTTGACTCCGGACGGAGCGCCGCCGAGCATGTACCCAGCTCCGCGAACTGTCTCGATCAACTCCGGACCGTTTTGTCCCTCGGGCAGCGCGGCGGCAAGCTTCCGCCGGAGGTAGTTGATATACACATCTACGACGTTTGTCCCGGTATCCGGAGACATCTGCCACACCTCACGCAGCAGCTCCGCCCGGGTGCAGCAGAATCCGCGTTTCTGCAACAAGAACTCAAGCAGGGCGAACTCCTTCACGGTCAGATCAATCGGCTGACCGTCTCGGGTCACTTTGCGCTCCATCCGGTGCAGTTCGAGACCGTTCTGCCGAAGCACGGGATCGGCAAACTGTTCCCGCCTTCGCAGCAGCGCGCGGCATCGTGCTCTCAATTCGTGAAAGCTGAAGGGCTTCAGCATGCAGTCGTCCGCTCCAAGATTCAAGCACTTCACGCGTATCTCAACATCGTTCTGGCCGGTAAGAACGAGCACGGACATCCCTTCGAAGTGACCGGCGAGCGACTCCAGAACTTCGGTGCCATTCTTCTTTGGAAGGCCCAGGTCGAGGACCATCAGGTCAGGCTTACGCAGCGCGAGTTGTTCCATGGCGGCGTCGCCATCGGCTGACCATTCCACTTCATGCCCTTCCATCTGGAGCCCTTTTTGCAGAAACAACGCCAACGCAGAATCGTCTTCGACAATCAGAACTCGCATCATCACCCCAGGTGTTGAACTGCTGCCATCTCTTTTGTGAATGGTTAAATCTTGATGCTCTTACCTTGTTCCGTTCACACGCTCCCTTCAAGGTGTGTCCCAAAGATTTTCTGAAGCGTCGTTCCGTTTCAGGAATCGCGTGCCTGGAAGAACCTGATCATCAACTCTTCGTTCTCGCTTGCCGCGCGTATTCTCACCGCCCGCGAAGATCAACCAGTGCCGCCTTGTCTGCGATTGAGCGAGATCACTGACTGGTATCGAGCCGTGTTCCACAGCTGTCACCTGCAAATATTGATTGCACTTCGCTTTTTATTCGCTACAATACGGGCATGGCGATTACACGGCGGCAAAAAGAGGTCATCGACTTCCTCTCAGCATTCACACAGAAGAACGGCTACTCGCCTTCCTACGAGGAGATCGCATCAGGTCTCGGGCTCAGCTCCTTAGCGACCGTCCATAAACACATCACGAACCTGCAGGGCAAAGGATTGTTGCAGCGCGCGCACAACCGGAGCCGCTCTATCGATGTTCTGCCGGCGCGGTCCAGCAAGAAGGGCGCCGACCGACTGCCGCTGCTCGGACGCATTGCGGCCGGTCGGCCAGTGGAAGCGATCGAATACGCCGAAAGCATCTCGCTCAACGACATCATCGGCAATCGCGAGGTCTTTGCGCTCGAAGTTCGAGGCGATTCGATGCGAGACGAGCACATCGTCTCTGGAGATTATGTCCTCGTCGAACGCACCCGTACGGCGCGCGAAGGAGAGATCATCGTGGCCCTCATCGACGGTGCCGAGGCCACCCTCAAGCGCTTCTACCGCGAAGGCAACCTGATCCGCCTTCAACCCTCAAACTCCGAGATGGCGCCGATCTACGCGCCCGCAGCAAATGTCAGCATTCAGGGTAAGGTACTCGGCGTTTTACGCAAGTACGCCTGATGATCTGCCCGGATGCACGGTCTTGATATGCTGGATCGGTGCATTTGAACCACTCGTCCAATCGGCCTGTCCGCTGCGTCAGCATGCTGGCACGGTCAACGCTGTTCCTCCGCCTCACTGTAGTAGCGGCAGCTCTGGTGCCTGCACTGCTCACCGTTGGCTGTAATCGCAACCCTCCCGCGGCTCAAACGCCCGCGGCAAACGTGCAAGAGCAGGCGCAGAACGAACTGATCCGACAGCGGCTCGATCTCATTCCTCCGCCTTCGAAGGCGCGCTACATGGCTGTGCATGCGCTCACCTCGTGGGAGAACCCCTACCTTACGGTGCAAGGTGGCATGCTGACCCTCCACGTTACTCTCGCAGATGCCAACCCGAGCGAGCTAGGCGTCGGCAGCATCCTGCGGCCTGTCGGCGCACGCCGCCAGGACCTGAACATTCGCACCGCCGACCTTCCTACCGCACTGAACGCTGTGCCCCAGACCGCATGGCCCTACGGCCGCGTTGTTGCCATCGAGGAAGCGCACGATACGCCGGTGAGCGCCCGTCCGCAGGTGCGCCGCAACATGGAGTCTGCCATGCAGCTTCTCAGTGATCTCGGCGTGGTTGTGTATGAGTGGAGCGAGAGCGGCAACCCGATACGATGAGACCGCTCCTTTCACTCCTGCTGCTAAGCAGCCTCATCGCAGCCGCAGGCTGCCGTCGCAAGGGCTTCGACACGCCTGAAGGCTACCGGGAGTTCGCCTATGTCAGCAACGGAAAGGCAAGTACAGTAAGCGTCCTTGACCTTGTCTACATGCGTCCGGACCGCACCTTGCAGGTAGGTGCCAGTCCCTCTGGCATGGGAGTCAACCCGGCAAACAGTGAAGTCTACGTCGTGAACGCCGGCAGCGGCGGCAGCAACGGATCTGTCTCGGTGATCGATGCACAGACCAACACCGTCACGGCTACCATCGCAGTCCGCCGCCAGCCCTACTTCATCAGCATTGACCCGCTCGGACGCCGCGCCTACGTGGCAAACTCGGGATCGAACAATGTGTCCGTCGTAGACCTCGAGCACCATCGCGAGATTTCCGTCGCGCCCACCGGGGAGCAACCCGGCCTGGCCCGCATCTCCTGGGACATGCGCTCGCTGGTCGTAACCAACCGGGGCAGCGGGAGCATCTCTATCTTCAACGTCGCACCGGCAGAGAGCACGAGCACCCAGCCCCCCACGCTGCGTTCGAGCTTCACCGGTTGTCCCGGCGCAACCGATGCCGTCATTCTGCCTGACTCGTCCAAGGTGTTTGTAGCCTGCTCCTCAGGCCATCAGGTGATGGCGATCAACCTTGCGGCGGCCAGCCAGTCGTGGGCTGCCAAGCAGAACCCATCGCTGACCGACGATCACGTTCTTACCTTGCTCGACGTGGGGGAGACGCCCGTGCATCTCGCGATGAAGCCGGACGGCGGCGAGATATTCGTTTCGAACTTCGGGTCCGATTCCATCTCCGAGATCTCTACCTCAACCAATGAGGTAGGCGGCACTTACCCCATCGGCAACAAACCGGTTCATGGCCTGGTAAGCGGGGACAACAGCACCCTCTGGGTTGCTAACTTTGGCGCCGACTCACTCGGGCTTTACAGCATCGACGACGGCAAACTGGTGAGCAGCATCCGCACGGGTTCAGCCCCCGATGTCCTTGCCTTCTCTGCCGACGAACATCTGCTGCTGGCAACGGATGCGCACTCTGGCGATGTGAGCGTCGTCCGCACCCAGGGCAAGCTGGGTCCGTCACTGTTTACCATTCTGCCCGCCGGGCCCTCGCCGAACGCAATCGTCGTCAAGGCGCTTTCCGCAAAGAAGTAGTTTCGATTTACTCAACGCCGGAAGCGTCCGACTTCACCTCCGCCAATTCCGGACCGAAGGCCAGGAGAAAATCTAATCTTCTTCCGTAGATAATCAAGGTGTGCTGCCTGCGCTGCTCAACCCGTACCATCGGTCACTGGCCCGCGGCAATCTCCTGGTTCTGTTCAGTTTGACGGCAGCCTTCTTCCTGTCCGACTTCCCGCACAACCGGGCAACGCTTCTTTTGATTATCCCCTGCCTCATCTCGATCGCCGGTACCGTGGACACCGTGCGCTGCATTCGCAAGCGCTGGAGCCTCTATCATGGCGGAGTCATCCTGTGCATCTACATGGATCTGATGGCCGTCACGATGATCCTCGTCTTCCTGCTCTATCCTTATGCACTCTGGCTGACGGCAACGCACTAGTCCAGCGGC
Source organism: uncultured Granulicella sp. (assembly GCA_964658395.1). Lineage (GTDB taxonomy): Bacteria > Acidobacteriota > Terriglobia > Terriglobales > Acidobacteriaceae > Edaphobacter. The sequence goes on along the minus strand of CAZZYQ010000012.1, from coordinate 39,624 downwards.
CAGTGTAGGCAGCTGCCCGCACCGCGCTTCCAGGATCAATCCGCATCGCTCTCACTGCTATACTCGCCAATTGAAATCTGTTCCTAATCTGTTCCCAGGGAGATTCATCCGTGTTCAAGGGCTTTCGTGATTTCATCCTTCGAGGAAACGTAGTCGATCTCGCCGTCGCTGTCGTAATTGGTGCGGCGTTCGGTGCTGTAGTCACAGCGCTTACAACCGACCTGATCACGCCATTGCTGGCGGCAATCGTCAGCAAGCCCGATTTCTCCTCACTCATCTTCGATGTACACGGTGGCAAGCTCCTGTATGGCAGCTTTCTCAACGCGCTTCTCGATTTCGTGCTGAAGGCTGCCGTCGTGTACTTTGCCGTTGTTGTGCCGTTGAACTTTCTTCTCGCCAAGGTGAAGGGTCCCGTCGCGGACACTCCCCCTGCAACGAAGACCTGCCCTGAGTGCCTCTCGGACATACCTGTCGCGGCGAAGCGCTGCAAATTCTGCGGCGAGCCTGTGGCCGTACTCGCCTGATTTTCGGCGGTCATTGTAGATCGCTGGAAGCGGCGCTCGATGAGAAGAGCTTCCATCGGCGCCGCTCCAATGCGGCTTAGTGCACGTTCTTCAGAGACTGCAGTCCGGAGAGCAGTTTCGCCGCATCCAGCGTTCCCAGACCCGTCGCATTGTCATATCCAGGCAAGGCATCGTAGCCCCAGTTGTTGCCGAGCTTTGAGTCCCGAAGCGCAAGGTAATTGACCTGGTAAAGCGCAGGATTGATCTGGCCCACGCGACCGCCTAACGCCTCCACGAAGAGTGCCGTCACACCGTTCAACTGGGGCGCAACGAAGCTTGTGCCACCACCAAAATCGTAGAGCGTATTGCCTTGGACGATCTGATAGCCACTCTCTGGATCAGCGTTTGTGGAGATGTCGGGCAGGTTGCGACCCGCAAATTGTGACGGCAGAATTGTGTAAATGGCAGCGCCCGAGCCGAAGTCAAAGGTTAGATACTGTCCCGTCTTCGTCTTGGTAATACCCGGCGTGTTCTTCTGGTACCAGGGTGTCTTGAAGTACGAACTGACGCCGCCTCCTGTGCCAACCGAAAAGAATCGCGACAGCGGGTACACTGCGCCGAATCCCTGCTCGGCGGCCTCATACGCCAGATAGTCCCAGCTCCATGCCCGGTGGGTGGGAACGGAAACGTGAAAGCCGCCGCTGGTCGTGAAGGAAAACGGCAACGTGGTTCCGCCGGTGGCCGTGACCAGCGGATCGTTGGCCGGAGATTGGACCGCATAGGGGGCATTGCAGACAGGATCATCAGCGGTGGGAGTGCCGAAGACACGGCAGCCTCGCACCGTGTCAAAAGAACCGGAGTCGCCGGTCGCAATGTAAACGGTCTGCCCCTGGAGCGCCATCTCTAAGAAGACGTCGTGGAAGTCGTCGAGCAGGTAGGTCTCAGACGGGTAAGAGGGCGTGAGGTCAGGAAAGAAGTACAGCTCGGAACCGCCCCAGCTCGCAGAGACAGTGTCCGCGATGTTCTCAGACGCAGCTGCTTCGAACGCGTTGATATAGTTCGCCTCGGTCTCGTTCGGAGCGACGTACACGCGCACGTTCGCTTGCGGAGCCAGGGCGCCTGAATACTCGGTGTCGAGATCAGACTCGCTTTCGCCGTCTGCGTTGTTCGACGCAGCCGTAAAGCCGCCGTCTACGTCGACCTTCGTAATCCGGTCTTGCGAGACACGCAGTCCGATTGCTTTCCAGAACGTGTAAGCATCGCTTGCATCGAAGTTGTTGAGCGTAACAATACCTACCGTGCTCCCGTGGCCCTTGATGCCGCTTCGGTAGATCGGGTTGACGTCGTAGATATTCGCGAAGTCGGCCGGGAGGTAGTCGCCCGGCGTGCCGCCAACAAGTTTGGCGGGAACTGAGCGCTTCGTATTCAGTTCTTCGATGGCTGACCGCATATGTTGGGCATGCGGTCGGGTAAGAGTGCTCAGCCCTCCGATGCCGCGAATCTTGCCTTGCAGAGCCGCAGGAAGAACGGGGGAAGCGGTGGGTGCGAAACCGGCGCGGCCGTCCTTAACATACTGTTTCAGATGGACTCCAAGCGCTTGCTGCGCCGTCCCTACACTGCCCAGCACCTCAATCGCAAGATGGTTGGGGTACACATATCCTATGCTGAATCCAAGCGTCACAAGGCTGTTCTCTATGTTCTGCAATTCTGCGTCACTTACCGCATAGTCGCGCACATACTGCGCCACGGTCAGGAAGTGGTGATAGTCCGCAGAACCGGGCGTTTGAATCGATTGTGCCTTGGCTTCTGCTGCACTCGGATGAGCCGGTGCAACGTAGAACGTCAGAGCCAACGGGTCGCCGATCGCAACATCCTTTCCGGATGCGGCAAATGCTGGACTTTGCCCAGCTGCTGAAAGTGCCAGGGAAGCGGTCAAAATGGCCGCGCCAAACGCAAAACGCATGGTTCACCTCGTGGAGATCTAATTTGGGTTCCGGGTCGAGCAAGAATAGTACCCCCCTCGGCGCGCCACCACAAGCGTCGGTGGAAGTGGTAGACGTTGCTCCGTACACGACTTGGTTCGCAAGTATCGTCGCTGCGCGGCTCTCCTACACTGCCTGCTGCTGCTTGGGCTGCTTGCGTTTCGAGTGATCTCTCATTAAGTTCGTAAGAACTATCCCGTTTCAACAAGGCCCCTCTATTGACCCGGACGCGACTCGCCTTCCTGCTTCCCCTCACCGCCAGCGCACTCTTCTCTCAGCAGCCAAAGCAGGTCTTTGGATACCGTGACTTCGCGCAACAGGCGAAGTGGGATGCGATCTTCATGGCGGTTCCGGACGCCGGTCTTGCCGGGCAGCACCTGAAGACGCTTACCGCCGAGCCCCACTGGGCCAGCTCGCCCGAAGACTACAAGACGGCCCTTTATGTTGCCGACAGGTTCAAAGCGGCGGGGCTGGCGACGCAAATTGTGCCGTACAGCGTGCTGATGAACAAGCCCGTTAAAATTGTGGTCGAGGCAACCGATAGCGTGGGCAAACAGATCATGTCTGGACCCACGCCGGAGCACGTCGACCCTGTTGTAGACGGTGGCGATCCGTTTCAGGACGATCCTCGAGTGAGCGTTGCTTTCAATGGCTCGAGTCCATCAGGAGACGTAACAGGCCCGGCTGTATATGCCAACTACGGCACCGAGGCGGACTTCAAGAAGCTCGCCGAACTTGGCGTCAGCATCAAGGACAAGATCGTACTTGTCCGCTATGGCGGAAACTTTCGCGGCGTGAAGGTCTACATCGCACAGCAGTATGGAGCCAAAGGCGTCCTTATCTACTCCGACCCGGCGGACGATGGCTACGTCAAGGGGGACATGTATCCCCGAGGGCCATACCGGCCCGAGTCCGCTGTGCAGCGCGGGTCGACCCAGTTTCTTCCGATCTACCCCGGCGATCCTGAGACCCCGGGGATTGCGTCGACCCTCGATCTCCCCACAACGAAACGAATCCCGGCCGACAAGCTCCAGAACAATCAGCCCAGCATCCCGGTCAACCCGCTGTCCTACAAAGACGCGTCGCCCATCCTCGCTGCCCTCAACGGCAAAGAGTCGCCACGCACGTGGCAGGGTGGCCTCCCCTTCACTTATCACCTCGGCGGCGACTCCGCAGTCACCGTTCACATGCACCTGGAGCAGGAAACCAAACTGCGCACCATCTGGGACGTGATTGGCACCGTACCAGGCACCGATCCCGACCAGAAGGACGACTGGGTGGTCGCCGGGAACCACCGCGACGCCTGGGTTTATGGTGCCGTCGATCCCAACAGCGGCACCGCGGCCATGCTGGAAACGGTTCATGGCCTTGGCGAACTGATCAAGCAGGGATGGAAGCCCAAGCGAACCATCGTGATCGGTTCCTGGGACGCAGAGGAAGAGGGCCTGATTGGCTCAACGGAGTGGGTTGAAGAACACGCCGACCAGCTGAAGCATGCCGTTGCATACTTCAACACGGATGTCGGCGTCGCGGGCCCGGATTTCAGCGCCGCCGCCGTGCCGTCGCTCCAGCAGTTTGTGCGCGAGGTCACCCAGGACGTCCCCAGTCCTGCCGGCGGCACGGTTTACGACGCCTGGAAGAGAAGCCAGGATGAAGGGCGGGGCCGGCGAGGCCAGCAGCCCGGCTCTGCTGTTGGAGACAGCAGGTTGGCCGAGGTGCGGGTCGGAGATCTCGGTTCCGGCTCTGACTTCACGCCCTTCCTACAGCACATGGGTGTACCGTCGACGGACATCGGCTCCGAGGGCCCTTATGGGGTGTACCACTCGGTCTTCGACAACTACAACTGGTTCATCAAATTCGCCGATCCCGTTTTCGCCTACGAGCAGCAGCAGGCGAGGGTCTTCGGTATCGAGATCCTTCACATGGCAGATGCCGACGTCCTGCCCTATGACTACAGGATGTATGCGAAAGCGATCATCGGTTATGTCGATGCGGCACAACGCCAGGCGGAAGCTGCTAAGCTCCACCTGGACTTCACCGCTGCGCACGCGGCAGCGTCTCACCTTGCCGCTGCCGGGAACACAATCTACGCGCGTCAGGTCGCGGCTCCTGCCTCGCCTGCTGCCTTGAACAGGGCGCTCCGCGACGCAGAGTCTGCACTGCTCGATCCGCAGGGCCTACCCAAGCGCGATTGGTACAAACACACCATCTATGCTCCGGGAGAGTTTACCGGCTATGCGGCCGTGGTCATACCAGGCGTCAGCGAAGCGATCGATGTTCCTGACCAGGCACGGGCCCAGGCCCAGCTGGCACGACTTACCGACGCTCTCGAGCGTGCCGCAGCGGTGCTTGAATCAGGTGCCCGGTAAGTTACGGACGGAGCGGATGGCTCTTGCTTGCATTTTCTTCGGGCAACAGGGAATAAGGCTTGCCTTTTCCACAGATGTGCTCCACACTGATTTGGCCGCTCTTGAACAACTGGCGTTCTGCAACTTTTGGACGATCGTTCCACCCGAAGTGCAATTTCTGAGTCATCCACGAGCGACGATCCTTGCAGCTAACACCTGCTCCACTTTCCCGAGGGACACTCCCATGATGCACGAATTGGTTCTAGCTTTGGTCTTCGTTGCCACCGTCATCGGCCCGGTCTTCATGTCTATGCGTCCTCCCTCGAAAGAGGCTGACCCCACCTTGTCTCATCCGCGATCCTAGGCAGTTTAATAGATTTGTGGTGTGCACATTCGCATCCTAGGCAGCTAAAGGCCGCGCGATGCGTTCTGCTGGAACAGCATGGCAGCTGGCCGCAGTGCCGTGCGTTGACTCAAACTCCGCTCTTCCAAAAAGCCATTGCACAGGATCGCCAGACCCTCTGGGATCGGACGGCCCATGCGGATCATCATGTCCACGATGCTGCTCCCCATCTGCTTCGCCCAGGCAGCCGCGCCGCGCTTCTTGTCAATAAAGATGGAGCGGTAGGCCTGCGGTTCGCAAAACCTGCCGAAACTGAGCGAACTGCCGCCCATAAACTGCAGTTCGCGGTGTCCTGTCTCGATCAGATGGCCGATTGTGTAGCCACGCAGCACCAGCGATAAGCTTAGGCGCTCGTGTGTCGCATCATTCAGTTGCGTGAGCAGGTGGAACCGGTCGCCCCGCCGGAAGCCGCACAACACGGATACGAGAGTGCCATCGGCAGCACGCAGGCCGAAACGCTGGCCATTATGCAACGCCAGCAGTCGCTCGTCACGCTGCAGACGCGCGCTTTCCGCGGGAAAGCTGCTCCCTGCATTCAGGCGAACCACCCCCGCTTCATACTGGTCCCGGGTCAACAAGGGCACAAACTCGATGCCAGCTTCCGCTGTCTTTCGCATGTAGGCGCGGACGTTACGGCGGGTGTGCTTGCCGAGGCCGGCGAGAAACTCCTCGAAGGTAGGCTTAAGGGCAATGCGGTCCCCCGGAATCACGGCATCAAGAAACTTCATCTTCAGGCCCTTCAAGCTGGGCCGTGTGTAGTCTCTGGGAAGAAAGCGCAGATGGAGCGAATGTACTCCGTCCGCGACGATCCGCTGCACCCCTTCCTTCAGCACACATGCTTCGTCTTCCGGCGCACAAAGCAGCAGTCCTCGACCGGTGAAGTCGCCACCAATGGCATATCCACTACCCAGCCCCCTGAAATAGTGTTCGGTGGCATAGAGAACCCCGATCAACCTTTGCTCGCGCCAGCATGCGACCGAGCAAGACCTGCGGGCGGAGTCGGTCGACGCCAGAAAGTGGATCGGATCCAACAACACATCCGTTCTCGCCTTTGCGATGTCGCGCAGGGTATTCAACTCATCCCAGTGGCGGACGAAGTCGGCTGCTTCTCTCAATATTTCCGTTCTGTATTTGCTCATTGGGGAGGCACACCGACGCGAGCAAGCACGCACTCACTCAAGTAAGACGCGGTTTGCTGTCCCGGGGACGCACCGTGGGCGAGATGGAGGTGCAACTAAGGTGGATGCACCCGCATCGGTGGTCCGAGCAGCGTCGCAGCTAGCCCCTGAGTGCTAACTGCTCGGTCATGATCTGGGTGAGGTCCTGCTTCTTGAGACCAAACTCGGCCTCATTGAACCTGTCTACCTTGCTCGACCAGTTCATGCTGCAAAACTTGGGCCCGCACATACTGCAGAACGCCGCTTCCTTGTAATAGTCGTCCGGGAGGGTCTCATCGTGCATGGAGCGGGCGGTCTCAGGGTCCAGTGAGAGGGCGAACTGCTTGTCCCAGTCAAAGGTGTAGCGCGCGTGCGAGATGGCGTCGTCCCTGTCCCGCGCGCCCGGACGATGGCGAGCAACATCGGCCGCGTGGGCGGCGATCTTGTAGGCAATAATTCCGTCCTTCACGTCCTTCTCGTTCGGCAGCCCGAGGTGCTCCTTCGGAGTGACGTAGCAGAGCATCGCCGCGCCATGCCACCCGATCATCGCCGCGCCGATGGCTGAGGTGATGTGGTCGTAGCCCGGTGCGATGTCGGTAACCAGAGGCCCCAAAACGTAGAACGGGGCGCCGTCGCAAAGCTCCACTTCCTTGTCCACCTGGAGCTTGATCTGGTCCATAGGGATATGGCCAGGACCTTCAATCATTACTTGAACATCGGACTTCCAGGCGTGGCGGGTGAGTTCGCCGAGGGTCTTCAGCTCGGCAAACTGTGCCTCGTCACTCGCATCGGCAAGACAGCCGGGGCGGAGACCGTCGCCAAGCGAATAGCTCACGTCGTACTTCGCCATGACCTTGGTGATGCGGTCGAAGTTCTCGTAGAGGAAGTTCTGCTTGTGGTGCGAGGTCATCCACTGGGCAAGAATCGCTCCACCGCGGCTGACGATACCGGTGATGCGCTTCGCCACAAGCGGAACGTACTCGATCAGCACCCCGGCGTGGATTGTGAAGTAGTCGACCCCTTGCTCGGCCTGTTCTTCAATGACTTCCAGGTACAGATCGATATTGAGGTCTTCAACCTTCTTGACCCTGCTCAGAGCCTCATACAGAGGCACCGTCCCGATCGGCACCGGAGAGTGCCGCAGGATCGCTTCGCGGATCATGCGAATGTCACCGCCCGTAGAAAGATCCATGACCGTATCTGCACCGAAGTGGACGGCGGTATGGAGTTTGCGAAGTTCTTCCTCTACGTTGGAGGACAGAGCGGAATTGCCGATGTTCGCGTTGATCTTGCACAGCGATTCAACGCCGATGGCCATCGGCTCGAGCTCAGGATGATTGATGTTTGCGGGGATGATCATCGTCCCTTGAGCGACCTCACTCCGCACCAGTTCGGCCGGAATCTTCTCGCGCTGCGCAACGTAAGCCATCTCTTCGGTGACAAGTCCCTTCCGGGCGAAGTGCATCTGGCTCATGTTGGTGTCGCCGGTGCGGGCTGCTTCGGCCTTGCGCTTGACGATCCACTCTGCGCGACCGGTCGGAACCGTGTAGCGATTCCCGTTGCTTTGTGCGCCATTGCCGTTCAAGTGCTGCTCGGTTCCGTTGCTGCTCATTTCATCTCCAAAACGTGGCATCCGTTCCCAAAGTATACGCTGCACAACCAGCCGCCTCTGGCCTGCTGATTTCGTCTTTGTGTGTGTCGCTAACGAGCAGTCGGCACCAGAAGCTTGATCCACGAGACGAAAGCATTGCACGAACATCTCACCCTGAACATTGGTTGGGTAAAGACCGCCCGTCCGGTGGCTCTTTCCATCGCTTCTAACCAGTGAATAGCATCCGCTGCGATAGGCCGCTGTGTCACGCAGCGTACAGACCATCCCAAACGCGAATAATACAGTCCAACTAAAGGAGGCAGGTGCGATCCTCGCACTGTCAGCCGCTAAGAGCCATGCTTATCAAGAATTGTCCCGGTAAATTCAGCGAAGAAGTTCAGCAACTGCTGACCCAGAACATCGATCGCGCGCAGTGGCGTGCCCATCCCTGCGAGGTGTGCGGTCAGGAGGTCGACGGCGAACAGCGTTTTGGCAAATGGTCGCCAAAGCCGCACTGGCCAACTGCCAGCTATAGCGCTCGGAAGGCCAAGAAGAGCGCGAAGTCGCAGGAACCGGCACCTCTCTCTTATCCCATGGATGGTGAGGCTTCGTTCGAAGCAGGTCATCGTGCTCCCACGGACCCGCACAGCCCTCTTCAAAAGGGGTAGACTGGTTGCGGAGCAATCGATGTCAGCAGTCAGCAAGAAGCCGATCAGCATTATCGTCGCGAGCATCGTGATCCTGGCAACTGTCGCCTGGCTTGCCTTCTCCGCAATCGGTGACACCAAGAGCTACTACGTCACCATCTCTGAGCTTCAAGGCATGGGAAACAAGGCCTATACGCGGCATCTTCGCGTCGCCGGAAATGTTGCCCCAGGCAGCATCCACCGCGTCGGCACGAATGCGAGCTTTCAGTTGATGGAACAGGGTAAGTTGCTCCAGGTCGCCTATCAAGGCTCCGAGCCCCCGCCTGATACGTTCAAGGACGACGCCCAGGCGCTCGCCGTCGGCACCTACGGCAAAGACGGAGTCTTTCACGCCACGCAGCTGCAGGCCAAGTGCGCTTCGAAGTATGCTCCGGCAGACAAGAAGGGCGCTGCCCCTCCGACGACTGCGGCGGCAGTGTTACCGGGCCGTTAGCAGCCGACTCTGCGCCGCCTGGAAGTGGAAGTGCGTCCCACCGGAGCACTCTGTGCAACTTCGCTGCCTACTTGCGTGTTCTCGGCCTTTACAAGGCCATCTTGCCAAGGCTGACACTCTGGGCACCAGTAGGTCGACCGTGCCTGCTCCCCCTGCTTTCGCATCATGATCGTACCGCCGCAGCGCCGGCACTCCTGTCCCTGCCGTCCATACACCCAAAGCCGTTCATCACGGTTCGAGTTTCCCGTGGTTCTTCGATTGCCGAAGTAAGTCACAATTCCATCGCCCGAACCATCGATCACATTGACCTGCATGTAGCGCTGGGCGACATCAGCCATCACGTCAATCTCGCGCTGCGTAATCGTTCGCATGGGGCGAAATGGATTGACCCCTGCCGCAAACGGCACCTCGCTCTTGTAGACATTGCCCAGTCCCGCAAGGACCGTCTGTTTCAGCAGCACTACGGCCACCTCTTCCTCGGGATGCGCCGCGCCATACTCCGCCAGCCTCTGCGCCCCTTTTTCCGGCGTGTACGCTCCGGAGAGAATGTCCGGTCCGAGCCTTGGAATCTGGGTGTAGCGCTCGAGTGAGCGGGCCGTGTGAAACTCAGCCACCGGCACGTTGAACGCGACCGCCTCCCATTCCGCCGTGCGCACAACGACGCGCATCCTGTCCTTCCCCATCCACCACTTTTCGCCAGTGCGATAGAGATGCCAACTGCCGCTCATCAGCATATGAGTCACAAGGATCAGATCGCCGGAGAAATAGATCAGGCACCACTTGCCATGGGAAGTGACCTTTTCTATCACTCGCCCCGTCAGCGGGGTGTCATCGTTGACTCGTGCCAGAGGTGCCAGGCCGGTGTCGAAACCGGTCACGACTTTGCCGCCAATGGCGCGCTGCAGAGCGCGTGCGGCTCGGTAGATTGTGTCGCCCTCAGGCATTCGCCTCTGAACCTCGTCGCCTTGCCCTGCGTTCCGATCAACGAGCGCCGCGTCTCGACCGTACGCGCATGATCCGGGTTGATGGTGGTCCGGTTTTGCGGTACGCTACCCGCATGCCTTCAAGTCAAGCGGACGCAGACGGTCGGCAGCTTCCGTCTTGGCTCGCTCCGGCCCTGCTCGCACTCGCCATCTTCATGCTTGCCTTGCACTGGGTGCATCTTACTGCAGACGCGCCTTGGAAATACTTTCCTGGTCATTTTCAATCAAAAGACTGGTCCGGCGATCTATACAGCGATGAAGGCTGGGAAGCGAACGCCGCCACCCGGGCCGCGATCACCGGGAACTGGTACCTGCCGGGCGACTTCAACCTGGCTGTCGATGCGCCCTTCTTTCCAGCGATGCTGTATCTTCCGTTCAAGCTGTTCGGCGTCAGTATGTGGCTCGCTCGCCTGGTTGTAGTTGCGTGTTTCACCGCCTCTGCAGGACTCATCTATCTCCTACTGAGAGACATGTTGAGCCCCACGGATACGGCCCTTGTCACCGCGCTGCTGGCGACCAACTTCCTGGCATTAGCGTTTAGTCGGACGGCACTGGTTGAGCCGGTCGTCGCCTTCTTCATTGTCGCTTCCCTTTATGCGGCGAAGCGCGCAGCGGTTACAGGCTCAAGAGCACTGGCACTGCTTGCCGGGATCGTTCTATCCCTGGGGGTGCTAACCAAACTTGTTGCCGTCTCAGCAGCCTTGCCTCTGCTTGCGATTCTTTGGCTCCTATCGGGACCGCAGTACAAAGTTTCGAACTGCATAGCCGCCCTCTGCGGAACCGCTCCATTGCCCGTGCTGCACCGCGTCGTCATCCTGACCAGGTTCAAGCGCGATCACGACTTCTACACCTACATCAACATCACTCGAAAGAGCATTGGCAGCATCTGGCATTGGCCACTCTCTCTCGCGCGAATCGGTGCAGGGATTCATTATGTTGGTCCGTTGCTCTATGTTGCGTTCTTGAGCAGTGCTGTTCTCTTCCTTTTGCATCGCCCCAGACAGTTCGATGTTCTGACAAAGATCGGGCTGGTCTGGCTTGGCTCCAGCATCATCGTGTTCTCAACCATCACCTACTTCCCTCCAAGGTATTGCCTCACCATCCTTTTCCCCCTGGTTGTACTCACCGTGCACTTCACCGCATCTGTCTGGAGGAAGAATCACTTCGCCGGGCTTTGTCTGTATGGCCTGATTGCACTTGCGCTGCTCTTTGACTCAGTACAAGTCATGGCTTACTCGCTGAAGCCCCGGTACAGCTTTGTACACTTCACTCAGATTGTGGCGTCGGAAGTGCCGGTCGAGAAGCGGCGTCAATGCGCCATAGCCGGCGACGTGTCGAATACCGTCTCCCTCTACACCGGCATTCTCTCCGCCAACCTAATCGTCGGAACCGATCCCGCCGTAGAACGGATCGAGCGTTGCGATCCTTCCGTGTACCTCACTGCCGCGCCGGCAACAGAGGATGCACAGCACGATTTTGCAGCGACCGGCCGCTCCCTGACCCTCGACAAGACGATCGACGTACTCGGTAATTACAGCACCGGCCTACCGCTCTACGTCTACAAGGTAGAGAGAAGTAATTCTTCACTGCACTGAGTGCGCCCGCTGTGCGCCTCGTGCTTAGTCTTCCAGTTACAGAGATGCCCGGCGTTTGCCGGCTTGCTTCTACTGCGGCAACGCCGCTCCGTCCTTGGTCGCTCTACCAGGCAGCGGCGGCAGGTTTCGTCTCACATTGAAGCCCATCGCTCCCGCCTGAAAACCGGCGTCCAGCAGCGTTCGCGCCATCCAATGCTCCGCAATGTTTACGCCATTGATCGTAGCGATCAACATCCCTGCACGAGAGCTCGGGTCGGCTCCAAGCTCCTGCACCTTCGCGACCATGAACTCCGCCAGGCTGCGCGCCGTTTGGGATCGCTGCGGCTCTTCGTCCGGCAAGAACGCCTGCAGGTTAGGATTACCGCGCCGGAGATACGCCACTAAGGATCCATTACACAGAATCACTCGCGCGCCGACGCTGCGCGTGAGCGATGATCCCGCGTCCGGAGCCGTCGGCCAGCGCATCAGCGCCCCATAGGGGTTCGCCGGGTCGGTGGCCGCAAGCTGTACCATCTCGCTCTTTCCAGGATCGGGCTCGCTACGCAGCGAACGCAGCAGGTCCACCGCGGCTGGCATGGCGAACTGCGTCGCGCCGAGATCGGCAGCAAAGTAACCGCGACGGATCTTTCCGGACTCTTCCATCGCCTTCATCACGTCGTAGATCGCAGAGAAACCCCCGGGCAGATTCTCAGCGTGCGCGGTCTCGCGAAAGACCACGCCAAAGCGCGTGAGCAGTTGCTGCGCAACGGCATGAGACCAGTTGGTGGCCGACCGGTTCCCCTCAAACGCAACTGCCTGCAGCGCCCATCGCCCCTGTGCCGTGGGCGGCGTCGTCCGGCGGGAGCGGAAGCCGCTCTGCTGATGCACCCGCTTCGGCTTGCCCCTTGCACCCGGCGAACCCGATGGCCGGTCGCAGTACGCTCGCAAGGCCGCCAGCCCGTCGTTCCGCAGCTTTCCCTGCCACACCAGGTTCCACAGCGCATCGAGGGTCTCGCCCGGGTACCCTCCACCCAGCGCATCATGGAGGTCGCCAAAGAAGGACGCTCCACGCTGCTGCAGGTACGCAATGATCGCCTTCTCCTTCTCTGCAGCGCCCACGTATGCCTCAGTTCCCTGCTCCTTGTTCCCTGTTCCTGACCCCACCGGCCATAGCGTGGGTAATTTCTCCGCTAAGTAGAGGCCTATGCGCCCGTCGCGCTCCCCAATGGGCTCGAATCCGGCCCAGACCACCTCGCCCGCAGCGATCAAGGTATCGAGGTCAGTTGGCTTGTAGTTCAGGATTCGCGCTGGCAATATCTCCGTCTCGAGGATCGATGCCGGCAGTGGCGCGCCTTGAAGATTCTCGATCACGTCAAGCAATGCGTCCAGACCGCGTCTCGGCTGAATGACTCCCTGCCACCGCGTGAACAACCGGGCCAACGTTCGCTGCTCGACCGGCTCAACCTCCTTTCGCAGGCGCGCCAGCGACTTCCGGCGGACCGTCCGCAAGACCTCGCTGTCACACCACTCGCGATGAACGCCGCCCGGCCTGAAGCCGCCTTCGACGATCCTGCCGGTACCGACCAGCCGATTGAGGGTTGCCTCCACGCTTGCGGGCGCAAGCTGGAACCGCTCAGCTGCATCCTGGCTGGTGAACGGCCCGTGCGTCCGACCGAATCGCCGCACCAGGTCCAGCATGGCTTCGGGAACTGCGGCTAGAAAAGCCGATGGCAGCCCCGGCGGCAAAGGCACTCCCAGCGCATCGCGATACCGACCGGCATCTTCCACGGCAATCAGCCGCTTCTCACCCGCAACTGTGACTTCGATTACCCTCCGCGCCCGCATCAGCCGCGTGACTGAGTCCGCAACCTCTGCCGTGACACATCTTCGCGACAGCTCCGTACGCGTGAGATCGCCGAGGCGCAGCAGCAGATCGTGCACACCGTCCATGTTCCTTGCCTTGTAGCTCTCAGCAGTGCACTGCAGCTGTTCTTCTGTCTCTTCTATCGCATTCAGGTCAAGCAGTTCGCGCAGATCGGCATCGCCCATCAATTCGCGAAGCTGGTCCTGGTCGATCGAGAGCGCTTGCGCACGGCGCTCCGCAAGCGGCGCGTCGCCATCGTAGATGTAGTTTGCGACATAGCTGAACAGCAACGCCGCGGCGAAAGGTGAGGGCGTGCGCGAGTCGACCGTGTGCACACGCAGCGACCTGTTTCCGATCGCCCGCAGCGTCTCCATTAACGCCGGCATGTCGAAGACATCGCGCAGACACTCGCGGTAGGCCTCAAGAAGGATGGGAAACGAAGCATAACGCGACGCGACACTGAGCAGGTCGTACGCCCGCTTTCGCTGCTGCCACAAAGGAGTCCTTCCGTCCGCCCGGCGCCGCGGCAGCAGAAGAGCACGCGATGCACTCTCGCGGAACTTCGCCGCAAATAACGCCGTTGATCCCAACTGGCGCAGCACAAGCTCCGCGGCCTCTTCCGGCTCAGGCAACAGCTGCTCTATGGCGGGCGCCTCATCGGTCTCCGGGAAGCGCAGAACGAATCCATCCTCGCTCCACATGGTCTCCACTTCCTGGCTTCCGGTGGCACGGATCTTTGCCGTCACCGCCATCGCCCAGGGCGCATGGATGCGGCTGCCAAACGGGGTCAGCACACAGACCCGCCAGTCGCCAAGTTCGTCCCGCACCCGTTCGATGACGATGTTGCGATCGTCGGGAACGACGGTGGTCACGATCTCCTGGTCCGCGAGGTAGCGCATCACGTTTTCGGCCGCCCTTGCCTCCAGGTCATGCTCTGCAGTCAGCTGGGCAATGGCCACGTTGCGCGGCATCTCGCGCAGTTCGCGGATGAGCGTACCGATCCGGCGACCAAACTCCAGCGGCCTTCCGGCGCGGTCCCCATGCCAGAACGGCATCTTTCCGGGGTCCCCCGGCGCCGGAGTCACCAGCACGCGATCGTGGGTAATCTCGTCAATGCGCCATGTCGATGCGCCGAGAATGAACGTGTCGCCGGTTCGGCTCTCGAACACCATCTCCTCATCGAGTTCGCCGACCCTGATCGGCTTCGACGCGCCCGCCAGAAACACGCCATACAGCCCGCGATCAGGAATTGTGCCGCCGTTCAGAATGGCAATCATCTTCACGCCGGCGCGCGGTGTAATCCAGTCGCGAGTTCGGTCCCAGGTAACGCGCGGGCGCAACTCAGCAAACTCGTCGGAAGGGTAGCGGCCCGCAAGCATGTCCAGCACGCCATTGAAGACCGTCTGCGTCAGACCGGCAAACGGCGCAGCGCTTCGAACGAGCGCATAGAGTGCCGCATAGCTGATTCCAGCACCTTCACCCTCATCAGCGCCCGCATCGGACACTCCCTGGACGATAGCTGTTCTCTTCTTTCCGCGCGGCGGGATGATCTGCGGTTCGCTTTCCGGCGGATTTGCAATGATCGCTACCATCTGCTGCGCGAGCACATCGAGCGGATTCCGCAGAAAGCGCGTCGACTCCACGTGCCCCTCATGCATCGCCTTTGTCACTGCGGCACAGGCAATCAGATCGGCACGGTACTTGGGAAAGATAATGCCGTTCGACGGTGCGCCAACCTGATGGCCGGCGCGCCCGATGCGTTGCATTCCGCTGGCAACAGAGGGTGGAGCTTCGATCTGGATGACCAGGTCGATGGCACCCATGTCGATCCCAAGCTCCAGCGAGGAAGTTGCCACCAGCGCCTTGATCCTGCCCGCTTTCAGTAACTCTTCGATCTCGCTGCGCTGCGCCGCTGCCAGTGATCCATGGTGCGCCCGCGCGATTGGCTCACCGGCAAGATCGTTCAATGCGCCCGCCAGTCGCTCCGCGACACGCCGGGCGTTGACGAAGATCAGCGTCGAAGTGCGCTCGCGAATGATCTCGAGTAATCGCGGATGGATCGACTGCCAGATCGAAGTACGCTTTGGCCCCTGTGACGCCGGGCCACTCGGCATCTCTTCTATCTCGCCGAGCTTCGCCATGTCTTCAACTGGCACTTCGACCCGCAAATCGAGCAGCTTGCGAGCACCCGCGTTGACGATGGTGACCGGCCGGTACACCGGGCCTGCGGCATTGGAAGGCGCTGCGGGGTCCTGCGCGGTCTCCATCAACACTGCCGCGACCTCGCCCGTCGTGTTCGCGGGCAGCGCGGTCTCGCTTGCGCGCTCCTCTAAGGTTACTGCGGGCGGCGCGACCGGATCAGCTGCCGTCTCCGCGCCACCGAGAAACCTGGCCACTTCTTCAAGCGGCCTTTGCGTGGCTGATAGTCCAATCCGCTGCAGCGGACGGCCGGTCAGCGCCTGCAGACGCTCGATGGAGAGCGCCATATGCGCGCCGCGTTTGGTCGGCACCAGCGCGTGAATCTCATCCACGATGATTGTCTCGACCGATCGCAGCGCTTCTCCTGCCTGCGATGTCAACAGAAGGTAGAGCGACTCTGGTGTTGTAATCAGGATGTCGCCCGGATGCCGACTGAAGCGCGCCCGCTCTTTCTGCAGAGTGTCCCCCGTGCGAACGCTTATCTCCGGCATCCGAAACGCCACACCCTGCCGCTGGGCCATGTTCGCGATGCCCTGCAGAGGAGACCGCAGGTTCCGCTCTACGTCGACCGCGAGCGCCTTCAATGGGGAGACATACACCACGCGGCATCCGCGCTCCGCATCCGCCGCTGTCTTCAACATCAGCTTGTCAAGACACCACAGAAAGGCGGTCAGCGTCTTGCCTGTGCCGGTTGGCGCAAGGATCAGCGTTGATTCGCCGCGTGCGATCGCAGGCCAGCCTTCGCGCTGCGGGGGAGTGGGTCCCTCAAACACCGCGCGAAACCAGGCAGCCGTGATCGGATGAAAGAGCGACAGCGCAGCTTCCGCATCGGCCGCCGAGACGGTTGGTGCATCTGTGTTCGTCTTGGCCGCATCGGGATAAGACCCGCCAGGCTCCGGCAACGATGTCGTGCCCTTCGTCAGCGTCTTTGATCTTGAAGGCACGTGCAGTATCCGTCCTGTGACCTAGCCTACAGCGGGAACACTCTATAGGATGCGGGTTCAGTCGCCTGCATTGCGCCGTGTGCACTTTATTCAGCGCCCCGCAACCGGTTCAATCGCTTTGTGGGACGCCCCGAATTATGCAGCGCAAAGAGCTCGCAGTGAATCCCGACAGAAAGCGCCTTGACCCCTCCTGCCGCGTCCGCTAGCCTCACAGCTATGCACGAGCCGACGCACCCAAGCGGTCTCACCTCCGCCGCGATCCAGGACCTTCTTACCCGTGCCGCTGCTGTCGCTCACCACTCCTATTCGCCGTATAGCAAGTTCCGCGTCGGTGCTGCGATCCTGATCACCACCGGAGATTCAGCGGAAGAACGAGTCGTCGCCGGCTGCAATGTAGAGAACGCCTCGTTTCGCCTCACCACATGCGCGGAGCAGTCCGCCATCGCTACCGCAGTCGGCCTGTACGGCCCCAAGATCAAGATCCACGCTGTTGGAGTCGCAAACCTAAATGGCGCGGCGTCCATGCCGTGCGGCGCATGCCGGCAAACCATCCTCGAATTCAGCACCGGCAATACCTGGGTCTTCTATCCCGCGACCGGCGACAAGCCAGCTGAGGCCAGCCTGATCGACTTGCTTCCCGCGGCCTTCCGGCTTGACGAGAACCGCTGAGCGCGTGCTGATGAGCGAGCCAATCATCCATCCCATCGACGTGATCCTGCACAAGCGCGACGGGCGCGTACTGAGTACCGCAGAGATCGACTACTTCGTGCGCGCCGTGGTCGAACACATCGCCACCGACGCGCAAATTGCCGCCCTCCTTATGGCCATCTTTCACAATGGTCTGGCGCCAAGCGAACTTGCCGCGTTGACCAACGCCATGCGCTTCTCAGGAGAGGTGATCGACTCCAGTTCCCTCGACACGTTCACCGTGGACAAGCACTCAACCGGAGGCGTGGGTGACAAGACATCGCTGCTGATCGCGCCGGTCCTTGCGGCCGCGGGGCTTGCTTCCCCAACGGCAGCAGGTGTGCCTGGCGTCTGCGTTCCGATGATCTCCGGCCGCTCTCTCGGTCACACCGGAGGCACACTCGACAAGTTGGAGACGATACCCGGCTTTAACTCGCAGCTCTCAACGGCTCAATTGTTGACCGTGCTCAAGAGCTGCGGAGCGGCCCTCATCGGCCAAACCCCAACCATTGTGCCCGCGGACCGCATTCTCTATGCGTTGCGCGATCACACGGGGACGGTCGAATCTCCCTTTCTTATCTGTGCCAGCATCATGAGCAAGAAGCTGGCAGAGGGCCTGAAGGCGCTGGTACTCGATGTAAAAACAGGCAGCGGTGCGTTCATGCCCAGCTACGATCAGTCACGCCTTCTAGCGGAGCTGATGGTGGAGACGGGCGAGGCCTCCGGAACGAGAACAGTGGCCATTCTGACAACTCACGACGAGCCGCTGGGTCGATTTGCCGGCAACTGGCTCGAAGTGAAGGAGTGTGTGGACATCCTCCAGCAGCGCCGCCACCCGATGTCGGCAGATCTCATTGAACTTTCCAACGTACTCTCCGGTTGGATGCTCCATCTTGCCGGCAAGGCCTCGACCCCAGAAGCAGGGGCGGCGCAGGCTGATGATCTTCTCCGCAACGGCGCTGCGTACCACGCTTGGCTTCAGATCATCTCCGCCCAGGGAGGCGACACCACCGTCTTCGACAATCCCGGTTGGTCGGCGTTCGACAAAGCCGGCGGCCCTGCCTCCCGTACCTTCACCGCCGCCCGCTCGGGTTTTCTCCACAGCATGGATTGCCGTGAAGTCGGATGGGCCGTACAGCGTCTTGGCGCAGGCCGCGCCAAGCCCGGCGATCCCGTCAGTGCAATCGCTGGCATTGAGATTCACGCGAAGATCGGCGACCGGGTAGAAGAAGGCCAGCCCTTGGTCACGCTCTTCTCAGAGTCCCCCTCCCTGCTGGCGGAGCCATACGAGATGATTCGTGCAACGTATCGCATCAGCGAACAGCGCGCTACGCCCGCACCGCTCATTCGCGAGGTCATCACTTCAAAAAGACGAGCACCTGACTGGCAGCATCAAACAGCTTGAAACGGAGCGCCAGCAGGCGATGAAGACGACCAGGATCTCGGACACGGCATATCAGCTTACCCGCCTCGGCCTCTTCAATTGCTATCTCGTCAGGGAGAGCGACGGCTTCACCCTGATTGATACGGGGCTGCCCGGAAGCGCGGACAACATCCTCGCCGCTGCCGATAAGCTGGGCTGGCCCATCTACCGCATCGCCCTGACGCACGCCCATGGCGACCACGTCGGTTCAGTCGATGAACTCGCACGGAAGCTGAGTAGCTCCTCCGCTCCCGGCGTCGTGGCTCCCTTCGAAGTCGCAGCCAGCTCCCGCAGCCTTCCTCTTTTGCGGCAACCGCCAGACAAGACCCTGGCACCGGGCGAGCCCGCCGGCAAGATCAAAGGATCGCTTCCAGGAATGTCTACCCGGGTCACACGCCAACTTGCCGAAGGGGAGATGTATGGGTCACTTCGCGTCATCGAAACGCCGGGACACATCCCCGGTCACCTGTCCTTTTTAGATGAACGCGACGGCACCCTGTTTGCAGGAGACGCTCTGGTCGCCGTGGGTCATCTCACCGTCTCAGGCTTCGCACCATGGTTCTTCCCTTTGCCCAACCTCGCAACCTGGGACCGGCGGCTAGCGCTTTCCAGCGCCCACAAACTGCTGACGTATGAAGCCACGGCGTATGCTGCCGGCCACGGTGCGATCCGCCCGGGCGGCAGCGCGGTTCTGCGGGAGGCGATCGCCAAGGCGTTATGAATCGCTCCCGCACACTGGTCGCCTGGGCGATCGCACTTCTTCTCGCCTTGGCGAGCGGCGGATTCCCCGCGCTGGCGCAACAGAATCGTGACTCTTCGGCGCTTGAACGCGAATATTCTGGACGCGAGTACCTTGGATTCGACCGCAACGATTATCCCGGCGATCAAGCTCTTCCTGCTCTTCGCCGTCACTTCGACTTCGTCGGCTACTGGCTGACGAACCCTCCCGGTGAACGGCAGAACTCCTGGGCAGGCAAGCGTTCCCTGCTGCTGGCCCAGGGCTTCGGCTTCCTTGTGCTCGCCAACGGCCGTACCGATGCGGAGATCAAGTCGGCAAGGAAGAGTCCGTCGGCCCTTGGAAAGGGGGACGCTGCGGTGGCCGTCGCTGCTGCGGCCCGCGAACACTTCCCCCCCGGTACGGTCCTGTTTCTGGATCAGGAGGAGGGCGGACGCCTGCTTCCCGAACAGGCTGCCTACCTGCTGGCGTGGACCGAAGCCGTTGCGGCTTCGAGCTACCGGGCTGGGGCCTACGTGAGCGGCCAGCCGGTCAATGAAGGTGCCGGTCAGACGATCACCACGGCCCGCAACATCCAACAGCTTGTAACCAGCCAAAACCTCAAGCCTGTCGTTCTCTGGGTGTACCAGGATGCCTGCCCGCCTTCAAATGGCTGTACGCTGCATCCGCCGCCCCTTGCGGCAAGCGGAACGCCCGGGGCCGAGATCTGGCAATATGCGCAATCTCCGCGTCGGCGCTCCCTTACAGCCGCATGCGCGAAGACCTACGCCAGCGATGACAACTGTTACCTCAACGAGCCTGCGCTCTCCGGGATGCATCTGGATCTGAGCGTAGCCGCAGCCAGCGATCCCTCCCATGGCCGCTGATCTTCAAGTGTCCTGTCCATAATTCAATGCATCACAGGCAGCTGCCCTTCCATCCCGCACCAGGTCAGGAAGACCAACGCCGCGATAGCCGTTGCCCAGCAACGAAAGTGCTCCGACTCCTTTGACGCGGTCCGCAAGCCTCGCCATCCGCTCCCCGTGTCCTACCGCATACTGCGGCAGCGCTCCTGGCCAGCGTCTGACCACGCTGAGAGCTGGCTCGGGGAGCTCGCCGAGCACAGCTCGCAGCTCCCTCATGGCGAGTAGAACAATCTCCGCATCGCTTTGCTCGAGCAGCTCGTCCGCGACCGCTCCTCCGAAGTAGCCGCGCAGCAGGCGCGATCCGCAAGGAACACGGCTCTCGAACTTCTGATCGACAAAGGTCCCCGCCAACAACCGGCTCCCCTCTGTTCCCGGAGGCACCAGGAAGCCAAAGCCCGGCGGCAGCGGGAACGGTTCTGAAAACCCGAGAGCGGCAACAACGGCGGAGCTTGCTTCCATCCGCATCAGTTCAGAGGCAAGCGGGTCGGTCTCCTGCAAGAGCCTCCGTGCGGTATCTGCCGGCACCGCAAGCAGGAGATGGTCGAAGTCATGCTGCCCGCCTGAGCTGAAGATCTTCCAGCCCGCTGCAATGCGCTGAAGCGAAAGCACAGGCTCGTCGAGCTTGATCCATCCGCGAGGGATTGCAGCCGCCATGCGCTCGATCAGCGTTCCTGTCCCGTTCCGCAGCGTCGTGAACACCGGTCTCGACGGTAACGACTTTGCCCGCTGCTGCAGCGCAACGATCAGGCTGCCATGTTCGCGCTCCATTTCTACAAACGGTGCCATCACCGCACGCACGCTGAGCGTATTTACGTCGCCGCCAAAGACGCCTCCCAGCAGCGGCGCTCCAACCTTGGCGACCACCTCGGCGCCGAAGTGGCGCTCGACAAAGCTGGCTACACTCTCGTCCTGCTCAGGAGCAGCAGCCTTGAGCTCCTCTGCCCTTCCCGGCTCGGCACGATACGCGGCCTTGGCCGCGGCGCTGAACAGCGGCGACGCGTTAAGCACATCAAGGTCAACCGGCACCATCATCCTCATGCGATCAGGCATAGCCACCAGCTTGCCGCCTTCAAGGACGTACGTTTTGCGCGTGTCATCGTTCGACGGGATGATCTCGCCAGCCAGCCCAAGCTCTTCTGCAAGGTTGCGCGCCCACGGCTTTTCGGTCACCCAGGCGTCCGGTCCGCACTCGATTATGAAACCATCCCGGCGAACCGTCTCGACGATCCCGCCGAGCCGGGATGACGCCTCAAAGAGCACCGCCTCGACTCGCGCGCCGTCCGCAGCCAGCTTCGCCAACTGCCACGCTGCAGTCACACCGGCGATGCCTCCGCCCACGATCGCGATTCGTCGCATCAAGTCACATCCAGGTTCGACCAGGCACGGTTAGAAGGCTGGAAGAAGCCGTCCCCGCCGAATCGGCGTCCAGTACGGAGCAGCGGAACGGCGTTGCGTCTCGCTGCACTCGCTGCGAACAAGACAGCCATCAGACCGTGATTCGCTCGTCCACTCCAGCCTTGAACTCTCCACTCACAATCTCTTCTAAGGCTTCCGCCAGCAGAGGGGAATCGTTCAGGCTCTCAGCCCGCCAGAGTTGCAGCCCAAGCTCTTTGGCGGTCTGGGTAAAGGCAATGTCGATGTCGTAGAGAATCTCAACGTGGTCGCAAAGGAAACCGACCGGCTGCATCACTACGCCCACCTCGCCCTGCTCTTGAAGTCCCTTCAGCGTGTCTTCAACGGTTGGGCCAATCCACGGGCCACCGCTGATGCCCTGGCTCTGGAAGGCGAAGTACCAGTCCTTCGCGGTCATTCCGACCGCCTTCAGCCGTTCCGCCACCAGTACGGCGGTTTGCTTCGCCTCCACCGGGTATGGGTCGGGCGAAACCTGCTCCGGCGTTCCCGGCCGCGCACCCGCCACCGAAGCGCTGCCGGTCATGATCGTCCTGCACGGCACCGAGTGCGCCGTGAACAGCACCGGAACTCTACGGCGCGCTTCCGCACAGGCTTGCGCCCATATTGGCCAGAGCCTGTCCGCAAAGGCGCGCGCCAGCGTCGGACTCTCCGCCCATCCGGCGACAAAGTCCATCTCCATGCCCGCCGCCGCTGCCATCACCGCCCTGCGATATAGCCCCACGCTAGTGCGCGAGTTCTGCGGTGCCAGGCAGATTGCCATGAATCGCTTCACGCCATCCGCCCGCATCTGCGCCACGACATCGGCGATGTAGGGATGCCAGTTTCGCATGCCCGCGTACACCTTCATCGGCTGGCCGGAAGCGCGAAGCGCCTGCTCCAGCAGAAACGCCTGGGTCAGCGTCCACTTGGTCAGCGGAGGCGGCTCTTCGCCGGGCGTCTCCTTCAGACCGATCTCGGCATAACGGTGCTGCAGCTCCTGCACAACCTCGAGCGGCAGGGTTCGCCCCCCTGTCACTTTGCTGAGATACTCCGCCATCTCGCCCAGAACATCCGGTGTTCCATGCGCAAGCAGAAGCACCGCATCGTACTCTCTGCTCTTCATGCCAACGTCATCCATGCGTGCCGTACTCCTTTACCCACTCCACCACGCGGATTACTTTCTCGACGGGAGTTCCAGGCACGATGCCGTGGCCCAGATTGAAGATGTGGCCGGGCCGCTTGTTCGCCGCGGTAAGTATCTCGCGAACGCGCCGCTGAAGCAGTTCGTCCGGCGCAAACAGAGTGATCGGATCCAGATTTCCCTGGACGCCGCAGCCCTCGCCGACAGCCTTCCATCCCGCATCGAGCGGCACCCGCCAGTCAAGCCCGATTACGTCCGCTCCGGTCTCCCGCATCGCCGGCAGAAGCGATGCCGTGTCGACCCCGAAGTAGATCACCGGAACGCCGAGCGCCTTTACCCGGCCTACCAGCTCCGTCGTCCAACTCAGACAGTACTGGCGGTAGTCGGCGACGCCGAGCGCACCCGCCCAGCTGTCGAAGATCTGGATGACGTCGGCCCCGCCTTCAACCTGCTGGGCCGCGAACGCTACCAGCACGGTTACAAGCTTCTCCATCAGCATCGGCCATGCGACATCGTCCGAGTACATCAGCTTCTTGGTTTCGACATAGTTTCGTGAGGAGCCGCCTTCGATCATGTAGCTGGCTAGCGTGAAAGGCGCGCCGCAGAAACCAATGATGCCGAGGCTGTCGCCATCTGCTCGTGGAGCACGAAAGTGGGCGGCCACCTTCTCAATCGAACGCGCAACATAGCCCAATTCGTCGACACGGTCGGTGCGCAGCATCGCTACCTGCTCGAGCGACCGCACGGGCGTATGGACGACTGGTCCTTCTCCCGCCACGAACTCGAAGTCGAGACCCATGGGCGTAAACGGCAGCAGCAGGTCGGCAAAGATGATCGCCGCATCCACTCCCAGTCGCTCCGCGGCCGTGATGGTCACCTCCGCGGCAACCTCCGGCGTACGGCAGATTTCGAGCAGCGTGTGGTGCTTCCGGACAGCCATATACTCGGGCATATAACGGCCGGCCTGGCGCAGAAACCATACTGGCGTGCGATCCACAGGCTGGCGCAGACAAGCGCGCACGAACCGGCTGCTGCCTTCCGCGCCCGTATCGCTGGCTGTTGACTGCTTCGCGAGTAGAACTTCGTTGCTCAATGGTGGGTCTCCGCTTCGTCCCAATCCGAGCGTAGCATTCCCGACTGGTTTCAGACGGGATCCGCGGTATCCCTTTTTGATCCCGCAGCCGCACATGCATGCCACAATGTTAGGGTCCCTTGCTCATCTTCATCTCGCGAGATCGTATGCACCCAATGTTCCGCATCTTGCCGTTCTTGTTGGCTGCTGCTGCCGGGGCGCAGCGCATTGAAGTCACCGTTCCGGCCTCGGCCCCGTTGAACGGCCACCTTGTCCTCGTCATCAGCAAGAAGACCGACTCGGAGCCTCGAATGCAGATGGAGGAGACCTACCTCTCCGCGCAGGCGTTCGGTGTGGATGCCGAGAACGCCGATCCAGCTAAGCCGCTGGTGGTAGGCCCCACAACCGTGGGCTATCCAAGGCGCTTCCTCGCCGACCTCGATCCCGGCGACTACATGGTGCAGGGCGTCTTCAACGTCTACGAGCAGTTCCATCTCAGTTCGGGTAAGACCCTCTGGCTGCCGCCGGACAAGGGTGAGGGCCAGCACTGGAACCTCAAGCCGGGCAATCCGTACAGCTTACCGGCAAGGCTGCACATCGATCCCGCGTCGAAGCAGACCCTGAAGATTGCACTCGACAAGGTCATTCCGCCGATCGAAGGGACTGACCAGGACCCCGCGGTGATGGCGGCCCGGGACCCCGGTGCGAAGTGGCTCAAGTTCATGCGCTTTCGCAGCGAGAAGCTGAGCAGGTTCTGGGGCCGCGACATGTATCTCGGCGCGTGGATCCTGCTGCCCGACGGCTTCGACGAACACCCGGCGGCGCATTACCCGCTCATTGTCTATCAGGACCACTTCCACTCCGGCTTCGGTCCGGTTCCCTTCCTTTCAACGCTTCCCGGCCCAAACGCGAGCATCCACGGCGGCGATGCCGGCTACAAATTCTTCCAGGACTGGACCGCAGGCCGTCTGCCCCGTGTGATCATGCTCTACGTTCAGAATGCGAACCCCTATTACGACGACTCCTACGACGTAGACTCCGCCAACGTCGGTCCCTATGGTTCGGCCATCAACGAGGAGCTTATCCCGGCCATCGAAGCGAAGTATCGCGGGATCGGCCAGGGTTGGGCCCGCGCTACCTTCGGCGGCTCGACCGGCGGCTGGGAAGCGCTCGCCACCCAGGTCTTCTATCCTGATCTCTACAATGGCACCTGGGCCGCCTGTCCCGACCCCGTCGACTTCCACGCGTACCAGAACATAGACCTCTACAACGACGCCAATGCCTTCGTGCGCAAGGGCGACTTCGGCAGCGTTCCTATCGCCGCCGATCGCAAGCCGGACGGCTCAGTCATCGCGACTACAGGCGACGAGTACCGCTTTGAAAATGTTCTCGGCACCCACGGCAGATCGACGGAGCAATGGGGCATATGGCAGGCGGTGTTCTCGCCTGCTGGGATAGACGGTTATCCCAGGGAGGTCATCGATCCGCTTACCGGCGCGATCGACAAGCAGACGGTAGCGTACTGGCACGACCACTACGATCTGAACGCCATTCTGCAGCGTGACTGGTCAACTCTCGGGCCCAAGCTCGAAGGCAAGCTGCACCTGCAGGTGGGCGACGGGGACACATACTTCCTCAACAACGCGGTGCATCTGCTTCAGACTTCGCTTGAGGCCACACGCAACCCCCACTCCGACGCAACCTTTCAGTATGGTCCTGGAATGCCGCACTGCTACACCGGCGGCCCGCCGGAGTATACGATGCAGCAGAACAACGCCTCCTGGATACAGCGGGTTCTTCCGCTTATGACAGAGCACATGCTGAAGACATCGCCGCTGGGCGCTGATACAAAGTCATGGGTGTATTGAACTCAAGCTGTCAGTCAGGCGTCGATGCGGTAGGTAAACTCTTCAATCACCGGATTGGTTAGAACTTCGCGCGCTATGCGCTCAACTTCGCTCCGCGCCGACTCGGCTGGCATGCCATCGTCCAGAGTCAGCAGGAAGTACTTGCCCTGGCGCACGTCGGCGACCCCTTTGTACTCCATCCGGCGCAGAGCATCCGCCACGGTCTTTCCCTGGGCGTCAAGCACTGTCCGCTTCAACGTGACATAGACATGGGCGTTCATTATGACCGATTATAAGGGTGCGGCCTCACCAAGACGTAGAACGTCCGCAATGCTCTTCCGGTAGAATCGCGGTACTGCTTCAGACCCGTTCCCTCCCCTGCAGATCAACGGCGCAAAATTTACCCGAGACGAGACTTTAGACCTATGACGAATTACCTGGAACTTCCAGTCGGCGCGAAGTGCCCTGAAGTGATCAACGCAGTTATTGAGATTCCCAACGAGGGCATCAACAAGTATGAGTATGACAAGGAGCTTCACGTCTTCCGGCTCGACCGCAACCTCTACTCGCCGGTGCATTACCCGGGCGACTATGGTTTCATCCCATCCACTTTAGGGGAAGATGGCGACCCGCTCGATTGTCTCGTGCTAGTCGATGCGCCAAGTTTTCCCGGCTGCGTGATGGAGGTGCGTCCGATCGGCGTGCTCGAGATGCTGGATCAGGGACTAGGCGACGAGAAGATACTTTGCGTTGGCAAGGGGAACCCGCGGTACAAGGATGTCTGGAACTTTTCGGAGATCTATCCGCACATGCTCCGCGAGATTACACACTTCTTCGCCATCTACAAAGATCTTGAAGGCAAGCGTGTCGAGGTGCGTGGCTGGCGGGACGCTGCGGTGGCGCGAACGAAAGTGCTCGAAGCCCAGCAGCGCTTCATCGACAATAAACAGAACCCCCAGGCCAAGCCGGTGCCGCACGAGTAGGAACGATTACCGTTCCTCTGAACTCGTGTGCATCTTCTCGGCCTGGTAGCCCTCGATATGCTTGTAGACCTGATCCGGGAACTTCAGCGTGCGGTACACATTGCCGCAGTCAGGATCATCCGTAGGCAGGATCGGGAACTCCTGCTCGCTTTGCCATTGTAGAATTCTGTCCCGCCGCGGCGGATTGTATCCGTGACTCTCTACCTGCGTGAGCAGTGCCTCTGCGTCGTCCGCGGAGAAGTCGCGATCGTTGGCCAGCAGATCGATCATCTGCTGGCGATCAAGAAAGTGGCGCGCGACCATGCAGAAGGTGAGCCGGCCATAATGGCCGATGTCCTGACCCGCCTCCAGGGCGGCGATGAGGTGGGCCATCATCGGGTCGCCCTCCAGAGTTTGCCTGCCGGCAGGGGCCTCGCTGTCCGGAGCGTCATTGTGACCTGAACCGGCACCTTGCTTCTGTTTTAGTCGCGCAAGCTCCTGCTCTGCACGCTCTGCACGCTCCGTTGCCTGCCGAAGCGCTTCGGCATTCTCATCTACGATCGTGGGTACGTCCAGTACCACTTCCCGCTCAGCCATAACTCCTCCGGAACTTCGCTCTTTCTTCGCTTCGGAACATAGGACGCAAAGAAGAAACCGGACGTTGTACGCAAGACCGCCCTTCAGTGCTCGCTGAAGGGCGGTTCCCTAGAGGAGGGCTCATGCAGGTTGTGTCTGGTGCTACGTTGGCTCGTGCTACTTGATGCTGATGGTCGCACCGTCAAGATAGCTCGCAACCTCAGTGACCACCGCCCCGGGTGCCAGCTTCGGTGTTGCCGTATTCGCCAGGACCTTGGTTCCGGCAGGCAGCTGCACCTTCATCGTCTGCCCGGTATTCAACTTCATCACGTTGTCTCCTGCCTTCAGTTCAAGCGGAGCTCCGGAGTCGTTGCGAAAACTGATGTTGACGTTCTTGACCTTGGCAAGAAACGCATGAACCGGCAGGTTGAGGCTCACAGGCGCTGCAAAGACGGCCGGTGACGCGGTGAGGGCGAGGGTAGCAACTACAGCGACAGCAAGACTGCGAGCTTTCATTGGTGGCTCCATATCGTTCGAGTTTCGGCGGGCCACTCTGCCATGGTTCAGAGGACGGGTCGTTGTGTTGACTTACGCAGATAGACGCGAAGTAGTTCCTGCCGTTACAAAAGATTCTGCACAATTTAAATGCTGTTCAAGAACTGTCCGTTTCCGCGCATCCTGTTCATTTGCGAACACATGCTGCCCTTCAGTCCGACCCAACTAGGCGTCAGGTCCGGGCGCGTTTAAGATGAAGGTTGGAGCTCTCCAAACTTGAACCGCCTCCTCGAAAACATGAACCCGCAACAGCAGGAGGGCATCCGTACGGTCGATGGCCCGGTGCTGCTGCTGGCCGGCGCGGGCAGCGGCAAGACCCGCGTCATCACGCATCGCATCGCATACCTTATTGAAGAACGCGGCATTCCCGCGGACGCTATCCTCGCCGTCACCTTCACCAATAAAGCAGCGAGGGAGATGTCCGAGCGCGTCGATAAGATTCTCGGTCACAGCTCGCTGGCCAAGCCAACCCTCGCCACATTCCACAGCTTCTGCGTGCGCGTTCTACGCCGCGACATCGAAGCGCTGCGCACCAGCGGAGTGGGCCTTACTCGCACCTTCGCCATCTACGACGAGGTCGATCAGCAGGCCGTCGTGAAGCAGGCATTGAAGCGCCTCGGCATCGATGACAAGCAACTAAAACCACGCGTCGCTCTCGGTCGCATCAGTTGGGCGAAGAACCACATGATCGACCCGCAGGAGTACTTTCTCGCCAGCACGAATCCGATCGAAGAGAAGATCGCCCACATCTTTGAAATCTACAAAAAAGAACTCTTCAAGGCCAATGCGCTCGACTTCGACGACCTCTTGCTTGAAACGGTCCGGCTGCTCAAGTCTTCCGGCGAAGTAAGAGAGCGATACAACCGCCGCTATCGGTACGTGATGATCGATGAGTACCAGGACACCAATCGTCCGCAGTACGAACTGATGAAGCTGCTCGCCGGAGATCATGGCAACATCTGCGTCGTTGGCGACGAAGACCAGTCCATCTATAGCTGGCGCGGCGCGGACATCAAGAACATTCTCGAGTTCGAAAAGGACTTTCCCGGCACCAGGACCATCCGGCTCGAACAGAACTACCGCTCGACGCAGGTCATCCTCGAGGGCGCATCTGCGGTCGTCGCGCAGAACACCCAGCGCAAGGGCAAGAATCTGTGGACCTCGCGCGAGGGCGGCTCCATGATCGGCTACTACGAAGCACCCGATGGCGAGAACGAAGCCCTCTTCATCGCCGACCGCATCAACAAGTACCTGCGATCTGCCGGCGGCGAAGAAGAGTTGCCACGCTGCGCCGTGCTCTACCGCACCAATTCACAATCGCGCCTGGTGGAAGAGGCGCTGCGCCGCTACCAGATTCAGTACCACATGGTCGGCGGCTTCTCCTTCTACGACCGCGCCGAAGTCAAAGATATCCTCAGCTATATGAAGCTGGTGCAGAACCCGAACGACTCGATCGCCCTCGGCCGCGTCGTCAACTCGCCGCCGCGCGGCATCGGCAAGACGACGATGGAGACGCTCGAACGCATCGCACTGACCACCGGTATCAGCACCTGGGACGCTATTGGCCGCGCCATCTCTGATCGCCTGCTGCCTGCACGTGCGCTGGCTGCTCTCGCAAACTTCAAGCGTCTGATCGAGGACGCTCGCGCCATGCTCGGCCCGGACTTCGCGGCAAAGCTGTCGGAGGATGTCGGCACCATCACGCCGGAGGACACAGCCTTCGATCCCGCGAACTTCGAGGCCGCCGAAGAAGTAATTGACGAAACTAAATTCCCTCCCATCGAAGGCAACGGCGCAGACACCTCCTTCGACACCAGCTTCAACTTCGGCTTCGACTTCGGACCCAGTGAAGAGGTCTCCACGATCGCTCCTGAAAATGCAACCACCGCGGTTACAGAGGCCGACGCCACCGCCTTCAACCCATTTGCACCCGTGGTGCTAAAGAAGAGCGCGTCCGATGGCAAGCAGAGAACCCGCGGCGAAAAGCCGGGCGACCTGGCCGCCGAGCGCATCATGGCCGACGAGAAGCCCGCCTTCCGCAAGCCCGGCGAACCCGCGACGCTGCCGGAGTTGATCAAGTTCCTCAACGACCGCAGCGGCTACATCCGCGCGCTCGAAGAAGAAGCGACGCCAGAGAGCTTCTCTCGCATCGAGAACCTGAAGGAACTCGCCAATGCCGCACAGGACGCTCAGGAACGCGGCGAGACGCTGCACGAATTCCTCGACCACGCTGCGCTCGTCTCGGACGCTGACTCCTACTCCGCCGAAGCGCGCGTCACGCTGATGACGCTCCACGCGGCCAAGGGACTCGAATTTCCCCTCGTCTTTCTTGCCGGCATGGAAGAAGGCCTCTTCCCCAGCTCTCGCACCCTCACCGACCCCACCGGCCTCGAAGAAGAGCGCCGTCTCTGCTACGTCGGCATGACCCGCGCCATGGACACGCTGGTGATGACCCGCGCGCGCTACCGCCGCCGCTATGGCAGTGACATGCCGGAGTCGAGCATCCCCTCACGCTTCCTCGAAGAAGTGCCTTCGCGGCTCATTGAAGATCTCGGCAGCCCTGTGCAGCGCCCCGCCTGGAGCAACAGCTATGCTAACCAGTACGGCTCCGGCAGCCGCACAAGCAATCGCGAAGACACCGGCGACCGTCACTACAGCTACGAAGACGAAGACCAGAGCAGCGGTCGCGCTGCGGCTAATGGCTCATCCGGACACTCGCGCGGCACCTACTCCAGCGGCAACGCCTCAATGGACAACATCGCCAGCTTCTTCGCCGCCCGCGGGCATGTGCCGCCAGGCACAAAGCCCGGCCAGAAGTTCACGCGTCCGAAGCTCGAGGTTCCTGAACCCACCGGCAAGACCGGCCTGAAGCAGGGATCCCGCGTTCGCCATCCGAAATATGGTGAAGGAACCGTTTTTCGCCGTGAAGGCGATGGGGATGACGCGAAGATTACAGTACAATTTCAACAGCATGGCGTGAAGAAGCTGGTGGAGAAGTTTGCCCAGCTTGAACGGCTTTAGCCCTTCGCTCGCCGGCACCAGTTCCGGATTACATCCGAAAATTTCCAAGAGAGACGAGAGAACCGAACCCTTCATGGCGAACACGAAAGCAATCACCGACACGGCGGAACGCAAGAAGATAAAGCGCGCAGCACGCAAGGCAGCACCCGCCAAGGGCCCCCGCGCGGGCGCTCGCGGCGAGAACAAGCAGAAGCTTAAGAAAGCTTCGCGTGGCAAGAGCAAGCGGTAATCTCTGGCTCTAGAGACATAGACAAAGCTTCGTCTATGTTTCTGGAGTCAGCCGCACAAGAGCACCAAATGAAGACCTCATCAACTCTACCGGTCCAGCCCACGCTAAATAGCGCTGTTCTTGTGTAGAGCTTGAGTGAATCTGGAACGTTCGCTGCACTCCATACTTTTCATTGCTGCGTCGCAGTTCCCTGCTTGCTTTGATCGGGATGTCTGAAGGTCTGTCCGTCTTTGTCGCGAATGTGTGTCGTGAATGTTTGTTGTACCGTGTCACCATAGAGTCAGATCGCTGATTCCGCGCCTATTTGAATGCTTGCTGGAGACCGGAAGGCATGTTCACGAACAAGCCCAGCACTGTTGACGGTCCCTCACACCAACGAGGATCGGGTCTTCTCGTCGCTTTGGTGGTTCTTCCTATTCTCATCAAGGCCGCTGCAAACCTTCGCATTCTGCTCCATTGCATTGGACTGCACAACGACGTCGGCTACCCGGAAAGCGCAGCCATCTACGCGTTCACCACAGCATTACGGACCGGGAAGCTCTATACCGATCCATTTCATTCCCGTGGAACGAGCAGATGTATGGGCCTTTCTTCTATTTGTACGGCTCCTTGCTCGCTTGGCTGGCCCACGGCATACCGCACCTTCTCCTGGTTCTTGTCCGCTCCGTTTCGTTCTGCGCGTTCCTCGGGTCGGTAACGATCATCGCTCTCCTTGTATGGAGAAGAGAGAGGCACGGTTCGTGGACTGCTGTCGCTGTGGTCCTCTGCCTGGCCTGCCCATGGGGGACCTCCTTTGCGGCCAGCGCGCGCCCGGATTTAGTCGCCATCTTTTTAGCTCTCGCTGCGTTCTTCCTCTTCACTGTCGCGGAAGAAGCAAGTGGCTGCTGGTTCTTTGCGGCATGCTCTGCTGCCTCGCAGTTCTTACGAAAGCAGACGGTTGCTCCCGTTCCTCGCTTGCGAACACGGGCGGTGCTTTGAATTACCTCACCCTTCCGTGGTTATTGCTTGTACTGTTTGTGCCCGCAGGCCTGCAGGCTGTTCTGTCGTGGCCGAAGCAATCCATCATCCTCGCCGTTCTTGCTGTTTGCGCCGCGGGATTGCTCTTGCACGAACGCAAGGACCTCCGTCCAACTGTCGAGCAGCATGATCTTGAGACGCAGCCTCTCGCAAATCTTCGACTTCTTTCGGATTGGCCGTATCTTGAAGCGAGCAGCATGGAACCGGAGATGCTCGACCCATACTTCTACCACCAACTCGCTTTACAAGGCCTCTGGTCCAGCAAACCCATCGATACTGCCGTGAGCGAGAAGAGCTACGATCTCGTTCTCCTCGGCGGCAAAGACGCCGAGGAGCAAGAGTCCTTCTATGTCCACTCTTATCGCGGATACTCTGATTGGAATATTGAAACTCTCGCCTCCCTTCGCGAGTACTACCGCCCGCTTTGTGAAGTCCCGGGTTATATCGCTCTGGTACCGAAGGCACGCGCATCCAGGGTGCAGACCTCCGACGTATCAGGCGTCTTCAAAACACCTTGTCAGACGACACAGCGTTCCGTGCAACAGACCCCGGGAACTCACTAAACCATCGGTTCACCGAACCGCATCTCGTCAAACGACGAGCCATGAAGTGTACCCAAACGGTATTCTGCGTTGAGCTGCAACAAACACCCTTTCAAGCGAACGATCGCGAGAGCGGTGCAAGGCGCTTCCTGTTCCTTGCGACCCTGAACTAAATCTGACGCTACCTATTCGTCGAGGCTGTAGAGTTCTATCTATCTGCTACTGTTCAAAGAAGCGCGGTCTCGGTTGAAGGAGCTTGTCCGCTAGACCCATTTCAATTAAGAGGGACACGCCACTGCCCCGCCAAATCTTTCGTACGAAGTCGATCGATAAGCTGATCTTTGACTCGGAGCGGCCCGAGCACGCTCTGAAGAAGACTCTTGGCCCTGTCTCTCTCACCGCGCTTGGCATCGGCGCCGTGATCGGTTCGGGCATCTTCACCGTCATCGGGACCGCCATTGGCGGCAATCCTTCCAAGATCGCGGACTGGAAGGGCTCGCCCATTATCGACCTGATCCTGCACCATGGCGCGGTCGCTGGCCGGCCCGGGGCCGGGCCCGCTTTGGCGTTGTCGCTCGTACTCGTCGCCCTGGTTTGCGCCTTGACTGGCCTCTGCTACGCCGAACTGGCCAGCATGATCCCGATCGCCGGATCAGCCTACACCTATACCTATGCCACCCTCGGCGAGCTGGTCGCGTGGATCATTGGCTGGGACCTGATCCTCGAATACGCCTTCTCGAACATGAGCGTCTCGGTCGGCTTCGCAGCGCACATCGTCGATCTCATGGACTGGCTTGGCATTCATCTCTCGCCAAAGTGGCTTTCGCCTGCCTATCTACCACTCGGCCTCCAGGACCTCGCGGGAAACGATATCTTTGCCGCTGGCTGGCACCCCGGCTTCGACATCCCTGCCTTCCTCGTCGTCCTTCTGCTCACCGTTGTACTGGTTCGGGGCATCCGCGAGTCAGCCCGCACCAACAACATCATGGTGCTGGTCAAGCTCTGCGCCATCCTCCTCTTCGTCTTCTTCGGCCTGTCCTTCATTCATCCGGGGAATTACCATCCCTTTTCTCCGAATGGATTCTCTGGTGTCCTCGCGGGCGGCTCTATCATCTTCTTCACCTACATCGGGTTCGACTCCGTCTCCACCGCGAGCGAAGAGTGCAAAAATCCCCGGCGTGACGTTCCCATCGGCATTATCGCTACCCTGGTCGTGTGCACCATCCTTTACATCGGGGTGGCGCTGACACTCACCGGCATGGTTCCCTGGCAGACTGTGGCAGGTGACGGCGCCCCGGTGGTCAACGCCCTAAAGCGGCTGTCTCTAACTCCCGGTGGAGGTCGCCTGCACTGGGTGCGCCTGATTGTGCTGCTCGGCGCAATCGTCGGCATGATCTCATCGATTCTCGTCTTTCAGCTCGGCCAGGCGCGCGTCTGGTTCGCCATGAGCCGCGACCGCCTGCTTCCCGATGTCTTCTGCCGCATTCACCCGCGGTTTCGCACACCAGCCTTTGCCACCTGGATCGCCGGTTTCCTGGTCGCCATCCCCGCGGGCCTGTTTGATGTAGGCACCTTTGCCGAGATGTCCAACATCGGCACCTTGTTTGCCTTCGTACTGGTCTCCATCGGTGTTCTCGTCCTCCGCAGCAAAGACCCTGGCCGCCATCGGGGCTTCCGTGTTCCCTTTGGCCCCGTGATACCAGTCCTGAGCACGCTCTTCTGCATCCTGCTGATGGCCGGCCTTCCCGCGATCACCTGGGTGCGCTTCTTCGTCTGGCTCATCATCGGCCTCGCTGTCTACTTTTTCTACAGCCGAAAGCGGAGCGAGTTCTATGCAGGTTAGCCCGCACCACGTCGACTGCTTCGGCGCATCGTTCTGTTCGCGTCCCTGACGTCGCCGCTTTAGTTCTTCCGCGCAAGATTTCGCTGGTAGATGATCCGCAGTCCCGTCAGCGTAAGCATGTCGTCAACCGTGCCGATGTACTTCGATCCCGACGCGATCAAACGCGCCAGACCGCCCGTAGCGACGATCTTGGTCTGTATGTCCGTCCCTGGGCTCAACTCAGCAATCATGCGTTCGAGGATGCCGTCGACCAGGCCGATGTAGCCATAGTAAAGGCCGATCTGCATGTTGTCGACGGTATTGGTGCCGATGATCTTGGCCGGTCGCCTGATGTCGACTCGAGGCAGGCGGGCCGCACGCGCAAACAGCGCATCGGCCGAGATGCGCAGGCCCGGCGCAATCGCCCCTCCAAGGAACTCGCCCTTCTTCGAGATCACGTCGAATGTAGTTGCCGTGCCCATGTCGACCACAATGCACGGGCCCCCAAAGCGGTGGAACGCCGCAACGCAGTTCACGATGCGATCTGCGCCCAGCTCAGACGGGTTATCCGTCAGGATAGGCAGACCGGTCTTCACTCCCGGTTCGATGAACAGCGGTTTCAGCTTCAGGTTCTTGAAGAAGAGCTCGCAGACCTGTTTCAAGATGGAATCGAGAGGCGGTACAACCGAGGAGATGACCACGCCATCGACGACGCTCATCTCGAATTTAGCCAGCGCGAAGAGATTGCCTAAGACGACCCCGATCTCGGACGCTGTCTGGTGGAGCGGTGTTGTGATGCGCCAATCGGCAACCGGACCAGCCTCCAAGCCTTCCGCTTCATACAGTCCAAGTACGGTGTTTGTGTTGCCGACGTCGATCGCAAGCAGCATGGTGGGTCCTTACACGCCCATCATAGCCTGAGTTCAAGCTCTTCCAGGCGGGTTCAACCTCTGCAACTCGGCCTCACAGCCCTCTCGCAATGACCGTGCAAAGCCCGCGCAGAACGACCGCGGCGACCCAAGCCGCCGAACTTACGTGCAGCTTTCGTCGCACAGGGCGTCCCTCTTCGACACAGAGACCGCTGCACCCCGTCCCCCGGTAAACTAAGCGCATGATCCACCACGTCCTTCCCGTTGGCCAACTTCGCTGCAACTGCTCTATTCTGGGCGACGAGATCTCTCAGGAAGCAATCGTCGTCGATCCCGGCGATGATATTCCCCGCATCCTCTATCTGCTCGAGCGCCATCAATTGACGCTGAAACAGATCGTCATCACGCACGCTCATATCGACCACATCGCCGGCGCGCAGCGCCTGAAGCAACTGACCGGCGCACCCATCCTCTACAACCAGAACGATCTCGCCATGGTCGCCATCATGGACGTTCAGGCGCGATGGCTCGGCATGGACACACCCGAGGTCTCGGCCCCGGACGACAGCCTTGAAGACGGCAGCGTCGTAAGCGTCAATGGCTTGTCCGGCGTCGTCATCCTCACTCCCGGCCACACTCCCGGCAGCCTCTGCCTGCATCTGCCCACCCATCAGCTTCTTCTCGCGGGTGACACTCTCTTCGCCGGTTCGGTCGGCCGCACTGACCTTCCCGGCGGCAACACCGCCACGCTTCTCGCCTCCATCCGGGACCGCCTGCTACCACTCCCCGACGCCACAAAGGTGATACCCGGCCACGGGACAACCACAACCATAGGCGCTGAGCGGAGAGAGAACCCGTTCCTGCAAAACTTGTAGACACCTCTTTGCTGCGACCCCCGTATCCCTGTCGCCGCGCCCGTGAGGCCTCCACATGTGCGTAGAAGGATGTTTGCGGCTCTTCCCCCATGTTTTGTCATCTCCGAAGGAGATCTGCTTCTTCGCTCGCAGCCCCTCCCGACGTTACTGCCCTTGTCCTCGCTTCGACCCGGCTGAAGCCGCGGCCCGTTGAATAGCACTCGCAAACGTGGCCGAGCGAGTGAGCAGACTCACCACCACAAGCCGCCCATCTGCGAGACCATAAAACTCGCCCGGATGCACCACAACACCCGCCGCAAGCAAATCTTCAGCCGTGCTTCTGTCCTGCAGCCGCAGCACCGCCGACCAACCGGCCTCCACGTGCAGAACATCCATGCCCTCAGACTTCAGAAGCAGGAGATTGCCCGCCGTGCGGTCGCTAATCTGCCGCTGCATATCGCCGCTCCCGGCCAGCCACCCCGGCAGCGCCAGTTGCGCCGGAGCATTCATCGACAGGAACGTATCGGCAATCACCTCCAGACGCGCCAGTGCCTCCCGTGCCACCGGCTCCGGCCCAGACACCGTCAGCCACGCCACCTTCATCTGCGGCAGCGCTGCAATCTTGCTGATCCCGCTCAGCACAAACGTCAGCGCAGGGTGCTGACTGGTGGCAAAGCTCGCCGCCACCTCGCCAGCAAGTGGATAATCGAGAAACACCTCATCCACAATCAGCGCCAGCCCGCGCCGGACGCAAAGCTCCTCCAGGCGCTCCCGCTCCGCCCGGTGCGTCCAGTGCCCCGTTGGGTTGTTAGGGTGTACGAGCATGATTGCGCGCGTCTGCGGCCCAATCGCCCGCTCCAGCTCTGCAAAATCAATCCACCATCCAAAGTCGTAGAACAGCGGGTAGGCCTTCAGCGTCACATCGTCCAGGTCAGCCAGGAAGTCGAACAGGGGATAGCTCGGCCGCGGCACCAGCACCTCGTCCCCCGCGTCGCCGAGCAGCCGAAAGAGATACGAATAGGCCTCGCTGGTACTGGTCGTCAGGACGATACTGTCCGGATCGATCTCCGCATTGTGGGCAGCATAGTACCGAGCCACTGCCTCCCGCGCCGATCGCATTCCGCGCGGGTCGGGGTCATAGCTCAGTGCGGCTCTACTGTTGATCCCGCGAAGCGGCCCCAACACAGCGTCCGCGTCGTAGCTGAAGCCGCAGGCAGTCGGGTTCGATACAGTTAGATCGAGCAAATCTGCGCCGGAAAGCCGCGCCTGCGCCACGGCTTTCGCGAACTCGCCCGGACTCAAGTCCCACGCCGTCCGCCGGGAGAAATTCTGGGTTACCGCGCTGTTCCGGCTCACTCCTTCATGCTAGAGCACCTGCGGCGATCCCCTACAATAAACACGATGCCCAGCATAGAAGCCGTCCTCTTCGACTATGGTATGGTCCTCTCCGCGCCTCCGCTCGCCTCCGCCTGGGAGCGCATGAAGTCCATTACCGGCCTCGATGAAGCTCGCCTCCACGCCGGGTACTGGCAGCCGCGACACGACTACGACCGCGGCACCCAAACCGGCGAGCAATTCTGGCGGATAGTAGGCACCCACTCCGGCGTCCTCCTCACCGAGGAACAGATCGCCGACCTGCTCGCCGCCGACATCGACCTCTGGGGCGAGCTGAACCAGCCCATGGTTGAATGGGTCTGGCAGCTTCAGCAGGCCGGCGTCCGCACCGGCATCCTCTCCAACATGGGCGACGCCATGGCGGCCGGCTTGCTGGCAAAATACGACTGGCTCGCCAACTTTCACCACCGGACCTGGTCCTACGCTCTGAAGATCGCCAAGCCGGAGCTGGACATCTACCATCACGCCGCCCGCGGCCTCGGAACTGAGCCCAACCGAATCCTCTTTATCGATGACAAGGAAGAGAACCTGGCCGCAGCGCGCGAGGCGGGCATGCAGACCGTCTGCTACACGAGCCATGCTGCGTTTGTGGAAGAGATGGAAGCGCGCGGCTTTAGGCGCTTGCTCCATCCAGCCGCTGATCCACTTAGAGAAAACGCAAGGTGAGATGCGGCGCAGGTTGTGCCTCCGCCAGGAGCGTCACCTGCTGATCGTGCGGTTCTTCGCGATCGAGAGTACAGCCGCGACACACCCACGACCAAAGGCGAGTCATAGGTGTGGCATCCGGCGACGGAGGGGGAGAGTATTCGGCCACTGACGCTCAACGGCTTTGTTTTGTTCTGGTTCCCCTTCCGTAACGGCAAGGTTGCCGCACAGGAACCGAAAAGCCCCGTTTTTCCCTTAGCCGCCTGATTCCACAGTGGTTCCCGCACAGCAACTTCAGGTTCCTCTACAGCTCCCGTTCCGGGGTGACGTGTCACCCTACTCCCGATGCGAAGCAGCGTGCTCTTTCTCCAGGTCGCCACGGCTCCCGAGGGAGGCCACAGACGCAGCAAGGCCGCCCCCGGAGAGACGGCTTGCTGTCTAGCTTTCCTGGCTAGGTTTGTGGAGCGCCGTCCCTACAATGAACAGGACGAGCATGGAGGCTCCGATGAGGCGCGGAACCCATGGTCCCCCCCTCGTCATCCAAAAGGCCACCACTAAGAAGAGGACGAGCAAGACCACCTGAGCAGCCTTCTTCTTGCCGACTTGAGTACCAGCATCGACCTCGGAAGGACGACCAGACCTCTTCAAAATGGCTGTCCAGACGACGGTTGCCAGAGCCATTGCGACCACGCAACTGACAGCGAACACTTGCTGGTTTACCCGCCCTTCAAGGAAGAACGCCGTAAAAAGCCCTATGACCCCCAGAAGAACGACAGGAACAGCGAACCACTTGGCCATGCTTCCCATACCTTGTGACATATCAGTGACCGGCTCCACACGCGTTGCCAACATTTGCAAAAGCCCCGAAGTAGGCAGCAGAGTGGTCGGCGGCAGCAAGCGGGATATTTCCAGCCGATCTGATCGCATCTATAAACCCGCTTCCCGCTGTAAAGAGGCTTTCATATCCTGCATTCCTCTCAGCAGCAGCCATGCTCCCTCCGGCGACTAAGGTGCCCAATCCGCTCACGGGTCCGGAGAGGATATTGCCGACCTGCGCAACGCGGCCAGGAGTTCCGTAGTTTCCTGTGAAAGCTGAATAGAGTTGAGCTGCTCCAGTAAGCCCTTGGCCGAAGATGCTTACTGTACCGTAGACGCCCAGTACTGCCGCAGCGGGAGCACCTGCTCCGGTTGCGGCAAGTCCTCCTACAGCAGCTCCAAGGCCGACTCCCTTTGTGACCGCCAAACC
>CAZZYQ010000011.1:0-78000 GCA_964658395.1 uncultured Granulicella sp. | reverse complement strand
AGACCTTCCCGAGGCAGACCGTCGGCGCTGACGTCATCCCCTTGCTGGCGCTCCATCAGGCGGCGTGCCGCCAGAATCGGAGCGGTAAATGGCGATGGAAACGATCGCTTCCCTCGGGCATCGTTACTCTGCGTTGCCTGCATAGGTGCTCTCCAAAGCTTCAATTCGGCTCATGCGGTTCCGGGTGCGAAACCGATGCAGATTGATATTCAATTCGAATGCCAAACTGGGACGCTTAGGAGAAGTGCTTCATAAGAAAGCATTAAGAAGAGATGGGTGGATTCCTGTTCTGAGATGCCGTTCCCATATTGGAACGCCACCGGCCACGCCCATCATCCTACGCCCTCACGCTGGTTCCGAAATGGGAATGTTGTACCGAAACCGAACGAAGAATGCTTGCTGGCACTCCCTCCCCGACCCAGCCCGCCCCTCAGACCGCCGACGCGGCCTGGTCCGCCAACCCGCCCACTCAGGTCGGCATCAACGCCGGCACAACTGTCGGGGCAAACCTCCCGCACAGCCGCCGGCTCAACCTCCCGCACAGCCGCCACCAGCACCATGGTCAACGGACCCTCAGCCTTGTCGCTCGCCCCTCTATAATCGCAACTATGAGCGCATCTCCAGCCCCCGCTGCCACATCCGGGACGATCTTCCGGCCCGAAGGCCGCGCCGCCGACGCCTTGCGCTCCATCCGGCTTACTCCCGCTTATGTCGCCATGCCCGAAGGCTCGGTGCTGATCGAGTGCGGCAACACCCGCGTTCTTTGTAACGCCAGCATCGAGCAGGGCGTGCCGGGCTGGCTCCGCAACTCCGGCCGCGGCTGGGTCACCGCGGAGTACGGCATGCTTCCGCGCGCCACCCTCACCCGCACCGCCCGTGAAAGCGAGCGCGGCAAGGTAGGCGGCCGTACCCATGAGATCCAGCGGCTTATCGGCCGTTCGCTCCGCTCCGTCGTCGACATGAAGGCCTTAGGCGAACGCACCGTGATCCTTGACTGCGACGTTCTGCAGGCCGACGGTGGCACGCGGACCGCGGCCATCACCGGGGCCTGTCTCGCGCTCGCCATTGCGCTGAAAAAACTGGTAACGGCTGGCACCTTGAAGGCCTCTCCGCTGGTCCAGATGGTCGCCGCAACCTCGGTCGGCATCGTCGACGGTAACCTGCTCCTCGACCTTTGCTACGAAGAAGACTCGCGCGCCGAGGTCGACATGAACGTCGTCATGCTTGCCTCAGGAGGTCTGGTCGAGACCCAGGCGACAGCCGAGAAGGAGGCCTACAGCCGGGCCCAGCTCAACGGGATGCTTGACCTTGCAGAGGCAGGGATTCGGCAGCTGCTGGCGGCGCAGGAGGACGTGTTGCGTTCCACGTAGGCCGGGCCTATGCGGCCGTTCCTTGGTTTGGTCGAGGAAACCGCGCCGTCACCACCGTCGAGATGCCGCCCCGCGGGCGAAAGTCACCCTTCACCTCCGCCCAGACCGGTTCGCAGGCCTTCACCACGTCGTCGAGCACCTGGTTGACGATGTTCTCCTGGAAGATACCCAGGTTGCGGTAGCAGAAGAGGTACTCCTTCAGTGACTTCAACTCCAGGCAGGTCTCGCGCGGCGAGTAGCGAATGGTCAGAACGCCAAAGTCCGGAAGACCGGTCTTGGGACAGACCGAGGTGAACTCAGGATCGTCGACCAGAATCTCGTACCCGGCGAACTGGTTCTGCCAGGTCTCGATTGCAGGAAAATGTGTGCCCAGACCAGCCTTTGCGTGGTCGTCGGTGTAGCCGGTCGTCTTGGTAGTTGCCATCTTTCCATTTTAGCGGAGCACAACAAAGCCCACCCCGGAGAGGGCGGGCTTTGTTGGGGTAAAGCAATGCCGGCTGGTCTCTATATCAGGCGAGGGCGAGAAAGCTAATTGCGTCGGCCCAGCGTGGGCCGGTCGTCCGTCTTGGCGTTCGGGTCGTTAGGATCGTTGTTTGTTCCCCCGACGCGGCGAAGGGTAGGCTTGTTGCCATTCTTTGGATCGTTGAGCTTGCGCTTATTCTCGAGCCGGGCCAGCCGCGACTTGACGTCGTCGAACTCGGACGTGGTGACCACATAGTCCGACTTGGCCGGCATGATCGTGGCGATCTCGTCCTCGGACCGGTTGATCCGGTCTGGAGTCTGGGGATGGTCGGCAAAGACCTTGGCCAGCGTTCCAGGCTTGTGCTTCTCGAGCGCGTCGATCTTCTCGAAGAACTGAATGTAGGCCTGGGGGTCATACCCGGCGCGATACATGTACTGGAGACCCAGATAGTCGGCTTCGGCCTCGAACTGCCTTGAAAACTGCAGAAACGTCACTGGGATAGCCAACTGGGTGGCCTCGTAGATGCCGTATCCCGTCCAGGAGCCGGAGGTCATGATGTAGAGCGGGATTGACCCGATCTGCATATAGTTCAGGCGGGTCGCCTCACGCGCCGCGTGATGGGCGCAGACATGGGCAGTCTCGTGCGCCATCACTCCAGCGAGCTCGGCCTCTTCGTCCGCCGCCAGGATCAGGCCGGAGTTCACATAGAAGAAGCCGCCCGGAAGAGCCATCGCGTTGATCTCGTCCGTGTCGATTACCTTAATCGTGAACGGAACCTTGCAGTCCGAGTTCTTCACGATGTTCTGGCCGATGCGGTTGACGTACTCAACCACAACCGGGTCTGTCACCATGTGCGCGGACTTCTCGATCTCCATCGAGTACTGCTTCCCGTTCGAAATCTCCCAGTTGGTCGAATACCAGTTGCCCAGCCCGCGACCACCAATGTTGCGG
Source organism: uncultured Granulicella sp. (assembly GCA_964658395.1). Lineage (GTDB taxonomy): Bacteria > Acidobacteriota > Terriglobia > Terriglobales > Acidobacteriaceae > Edaphobacter. The sequence continues at coordinate 75,216 of CAZZYQ010000011.1, read as the reverse complement.
GTGCCGATCGCGTTGACGTCATCTTCGCTGCCCGCTTTAATGTGCGGATCAAGCGCCTCTCCCGGCGAGGGCAGCGAGTCAGTCTTGGCCTTCGTGTCGGCGGGAGGTTTGGCGTTCGCGTCTTTTGCCGTCGGAGCGTCCGGACCGGTCGGCAGCGGAGTCGACGCGGGCGGCGCCGGAGGCATGGGGGATGGGGAAGCCTGGGGCGCTGCTTGTGGCGGCACAGTCTGGGTGGAGGTCTGCGGCGAGCTCTGGACAGGAGTCTGAGAAGGGGCCTGGGCGGAGGTCTGTGCCGAGGTCTGGGCAGAAGTCGGGGCAGAAGTTGGGGGTGCCTGCGGCGCGGGCTGCTGCGCGCACAAAGTTGCACCACTCGTCAGCAGCGCGGCCAATCCAAGCTGGGCGAAGGGGAGGGAAAGGGCGGCGAGGCGCATGGGATGGTTCTCCAAAGCTTGGCTATATCTGCTGCATGAACGCCGCGGGATACAGCTCTACACGTACTTGGACGCTAGTATGCGCCTTTTCGTAAGCAGCGGCTCGAAAATCATTGAGCCTGGAGGCATGACGCTCTCGTTACCACTGCGAGTAGGCGACACCTTCGCTCGAGGTCTCCTGCGCGCCGCTGTGCACATTGTCGATCCCCGGCTGGGTCTCGTCGACCGAGGTCAGCGAATCGCTCTGGTCGGCGATCCAGGTATCGTTCCGCGCCGTGATCGGGTCCTTCGGAATGGCCTTCAGGTAGCCCGCCTGCACCAGGTCGTCCAGCGACTGCGGCGCCTTGGCCTTGTCCACAGTGTAGGCGTCGATCGCAGACCGCATCGTGTGCAGGTCTTCCTTCAGGACAGCTTCTTTGGCTTTCTTCACCGAGGCCAGGTACGAGGGCACGGCGATCGCCGCCAGCACTCCGATGATCAGCATAACGACCATCAGTTCAAGCAGCGTAAACCCCAGCTCCCTACGGCGTGCTGAAGGCTGCGGGATCTTCGGCGGCGATGGAGTGCGGGCTACCATGTGCTGTACTTCGTCCCGTCGAGCGCCGTGCCGGTGCTCTTGGTATGTACGTCGAAGACGTTCTGCCCGCCGAACGAGTCTGAGTCGGGCTCATCCTGGTTCGAGCGCAGCCCCCAGTCGGTGTTGCCGGTCATCGGATCGATCGGGATCTTGCGCAGGAATTTAACCTTCTTGCTTTGGATCTCCACGCCGTCGACCAGGGTCTGGAGGTCTGGGGGATAGTTGATGCTGTCGGCCTTGGTCACCATGCCTCCCTTCATCGCGGCATCATGGTACGCGTCGATGGCCGCACGCATCTCCCACAGGTCCCGGCGCAACTCACGCTCCTTGTCCCGCTTCACCTGAAACCGCGCGATCGGCACCGCCGCGCCTGCCAGAACGGACAGGATGGTGATCACGATGATCAGCTCGACCAGCGTCAGTCCAGCCTGGGCGCACATCGCCTCCGCGGGGCCTGACTTCACCAGGCCGGACACGCTTCTGCTCCGCCTTCTCTCCAACATCACTTCACATGCACCACGGCCTGCGAGCCGACAGCAGGCAGATTGACCAGCGCGCTGTTGCTCGCGCCCACTTTGACCAGGGTGATGTTTGAATCACCCGCCGCGATCGCCTTGAAGGTAAGGGTGCAGACGCTGCCCTGCCCACTTACACCCTTCGTGTTCGGAGGCCGGCGCGCGGAAAGCGCCACCAGACCATTCCCCTCGTCGCGGTGCGCCATGGCGACTGCCTGCCCGTCTGAACCGAGGAAGCTGCCCGTGTCGACGTTGACGAGCTGCAAGACGGCGGAGTTGAACTGGACCTGCAGCGGGATGGCGAAGACGTCCTGGGCGTTCGCTATGTTCACGGTGGCCTGGAAGGTTGCGCCTACCGGCTGGGTTGAGGCCGCCGGCTGTACCGAGAGCGTAATCGGCCCTGAAGCACCGCCGGCGGGCACGCTTGCTGCGCCGTCGGGGCCGACCGGAGCGGTGACCTGCGGCAGCGTGCTGGGCAGATTCGACTTCAGCTGCTGTGGGGTCGGATGCACCATTGCAGCCGCCGCGCCGGCCGCACTTACAGGAGGCTGTGCCGGCTGGATCGCCGATGGGCCAGCTTCGGCATCAGTGCTGTCGGGCGTGGCGATCGATGCCGTGTCGCGTCGCAACTCGATCGATTGACTGGTGCCTGTGTCGATTGCACGCGTGTTCAACCGGCTGAGTACCGACTCGCGCACGATGTGCGGAATCAGCAGAAACACGATCTCGTCCTGCTGCTTTTCGTTTCTTCGCGAGCCAAAGAAGTATTTGATCAGCGGCAGCTCGCCGAGTCCCGGTGTTCCGGAGAGCGAGAGACTGTCCTGCTGCGTAAGGATGCCGGCCAGAACACTGGGTTCGCCATCTTTCAGCTGGATCACCTGCTCGGCCACACGCTGCGAGATGATCGGCTCGGTCACCCCGCTGATGGTCACGCTTCCGTTCTGCGACGACACTTCAACCTTCAACTTCAGCGAAACCTCGCGGTCGATGTGGACCGTCGGCGTCATATCGATATTCACGCCCACGTCCAGGTAGGTGAACTGCGTCTGCACGCCGATGCCGGCAGTAAGTCCAGTCGCCGCGCCTGCACTGTACGATCCGGTGGCCACCGGAATCTTGGAGCCGATCTTCAGCGTCGCGCGCTGGCCGTCCGAGGCGCGGATGCGGGGGTTCTGCAGGATGCGGGTGTCGCTGTCGGTCAGCAGCGCGTCCAGCTCCGCGCCCCCGATGGTCACCGCAAAGTTGTTTGCGTTCAGGTGGGCGAGCGAGTTCAACGTCAGGTTCGTTGTTGTCGAGTTGGTCGCGGTCGTCGTTCCTGTCGTGCTGGTGTTGGTCGTCGAATTTACGTTGCTGGCCTGCACCGCCACGCCAAAGGACTGCGGCAGCTGAATGCCCAGCTGACGAACCCGGTCGCGGTTCACCTCGAGCACGGCTACATCGACGACAACCTCCGGCTTGGACCGGTCGAGATCGTTCAACAGCTTCTGAGCAAGAAGCAGCTGGTCCGGCGTCGCGCGCATTACGATCGCGTTCTGCGTTGCCACCAGGAAGATCTTCACGCTGGGATCGAGCAGATTGCGAATGGCCGTCAGCACCTCGGTCGCATCGTTGGCTGTCGCGGTGTTGGTCAGGTAAAAGGTCTGCACCGCCATCTCGTCCAGGTCCGTGCGCTTCTGCCGCGTGTTCTGCGCAACGAAGATCGTGTTCGAGGTGACCGGCTTATAGAAGGTGTTCGAAATGGTCGCAACAATATGCAACGCGTCCTGCCACGTCACCGCCGTGAGATCGATAGGGATTCGCTTCGAGGTGTAGTCAGGATCAAACAGAACGTTGACGCCGATGGCCTTGCCGATCGTCTGGTAGATCACCTTCGTGTCTTCCACCGCGTGAAGCGTCACCGTGTCGTTCGACATCGGCTTCAACTCGACGATCCCGCTCACCGCGCCGATCTGCTTCTGCGCATCGGTTGGCTTGCCACCCTGCCCGGGACCGCCCCTGGCCGGGACGGCACTTTGCGGATTGCGGATCAGGTCGATCTCCTGCTGCGCGGTCTGGTTCGAAGGATCGATCTGGAGGGCGCGAGTGAACTCAGTCAACGCGGCGCCTGAATCGCCTCCCTGGAGGTACACTCGGCCCCGGTCAACGTGGGCAGCTGCAGCTTTAAAGCGGGAGTTTTCGTAGCGTGCCTTGTAGCGTATGTCCCGCGGAGACTTCTGAAATGCCTGCCGATAGGCCTCATACGCCGCGTCGTAGTCTTCCCGCGACTCCGCTGCCTGTCCGCGTTTGTTCCAGCCTGCCGCTGACTGGGCCTGCCCCGTGCTCGCACCAAATCCAGCAAACGATGCCGCGATCAGAAAAGTGACCAGAAAGTGAGGCAACAGAAGGGACAGGCGTTTCATAAGGTATGTCGTAAACCGGGGCGGCATGGTACGGTTGGCATCCTTTTCTTTCTTGTGCTTGCAGCGTTTCGCTCAAGAGGTTCTGGCGAGCGGCGGCAGGCGATTCGCCTTCGAAATTGACTTGCCGGTATACCCCGACTCGCGTAAGTGTACCATCGGCGGTTTAAGAACTCGGCGCTCGCGTACCAGTGGCGATACCAATTGGGAACGGCAGAATCTACCACTTTCAGGGCAGACTCTATCCGTGGGGCGGGCCGTCAACCGCCCGGCCAGCAGTTCGGTCCGCATCGCTCGTGCCTGCTAAACTTGAGGTTTCGATGCCGCGCTCTCTCTCCAATCCGACCACTGCGTTCGCCCCAAAAGCCCCCGTCCAGGCCAAAGACCGTGATCCTGTCGCAGCCGGGCATCGCGATGCCGCCTTCAACCGCGCCGCCAGCCATAACTACTTCCTCACCGATCGGTTTGAAGCCGGACTTGCCCTGCGCGGCACCGAGGTCAAGTCCATTCGCGAAGGCAAGGCGAACCTGAAGGACGCCTACGGCCTGCTCAAAGACGGCGAATGCTTTCTGCTCAACGCCCACATCGGTCCCTTCTCCCACGGCAACGCCATGAACCACGATTCGCTCCGCACCCGCAAGCTGCTGCTGCATAAACAAGAGGTCAGGAAGCTCGAAGGTATGACGAAGCAGAAGGGATTTACGCTCATCCCGGTGCGGCTTTATTTCCGTAACGGCAGGGTTAAATGTGAGCTGGCTCTGGCCAAGGGCAAGCAGGAGTGGGACAAGCGTGCCACCGAGCGCAAGCGCGAAGCCGACTCCGAGGCCAAGGCCGCCGTCGCCCGCAGCCAGCGGCGATAGCGCTGCGGGATCGGCCACCTTCAGCTGATCTTGCTCCTCACCTTTCGGTCCGCTACTTCACCTCAGCATGGAGCGGCAGATTGCGCGACGAATCGCCCGCGACGATTGTTCTTGGACCCTCTGCCCGCTTCCACTTCTTTTCCGTGACCGACCAATACTCGAACGCACGGGGCGCGATCTGCAGCTTGACCTCGCGGTCTTCGCCGGGTTGCAGAGAGACGCGATCAAACGCAGCCAGCGTCTTCGGCGCAAACTGAACGCCGCCTGGTTTTGACTGCGGAGCTTCCAGGTAAACCTCCGGCACTTCATCGCCTGACACAGGTCCGATGTTCTTCACATGCACCGACACCTCTGCGCCGCCGCCAGCAGACGGCTGAACCTTAAGGTCCGAGAAGGCAAACTTTGTATAGGACAGACCATAGCCAAACGGGTATAGCGGCTCGATCTTCTGGTCGTCGAACCAGCGATAACCGACGAGGACACCTTCTGAGAAGGTCGTCTTGCCGTCAACGCCCTTGGCAGACCGCTCTGGATGCGCCGGAGAAGTCGCGGGATAGTCCTCCAGAGTCTTGCCCCATGTCACGGGGAGTTTACCGCCCGGATTCGCCAGCCCCAGCAGGAGCTTCGCCTCGGCAGCGCCGCCCTCATCTCCCGGCCACCACATCTCGATCACACCCTTCACCTTGTCGATCCACGGCATCGCCACCGGCTGGCTGGTATTCAGCACAACGATCGTGTTGGGGTTTGCGGCCGCGATCTCTTCGATCAGCTTGTCCTGATCTCCCGGCAGGTGGAAGTGCGGCTTGTCGCGCGTCCATACGAACACAACGGCGGTCTTGGCCTTCTTCGCCGCCGCAACGGCCGCCTGGTGCTCCTCTTCCCTCTCCATCGGCGTCATCCAGTTGAGGCGCACCTCGACTGGCGCGTTCGACGTATCGACAGAGGTCTTCACCTCGATGGCATGAGCCCCCTTTGTCAACTGAACCGAGCGGCGCACATTGTCCAGGCCGTCCGTCGTCGGCAGACCATTGTCCTGGGTCGCATACTGAATGTCGCCGTGGACGGTGCCCTTGGTCGCGCCGGTACGACCGATCTCCTTGCCATCCACGCTGATCATTGCGCGCGTTCCGAGCGCCTGCAGATAAAGCCAGTATTCGCCATCTGCTGGAACAGTCAGTTCGCCCTTCCACGTCGACTCAGTATTCGGCGGAAGCGACTTGCCGCTGGTGTGGGTGAAGTCAATCGATGCATCAATCGTCTTCGTCTCGGAGGCGTCCGTTCTCTCGAGACCAGGCTTGCCATCATGGCTCAACAACTCCGCTGGGACGGTGATGCCGGTCATATCGTCCGCCACGGCGAACTGAACGTCCGCATCCGGGGCCAGCTTCTTGATCGCCGCAAGCGGTCCTACCTGTCGCGCCGTGATGCCCGGCGACCGCTCGCCGAATGTCCCAATCGCCGCCACCTGCTGCGCCGTCGGTCCGATCAGGGCAAAGCTCTCGCCCTTCTTCAGCGGAAGTATCCCGCCCTCGTTCTTCAACAGCACGGCGGCGTCCTCGGCTGTCTTCTCGATGATTGCGCCGTTGCCTTCGAGGTCCTGCGCCGTCACATTGTGCTTTTGTTTGCCGTCCAGATATCCGAAGCGGTCTATCTCATACAGCACTCGCCGCGCCGCTGCGGTGATTGTTGCTTCGTTGATCGACCCATCTTTCAGCGCACTGCGCATGGTGGCGGGGTCGGAGTCCATTGGAAACGCCCCCATGTCCATGCTGACCAGACCCTTCTCCTCCGGTATCGTCCCGCCCAGCATTCCGGCGAGCGCGGCGAGGTTCGGCTTGGTCGGAGCTCCTGCCGTCTCCTCGCGTGTCCGGAAGTACGTCTTCATCATTCCCGCAAATGGACTGTCCGATGAAACATCCCCGGGCATCTCCATGGTCAGGCCCTGGTTGATGAAGTGCACGTTATGCACTCCGCCCCAGTCCGAGGTCACAAAGCCTTTGAAGCCCATCTCATCGCGCAGGATCGTCTTGAGCGTGTCCGAACTGCCGCAGGCAAACGGCCCGTTGATCTTGTTGTAGGAACACATGATGGACGCCACACCCGCCTTGATCGCCGCATCGAACGGCGCGACGTAGACCTCATGCAGCGCCTGCTGGTCGACGAAGATGTTGTAGGAATCAGAGTCGTACGCGACGTAGTGCTTGGCCTGCGACATCACCCCCTGCGCCTGTTCGCCCTTGATCTCTGCCGCACCCATCGCGCCGTTCAGCAGCGGATCTTCGCCCAGCGTGTTGTAGCTGCGCGCAAAGGTGATGTCGCGGTCGATATTGATGAACGGCTGGAGCACGACATCGATGCCAAGCGATCGCGCCTCGCGCCCGATGGCCACGCCGTTCTGCTCAGCGTCGTTCAAACTCCATGTCGCCGCGACGCCCATCGTCGCGGTCTGCGCCTGTCCGGCAACCCGCGTCAGCACGCCCGGAGGTCCATCCGCAAAGCGCAGGAACGGTACGCCGAGACGCGGAACGCCGGGCAAATAGCCGGCCTGCCCCTGATTGGTCGCATCCGGCTCCACGTCGCCGCGGATCAGGTTCATCTTCTCTTCGAGCGTCATCTGCTTCAACAGCCGGTCGATGCGGGCCTCGTTCGTCTTCTCCGGTGGGACAACCTGTGCGTTCAGCGGCATGGAGAATGCAGTCGTAAGCAAGCCACAAGCGGCGAAATGGCGGAAGTTCATTGGGAGACGCTCCTTCAAATTTCATCAGTATGCACGGGTATACAGGCGGCAAGCCGAAACAATACTCGTTATGGAACCCACCGCTTAGCCGCCTGAGTATATCTCCCCGCAGCTACGTCTGGCGTGGCCGTTCATCCTTGCATCTTTGTCGCCATCTTCAACGCGATACGATGGACGCATGGATACCAAGCTCCTCAGCCAGCACATCTCCACCTTTAGTACGCCTCTTCTAGCCGTCTTTGCGTCCGACTCCGCCGAGCCAAAGAGCGAGAAGCCCGCACCTACCTTGCTGACCGGCGACCAGGCCGTCGCATCTGCCGCGGCGGCCCTACTGGCATCTGGAGAGTTCAAGGCAGCAGTCGGCGAGACAGCCCTCCTCCATGCTCCATCCGGCCTCTCTGCCGAACGGCTGCTCGTGGTCGGGGTCGGTAAGTCGAAGTCTCTTTCTCTCGACGAACTCCGCAAGGGCGCGGGCACCGCGCTCCGCTCCGCCAAGCCGCGCGGTCTGCGCGAGGTCGCGATTGCCTTCCCCGAAACGGCTTTACCACCCGAACATGTTGTTCGTGTGATTGCCGAAGGTATCGGCCTGGCGGAGATCGACTACGACATCTATAAGACAGATCGCAAGGACCTTTCCGTCCACACCGCTACGCTCCTCGTTGCAGCAACGAACGACGCTCTCGAGCGTGGTTTTGCCGAGGGGAACATTATCGCCGCCGCGCAGAACTTCGCCCGCTCCCTGGTCAACGAGCCCGGCAACGTGCTTACCCCAACCGAGCTCGGCAAACGAACAGCGGCCATGTGCGCTGAAGCCGGTCTGAATTGCGAGGTCTACTCCACCGAAAAGCTTCATGAATTGAAGATGGGAGCGTTCTGGTCGGTGTCGCAGGGCTCTGCTGAGCCGCCTGCCCTCATCATCATGACCTACGAACCGGAGTCGGCTCCGCCCGAAGGATCGCCTGTCATCGGACTGGTGGGCAAGGGCATCACCTTCGACACAGGCGGCATCTCGATCAAACCCGCCGATGGCATGGAAAAGATGAAGTACGACATGGCCGGCGCTGGCGCAATGATTGGCACGATGCAGGCCGTCGCTCTACTCAAGCCTGCGGTCAAGGTCATCAGCGTCATCTGCTCGGCGGAGAACATGCCGGATGGCAAGGCCTTCAAACCCGGCGATGTCGTCACCGCCATGTCCGGCAAGACCATCGAAATCATCAATACCGACGCCGAGGGCCGCCTGGTGCTGGCCGATGGCCTCCACTACGCGAAGACGCTCGGCTGCACGCATCTCATCAACGCCGCGACGTTGACGGGAGCGGTCGCAATCGCGCTCGGCAAGGTCAACGTCGGACTGTTTTCGAACGACGACGCAACGGTTGAGAAGTTCACCAGCGGCCTTGCTGTCTCGGGCGAAAAGTACTGGCGTCTTCCCTGCACCGACGACTACGCCGACCAGATCAAGAGCTCCATCGCCGACATCCAGAACACGGGCCTCACCCGCTACGGCGGCTCCATCAACGCCGCCATGTTCCTCAAAGAGTTTGTCGGCGATACTCCTTGGATACACCTCGACATCGCCGCGATGGCCTGGAACGACGAAGCCAAGCCGTGGCTGGCGAAGGGGCCGTCTGGCATCGGCGTGAGGTCAATTGTCGAGTGGGTCAGGAGCTACGCGCAGTAGCACTTCCTGAAGCTGAGTTGGCAACCCCGTCCAGGCAGGCGGTCTTGTCGTCGCCGCGGTCGGCGCCCAGGCATTGGTGCGCAGCATGCACCCTTTTTTGCCGAGATCACAGCTGCGGTAGACTGGCGATGTCACAGGAGGCAGCATGGCTTCAATCACCGGCTTTGGCGGTATCTTTCTGCGAGCAAACGATCCCAAGGCGCTCTATCAGTGGTACGAGCAGCATCTTGGTCTGCTCAAGACTCAGGGAGCGTACGCGTTTCCTCCACCCGTGAAACACCCCGAGGTCATCTTCTCCCTCTTCAAGCCGGGGAGCGACTACTTTCCACCTGCGCAGAAAGCGATGCTCAACCTGCAGGTGGATGACCTCGATGCTCTGCTCGACCGTTTGATCGCCGAAGGCGTTGCTGTCGATCCGAAACGCGATGCCTATGACTTCGGCAAGTTTGGCTGGATCACCGACCCCGAAGGAAACCGGGTCGAACTCTGGCAGCCTATCGGAGAATGAACGAGGCGGCTTATCCTGCCTACATCACCGGGGGAGCCGCGATACCCAGATATCCCAGCGCCCGGACCATCTCGCGTCTGGCCGCGGCAGCGGTTGCGAGCAGGAGTGCCCGCTTCCCGTCGTCCGTCTCATGGAGTACATGGTGCCGGTGATAGAAGTTGTTAAACTGCTGTGCCAGTTGAAAGGCATACTTTGCCAGGTACGCGGGCTCTGCCGTGGCAATGCACTGTTCCAGGACCGATGTCAGCCTTGAGCAGGCAAGCCATGTCTCCCACACATCGTCGTCCAGAGCTACAAGATCGAGCGCAGCGACTGCTGCGAGCGCTTCGTCCTCAGTGGTGGCACTCTTCCGCAGGATGTTCGCCGCGCGCACAATTGCGTACTGCACATACGGCCCGGTCTCACCCTCGAAGCTCAGCGCGTCCTTGAAGTCGAAGGCGATCACCGTGTTCCGGTTGAATCGCAGCATGAAGTAGCGAAGCGCGCCAACAGCGATCTGCGTAGAGATCGCCAGCCGCTCTTCCTCGGTCAGCTCGGGGTTCCGCGTATCGACCTGGGCCTTCGCCGCCGCAATCAGCCGGTCGAGCAGGTCGTCGGCCTTCACGCCAAACCCCTTGCGCCCGCTCACTTCAAGGTATTGCTTGCCCTGATCTTCTTCGCTCACGGCATAGCCAAGCTCCATCGCGCACCGCGGCGTCAGCGCGACCATCTCGTAGCTGAAGTGGGTGTATCTGTCCGCCGCTTCGGTGTAGCCCATGCCGCGCAGCGCGGCAATCACGTTGTTCTGCGGATCGTTCTGCCGCGAGTCGATCACGTTATAAATCGCGTCTGCTTTACCGAACGTGGGTGCCCCGGGATCGCTCGCACCGGAAGTGGATATCCAGCACTCGTGTGTCGGGTACTCACGGAAACACTCGTACCCGAAGTCCTTCCCCGGCAGCAGGCCAAACTTCCAGAGGTGATAGGCGATGTCTTTGCCGACATAAGTCACGGTCCCGTTCGACCGCACGATGACCTTGGCGTCCTCATCCGGGCCGGTTAATTCTTCATCCGAGGAACCGGCGCGCTTCATCACCAGGCAGCCCTTGTTCTTGCCCTCGGTCTCGAGATACAGCACCCCCTTTGCGAGCATGAGTTCGCGGGCCGCGTCCCAGAAGTGCAGCGACAGAATCTCGCTCTCACGCGGCAGAAAGTCATACTCGATGCCCAGCCGCTCCATCGTCTCGAGGTGTCGGCGCAAGACTGAGGTTGAGATCAACTCCGCGATCTCTGCCGTCTCGTTGCCCCCTACTTCGAGCGCATGCAGCGTGTCCAGCCGAATTTGCTTCCGTGCCGCAGCCTGCTCTGGATCGGCGGTGTACCACTGTGAGACGCGAGCGTAGAGGTCCCAGCAGTAGTAATCAATCAGAACGTTCGACTCCATGATTTCAGTGACCAGTTCGCGCACGCCGAGCAGCGTCTTGCCTTCAAGATGCACCAGCCCAACAACCACATCGGCGACCTGAACGCCCGTGTTGTCGATGTAATTCTGCACTCCGACTGCGTAGCCGGTCTTGTACGCATCTGGCCGCAACAGGCGCTGGAACGTGTCGCCGAGGATGGCATTGCGCAGGTGCCCAATGTGTGCGGCCTTGTTCGGGTTGATGCTGGTGTGTTCCACCAGCCGAAATCCCGGACCGCCCACATCAGCATGAACATCTGCCGCGATCTGGCGCACTGCAGCCGCGCGATCGAGCTTTACGTTCAGGTATCCCGCGCCCGCCACCTCAAACGAGGAAAACCCTGGGATGGCTGCCCCGTTCAGCTCTGCCGCAAGCTCCGCCGCGATGATCTTTGGCGCCTTCCTCAGCCGCTTTGCGAGTTCGAACGCGACCGGAAGCGCGAGCTCGCCCATACTGATCTGCGGCGGCTGGTCAACCGCAAGCTGGGTCAGGGTGATGTCGTATTTCGCGAACAGGATGGCCCGTATGCGGGCCAGCAGGAGCTGCTGAACAGTGCGGTACATGCGTGCAAATTCCTATCTCACCAAGAAAACCCGGGTGCCCCAAACCTCGCTTGGAGATGTGGTCATTCATTTGAATCGAAGTAGTTCTAGGGCATCTCTACGGGCAGGGTCTCAATCTCTTCGAGCAACGGCTTATGCTCCGGGCGCTGTGCGCGATGGAGCAAAAAAATTAGACCGCCCGCACCTGTGACCGAGATCAGCAGCCAAGCATGCAGCGCGAGCGCATAGAGCGCCGCCTGTGGTTCTGATGCCCCATGCGTTACCAGACCCGTCTTCACCGCGAACTCGAAGGTGCCAATCGCTCCCGGCGAACTCGGTATAAGGTATGACAGATTCGCCACGGACACTGCCTGCCAGGGTCCGATCCAGTCCGTCACAAGGCCGATCATGCGCGCCGCTGAGACGAAGATCATGCCTTCGCACGCCCAGATGATCGCAGACTGCACCAGCAGCAGCACCGATCCGGCGATGCCGATCTGCAGGAGACAATCGAGCGCAAGCATGATCCAGTGTTCCAGCTTGGCCAGCTTCGCGTTGCCGGCGTGCTTGGCGAAGAAGCTCTCGAGGGGCGGCTTTAATGCGCGCGCTCCCAGAATCAGCGTGAGCAGCCCAACCGTCGAGATCGCAAGCAGCGTCTCTGCCACCGTCTTTGAGTGCGCCGATGCATGGCTGCCCATCGTCACTACAAACAGCAGCACAAGAATGAAGATGTCGAGGAGCTTTTCGAGGATAACCGTACTAAGGATCACGGAGGGTGAAGCGCCCAGATCACCCGCATAGGTAAACACGCGCATGATGTCGCCAATACGCAGTGGAAGAATGTTGTTGGCCGCCAGCGACGTCATCAGCACCCGCGCACACACGCCGAACCTGGCCCCTGTGCTTCGCATCATGCGGGTCCAGCGTACACAGCGGAGCGTATAACTCGCCGAGGTGAAAGCAAGTACGCCGAGCATCCAGACCGGCTGCTCCAGCCGCAGTGCGCGCATCTCCGCAAAGGAGATGCCTCTGCCCGCTGGCAGCCCCAAGATCTTGCCGTGAGGAAAAAACGTGTACCACAGAAAAAAGGCGCTGATCGCGAGTCCGGGAACGGTCTTGAGTGCGTTCCGGCCCTTGCTGCCAGCCGCTGGGACGCTGCTTGCAGCGACGTCAGTCATCGGTACCGCCGATCGTGCGCCGCAATGCGACCGCGCTGGGAGATGCCAGATCGAGAAGACATGCTGTTATTGTACTTTGCCGCCCGTCGCAACCGTCTCCTAAGCCGTCGCAAACATCGCCGCCGTAACAGCGACGAAGCTCTCTTCCAGGATCCGCATCGCCTCGTCCACATCGTCCTTGCTGATGTTCATGGGCGGTGCCATGCGCACGACATTGTTGTAGACCCCGCCTTTGCCGATCAGCAGACCGCGGTCGCGCGCGGCTTCCTGCACTTCGGTCGCGAGTGCCGGTGCAGGCTCTTTTGTGACCGGATCGGTCACAAGCTCCAGCGCCTGCATCATGCCCATGCCGCGTACGTCGCCGATGCAGGCATGCCGCTGGCCCAGCTCCTCCAACCGCGCGTGAAGGTAGCCGCCGACGATGTCGCAATTCGTCATAAGATCGTCTTCTTCAATCAGGTCGATCACCGCCTTCGCGGTCACCATCGCTATGGGATTACCGCCGAAGGTCGAGATCGTTGGCCCCTGAAAGGCATTCGCAACTTCAGGCGTTGCAATCGTCAGTCCGATAGGATAACCGTTGCCCAGGCTCTTCGCTCCCGTCATGATGTCCGGCTCAACCTCCCAATGCTCAATGCCGAACCACTTTTTCCCGGTTCGTCCCCAACCCGTCTGCACCTCGTCGGCGATAAAGTCGCCCCCATACTCCTTGATGATCTTGAACGCGATCTTGAAGTACTCCTTTGGCGGCACAATAAAGCCGCCAACGCCCTGGATGGGCTCCGCAATCATGCCCGCAATCGCGCCCGACGTCGACGCCTGGATCACGCCTTCGATGTCCTTCGCACACGCCACTTCGCACGAAGGGTACGTCTTGCCCAGCGGACAGCGATAGCAGTACGGGTTCATCGCGTGGACGATGCCCACCTCGTACGAAGCCTTGCGCCAGGAGCTGATCCCAGTCAGCGACCGCGTCAGTGATGAGCGCCCGCTATACGACCCTCGCAGGGCAATGATCTCGAGGTTTCCCGTATGCATGCGCGCGGACTGGATCGCGGTCTCGTTCGCCTCCGTCCCGCTCGCCGTAAAGAAGCTCTTCTCCAATCGCCCGGGCGTGATCTGCGCGATCTTCTCTGCGAGCTCTACCATCGTCTGGTGTGGATACAGCGTCGACGTATGACCCAGCTTGTCCATCTGCGCCTTCACCGGCCCGGTGATGCGCGGGTTGGCATGGCCTACGCCAACAGTGACGATGCCGCCGAAGAAGTCGAGGTACTTCCTGCCCTCCACGTCCCAGACATGCTGCATCTCGCCGCGCTCGATTGGCAGCGGATCGGCAAAGTAGTTTGCCACTGCGGGATAGATGAACTGCTGCTTCTTCCGGTTGATCTCGCTGCGGTCCATGCGGTGGTCATCTCCTTGCTAAAGCACCACTATAGTCGACGGTGCTTACCAAACACGCGAGACGCACATAGGGCAACACCAGTGTGTCCTCATGCGGCGCTATTGTTCGTCGTTCTCATGGAAGGTATCGAGCTGCTTGTTCTCAGTTTCCCGCGGTTCCTGCCGCAGCGATCTTCAAAATGATCGGTTCCTGGTCCTTTGCCTCGAACTGGTTGTAGAAGTTCCGCAGGTCAGGGTACTCGGCTGGTTTGTACAGGATCTCCGCCAGGTACAGGTCGCGCCGAATGGTCACCCCACGCGGGTCGGCAACCAATTTCAAGTTGTAGACGGCCATCTTCGGAAGCTTAAATGCGCCTTCGGGCGGTACTGTCTCCACCTGGAACGTCTGCGCAGATTGATTCGAATCGCGTCGTGCGCAGTGTAGCGGTAGGGAAAGAAGACAGCCAGCTCTCGCTTGTCGTGCGCAAACGTTGGCTTGGAGTTTCCTTCGAACAGGTCGCCGGTAATCAAGACCCGCTTACCCGTCGTCGAGCCCACAGGACCTTTGATCGAGAACGTTGCGGTCAAGGGCTCTTCGTATTCGTCAAGCTTACCAATCGAGGTGAGCTTTACCTCCATACCACCTGGAAGCATCTGCTCTACGCTGTCCTTCATCTCCCGTTCCACGCTGTCTTTGTCATCGAGCAGCGCCTTTTGCCGCCACTTCAAGGCGGGTGCCCCGATGAAGCGCAGGTCCACGCGCCCGGAGACAACTCCGTTCTCGTCCATGCTCAGGTTGGCGACGCGATTTATCCCGGAGGCCGCATACCCCTCGCCCGGACTTCCCACCAGCATCGTTCCGCCATCGGTCTGCCTCAGACCGCCCGCTTCGGTGTGCTTCCAAGCCAAATGGCCATAAGGACAGTAGCGCGAGCCCGGATCGAAGAAGACCTCCTTGCCATCCACGTTCACAATCGCAAGCTCATCGTCAAGTTGGTACGTGCTTAGGAAGTTTTGGATGAAGATACTCCGATCGCGGTTTGTGACCGCGAACAGATACGCTTTCATCCCTGCCGCTCGCGCCATCGCTACAAAGAGCTCAGCAATTTGGTCACTGGAGCCGCGCTTATGCAGCCAGATATCGTCCGTCGTATGCACCTGCGATAACCCTTCGGCTTTGTCCTCCCTGCTCGAATGCTCCCGGTTAAAGTCGGTATTGTCGATCTTCTCTACCGCCGCATAGATCTTCTTTAGCTTCTGCTCGGCGGTGTCGCCGGGGGCAACAAGTTGCTGGACAGCGCCACTTACCGCCGGGCCCGGACCGATGAACTTATCGTGCACTTTTGCCCAGTGCTTGCCTTCGTTCTTCCAGTACTCCTCCGATGTTCTGTAGGGCGAAAAGTAGAACATCACCCTGTACCCAAGGCTGGAGATCGGCGGCATGTACTCCTCAATCGGCGAAGGGGGAACGTCTTGGATGTTCAGTTCAATCGTAGAAGAGCCTTCATTATTAAGACTGGTCTTCGGAGCTGCACTCTCTTTGACCGTTGCGCCCGGCGGAAGGATCGGGGTCCACGACACCGTGCTGACAAGCTGCCCACGCTCGTCGTTGGTTTTAAGCGTCCGGTCCGTCGGCTGCCAGGAAAAATGACCCTTCCGCAGATAAAGATCGTTCTGCACAATCCAGCGCGGCGCGGAGTACCAGTGCTCGTCCCATCGCAGCTTGTAGCGATACTCGATGATGCTGCCGACCGTGACATCAGGCAGGGTGAACACCTTTGCCTTGGCCTTGTAGCCCTGGGTCTTCACCACCATGCGTTCGTACGGCTTGCCCGTAAACGGGATGATCGTTCCGTCGGGATGAATGGTGCGGCCAGCTATGTCGGTGACCGAATAGTTCATGTCGCCGCCGGCCTGGTACTTCAACTCCACGTTGGCCCGGTCTTTGCCGCCATCGGTAAGGATCTTCAAACGGACATATTCGCTGTACATGTGAAGGTGGTCTACTGTCGTCTCTTCACGAAACAGGTAGACCGCCGCCGCACCGGGCGCCTGCGGCAGCGAAGTCATTGATAGCTCTTCTTTGGTTGGGACAGCCCATTGATCGGCACGGGCCTGCTGGCTTCCGGTGACGAAAACTACAGCTGCGGCCATGCCTACCATGGTAAGGTTCAAACGCATCAGACGGCGTCGTAAAGGGAAAAACATAGGAACTTGCTCTCCATGCTGCTCAGAATGGCTTGCTGCTCAGGTTGGCTTGGCGGCAAAAAGTTCAAGT
Source organism: uncultured Granulicella sp. (assembly GCA_964658395.1). Lineage (GTDB taxonomy): Bacteria > Acidobacteriota > Terriglobia > Terriglobales > Acidobacteriaceae > Edaphobacter. The sequence goes on along the minus strand of CAZZYQ010000011.1, from coordinate 58,685 downwards.
GCCACCGGAGTTCACCACTTACTGCTTCTTCAGGACGGCGCTGCTCACTTCGTCGGCAGCGATCACTCCGGCGAGCTTCTGCACGTCGCCATATCGCGCAGCCGGCAGCGTCAGCTCCCTGACGGTGTAGGTCCGAGTGTAGTGAAGGGTCCTGCCGTCCAACTTTGAAGAACTCTGGTACGAAGCAAACCCAAGGTCCAGTGTCACCGGTTCCGGGATCTCGTCAACGGTATAGCCGTCCGGTAGATCGATAGAGTAGTCGTCGCGGGTCTCCATCGTCTGCGAAAGGTCTATGGGCACGGTGCGCGGCGCGTGATTCACCTCAAGCCCTTCGCGCCCGAGCACCCTTGGACGGACCATAAGCAATGGCCCCATCTTTTTGCCAAAATGGCCGGCGTCAATTGAATACGTCGTTGTAAGCGCCTTGTTCAGCGACTCTACATTTTCAACCTTGACGTCGGAGACCTTGTAGCTCGTAAAGTCCTGCTGCAAGACATGGTCGAGAAACTCGTCCTGCTCCTTCTTGTCTCCAGACGTGTAAAGATAGCGCCGACGCTCAGACAGATCACCGAATCGTCTTTCGGTCACACTTCCCTTCAGCGATCCATCTGCCTGCAACTGAAAGCTTGCTGACCTTGTGATCGTATTCAGGTCTGGGCTGAGCACCGGAAACTGGATGATCTGGCTATCTTTTCCTTCGATGAGCACACCGTAGCCGCCTTGGAGATTGTGCTCCAACTGGCCAAAGGCAGTCTTCTCCCAGGTCGGATCGAAGATCAGGTAGCGCTTGCCTGTTTGCGCAGTCACAACACTCTTCATCTTCGGCGAGTCATAACCGGGCGGAATCTCGATGCCCGCAATGACATGGTTTCCCATCAGCGATGGCGCGTCGGGATCGACAAAGCCGCGCTCAGTATGCACCATCACCAGCGCCGAGTGTATGCCGATGGTCGACAGCATCGCCGAAAGCAGCGTGGCCTTGTCCTTGCAATCGCCATAGCGTCCTTTGAAGATGTCCGCCGCCGCATGAGGCTGTAGACCGCCAATTCCCTTTTCGATGACGAAGTAGCGGATCTGCTGCTGCACAAACTCTGCCACCGCTTCCGTCTTTTCGTAGAAATCGGCCTTGCCTCCCGTCAGTTCTTTTGTTTTCGCGCCGATCTCAGGCGAGGCCACCAGCCTGTCGTTGGCAAGCTGCTGGTACCACGAGCCGATGCTCTGCCAGGTGCCGCCAATCGCTGTGGTCTGTCCGGGCGCTTCGAAGTGGACGGCCAGCCTGCCTTCCAGAGCACCGCGACGCGGCGAAAGAGGGACGTCGTGCAGGTCGATCGCCGGAACATCTTTCAACTCCCAACGCCAGCGCTGCCGCTCCAGATCAATCCTATCGACGGCCTTATGGTGCGCCCAGACCGAACCGAAGGTATAGCCGGGAGGCAGTTCCAGCGTGAAGCTCTGTTGCAGGCTGGGAGTGCCGCTCTGGAACACCCAGTCTTCCTCATTCATGTAGGAGGGAAGGCGCTGGTCGTACTCGTATGCCACTACGCCGCCGGGATCGCGACCAGGAGCGTTGACGATCTTGTAGCGCATGTCCGCATAGAGATTCCCGCCGCCGTTATAGCCGAACTCCAGGGCTTCATTGTCCTTCACGGCGTACTCATGGCCGTCTGGTCCGATGCTCCACACGTGGAACGCCAGCAGTTTCGTGTCCTTGTCGAAGGATACAGCCACTCGCGCCTCATCTCTCCCACCCGGTCGGAGGATCTTGATCACGCGGCGACGATGTTCTACCGCACGGCCGTCGGGGGAGACCGTGCAGGTCGTCTCATCGAGCAGGTTCACCGCGTCGATGTTCGGCGGATACGACGGCACCGTCTGCTGTGCAGCGATACGAACCCAGTCGGGAACGCTGTCCTTTGAAGCCGCCGCGTCGCCCGCATCCAGCACGACCAGCAGGCAGATCAGCAACCGAAGGCGAACAACCAAAGCACAATGCTTCATAACTGATTCCTGTTAAGCAAGACCGGGAGACGCAGTGCGAGCAGGAAGCGAGACAAACTCGCAATTGTGGAAAGAACTATCTTTTGGTAAGTGCTTTATACGTGTCCAAGGAAGGCTGCGCAAGGAAAGAAATTGCAGCCGCAGTTTTACTCTTGAAGGGGGATTACGGAACGCGCAGGGGGCGGAATCCGTCGACCGTAAACAAGCCGGTCGGGTAATCCTCGGCCGGAAACTGCGGCTTGAAAAGATAGCGTATAAAGAACCCGCCGCTTACCGTGTTGTAGTTGTTGGTATTATTGCCGGCAAGAAAGCCGCCGACGTACCAGTGGTCCGCTATCCGGTAGGAACCCTCTGAATTGACGGAGTAGTTCAGCCCCGTATTGCTCGTGCTGAGGAAGCTCAGATTCCCCGATCCCGTCTCGATGGCGCGATCCAGCGGATAGTAGGGAGCGCTGCTCGACTGAAACGTCTGAACTCCAACACTGCCGGCAATCACGTAGTGAAGGTCCTTCAAGTAATGGCCGGTATAGGTAATCGGCACAGCCGCGAGGAAATAGGATTGTGGACTGAAGTAGCCGCCCTGTCCGTACGTCAGTCCAAGTTCGTTGTGGTCGAAGTGCATGCCGAAGAACGTGGCACCTACATTCAGGCTTCCGTACTGCGGAAAGTTCCGCACCCGGAAGTACGCGCCCATAGTGCCTTCATACTTACGATTTTCGAGTACGTGGTAGCCGGTCAGTGCGGCACCGTCACCGCTCAGATAGAACCCGGCCTTCTCGTTCCCCATGTCGACGCGAACGCCGCCGCCCGATGAGATGACACCGCCCCAGACGTTGCCGCCGGAGAAAGCCGTCGCCGATCCGGGATCGCGCAGGCCCGCATACGAAAGCTGCGTCTCCCTCACTGCATCGCGATCGCCGAAGACAGCAAAGTGGCCGCCGCCCGGCCGCCACGTAAAGCGACCTGTGATGTTCGACACCAGAAATTCATACGGCGTGTACCCTACCGCGACGCCAAGGTTTGCCGTCGTCATCTGCAGCTCACCGCCAATGCCGCTCGCATACTGTTGGGCCGGCGTGGCCACCGCATTGCCCGGCAGCGTGCCCAGCACCGGGATGATTCCGGTCGAGGCGGAAAGCGTCGCAGTGTCAACGACACCGTTGCTCAGGAAGACAGGCCGGGCCACCACAGTGAAGCGGGCCTTCTTCGCGGCCACAACCGAAGCCTCAAAGGCGGCCTCGAAGTCCGTAAGCCGGTCGAACCCTACTGTGCCGCTGCGATAGCGGGCGAAGCCGGTGCCGCCGATCCAGGCACTGTACGACGACTCGAGGGTAGCCAGATCAAGTTCCGCCTGTTCCCGTGCGGTAAGCGGCGGCCCTGCCGCCTTCGCACCGCCAGGATCGTAGCCGCCGCGCAAAGGGGGCAGGGCACGCGCGACCAGGTCGGCATCAGTTGGAGCAGTTCCCTGGGCAACTGGCGGCCCGATTGCCGGAGAAGGCTGCGACTGCAGCGGCTGCGATACGCCGGGGTACAGCATCCCCGGCTGGTTAGCCACGGACGTGCTTCGCTCCGGCTTGACCGCCGCACGCCGCCGTACCGGAGTGCTTCTACCCGGCTGCGGATACTGCTGGCCCGGATTGTCGAACGTCTGCGTACTTTCAGTGGAGCTGCTTGCTGCTTGCTGCTGACTGCGCGGCTGAGCCACCTGCGGCTGCCCCGCAGAGAGGGGCAGCACATACTGCGTGTTCTGCGTCACGGACGCGTCGTCTGTGGGGGGTGTGCTTTGGCCGGTCATGCCAAAGTTCGGGTCCGATTGCCGTCGGCGTGCGCTCTTCGCCTGCGCCTCTGCAATGTCGGGATGTGAAGACGTTGCGCTTCGTTTGCCCCGGGCATTCGGTACATAGCGGGCCGTGGGCAGAATGTCGGTCACCTCCCGTTGCGGCGGTGCATTGCGCGGCGTCGCGTCCCCAAGCTGCACCGCGACCGGCGCGGGCGTGTACTGGTTCGAGGCCGGTGGAACGTACGGCACGTACGGGCCATAAACCTCCTGTTGGGGCGACGAAATCGCAGCGCTCTGGGCGAGCCCTGTCGCCGCTCCAGTGCCAGGCGTATACGTAAGCGGCCCGGCTGCGGAATAGGGAGCTTCGTTCTGTGCCTGTTGTGTAAGCTGGCGAATCTGCTGCTGCTGATAGGCGCGCTGTTCTACCCCGTAACTGTCCTCGGTCGCCGGAGACGCCGGAAGCTGACTGCGGTTTCGCATCGCGTCGGGCATCGGCTGCAGCGGCGGCATGGTGTAACCGCCCTGCGGCTGCTCCACAGGCTGCGGCACATAGTCCTTCAACGTTGAGGGCCGGCTGCGCGCGCTCGTCTTGGCGCCACTGCTCTGGCTGCCCATGTACGAAGGCACCGCATTGCCGTATCCATTTGTGTCAGCAGAAGCCGTTCCAGCCGCACCAACGTAGCCTGCTGCCGTGCCTTGTGGAGAAGCGACACCGCTCAACTGGACCGGGGCCGCCCCGGACAGATTGGCGTAACCTGGCAGATATGGCACAGCGGGTTGTGCCGCTCCCTGCACATCCGATACCGCCGCGAGCCCGGTATCTTGGGTGCCGGGGGCAAGCAGCGTAGCAAGGTCCTGTGGCCGGCTTACGCTGGGCAGCCGGTTTGCGGCAACGGGCGCCGGACGGCTCAACTCATCGGCCAGTTCTGCGCCAGGGTCGGGCGGCGGCATCGCCGCCAGCGAGGCGCGGTAATAGTCGGCCGCTCGCGTGTTGTCGCCACGCGCCTGCTCGAACTTGGCCGCCAGGACCAGCATCTGCGAGTCCTTGGGATACTGGTTCAGCCCAAAACGCAGCCACGTCTCGGCAGACTTCGTATCTCCGGCCGAAAGCGCCGCGCCTACCGCCGCCTTGTAGTCTGCAGCGGAAGCCGCAGTCATGTCCTGCGCCTTGAAGATCGCCACCGCCTGCTTCGCCATGCCCGCGCGCGCATAGCCGCTCGCTAACGCCTTCAACACTGCGGGATTGTCCGGAAACGCCTGGGCCGCCGCATTCAAGATGTTCAACGCCTTCTTGGTGTTGCCCGCAGCAGCGGCCTGGTTGGCCCTGCGCGAGGCCCAGAGCGACCAGATGGTCTGCACCGTTCGCCGCTGCTCGTCGGTAAGATCCTGCCGGCCGCCAAGAATCATCAACTGGCGATAAAGCCCCGTGTCGTTCGAGCCATTGAAGAGCAGGTAAGCATTCTGGATGTCGATCTCGGCCGGTGCAATGGCATGCTGCATCTCGTAGTGCTGCTTCACCAGGTTCAAAAAGACCATGGCCTGAGCCGGCTGACCCAGGCTGCTATATATGTTCCCGATGGTCTGGAGATACTCCACGTCATTCTCCAGCGTGCGCCGAACGTCGGGTGGGATCTGCTGCACCTGCGCCAGCGCTTCCTGGTCGTGTCCCGACGTGTGCAGGGTAGACAGTAGCCCCTTCCACGCATCCGTCAGACCTGGATTCTCCGACAGTACCCGGCGATACACCGGGTAAGCTTGCGCCGCATTGTTCTGGGCCAAATAGATGCCGGCAAGCTGGGTCTGCACCCCAATGGACGGCTTCTGCCCAACCGTCGTCTGCTGCGCGATGGCCTTCTCAAGGATGCTCTGCGCAATGTCGAGCTTGTTCTGCGCCTGGTAGATCGAGGCCACCGTGGTCTCGAAGCCCGGGTCGCGCATGGCCACGTCATAGCTCGACGGCGGCATGGATTCAAGGGTTTCGAGCGCCTGCTGGTCCTGCTTCGTCGCATGCTCGACGCGAATCAGACCCTCCCAGGCCTGGGTGTTGGACGAATCGGAGGCGAGCACCTGGCGAAACAGGCCTGCCGCCTGGTCTAAACGGTTTGCCTGCTGCAGCAGACCCGCATACTGCAGCTGGGTCTCGACCTTGACTCCCCGCGCGTCGGCCGGAAACGGAAGATCCAGCGCAGTCTGCAGGACGCGCTGCGCGTCGGCATCGCGACCAGTCGCCGAGTAAGCAGACGCCAATGTTCGCAGAAACTCCGGATCGCGCATCAGCTGGCTTCGCACCGCGGCAGGAATACGGCGCTCAGTCAGCAACGCGCCCGACGCATTGCCGGCGCCATATTGCGCCATAAACAGCCCGCGCCATGCCGCGGCGGCACCTGGCTTCAACTTCGCATACCGCTCAAACACCTGAGTTGCCGCCTGTGGCTGTTGCGCCTTCAACAGCGTGCCGCCCAATCCTTCCAGAGCCTCAGCGCTCCCCGGACGCATGGTCAAGGCGGCCTGGTACTGCTTCTCCGCCGTTGGCAGATCGTTATCGTTCAGCGCAATCGCGCCTTCGCTCATCGTGTGAAAGAAGCGCGCCCCCGAAAGTGCGCTCTCCACGCCTGCGTCCTTGGCGCCATCCTGCTCCGCCTGCTCGAGAAAGCTAATGGCGCCACCGAAGTTCGACTGCTGCATCCGCACATAGCCCATTCCCGCAAGCGCGCGCCCATTGTCCGGCTCGTTGGCAAGAATCTCCTTGAAGCGCTGCTCCGCCTCGGACAGGCGCTTCGTGTTCAGTGCACGGTACGCTGCCTGAAGCTCAGCGTTCCCCGCGATCTCGGCGGCGGTCAGGGGCGCTGACCCGGCCGCGCGCTTTGGCTGGTTCTTCAGCGCGGCGGCCAGCTGGCTGTCGTTATGCTTCATCAGGTACGCACGAATGTCAGCCGCCGAGGCCGGGTTCTTTGAATCCCATACCAGCGATTGGCGAAGCGCCTCCACCGCCTGCGGATCGTTTGGGTACTTCTGCAGTAGCCTTCGCCCCTCTTCACGCGTCTTCGGGCTGTACGAGAGCACCCGCCCGAGGGTTATCTGGTAGCGCGGGTCATTCGGATACTGCTGCACCAGATCTTTCAACCCCGCAATCGCATGGGCGCGACCGCTGTCTGTCGCAGATTCGGTCTCGTAGTACGCGAGCGCCCAGTCGCCAGGAGGCGGCTGCGCTCCGAAGACCTGCCGGTAGATGCTCATGGCCTCTGCATATTGGCCAGCCTCTGCCAGCTTGGCGGCTTGCGCCAGCTGCGTGCTCTGGTTCTGCTGCGACATCATGTTCTGGACGCGGTCGATGTTCGGGTCCTTGGGATTGATGGCGCGAAGCCGGTCGATGTACGTGCCGGCAAGCGCATTGTTTCCGGCGAGCTTTGCGGCGCGCGCAAGGCCGCTCAAAGCTGGGACGTTGCGCGGGTCGGACAGCAGCACCTGCTGCCAGGTCTGCACCGCCATGTCCATGCGTCCGCGAACCTCCAGATTATGCGCCTTGTCTAAGAGGGCCTGGGTCGCAGACTGGGTTTGTGCAGAGGGCACCTGCGCGACCGCTGGAGGCCGTGCGCCTGAACAGATGATCGTTCCTGCGAGGGCAGCAACACGGATCCCCCAACCGAAGCTCGGCCAGCGAGTCGGCGGGAGGAGACGCACGCTATCCCGGGTTGGCGGGCCCTTCTTCATACGGCATCTCACAACACGGACAGGCCTGGCTCAGACGATCTGCGCACAGGGCGTATCTGGAGCTATCCTCTCGCAGGGTATCGTGTTTTCACCCGCGTGTGCCGATTTTTTTGGGGTATTAACTTGTTTGCTACTGTCAAATCAGGCATTTACGGCCGCTACTTCCATCGCAGCTTCAGCCGTCCCTCGCGGTCAAAGCGATATCGCTCCTCACTCCAGCCCACCGCAAACAGAGCCAGGTTCTGGTCGTAATAGCGAGGATCAGCACCGTACAGGCCGCTGGTCACAACTTTCGCTCCGACCAGGCGGTCCGTCTGCGCCTTAGCCTCCGCCCGCATCCCCAGCGCATTCAGGTAGGGAATGAGGGCCGCCGAAAATCCGACCGGGCCATTTGGCTGCACGATCTTCCCCGTCTGATCAACCTGCTCCGGCGGCATACCGTGCGTCTTCAGGTACTGCGCCATGCCGCCTACTGAATGGAGCAAGGCATCACGGCGAGGTGTGGCCGCGTCGGCTAAACCCAGCCAGAGATAAACGCGGATCGCGTCGTAGCTTCCAATCACAAGCGGATCTCTTTTGCCCGAGGCAAGGTCTGCCGGAGTCTGCATCGGGTGAACGCCCGTCCCGGCAGAAACCCAGTCCATCGCATAGCCGGCGCCAGAGCCACGCGCCAGCATTGGCCCCAGCGATTGCGCGACCTGCAGCCAAGGCCCCTGCGGCATCGCAGCCGCCAAGCGCAGCAGCACGGGCAGCGGCAGGTAGCTTGGGTTGACGATCCAGGTGCTTGCGTCCGGATGAAACCCTTGCTTTCCGGCGAGCAGCGTCGTCCCCAACCCCGGCACGGGCGCGACCTCTTCGTGCGCGATCCGCGATGCCATCGCTCTGCCAAGCGCGTCATAATGCGGCTCGTGCCAAAGCCTTCCAGCCTCAAGCAACGAATATGCAATCCAAAGGTCCGAGTCCGAGGCCGAGTTGCTGTCCAGCACTCTCCATTCCCCGCTGGGGGACTTGCCCCACATCCATGCGGGCAGCCGGGCCGATAGATCGCCCCCCGCCAGGTTTGTCTCCGTCCATTGCAACAACTTCGCGAAACGCGGCCGGTCGTTGTCGACCAGCGCGAAGAACATGGCGTAGGACTGTCCTTCGCTGGTTGTCTTGTCCCCGGCGCTGTGGTCGATGATGCGGCCCTGGTCGTCCATGAACCGATGCGTATACTGCTCCCACAGCGGCCATGCTTCCTGCGCGCGGCAGCCCATGCTCGCCGAACCTGCGACGATCAGCAATCCTGTCACCAACACTCTCTTCAACCTTGTTTTCCCTGTACCGCGCTTCAGCATTGGCCCCCGGAACGATTCACGATTGGTCTACTCCGTTCCAAGCAGGCGCAGCCGCGCCCGGCGGCGCAAGATCGCGCGGACCAGCGCCGCCATCAGGAAAGACAGGAACATTACGGAGATGATGATGATCCACGGGAACTCGCGAAAGAGCATGTTCAGCTGGATCAGCAGGGACAGCGAGCCGACCCGGTACACGTCGTTGCCAATCCGGTACGAGCTGAACCTCGCGCCCTGGAGCACGCTCACCGACTGCGATATGTCCGACGACTGCGAAGTCTTGAGGAACACCTTCAGGAAGTTCGGGATCACCTCCTTGTCGCGCAGGGCAATCACCACAACCGACCGGTTCGAACCGCTCGGCCATTCGATGCCCTCGAGTAATGCATTCGGAAGCCCCCCTGCCGTCTCCAGCTGGCCCGACTGGATGTGGTCAGAGCTGCGCACCTTCCACCACGCATGCTGCAGTGGAGCGAAGAATCCCTGCGTATCTTGAATATGAAGGCCGTCGCTTTCGATCGTGACCGGAAGCTCAGGATTAAGTCGCCGGATCGCCGGCTGGTCCTCGACCGTCCCAAGAACGATGTAGTCCTTGCGCTGGTCGGTCTTCATGCCGTCCGCGTTGGTCACCGTCACGTTCAACACCGGGTATCCGGTCTGCGCGCCAAAGTGCCCCATCAGTGTCAAGTACATCTCGATCTCTTCCGGCGCAGCCGTGTCGGGAAGCACTATCGCCGTGTCGGCAAGGTCTGCCTTGCGGGTAAATGGATAGCCCGCGTTGGCGAAGATCTCCAGGTTGGGCAGGATCGCCAGGTGCGGGATGCCCTTGATGTCCAGGTAAGAATCTTTCTGGATGGAGCCCTGGAGATTCATCGGTGCCGCATCCACACACTTCCCCTTCTTCGTGGTCTGGAAGATAAAGGTCATCTTCAGCGTGTTTGAAAAAGGCCGCATGTTCATCCGCTGTACGGGCAGCACCGTCTCCCGGTTCGCCGTCGCCCGCTCTTCGTGCGGCAGCGGCGTCGAACTCACGTAGGCGTTGTTGATGAACACCTGCAGGGTGCTGGCGTTGTCGATTGGCACAGGGTTGTACCGGTAGCCAAGGTGCAGAGGGATGTTCTGCTGTGCGCCGAAGTAAAGGTCCGGTGGAAGCCGCAGGTACACGCCCAAGGGAACAAAGCCGCCGCCCTGGAGCTCCGTTGTCGTCGCAATGTCTCCAAGATGTGTAATCGTCTCCGTGCTCATCCAGCGGGGTGCGTCGTCCGGCTGCCGTGGCAGGGGCATCTTGATGCTTGAGATCCTTACCTGTTCGCCCTGCAGCAGATCGCGCTGCAGCGCAAGCGCCGCCGCAGCCTTCATCACGTCTTCGCCGTTGTCCCCCGAGATCACCATCAGCTTCGAATAGGGATCAACCGGATTGGTCCGCATGGATATGGTTGGGCCTGAGGTGCCGCCCACATTGAGTGCTGCGGGAACATCGGCCGGATTCTCGACGATGACGATTGCGTTTCGCGGCGGTATAGACCCGAAGGTCACCGGAAACCGGACTGGATGATCGTTGGTGAGAATGCCGAACCAAGAGGCGACAATGCCGGCGGCCTGCATCGCCTGCGGCGTCGGTTGGCTCAGGAAGACGATGGGCACCGAGGGATGCAGGTTCACCGCCGCGTCGTAGAAGGGCAACGGCAGCAGCTTTAGATCGTTCTCTAGCGGCAGCAGCGATCCCGCAAGCTCGATGGTCGAGTTGCTGTCTACATCTGCCCAGAGGGTCGAGTTCGACGGGTCTTCACACTGAGTCGTGTAATGGCCGACAAACTCAAAGGTAAGTTCGTTATCGTGGACGAGCATGTCCGCGGGCATCGTGAGGGTTGATTGGAGCAGCGCGCTGTTCTGATCGTGTGCAATTACGACCGCCTGCTGGTCTGCCTCGGGCGGCGAAGCACTGGTCTTCTCTCCGCTTACGGTCGGCTCGGTCGTCACTGGGATTGTGGCGAAAAGTGTGCCGTTCAGACTGACCTTGAGGTGGCTCAGCGACGGAATAAGCCCGGGCGAAAAGTGGTATCGCAAGTGCATCTTCGCGGTCTTCACTACCTCCGTCTGCGGCAGCGCGAACCGCACGGTTGCGTAGCCATCGATGCCGCGCAATTCGAGCGCGTCCGTCACGTTCACGTCTGAAAGCTTGAAGCTGTTATTGAACTGGCCCTCGGCGGAGGGCACAGCTCCCGAAGCGTCCGGAACCGGATAAAAAGCATGCGGCGTTTCAGGGCCGGCTCCCGCCCGCTTCCCGGTCGCCGCAGCCCGAGATTCACGGCCATGTACCCGCCCCTGGACCTGAGCTTGTACAGCCAGCGGACCCACCACGAATGCGAGCAGAACGAGCGGAACTACACTTGGCGACAACTTGGGTTTACGCGGCGCCTGCAACTGCGAAGCGGCGTGGGTGAACATCTGCCGGAACCCCCACATGGAAAGTCCCAGGATCCTGCCCAAGCTTCTCATCGGCTGGTCGACCTCGCGGGTCTCGCCCCAGCCCAGCCAGGTGTCGGCGCGCGAATACAGCACCATCGTCAGCGCCTCTTCTTCCTGTATCGTCAACGGATCAAACCGCGCGCGCATCACGCCCCGCCCGCAGCGAACAACAGTTGCTGGAATCGTCGCCTCGCCGTCGAGCACGGGAAAGATCAGTTGCACCGCCGACCCGAGCGCCACTTCCCTTTCCGATTCGAAGCGCAACATGACCCCGCCACTCGACATGTCTCCGGTCACACCCTGGACGATCGTGCCATCGGGCAGCATCACGTCCACCGGAACTGCCATGCTTACCCGCACAGTCGTGCGCCGCTGCTGACTCTCCCAGCAAACCGCCGTGCACACCCCAAGGATGATCATGTTGAAGACGGTCCACAAGAAGTTCATGATGATCGTGCCCGGATGGTCCCCGTCATACAGGAGGTTGAGCGGCCACACGGGAATGAGCCAGAAACGCGGGATCGCCATCAGCTCGCCCAACAGGTTCAGCGCCATCATCATCAAGAACGGAGACGCGATTTTGCTGTCGAAGTACCGCTTTGCCACGACTCCGCCCTTGGCCGTCACATCGAAGCTGCCAAGCTTCGGATTCACAATCGCAAACAGCGTAGGCATCATGATGTACGGCGACAGGATGGTCTCGTAGATCTCGTTCCAGAACGAATGCCGGTGCTGCCCCTGGATGCGTGAGTTCGTGATGTTCGACAGCACCAGATGCGGAAAGGCGTAGGCCAGGATAGCCGCCCAATAGCCCGGAACGTTGACCTGACCGAGGATCAAGTAGATCAGCGGGGCGCTCAGGAAGATCAATCGCGGCAGCGCATAGAGAAAGTGGGACATCGCGTTGAAGTAACAAAGCCGCTGGATCGGTGCCAGTCCTTTGGCGAAGAGCGGGTTGTCCGTGCGCAGAATCTGAATCATGCCCCGCGCCCAGCGGATGCGCTGTCTCACATGCCCGGCCAGACTCTCCGTCGCCAAACCTGCAGCCTGCGGGATGTTGATATAAGCCGTGTTCCAGCCGTTGATCTGCATGCGCAGCGAAGTGTGGGCGTCTTCGGTGACGGTCTCCACCGCGATGCCGCCAATCTCGTCCAGCGCCGTGCGTCGCAGTACGGCGCAGGAGCCGCAGAAGAACGTCGCATTCCAGAAATCGTTGCCGTCCTGCACGACCCCGTAGAACAGCTCGCCCTCGTTGGGGATGATGCGGAACTGCTTCAGATTTCGTTCGAACGGGTCTGGCGAGTAGAAATGATGTGGCGTCTGCAACATCGCAAGCTTCTTGTCCCGTAAAAACCAGCCAACCGTGATCTGCAGAAAGCTTCGCGTCGGCACGTGGTCGCAGTCAAAGATTGCAACGAACGGCGAGTCCAGCCGCTTCAGCGCGCGGTTGATGTTGCCTGCCTTCGCATGCTTGTTGTCGTCGCGGGTCATGTATCCTACGCCGGCCTCTTCGCAGAACAAGCGGAACTCCTCGCGCCGTCCATCATCGAGAATCCAGACGTTCAGCTTGTCCGAAGGCCAGTCGATGTTCATCGCTGCCAGCGCCGTATAGCGCACCACACTCAGCGGCTCGTTGTACGTAGGAATCAACAGGTCTACAGCCGGCCAGTCGTCGGGATCGTCCGGCAGTGGCACCGGGGTCCGGCGCAGCGGCCATAGCGTCTGCATGTAGCCGAGGAAGAGAATGGTGAACGCGTACGTCTCCGCAAAGACCAGCAGCCAGATGAAGAACGTGTCCAGCAGCGAATACTTCGATCCCGGATCGAGGAAGAAGCGAATTGTGGTAGCGATGCGCCAGAAGCCGTATCGAAAGGTCGAATAGCAGGAGACGAACATAAGCGTCAGCGTGACCAGGTACGACGTCGAGCTGCGGTCCATCCACATCGCCAGCAGCACAGTCAACAGTCCAAGTACAGCCTGCTGCGGCCAGGTAAGGTCGAGAACGCCGGTGAAGAGGAAGAATGCGATCCCGCCAGTGAGGATGCAGAGCCGGAAGAAGCGGAACAAAGGTCCTGTTCCCGATTCAAACTCCTTCCACCACTTCATGCGGCTCATCGCTCGCTCCATCGAAGATTGCGCAGCGGGACGCTTTCGGGTGCAGAGCGGGCCCGGATCCAGTTCGCCAGACCCAGGTAATCCTGTGCCGCAGCCGACTGGGAGTCGTAATCGACGATGGTCATGCCTTCGGCCAGCGACTCGCTTACGCCGGCGGCCTGCCGGATCACCAGAGGCAGCAGCCGCTCGCCAAGCTGTTGCCGCAATACCTCGCGCACATCGAGGTGAAGCGGGAGCGAAGGATCAAACCGGTTCAAGAGGTAAAGCGGTCGCAGCGGCTCGCCCTCTTCATCCAGGACACCGGCAAAGCTTCTCTCCATCGTTTGAAGACTGAGAACAGAGTTCAGGTCCGCAACCAGCGGCACCAGAACCGTCGGCTGCAATCGTGCCGCCCGTTCCACCAGCCACCTGCAGTTCGCATCCACATCTATCAGCACGCGGTGGACCCGCTGGCTGTTGGCAAGCAGGTCTTCAGAAAGTTCCGCTGGATCGATTCCGTCATCGCCGCCGCCGACCTTGTAGCTTACCAGGTGAACCGGGACATCCGTGATGCCGTTTGGCGGCGAAAACGTTCGTACCACGCCGGGCAGCGGGTCGGTTGCTCCAAAGTAGAACGGAAGCACTCCATGCGATGTCGCATCTGCGAGCAACACCTTCTCGCCAAGCGATGAGAGCGTCCGGCCCAGATTTGCCACCAGGCTGGTCTTACCGACGCCGCCAGCCATCGAGAAGACGGCCAGGACCGGTGTCTTCTTCTTTATGTCACCGGATGCTTGTCTTTCGGCAGCGCGTTTTTCGCCGGCAGCGCCAAACAGCTCCTTCAGCGCAAACCAGCGCGAAGCAACCTGCTCCCGCGTTGACTGCAGGGTCTCGCGGATATCATTGTGCTGGCCTCCAGCTCGCTCGGGCTGTTGGCTGAAGCCTCCGTTCTGCTGGATTGGGTGCGCTCCGTGGGCGGTGTGGTTCGACGCGATCCACTGCGGCGCGGAGCGGTCATTGTCTTGCTCTTGCCGAATCTCCGCTGGTCGATCATGGATGGTGCGCGGGTGCATCGCTCGACCATCCTCTATATCCGGCTGGCTCAGAGCATCGCTCCGGTTCAGAGCATCGCTCCGATCTCCCCGCCCCGCCGTTCTCACAGCTCGATCATCAGTGCGGAAATCAGCCCGGAATCCAGTCCGATCATCAGCCCGACCGTCCGATCGGAAGCTGGCTCCGGAGGACGCATTCGACGTCGGAAGATCGAAGGCTGGTCCGGCATAGTCGTCAAATGGGGCAACCTCTCCGCCTCGGCGCACCCTGCGGTTCTGCTCTCCCGCGAACTCCTCTGGGGCGGGCGGAAGATAGCCGAGTCCGGACTCCGCATTGCGATGATGGCGCAGCTCGCGGTGGGTTCCTGGCCGCCGTTCGGGCAAAGCCCCGCGTGCAGCCCACGCTCCGTCATCCCTGTAATCGTGATCGTCCTTGTAGAGGAACTCCTCGCTGTCGATCGGAGCAATCCGGTCTACGATCTCGGCTCGCGGCCTTGCCTGCTGTCGGCCTCCCTGCCTGCCTTGAGCGAATGGTATTGGTTCCCTAAACCCGTCGGCTTTGGCGCGACTCCCACGCTGCGGCTCTCCCGGGTTGGTCTCCTTCTCGAACTCCGCTCTGTCGTCGTAGGATGGCCGACGCACGTCCGGACTGCGCATCGACAAGCTGCCATGGCTTTCGGGCCGCTCCTCGACGTACGGGTCTGAAAGCTCTGCGGCATCGAAGTGGACGGGATCCCCCGGCTCGACGGTCTCGTCCTCGTACCAGTGCGCCGGGGCGCGCCCACCGGAATTCTTTTCCGGCCGCAATCGCGCTTCCTGTGCCTGTGCTTCCGCAAACCCCCGCGGCATGTGGAACGGCGGCAACTCCGTGCCGGTAGAGCGTTCGATGTACTCGCGCTGGCTCCGGAAGCGGTTCGGCGCGAGTTCGGAGATGGGCGTTCCCGGGTTCTCGAAGTACTCGCCTTCCGCCAGTATTTGCGGAGAGTACGGATCTGAAATCCTGCCCGGAATGGCTGCCTCAGACTGCGAACCGGCCGCATGCTTCCCGCGTTGATCAGACTCCGCGTACTGAGCAGCCTGTCTCAGCGCAGACGCCTGCGCCTCCGCAATCTCGCGCTCCTCGCGCCGCGCGATCGAATCAGCCAGCGCCGCGGCTTCGGCCCGCCGCGCCGCCTCCAGGCGCTCTGCCGCAGCGCGGCGAGCCTGCTGAGCTGCCTCCCGAAGAGACGACTTGCGCTGGTCATCAACTTCCTTCTCTGCCTGGATCTCTTCTGGAGCGGTCGCCGTCATGCCGCGGCTGGTGGCCAGCCTCGCTGTGGCTGCGTCCGCCTCAGCGTGCGCCGCCGCCGCTTCGGCCTCCGCCTGCGCCGCGGCTGCCTCGGCCTCCGACTGCGCCTTCAACTCCATCAACCTGAGCTGTTCCGCAGCCCGGTGCCGCATCTGTGCACGGTACTCGCGCCGGTTCGCCGAAAAGTCACGGTACTTCGCGCCCTGCAGGTTCGCCCACGAGTACAGGATGGCTACGTCTTCAGGTGTCTCGCCGGATTGCTGGTCCTCGATCCTGTCGACCGGTTGGGTGTCCATCGCGCCTCGTTCCGATCCATGTAGCGTTCGTGTGGCTGTCCAGATATGGTTCACTCTGGACGGGGAAAGTGAACGATTTCAGGGCAGTTCAGTCAGGCTAATGCCCGGTAAAGTCCAAGTCAATCCAAGCCGGCTGCTACTTCTGTGTGAGAAGACGGATGGGTAACAGCCCACTCCTGCGCTCCCGGTCCGCAGAGGCTTTGGCCTGCCAAGGGCCCGCTGCTTCAGCCTTTCTCCGCGCCTTCCGCCGCCAGAAAGGAAGGATTACAGTAACCATGTGACGCCCGATCCCAAGCTCATCCTGATAACTTTGCTGATCGAACTGGGCGTCGCCGCCGCCGTGTCCAGCTCTCTCGCGCGCTCCATTCGCTTTAAGCATCTGCTTCTTCTGTCGCATCGCAGCCCGCTCGAAAAGCTGAAGCTTACAGCCATGATCTGCCTGCCCCTGGTGTTGGGTGTGTGGGTGCGCGTCACCGTGCAGAACTTTCTTGCGGCCGACATCTCCTTCGAAGCCACCATATTGATTGGGCTTCTCATCGGGCCGGGATACGCCATGCTGGGAGGCGCCGCAATGGCGCTCCCAGCGGTCCTGCACAACGAGTTCTGGGCGCTCCCTGTCAACCTCCTCGTGGCCGCAATCGCAGGCTCCTTTGGGCGGTTCGCCGACGAAGAAGACATCTGGCTGTTTTCCCCGCTCATTGACCTCAGCATCTATCGCTGGATCAGACGCAATCTCCGGCGCCCTCACCTCGATCGCCAGCTCTTGCTCCTCCTGCTGATCACCGCGATGGAGTTTGGCCTCAGCATGCTCAGCCGCTTCTATCCGCGCCACTTCTTTGAGCTGTACTCTTCTTCCTGGCCGATCGAGCTCGCAATCTGCGCCTCCGCTCCGGTTGTCGTCGGTATCCCTCTCAAGATCTGGAACGCCATCCGCATCGAGAGACAGCTTGAAGAGCAAGGCCGGCTGTTGCTCGAGGCGCGGCTCGACGCCCTGCAGCGTCAGATCAATCCACACTTCCTCTTCAACACGCTCAACTCCATCACCTCGCTGGTGCGGTCGCAGCCAGAACTGGCCCGCGAGATGATCGTCAAGCTTGCCAATATCCTCCGCGTGCTGCTGAAAGACCGCGATGCCTTTGTCCCCTTCAGCGAAGAACTTGCCTTCACCGATGACTACCTCGACATCGAAGTGGTGCGCTTCGGTTTGAAGTTGCGCGTCGTCAAGGAGATCGCCGAAGAAACGTTGTCCATCGTCGTGCCCAGTATGTTGCTCCAGCCGCTCATCGAAAACAGCATCAAGCACGGGCTGGAACCAAGGATCGGTGGCGGCACAGTGACCCTGCGCAGTCGCATAGTCAATGAGCGGCTTCAGCTGGAGGTCGAAGATGACGGCGTCGGTATGGCGCCCGAACGTAAACCCGCACAGGCGAAGAACGGCTTCGTACGCGACAGCACAGGCATAGGCATGCGCAACGTTCGCGAGCGAATGGAGGTGCTCTACGGGCAGGAGGCGCAGGTTTCCATCGAGAGCCGCCCCGGTCGAGGGACAAAGGTCGTGCTGATCATGCCCATTCTCGAAGCCGGCGCCGGTCCGTGGGCACAACTTGGAGCAGCCGCTCAGCTCGGCTGGGGAGCTGCCGTTAAGGTGCTTACCAAGAGCTGATGAAGCCTTTCAAGCCCGGCTCATCTCGTCTCCCCGCCCAGCCGCCACGACCACATCAGAAACGATGTCGCCGTAAGATCGATACCGGGTTCGGTCGTGCTGTACGATTCCACGTTGTCACGGAACACTGCCTTGCGTGACGCATCAAACGCCCCGCTATTGCCATTGAAGCGCCGAAACGCATCGACACCGTTCGCCGGACAGGCGATCATGCCATCCAAGCTTCCCGAGCTTGCATAGGACGCCGGCCCTTCGACTGCGGCCCCCCACAGGATCGGCGTTCCGCCCGCAGTGCCGTTCAGCGCTCCCGCTAGGTTGGCAACCTGATGCTGGATGCAGTTGGGAAAGGTGCTGCCGTCCCCAACGATAAACGATGCACCCCAGGCATTCGCACCTAGAATGTTCGCCAGCCAGCGGCGGGAGTACACGTCGTAGCGAGCGTCCCGGGTAAGCGAGTACGCCTCACTCGCCATTACCGAAAGGCCCGCGCCGTGCGAGGTCGTGTCCCCATCCTGCCATGGAACGCCGAAGCCCCATGCATCGGAGGCAGACTGGGCGATCGCAGCGTCTACCTGCTTTAACAGCTGCAGCTTTACCTCGGAAGCGGTCAGTGCAAAGCCTTCTCGATCGCTTGCTCGAGCAAGCTCCCGGTACAGCTCGAAGTGCGCCAGTCCGCTGACATCGTATAGATTGAGCGTATCGGAAAATCCCTTGCTGTAGACCCGGTCAATATACTGTTGCGCGTATCGTGCCGCCTGATTCAGATACAGCTTCGCCGCATGCTCGTCCACTGCCCGCAGCGCTCGGGAGAGCTCCGTTGCGCCGAACTCCATGTCGTCATCCCATACGGTCTCCGGGTAGCCATCGAACGGCGCAATCGTCAACAGACAACTTGCACACGTTCCCGAGCCATACGGCGCCGGGTCAGGATAGCTTATGTCCGCGAGTGCGTACGTCTCTTCAGCGGCCTTCAGGCAACGCGCTGCGAGCACCGGATCCTCGCCCCGGTTCACCTGGTAGCAAAGGGCGAACGCCGCAGCTAGGCGTCCAGCCAGGTTTGGGCTGATCGTATGGTCGTGAGACAAGGCAGTGAACACCGGACGATTACAGATGTAGAAGGTGGTGTCCTTATCGCAGGGTGATGGATCTCCGCCCTGCTGATAGTTGTCGGCAGCCTGTGGCAGAGTCCAGATGTCGTACTCGGTGATCAGACAAAAGGGCGTCGGATAGGTTCCGCCGCAATTGCCGGAAGCCGACGACGGGTCGCCCTCACCATAGAAGTTCCAGTCCTGCGAATTGTCGACCTGATAGGCCAACCTCTTGTTGGTGCCGTCCCACATCTTCAGCAGCCATCTCACTCCAAAGCGTGCTTCGTTGGTGAAGTCCGAAGACTGCGGCGCTCCTGGCCTGCTGTTCCCGGCATACGAAACCGAGTTGGGCGGTGCTGCCGGATGAAGACGCGCTTGCCTTCCCATCTGTAAAGGGAAGTCCCGCACCCCAACTTCCATTAACGCCACCGTGTAGCTCATCGTCTCTACATACTTCTCGTAGTCTCCCGCGTCCCACCAGCCGCCGGTGGCATCGATGGTAGGCAGGCCCGCTTCAGTTAAAGGAGGCGCGGGCGGGATCTCATTGATCTCGTCGTTGTCATCAAGAGCCGGCGTAACGTACTGCGTTGCCCTCCCGTCGTTCAAGTGTCCCGGAGCGTTGCGCAAAGCGTTGCGGACGAACTCCGGCCCATCGCGCTGCGTCTCATAGAAGAAGAGCGTATTCAGGAGCAGGCCCGGATATAGCTCCGCGGCCTTGCCTACGGCGAAGGGGAGCGACTCGGCCTTGATCGGCCCGGTCACTGCAATGGTGTACTTGCTCCCACTGGGAACAGAGAAATCGAGGGCGTAAACCTGGTAAGTCAACGTGTTGCTATGCGACCAGACCCCAAGAAGCTCGCCTACCTTCGCGGTGTAGACGCGGTGTCCCGTGCCATCCAGCACATGGAACGTTGATCCCGTGTCTTCTTTCTGCGACATCAGGTAGGCGCGTGACGGGCCCTTGCCAGCTTCGTACCCGACCTGGCTTACTCGAACAAAGGCGGTCTGAGCGGATGATGCTGCCCAGGAAAGAACGAGCGAAGAGCAGAAAACAAGTCCTGTCCAGATTCGAAGCATGGCGTCCCCTGTGGCAAAGCGTGTGTGCTGCAGTCTATCGCTTATTGCAATCGGAGGTCCTTGGTCAGCGGCATTTCCTGGGAGCTGGGTCCAACCATGAGGGTATAGGTGCCGGGAGTTAGGACCCAACTCTGCCGTGCTTCGTCCCAGCACTGAAACCGCTCCAAAGCAATCTCAGTTGAAACTTCCTTCACCTCGCCTGGAGCCAAAGCGACCTGCACCCAACCGACCAGCCGCTTGGGCGGTTCACCAGCAGACGCCGGCATCGTCGAGTAAACTTGTGCCGTCTCTACGCCGGCTCGCGTGCCCGTGTTCTTGATCGTGAACCGCACCCGTGCACTCTGCTTCAGCTCGACCGCCGCATCGCTATATTCGAATCTCGTATACGAAAGCCCGAAACCGAACGGGAACAGCACAGGCTTACGCTCCGCGTCGTACCACTTGTATCCAACCTTCAATCCTTCGTCATAGTTGACGGCAAACGACGGCAGTCCCGCCAGCAGTCTGCGCGACATCTTCGCCTCGTCACTCCAGTCCTCCTGCGACGCAGGCGGCGGCAGCACCAGCTTCGGATGGGGCAGGTCCGCGTCTGTCAGAGGAAAGGTGACCGGCAGCTTACCCTGAGGATTTACCGCACCGAAGAGCACATCGGCGATGGCCGTCGCTCCCATGGTCCCGCTGTACCAGGTCTCCACTACGCCGGCAACGTCTCTAATCCAAGGCATCAGCACTGGCCCGCCGGTCTCGAGAACCACGACAGTGTGCGGGTTCGCCTTGGCGACTGCGGCGATTACTTTGTCCTGCTCGTCCTGGAGCGCAAGCGTAGGCAGGTCCACCCCCTCCCCCTGCCACTGGTACGCAAAGAGGAGTACAACATCTGCGCCGCGCGCGGCTGCCTCCGCGGCCGCAATGTCGGAGCCGTCATTGAAGACGACGCGCGCACCAGGCACAGCAGCCTTAATCGCCTCGAGTGGAGCGTCTGGAAACCAGACTCCCCGCTGCCAGTCCTGCTTTCTGTCCTTCTCCAGCACCTCGCCAATCGCGTTCCCGTTCGGAGGATCAACTTGGGCAGACCCCCCACCCGAGATCATCCCCTTGTCTGCGTTCCTTCCAATCACCGCAATCGATCGGACGCGCCTTCCATCGATTGGCAACACGTTGTCTTCGTTCCTCAGAAGCACGATGCTCTTCTGCTCTACCTCGCGGGCAAGTTGGGCATCGACAAACACATCCGGGACGCCCTTCTTTGGCGGATCGTCCACGACACCTGCCGCAAACATCGCCCGCAGAATGCGACGGACATGATCGTCAAGCTCTGCCGTAGGAACTTCCCCAGCTTCGACCGCTTTCTTCAATGCTGGGCCGTAAAAGGTGTTTCCCGGCTCCTCCTGATCGAGACCCGCATGAGACGACTGCACGGTCGAGTGGGTCGCAAGCCAGTCTGAGATAACAAAGCCTCTATACTTCCAGTCCTGCTTCAGCACCCTCTTTAGTAAAAAGTCGTTCTCGCAGGCATAGGCTTCATTCACACGGTTATACGCGCACATCACCGCTCCGGGATTGCCGATCGCAATGCCAAGCTGAAAGGCAAGCAGATCAGTTTCACGCATCGCACGCTCAGTGATGTTCGAGGACACGGCGTGACGTCCGCTCTCCTGGTCGTTCATCGCAAAGTGCTTAATGTCTCCGAGTACGTGGGTCGATTGCACCCCTTTGATCAGGTTGCCCACCATCGTTCCCGCAAGCAGCGGGTCTTCGCCCTCGTATTCGAACGTGCGCGCATCGCGCGGTTCGCGGGTAAGATTCACCCCGCCGCCCAGGGTCATGTTGTAGCCTTGTGCGCGCAGCTCCCGGCCAATCATCGCGCCGTATCGCTCCGCGAGTGACGGGTCCCAGGAGGCAGCCGCCCCGAGGTTCGAAGGCAGCGCCGTGGAGTAGCGTCCGCTTCCTGCCGAATACACCACACCGTATGCAGAATCGTCGATCTGCAGGCCGGGCAGATCGAACTCCGGCAGGCCGGGAACATAGCCCGAGCCGCCATTGCTCTCGGACGCGTGCGGGTCGGGCGGCCCTTCGTGCGGGTCTCCAGTTCCGTGCATCAACTGGATCTTCTGGTCGAGTGTGAGCCTTCGCAGCAGCAGTTCGGCACGCTTGTCCGGAGCGAGCGCTGTGTTCATCCAGGGCTTTGCCGGGTGCTCTCCGACCGACTGTGCAAGACCCATGTTGGCGAACAGGGACACGCAGGAACCGAGCAAAAGCAGGCAGAGCGGGCCGCCTGCGAACATTTGTGTAGATGAATGGAGGATTACTTTTCTTCTTGACATGGCGGAGAGGGAATCTTATACCTAATCACTACTCTCATTCAAACGTTTGAAACAAGATAAAGCACAACCCTGTACTCAGCCAGGAGGCCGGCCATGAACTTAGGCAGCATGAGCATCTTCCTTCCCCTGCGAAAGTCTCTCCTCGCAGCAGGCCTCATCGTCCTCTCTGCCGCCACCCTGATTGCACAATCTGGCAGGGGCGGCATCAGCGGGACCGTCCTTGACGCCACCGGCGCCGTGGTTCCCGCCGCCAAGGTGATCGCCAAGGACACTGCGAAGGGCACGGCGCTGTCCACCGTCACCACTGCCGCCGGCGTCTATTCCTTCGTCTCGCTCGCGCCCGGTACGTACGAGGTGACCGTAAGCCGCGAAGGCTTCCAGACCAGCCTGCAGAAAAACATCCGCGTCACGGTCGATCAGACCAACACCGTCAATGTCACACTGCCGACTGGCGGCGCAAACGACACCGTCACCGTTGATGCCTCGTCCTCGCAGCTGGACTCCAGCAACGCCACCATCGGCCAGCTTATCTCCGCGCAGACCATCGACCGTGTTCCCCTGGTTACCCGCGACGTGTACGAGCTTGTCCAGCTTAGCGCCGGTGTTCTTCCCGCCAACGGCACCCCGAACGCCGCCGACACGCCCGGGATCTTCAATCAGCGCTCGCTCGCGGATGTTTCTTCCTACACGGTGAATGGCGCGCTCCAGGGCAACTCCTACTACATGCTCGATGGCAGCCCGATCGGCGTCGCCGAAAACAACGCCGCGACCATCATTCCCGCCTTTCAAGTTCCGGAAGACGGCGTGGAAGAGTTTCGCGTTGAAACCCAGAACACGCCCGCGAGCTACGCCAGCGGCGGCGGAGGCGTGATCAGCCTGGTCACCAAGTCCGGCACGAACAGATTTCACGGCGACGCCTTCGGCTACTTCCGTCCCAGTGCTCTCGCCGCCAACGACTACTTCTACAAGCAGAACAATCCGGGCGCAGGCACGCCCGACTTCCATCGTTACCAGGAGGGCGGCGCCATTAGCGGCCCGATCATCAAGGACAAGCTCTTCTTCTTCGGCGACTACGAGGCCACCCAGCAGGCATCGCTTGAGGTCGGCTCATCCACGGTGCCAACGGTGGCCGAGCGGACGGGCGACTTCTCCGCCGATCCCCAAACCATCTACAACCCTTTGGTTCCGGACAGCGATAACGTTGATCCTGTCGACGGCCAGATCCTCCGTCAGCCTTTCGCCAACAACGTCATTCCCGCAGAAGATCTGAATCCCATCGCCCTTAAGTTTGCCGATAAGTTCCCACTTCCGAACACCGCCGGTGATGGCAATCCGCAGCACACCAACAACTACAAAAGCAGCGGCCTCGATCCGTTCAAAGCGCAGAAGTTCGACGTCCGGGTCGACTACACCCTGAATAGCAAGAACCGCCTCTTCGGACGTTTCTCCTACGGCCGGCTGACCTTCGGCAATGCGGACCTTTATGGGAACGGCTACGATCCCTTCTACTACGTAAACCTGACCAACACACGCAATGCGCTCGTCGGCTATGACCGGACCCTCACTCCGACCTCAGTCCTGCAGCTTCGTGCCTCCTTCACCCGCCACTTCGAAGATCAGACCGGCGATCCCAGCCAGAATAACTTTGACATCGCCTCAGTCGGGTTCCCGCAAGCGCTTGCGGACCAGGTCGTCTTCCGTCAACTACCAGTCTTCACCTTCGGCGCAACCTCACCGGTCGGCGGCACGAGCAACTATGACACCTTCATCTTCGCCAGCGAGAACAGCGACGTAAGCGCCACGCTCACCAAGCTCCTGGGCAAGCATGAGCTCAGCGCCGGATTCGAGTACCAGAAGATGTTCATGAACATCGGCCAACCACCGGCACCCGCGGGAACGTATGGATTCGACACCACGGCAACGAGTTCGAGGGCGTATAACGCGGTCGACGGCAGCGGCAGCGACTTCGCGTCCTTTCTGCTGGGCATGGGGTCAGTTCCGGGTGGTGAGAGCGGCAACTTCACCAAAGACATCTTCGCCGCCGAAGCGAACCCCTACTACGCCGCCTTCGTCCAGGACAACTACCACATCACCCCAAAGTTGACCGTGAACCTCGGCCTCCGCTGGGACATCTTCGGTGGTCGCACTGAGCGCCATAATCGCCAGGAGTACTTCGATCCTAACCTGGCCTTCAATCTGAACGGAGTCTCCCTGGTCGGTGGAGAGCGCTTCGCTACCTCGGGCAATCGCAGCCCGTTCACAACGAACCTCACGGACTTTGCGCCCCGCGCCAGCTTCGCGTGGCAGACCGCTCCCCATGTCGTCTTCCGCGGCGGTGCAGGCATCTACTACGGCCCAAGCTCGGAGATGGTCGGCAACCCGGCGCTGAACGGCGACGGCTTCTCCTCCTCTACGGACTGGAACGCCACCCAGGTGAACGCAGACGGCAACACCGTTATCCTGAATTCGCTGAGCAATCCATTTCCCAACGGGGTGGTCCAGCCGCTGGGCAGCACCCTCGGACCGGCCACCAACATCGGCACCGGACTGAGCACAGTGCTCCACTCGCCGCACACTCTTACCACCTACAACTTCAACCTTGGGGTAGAGGTCGAGCTTCCAGGCAACACTATCTTCAGTCTCGCCTATGTGGGCAGCCGGGGGCTCTACCTGCCCCTCGGTACAGTCGACCTGAACACCCTTCCGCTCCAGACCATCGCGCAGTACGGCGATTCACTGTGCGTCACCGGAGGCGCGGGATGCGTGATGGTGCCAAACACCTGGGAAGCAATCCAGCCGGCGCAAAACATGTTCTACGGGCAGGATACGGTCCCGCAGTACCTCGCGCTCGAGCAGTACCCGCAGTTCAGCAACAGTTACAACAGCGGTGTCGCGGTGAATGGTTATCCCGGCGCAGACTCCGACTTCAGCTCGCTCCAGGTAAAAGTGGAGAAGCACATGAGCCACCACATCTCAAGCATCGCCAGCTTCACCTGGGGCAAGATCATGACCAACGATAGCCAGCCGCCGCTCGGCTTCGTCGGCTATCACTCCGGTGCTCCGCAGGACTGGAGAAACCTGAACCTTGAACACGCCGTCAGCGCCCAGGACGTAAAGCTGCAGTTCAACTGGCAGGTCTCCTATGACCTGCCCATTGGCAGGGGACGCGCGCTCAACCTCGAAGGCCCGGTCGCGAACTCGCTGCTCGGCGGTTGGACCATCAACTCCATCGCCTATCTCAGTGACGGCGTACCGATCGCTGCGCCCAGCGGCACCAACGATCCTTACTTCAACCAGCGCGTCGACCTAAAGTGCGACCCCGCAGCAAACGCCGCCCGCACTGCGACGCAGTGGTTCAATTACACGTGCTTCTCGCAGCCTGCAAGCCAGTTCGCACCCGGGACAGCGCCCGCCTTCCTTTCCAGCGTTCGCACCGACGGCGCCCATCAACTGGACCTCTCACTCTACAAGAGCTTTGCTCTGGGCAAGGAGCGCAATCTCCGCCTCGAGATCGCCTCCTACAACGTCACCAACTCCGTACAGTACAGCTATCCCAGCGTCTTCTGGAATCCCGCCGTTGCAACGGACCCGACCGTGATGGCCGGTTTCGGCCAGATCACAAGTGCTGCCAACCAGCCGCGGCAATTCCAGTTCGGTTCGCGCTTCACCTTCTAGGTATCAGCCGGAGCAACTGTGGGACAGCGCAAATCCGGGCACGTGACCTTGAACGATGTCGCCCTTGCGTGCGGCTTCTCGGTCTCGACCGTTTCGATCGTGCTGAGTGACGCGCCGCTCTCGAAGAATGTGGCGGCGAAGACCAAGCTGCGCATCCGCGCCATGGCGCAGAAACTCGGCTACCACCCGGACGCGTCCGCCCGCTCGCTTCGCCGCCGCCGAACCCACACCATTGGCGTCCTCGCCTATGACCTCTCCGACCCCTTCTGCCTGCCCATCGTTCGCGGCATTCAGGAAGGCCTGCAGCCGGCCGAGTACCTGCCGCTGCTCATGGATGCCCAGACCCAGCGCAGGCTCTTCGACAGCTATCTCAAGATGATCCTGGAGCAGCGTGCCGAAGGCGTGGTCGTCATCGCCAGCTGGGTCTTCGAAGAAGCCAAGCTCCTCGCCGACATCGAGAAGAACAGCGTCCCCATCGTCATCGTCGGCCGCGATCTGACCGAGATGAAGATCAACTCGATCCTTGTTGACAATGAAGCCGGCGGCGCCATCGCCGTTCGCCACCTTTATGATCTCGGACACCGCAGCATCGCCGTCATTCGCGGGCCGGAAGAACTCTTCGACAGCGGACCGCGATGGGCCGGCGTGCTTCGCGGCGCCGCCGAATGCGGCTTGGAGATTGACCCCCGCCTCGTCTTTCGTCTACCCGGGCTCGGCGGTCCTACGCTCGGCTTCGAAGGCGGCCTGCAGTTTGCCGCAGAGGCCCTCGCCACCGGCCTGAAATGCACGGCCGTGCTTGCCTTCGACGACCTTACGGCGCTGGGCGTGGTCCGCGGACTCACGGATGCAGGTCTGCGCGTTCCCCAGGATTGCTCCGTCGTTGGCTTCGACGACATACTTCAGGCCGCGGTATCGACCCCTGCCATTACGACCATCCGCCAGCCGCTTCGCACCATGGGCCTGCTCGCCACGGAGTGGGTGCTTGCCGCGCTGGAAGCGAAAGCGTCCGGGACACCCACAGAAACACTGCGGCATATGTCCCGGCCCGAGTTGATCGTCAGAACCTCCGCAATGAGGTTGCCGGTCTGAACGCACTCACTCGATTGGAACTCCCGACTCACGTCATCACCGATTCTTGTCCTAATTCATGTCATCACCGATGCTTGCCCTAATTACTGTCATCACCGATGCTTTCGACCCTTGTCATTCCCGAAGGGAATCTGCTTCTGTCTCTCCAGGGTCGCGCGGCAATGCCAGGCGCTCGTTCCTAAGCAAGTCGGAGTCAAACTCATGAAAACCACTGTGCTCTATCTAGCCTCTTTGTTCTTCCTGCCGTCAGCCATGCTGGCAAGCGCAACAACCCCTCTGCATGAAGGTTGGCGGCTGCAATCGGCTTGCAAGCTCGACGGCACGGGATTGGTTGGGGGGAAAGCTATTTCGGCGGCTGGAGTCTCAACGGACGGCTGGCTGCGAGCCACCGTGCCATCGACAGTGCTTGCAGCGCAGGCTGCGGCCGGCGCTATACCCGACCCGTACTTCGGCTCAAACCTCCGCCAGCTTGCCGGCACGACCTACCCGGTAGGGCAGAACTTCTCTAATCTGCCCATGGCCGAAGACAGCCCATACCGGTGCGGCTGGTGGTATCGGACCGAGTTTGCCGTGCCTGCCCCGGCCGGCGCAGAGAAGCGCGTCTGGCTCAAGTTCGGCGGCATCAACTACCGTGCCGAGATCTGGCTGAACGGGCGTCAAATCGCCGACTCCAAGACCATTGCCGGAGCCTACCGGACCTATGAATTCGATGTTACCGGCCTCATCAGGGCTGGTCAGAATGTTCTTGCCGTGGAGACCTTTGCTCCAACCGAAAAAGACCTTGGCATCAACTGGGTCGACTGGAACCCGTGTCCGCCCGACAAGGACATGGGCCTGTGGGGCGCAGTAGACCTCGAAGAGACAGGTCCGGTCGCGGTCACAGCGCCAGCCGTCGTAACCCACTTCACTGACGGCACCCTTGGCACCGCCGAACTGACCGTTTACGGCGTGCTCCACAACACGCTCGATCATCCCATTAAAGGTCTGGTCTCCGGGTCGGCAGCCGGGGTGCGCTTCTCCAGGCAGATCGAGCTCGCCGCAAACGAGACCCGCGAGGTCACCTTCAATCCCGGCGATTTCCCTGCTCTGCGGCTGCGCAGCCCGAGGCTGTGGTGGCCCCGCCAGATGGGTGAACCGCACCTTGAGAAAGTGACCCTCAGCTTCACTCCGCAAGGCGGTCAAGCCGAAACTGCGGCGGCCGACTTCGGCGTCCGCGAGGTCACCTCCGAGCTTACGAGCAACGGCAGCCGTCTCTTTCGCGTAAATGGAAGACCGATCCTCATCCGCGGCGGAGGCTGGTCGCCCGATATGCTCCTCCGTTCTGACAGCAAGCGCCTTCGCCAGCAGTTCCGCATGGTGCTCGAGATGAACCTGAACACGCTGCGCCTCGAAGGCAAGATGGAGTCCGATGAGTTCTTCCACCTGGCGGACGAGGAAGGCATCCTGGTCATGGCTGGCTGGTGCTGCTGCGACCACTGGGAGCACTGGAAAGACTGGACGCCGGAAGACCTTAGCATCGCCACAGCCTCGCTCCAGTCCCAGATGCTGAGATTGCGTTCTCATGCCAGCATGCTGGTCTGGCTCAATGGAAGCGACAACCCTCCGCCCGCCAACGTCGAGACTGCCTACCTCAGGATCGAGGCCGACGCTCACTGGCCCAATCCCGTCCTCTCCTCCGCCACCCAGGCACCTACGACCGTCACCGGTGCAAGTGGAGTGAAGATGACTGGGCCGTACGACTACGTCGCGCCCAGCTACTGGTATGTCGATCAGCACAACGGTGGCGGCACCTACGGCTTCAACACCGAGACATCACCCGGGCCGGCCATCCCGTCGCTCGCCAGCAGAGAGCGCTTCCTTCCTGACGCAGCCGCCTGGCCGCCCACGGCAAACTGGTCGCTGCACAATGGGGGCGGCGAGTTCGCCCTTCTGAAGACCTTCAATCAGGCCATGGCCGCGATCTACGGCAAGCCCGTCTCAGCGGCACAATACGAGCGCCTCGCACAGACCATGGCTTACGACTCCGAACGCGCCATGTTCGAGTCGTACAGCAAGAACAAGTACGACTCGACGGGCGTCATTCAGTGGATGCTCAACAATGCATGGCCTTCCATGATCTGGCACCTCTTCGACTACAACCTTGAAGCCGGGGCGGGCTATTTCGCCGCAAAGAAAGCCTGCGAACCGCTCCACATCCAATACTCCTACGACGATCAGTCCATCGTCCTCGTGAACAGCACCTATCAGCCTGCCGACGCTCTCCACGCCAGTGTCAGGGTCCATACTCTCGACTGGAAAGAGGTTTACTCCGCCGAACGCACCGTGGACAGCGCTCCGGACAGCACCCAGCGCATCTTCAGCATTCCACAGAATCTTTACGCCGGCGCCGACCGGCTTCTCTTCATCGACCTTCGACTCCTCAGCGCATCAGGAGCAGAGGTCAGCCGCAACGTCTACTGGGTGCCTGCGACCCTGACCACCTTTGATTGGCCGGCGACCGATTTTACTCACACTCCCGCCCTTCGCCACGAAGATCTAAATGCCCTTGCCAATCTTCCGCAAGCGCAGCTTAAAGCCACCGCCGAACTGCACCAGACCAGGGAAGGCCGCGAAGTTCGAGTCCATCTCGAAAACCCTTCCGCCGTCCTTGCATTCCAAGTGACGGTCGCGGCGCGGACGCCCGCAGGTGGACTGATCGCGCCCGTCCTCTGGTCTGATAATTGGGTCGAGCTCATGCCCGGCGAATCGATCACATTGACCGGCCAGATGCTTGATAGCGTTTCTTCAACACCTGCTGTTCAGATCAGCGGCTGGAATGTTCCTCTGAAGACCATCGATGTAGCCGCATCTGCTGCACAGCTCGGGAGTGGAAGCCGTCTAAAGGCTGGAGATTGACACTATGGGAGATATGGTGGGCAGTGAGGGACTCGAACCCCCGACATCCTGCTTGTAAGGCAGGCGCTCTAACCAACTGAGCTAACCGCCCTTCCTGGTTCCTGGAGCTGTGCGGTGCAGCAGGTTGATCCCGCACACCGGACGTCCTCACCCAAGGGTCTCTTTCAATCTACCACGTCGCACCTGGAAGTCTGCCTTCCACCTGCCCGCTGCGACCTACGGGAACCGCCGCCTTCGCAGCATTTGAACCGGCGCGGATCAGGCGTTGCGCCCCATCCAATAGAATTGGCGAAGGCCTATCGCATGAAGGGGCTACTGGCCTCGCGCCGAATCCTTCGCCACCGCTGTACCCCTATCTTTGCTTCCGACTTGCATGACCCAGGCATCTTGATGAACCACTTCGGAACGATCACACTGTTTTGCTTGCTGGCACTTGCGCCGGCCTACCCTCAGACCGCACCCCCTGCGCCATGCGTTGAGACCATGCCCGGTATGCAGATGTGCTCACGCTCCGCGAGTCAGTCGGCAACCCCGCACATGGGTGGTATGGCCGAACTGATGTCTGCGATGCACCCCCACACCTTCCTGCAGCAGATCGAGCACCACGCCTCCGCCGGCACCACCGCTGAACCCAACTCCACTCCGACGCCCATGCTGATGACCATGCGCGGCCCGTGGATGCTGATGTTTCACGCAAACGCCTTCATCACCGAAACCCAGCAGACCAGTCCACGCGGCGGAGACAAGTTCTATTCCACCAACTGGTTCATGCCCATGGCGGAACGCCGCCTCGGCCCCGGGCAACTCACCCTGCGGGCAATGTTCTCGCTTGAGCCTGCAACCGTCAGCGCGCGCCAGTACCCGCTGCTCTTTCAGCAGGGCGAGACCGCCTTCGGCAAGCCGATCGCGGACGGTCAGCACCCGCACGACTTCTTCATGGAACTCGCCGCGCTGTACGACTTGAAACTCGGTGAGAACACGCTGCTCTCTTTCTACGCAGCGCCCGTCGGCGATCCATCCATCGGCCCCACCGCGTACCCGCATCGAGCCTCTGCATCCGAAGACCCCGTCGGCACGCTCGGGCACCATCAGGAAGACTCGACCCACATCTCCGACGACGTCGTCACCGTCGGTCTTACCCACCGCATCGCGCGCATCGAAGCCAGCGGCTTCCACGGCCGCGAGCCCGACGAGTTCCGCTGGAACATCGACCAGGGCAAGATCGACTCCTGGTCCACCCGCTTCACGCTCCAGCCGGGCCAGAACTGGAGCGGCCAATATTCCTACGCCCGCATCAAGAGCATCGAAGCTCTCTTCCCCACGGAAGACCAGGCTAGGATGACCGCCTCCATCATGTACCACCGGCCGCTCACAGACGGCGACTGGTCGAGCACCGCCCTCTGGGGCCGCACCCGTTCGCTTGCCGACAACTCCAAAGAGAACTCGTATCTGCTCGAATCGCTCCTCCGATTCAAGACCTCAAACTACGCGTGGACCCGCATCGAGAACGCCGGCCGCTCGAACGAACTGCTCAACGGCCCCAACCCGCTCCCAGCCGGATTTGCTGAAGAACCGATCGGCCATGTTCAGGCCTACACCGTCGGCTACGACCACGATGTCGACCTCGTCGCCCATCTCCGTACCGCCATCGGAGCGCAGGTCACCGCCTACGGCGTGCCCAGTGCACTTAGGTCGACCTACGGCTCCGACCCCGTCGGCATCTCCATCTTCATCCGCCTCCGGCCCTTCTCCGGAACGGAACGGTAGCAAGACGCTTCCGTGTCATTTTTTGGAGAAGCCGAGGCACCTGCTTTTGATTTCTTCCCGCGCCCGTAAAACGTCATCTCGACCGCAACCCCAGCCGCGTCATCTCGACCGGAGCCGCACGTCAGTGCGGCGCAGCGGAGAGACCCCCGCCTTGGTTCTTCCCTGCAGCCGCGCGACGAAACCTGTGCTCGTGCATCAAGGCGGATTGATCTGCTTTGTTCGCCTCACATGGAAACAGAAGGAGCACAAAGACAGAGAATACGGGGGTCTCTCCGCTTCGCCGTGCTTACGCGCGGTTTCGGTCGAGATGACGGTGTCTGGTGTCAACATATGCGCAGGTGCGCTGGCTTCAGTCGAGATGACCACACTTGTAGCGCACAAACATAGCGCCGTTTTCAGCGCGATAGGTCAGGTACTGCCCTATTCCGCGGCTTGCACCACCTTCACTGCACCGAAACCCCGGCAATGTCACTCCTGCGGCCAAAAGTCGCAGTCCTGCTCTATTCCCCCGCAACCCCAGCCGCGTCATCTCGACCGGAGCCGTCAGTGCGGCGCAGCGGAGAGACCCCCGCGTTGGTTCTTCCCTGCAGCCGCGGCGAAACCTGTGCTCGTTCATCGAGGCGGTTGATCTGCTTTGTTCGCCTCACATGGAAACAGAAGGAGCACAAAGACAGAAGATACGGGGTCTCTCCACTCCGCCGTGCTTACGCCCGGCTTCGGTCGAGATGACGGTGTCTGGTGTCAACAGATGCGCAGGTGCGCCCGGCTTCAGGCGAGATGACCACACTTGTAGCGCACAAACATAGCGACATTTTCAGCGCGATATACTTAGGTGTTGCCCTATCCCGCGGCTTGCACCACCTTCACTACATCGAAACCCCGGCATGTCGCTCCTCTGGCTAAAAGTCGCAGTCCTGCTCTATGGCATCGCCGCGCTCGCGGTCCTGCCCGCTGCGCTGTACAACCAGCCCCGCTGGCGGCATGTTGCCATTCCCGCGACCATCACCGCCGTCCTCCTCCACTTCGTCTCGCTGGCGGAGATGCTCAACGCCGCCCACCACAGCCTCCCCGTCGAAGCCCACGAAATTCAATCCCTGCTGGCGCTTCTGCTGGCAATCGCCTTCGTCGCGGTCTATGCCCGCTACAAGACAGTCGCGCTCGGGATCTTCGTCCTTCCCATCGCCTTCCTGCTCAGCGTGCTCGCCGCGTTTCGTCCCGGGCAGGAACAGCTTCTCCCGCTCCGCACCGGCTGGATCTTCCTTCACATCGCGCTGCTGATGGCCGCCTATGCCGCACTCTTTGTCAGCCTTCTGGCCTCGTTGCTGTACCTGATCCAGGAACAGCGGCTGAAGTCCAAACAGCCCAGCCTAACCTGGCTGCCGCCGCTCGAAACCACCGACCAGATCGCACTCAAGAGCCTCCTCTTCGGCCTGCCCTGCATGACCGGAGGCCTGCTCATCGGTTCGCTCGTCGCCCAGCAGACAGTCGGGGCAAGCTACTTTCTCGATCCGAAGATTCTCCTCGCCTTTGCCATGTGGCTGGCTTACTGCTTCATGATCTTCATCCGCCGCCACTCCGGCCTGCGCGGACGTCGCGCCGTCTATCTTTCCAGCTTCGTCTTCCTCGTCGTCCTCGCTGTCTGGGCAGCCAACCAGCTCTCCTCCGTACACAGGTTCGCCGCGCCATGAATGAACTGAAGCTTGTCCCAATCGCGCCCGCACCTGAGACGGACAGTCCCCGTCGCGCCCTGGTTCTGCTTGGCATCAACCACATTACGGCGCCCGTGGAAGTACGCGAACGCCTTTCTGTGCCCGCAAACCGGCTGGCTGACGCAACCCGAACGCTGCTCCACCAGCCTGGCATCCGCGAAGGCCTCATCCTCTCCACCTGCAACCGCATCGAGCTGCTGACCACCCAGGAATCTCTAGCCGAGACCGTCGACCTGCCTCGCTTCCTTGAACAATACTTCGCCGTCCCCGCCGCCTCGCTTGCGCCGCATCTGTACGAGTACCGCGAGCGCGAGGCCGTGCGGCACCTCTTCCGCGTCGCTAGTTCGCTCGACTCCATGGTCGTCGGCGAGCCGCAGATCCTCGGCCAGGTCAAAGAGTCCTACACCATCGCCCGCGAAGTCGGTGCGGTCAGCTCGACCCTCGAGGGCCTGCTGCAGCGCGCCTTCACCGTCGCCAAGAAGGTCCGCAGCGAGACCGAGATCGGCTCCTCCAGCGTCTCTATCGCCTCGGTCGCGGTCGACCTCGCCCGAAAGATCTTCGGCTCACTCCAAGGCAAGACAGTGCTTCTCGTCGGCGCGGGCAAGATGTCCACCCTCGCCGCGCGGCACCTCATTCAGCACGGTGCTGCAAACATCCTCGTTTCGAACCGCACCCAGGCCCGCGCCGAAGCCCTCGCGGCGGAGTTCCTCAGCACTTCTGCCTCGACTACCGTCCTGCCCTTCGACCAGATCTACGAGCAGGCCGACCGCGCCGACATCGTCATCACCTCAACCGGCTCCGACCAGAAGATCTTCAACCGCAACCACGGCCAGCACTTCCTCGACCGCCGCCGCCACCGCCCCATGTTCTTCATCGACATCGCCGTCCCCCGCGACGTCGACCCCCGAATGAACGAGGTCGAAGGCTGCTTCGTCTACGACATCGACGACCTGCAGCAGGTGGCCCAGTCCAACCTTGCCGACCGCAGCCGCGAAGCCGCAGCCGCCGAAACGATCGTCGCCGCCGAAGTCGAAAGGTATCACCAGCGCCTGCAGTCGCTCGACGCCGTGCCCGCCATCCTCGCGCTGCAGCAGAACGCCGAAGCTATCCGCGAATCCGAACTCGCCCGCGCCGCCAAACGCCTTGGCCCGCTCACCGCCGAACAGCGCGCCGCGATCGAAGCTCTGACCCGCTCTCTGACTGCTAAGCTCCTGCACCCGCAACTAACTGCCCTTCGCCGCAAAGCCGGTGAGGACGACTAATGCGGGGGTCTCTCCACTGCGCTTCGCTCCGGTCGAGATGACGCTTCGTTGGTTGGATGGATGAAGAACAAACAAATCAGACTTGTTCTCCTCCTCACCCCCAAGAAGCGTCAGCTCGACCGACCAACCAACGTCGTGACAAGAGTCATCTCGACGGCCCTCGAATTCCCAAGAAACGTCATCTCGACCGACCAACGGGAGCGGAGAGACCCCCGCATTTGATTCATCGCCACCCAAAAACCCTACATCCAAGCCCGCAACTGCTTCTCGCACATCTCTTCCGAGACAAAGAACGGCTTCTCCAAAATCTCGATCTTCAGCACGCCATTCTGGTAAAGATAGCTCGCCTTAACTCCCATCTTCTCGATCGTTCCCTGATGCCCGGTAATCGCGATCCCCTGCTTCGCGGCGCGTTCAACCACCTTCGTCTGGAAATCTTCAGGGCTAATTGGAATCTCGATCATGCTTCGACTAGTCCTCTCACGTTGAAAAGCTAAGTCTACCGTGCGATATCCTTCCCACTACAGGACAAGACTTGGCAACTGAGACAATCACCGAAATTCAGGGCATGGATACCGCCGCGCTGACGCCCGTCATGCGGCAGTACTTCGCCGCCAAGCAGCAGCATCCCGACTGCCTGATGTTCTGCCGCATCGGCGACTTCTACGAGCTCTTCTACGACGACGCCATCCTCGTCGCCCGCGAGTTGCAGCTCACCCTCACCGCCCGGGATAAGGAAAAGAAGCAGCCCATGTGCGGCGTGCCGTATCACGCCGCCGAGATCTACCTGCAGCGCCTGCTGCGCAAGGGCTACCGCATCGCGCTCTGCGAGCAGATGGAAGACCCCAAGCAGACCAAGACAATAGTCCGCCGCGAAGTCACGCGCGTGTTGACGCCCGGCACCTCTATCGACCCCACCCTCGGCGCGGAGCAAAGCAACTACCTCGCCAGCATCGCCTGTCGCGGAACCGGCGCGAGCGCCTGCGTCGGCCTGGCATTGCTCGATCTCTCCACCGGCGAGTTCCGGGCCACCGAGTTCACCGGCGCTACAGCCTGGGCGGCAGCCCTCGACGAAATAGGCCGCGTCAGGCCAGTAGAGCTGCTCTATGCAAACGGCCTCTTCGCCGGAGTCAAAGACCTGCTTCCAGCTCCAGACTCGAGCGGAAGCAGCGAAATCTCAGGCCTTGAAGCCATCCGCACCAAGACCCCCATCGAAGAGTGGGTCTTCACCCCCGATTACGCCGTCCCGCTCCTGCGCAATCACCTGCGCGTCCACTCGCTCGACGGCATGGGCCTCGGCGGCCACGAAACCGCCGCAACCGCAGCCGGAGCGCTGCTGCACTACATGCGCGCCACCAAGCAGGGCGGCCTCGAACACGTCGACGGCATCCGCTACTACGAGCGCTCCACCTGCCTCGAACTCGACGCGGTCAGCGTCCGCAATCTCGAACTCGTCGAGCCGCTCTTCTCCGGCGAATCCACCCAGACCACCCTCTTCTACACCCTCGACGCCTGCTGCACGCCCATGGGCAAACGCCTGCTGCGCGCCACACTGCTGCGTCCAGCCAACTCATTGCCAGACATAAACGGCCGCCTCGACGCCGTCGCCGAAGCCGCCGCCGACCTCCGCAAGCGCGAGACGCTCCGCCGCTCCATGGACGGCGTCCTGGACCTCGAACGCCTCCTCGCCCGCGTCGCGCTCGACTCCGCCGGCCCGCGCGAGGTCATGTCTCTGGCCGCAACGCTCGGCTGCCTCCCCGGACTGGTCGCCGCCGTAACTGCTTTCTCCGCGCAGCGCTGGCAGGAACTCGCCCAATCTCTCGACACCCTCAGCGATCTGCACGAACGCATCACCCTCACCATCTCTGAAGAGCCGCCCATCAACTTCGCCGATGGGGGCGTCATACGCGCTGGGGTCGACGCCGAACTTGACGAACTTCGCGAACTGAGCCGCAGCGGCCGCCAGGCTCTCGTCGCCATCGAAGAACGCGAGCGCCAGCGCACCGGCATCGGCTCGCTCAAGGTCCGCTTCAACTCCGTCTTCGGCTACTATCTCGAAGTCACCAAAGCCAACGCCAAAGCCGTCCCCGCCGACTACGAGCGCAAGCAGACCCTCGTGAACGCTGAACGCTTCACCACGCCGGAACTGAAAGACTACGAGTCAAAAATCCTCACCGCGCAGGAGCGCTCCGCAGAGATCGAACGCCGCATCTTCGCCGAGCTCCGCCAGCAGGTCCTCGCCGCCTCGAGCCGCATCCGCGAGACCGCCCGCCGGGTCGCCGAGATCGACCTCCTCGCCTGCTTTGCCCATCTCGCCGCCCTCCGAGGCTGGGTCCGCCCCATCCTTGAAGACTCCAGCGTCCTCGAATTTGTCCAGGCCCGCCATCCCGTCGTTGAGCGCCGCATGGAGGAGTCCGGCAGCGGCCGCTTCGTACCCAACTCCGTGCACCTCAATGCCGATTCAGGCCCCGCCGTCCTCCTCATCACCGGCCCAAACATGGGTGGCAAAAGCACTTATCTCCGCCAGGCCGCGCTGCTCGTGGTCATGGCGCAGTGCGGCTGCTTCGTTCCCGCCGAACGCATGCGGCTCGGCCTGGTCGACCGCATCTACACCCGCATCGGCGCCAGCGACAACGTCGCCCGCGGCCGCTCCACCTTCATGGTTGAGATGACCGAGACCGCCGCCATTCTCAACACCGCCACCGCCCGCTCGCTCGTCCTCCTGGACGAGATGGGCCGCGGCACCGCCACCTACGACGGCCTCTCGCTCGCCTGGGCCACCGTCGAACACCTCCACGACCGTATCGGCGCACGCACGCTGTTCGCCACCCACTATCACGAGCTCACCCTGCTCGCCGAGCAACTCACCCGCCTGAAGAACCTGCGCGTCACCGTCAAAGAGACCGCCTCCGGCATCGTCTTCCTCCACACCGTCGAGACCGGCTCCGCCAACAAGAGCTACGGCATCGAAGTCGCAAAGCTCGCTGGCCTGCCCACCGCCGTCATC
This sequence comes from uncultured Granulicella sp., assembly GCA_964658395.1. GTDB lineage: Bacteria > Acidobacteriota > Terriglobia > Terriglobales > Acidobacteriaceae > Edaphobacter. The sequence goes on along the minus strand of CAZZYQ010000011.1, from coordinate 21,107 downwards.
ACCCGCGCTCGCGAAGTCTTGAAGGTCCACGAGAAAGCCGAGACCACCGCGCTGATGCCGCACCCAAAGACACTGCAGATGCAGATGACCATGTTCACCCCGCTGTCGCAGAAGATCGTCGACCGCATCGGCTCAATTGACGTCGACGAGATGACCCCGCGCGAAGCGCTGAACCTATTGGCCGAACTGCAAAGGGAGTTGACGGCATGATCGTCGCAGGCGTAATGTCCGGCACATCCGCCGACGGTGTCGACGTAGCCCTCTGCCGCATCTCGCCCGCGCTCACGGCCAACGGGACACCGCGCATCAAACTGCTCGGCCACATCGGCATGCCTTACCCAAAAGCCGTCCGAGAAGCCGTCCTCGCCGCCATGGACGCGAAGTCCGCCTCCGTCGCCGACATGAGCCGCCTCAACTGGCGGCTCGGCTCCGTCTATGCCGACGCCGTTGTAAAAGCCATCGCAAAGTTCAACATCAAGCCAGACCTCGTCGCCTGCCACGGTCAGACCGTCTACCATCAGGGTGTCGCCGCGCCCTTCGCCGGTAAGCTTGTCCGCGCCACCTGGCAGATCGGTGAGGCCAGCGTCCTGGCCGAACGCCTCCGCATCCCCGTAGTCAGCGACTTCCGCCCCGCCGACCTCGCCGCCGGCGGCCAGGCCGCGCCGCTCGTGCCCATGCTCGACTACGTCCTCTTCCGCCACGCAAAAAAGAGCCGTGTGCTCGTCAACCTAGGCGGCATCGGCAACCTGACCGCCATCCCCGCCGGCGCGACCACGGACAGCCTGCTCGCCTTCGACACCGGTCCCGCCAACATGGTCCTCGACGCCTGTATGGCGCAACTCTTCAACAAGCCCTTCGACCGCAACGGAGCGACCGCCCGCAAAGGCGTTGCCCAACAGAACGTGATCGAAGAGATCATGCGCGACCTGTACTTCTCCGCGCCTCCGCCGAAGTCCTGCGGCCGCGAGCAATTCGGCGCAGCCTTCACCGCTCGCTTCATCAGCCTCTGCCGAAAAGCTCGCGCAACCGACACGGACATCATCGCCACCGCCGCCGCCCTCACCGTCGAGTCGATCCTCGAAGCCTATCGCCGCTTCGTATGGCCGCATCTCGGCCGGTCGGCTCCGCTCGCAAACGTCGAGTTCGTCGTAGCCGGAGGCGGCGCGAAGAACCCCACGCTGATGCACCTGCTGCAATCCGGCTTGAAGCCCCTCGGCGTCAAGCTGCAGACTACCGATGACTTCGGCATTCCTGCCCAGGCAAAAGAAGCCGTGGCCTTTGCCCTGCTCGGCTATCTCACCTGGAACCGCATGCCGGGCAATATCCCCGCCGCGACAGGCGCCACCCGGCCAGTCATCCTCGGCAAAGTCACCTTTGCCTGAGTCAACAATTCGTCATCTCAACCGAAGCGAAGCGAAGTGGAGAGACCCCCGCATTTTGCCTTTCCTACTCCCCTACCTACGAGCCGTGTCCCGATTTCGTGGCCTAATGTCAGCGACGAAACAATCTGAACCGAAATTCAGATGCATTCGTCCATCCAGCACCCACGAAGGCCGGACATGATCGTTCGTCCTCCATGTCAGTGAGGCACATGCCCAGAGCAACCCTCCGGCGCTGCCAGAAACCTCTTCCTGTGTCGAACAAGCCATCCTCTTCAGGTCATGCCGAGGCTATCCATCTTGCGGCGTATCCGGTCAAACGACAGTTGAAATTCTCCCTTACCCATTGCATCCAAGTGGATGCGGCGTTACTATCACCCGATTGCCCTATGAAAACAAATGTATTGACTCCGACACCACAGTTTATCCGTTCCCGCATCGGCAAAGTATGTGTTGCCATTATCGGAGGCACGGTCGCCGAGATGCTCGAGCGGGCCACGGCTGCCACCAAGGAGACGACCTTCCTTGAATTCCGTCTGGACTACCTGGAAAAGCCTCTGCTTGCGCTTCCAAAGCTTAAGACCTTCCTCTCCGAGCATACTGAAGTCACTGCGATCGCGACCTGCCGGCGGGCTGCAAATGGAGGCAAGTTCGAGGGGACTGTGGATGCAGAGGTAGAGATCCTAACGAAGGCTGCGGGATCCGGCTTCCACCTCGCAGATCTTGAGCTCGAGTCTGCCGAAGCCTTGAAGAAGGGCGAGTTCCGCAAACTGCACGACAGCGGCATCGCCGTCATCGTTAGCCATCATGACTTCAAGCAGACCCGCGACCTCGACGGCATCTTCGCTCGTATCGCCCCGTTCGAGCCAGAGTTCATCAAGATCGTCCCAACCGCAAAGACGCTGACGGACAATGTCACGCTGATGCGTTTTCTGGAACGGGTGAGCGACCACAGCAACATCATCGGTATCTGTATGGGCGACGCCGGCATCATCTCCCGCGTACTTGGCGTCCGCGCGGGCAGCGCGTTCACCTTCGCTGCCGCAACACCGGGCGAGGAGACCGCGCCGGGCCAGATCGCCGCCCGCACGCTGGTAGAAACCTACCGGATCGACCAGGTCGACGCCGCCACCAAGGTCTATGGCGTTGCGGGAAATCCCATCCGCTCCTCGCTTTCGCCGCAAATGATGAATGCTGCTTTTCGCCGGGAGACCGCTAACGCGGTGTATCTAGCGCTTCAGGCAGACAAGCTAAGCGATCTGCTGACGCTGGTGAAGGAGATCCCCATCCAGGGCCTCAGCATCACCATGCCGCTCAAGCAGGAGATCATTCCACATCTTGAAAACACCGATCCTCTTACCGCCCAGATCGGCGCGTGCAACACGGTCCTGCGCGCGCAGGACGGTAAACTCTACGGATTTAACACAGATGTTGCCGGCATTCTTACCCCGCTTCAGCGCCGAATGACGATCAAGGACGCCAAGGTGCTGGTCCTGGGAGCGGGTGGCGCGGCCCGCGCCGCCGTCTTTGCCCTGCGCGATAAAGGGGCCGAGGTCTTTATCCTGAACCGCACTCCGGAGACGGCACAGAAACTGGCCAAGCAGGCCGGAGCGAAGACGATCAAGAAAGAAGCTGTTTCGAAGACTGCGTTTGACGTGGTCCTGAACGCGACGCCTGTCGGAATGGCGGGCAACAAAGCTCCGCAGATGCTGGAAGAGAAGGACCTGAACGCGAAGCTCGTCTTCGATCTCGTCTACAATCCGATCGAAACGCCGCTGCTTGCCATGGCGCGCGCGAAAGGCATTCCCGTGATCGCCGGGGTCGAAATGTTCGTGCAGCAAGGCGCCCGGCAGTTCGAGATCTGGACGGGAAAACCTGCACCTGAGGAAGAGATGTTGCGGGTCGTGCTGCACGAGTTAAAGCAGCGCGCGGAGCAGGTGGAGGCGCCAGCGGAAAAGCCGAAAGTAAAGGCGAAGCAGAACTGACTGCAACCTAGGCTGTAGCTTTCGAGCAGAAGCGAATAGCCCACCGGGAATGACAAACAAAAGGCCTAGGCTCTCTTTTCAAGCAAAACGCCTAAGCTCTCTTACTCGCTATGCGGGCTTGCCCTCTGAGGAAGCAATTCTTGCCTCAGCTTCTCGCGTAATCTCGTTGGCCTCGTCGTATTTTGCGCCATCATCCCCGGCCTCACTCCACATCTTCTGCCCTTGCTGCAGGTCGGCCTCAGCGGCTCCGCGATCGATCTCGTTGGGGTGCAGTGCGGTCTCGGCAAGAATGGTGACCCGCTCCGGCAACACCTCAACAAAGCCCCAGGCAACGAAGAAAACCTGATCGCCGGAGTTGCCGCCGTGCAGCCGAACCTCCCCAGCGCCGAGTTCGGCGAGCAAGGGAGCGTGGCCGTAGAGTGCTTCGAGGTAGCCAGAGGCGGAGGGGAGTTCGACCGCGTCGGCGGTCGCGTCCAAGAGGACGCGGTCAGGGGTTACCAGCCGAACCTGCAATTGCCCTGCCATTGTTGACGTCTCTGCCATTAAACTTTATTCCTGTTCCGTGTTGTGGTGCGTCGCGGCCTTAGTTTGGAAGGGCAAACGCACATTCCCCTTTAGCAAACGACGAAACGAACGCTCAGCGACTGCCGTGCTGCCTATGCCGTCTGCTTCAACTTCTCGGCTGCGGCGATCACATCCTCGATTCCGCCCTTGAGATAGAACGCCTGCTCAGGGATGTCATCATGCTTGCCCTCGATGATCTCCTTGAAGCTGCGAACGGTGTCCTCCACCTTGACGTAGGCGCCTGGAATGCCAGTGAAGATCTCGGCGACATGGAAGGGCTGCGAAAGGAAGCGCTGAACTTTACGCGCACGCGCGACTGTAATCTTGTCCTCTTCCGAAAGCTCGTCGATGCCAAGGATGGCGATGATGTCCTGCAGGTCTTTGTAGCGCTGCAGGATTCGCTTGACGCCTTGGGCCACGTCATAATGCTCCTGCCCAACGACACGCGGAGAAAGAATGCGGGAAGTCGAGGCGAGCGGGTCTACAGCCGGATAGATGCCAAGCTCGGAGAGCGGACGGGAGAGCACGGTGGTGGCGTCGAGGTGGGCAAAGGTGGTCGCGGGTGCCGGGTCGGTCAAGTCGTCGGCAGGCACGTACACGGCCTGCACGGAGGTGATGGACCCCTTCTTGGTGGAGGTGATGCGCTCCTGCAGCTCGCCCATCTCCGTGGCGAGGTTCGGCTGGTAGCCGACGGCCGAAGGCATACGACCAAGCAGCGTAGAGACCTCGGAGCCCGCCTGGGTGAAGCGGAAGATGTTGTCGATAAAGAGCAGCGTGTCGGCACCTTCTTCGTCGCGGAAGTATTCGGCGACGGTGAGGCCGGTGAGCGCAACGCGAAGACGCGCGCCTGGCGGCTCGGTCATCTGGCCGTAAATCAGCGCCGCTTTGCTCTTCGAGAAGTCATGAATATCGATAACGCCCGACTCCTGGAACTCGTGCCAGAGGTCGTTGCCCTCACGGGTGCGCTCGCCGACGCCGGCGAAGACGGAGAAGCCGCCGTGCTGCTGGGCGACGTTGTTGATCAGCTCCTGGATGACGACGGTCTTGCCGACGCCGGCACCGCCGAACAGGCCGATCTTTCCGCCCTTGAGGAAGGGCTGGATGAGGTCGATGACCTTGATGCCGGTCTCGAACATCTCTTCGGACGTGGACTGCTCGTCGAAGGCGGGTGCCTGGCGATGGATAGGGCGATGCTCCTTGGCGTTGACCGGGCCAAGTTCGTCGACCGGCTCACCGAGCACGTTGAGCACGCGGCCGAGGGTCTCACGGCCTACGGGGACGGTGATTCCCGCACCGGTATCGATCGCCTTCATGCCGCGGACCATGCCTTCGGTCGCGACCATAGCGATGCAGCGGACACGGCCCTCGCCGAGATGCTGCTGCACCTCGACGACTACATCGAGCGGGGCGGGGACGGTGAAACCTTCGCTGACGATGCGGATCGCCTGGAAGATAGGCGGCATGTGTGACTCTTCGAACTGAACGTCAACGGCCGGGCCGCTGATCGAGATTACTTTTCCAATGTTCTCTGCCATAGTCTCTTTCTTCTCTACAGCGCTGCTGCGCCACTTACAATTTCGATAATTTCCTTCGTAATCGCCGCCTGCCTGACCCGGTTCATTGTCAAGCTTAGCGAATCAATCAAGTCGCCGGCATTCTTCGTCGCCGCGTCGGTTGCCGTCATGCGGGCGGCGTGTTCGGCAGCGACGCTTTCGAGCAGGGCGTGGAAGATCTGCGTCGTGACGTAGCGCGGCATGAGGTGCGCGAAGATCTCTTCCGGCGGCTGATCGAAGATGTAATCGACATCGGCGGTGCCGAACTTTCTGGCTTCCTCTTCAGCTTCCTTGTCTTCGGACTCGTGAACGGTGATGCCCTCGCTCGATGCGGCCCTGACGGCGGCATCGCGCTGTTCTTCGGTCATCTCTTCGGAGGCGGTGATCTCATGAGTGCCTAGCTTGCGGATCGGGAGCAACTTCTCGACCACGATGCGTTGCTGGATGACGGACTTGAACTCGTTGTAGACGATGTATACGGCGTCGATCTCGGCGCGGGTGTAGCGGTCGATGATGTCGTTGGCGATCTTCGAGACGGCACCGAAGTCTGCTTTGACCAACAGGTCTAGGTGCTCGCTGGCGACTTCGATCTGCTGGGCGCGATGGCGGATGCTCTCGTAGTGCGTGGAGAGATCGTTGTCGTACTTCTCTTCCGTCTTCTCATAGTTGGCGGCGGGAAAGCGCTTCTTGTAAAAGCCGATAGCCTTCTTGCCGATGGGCTCGAGGTCTACATTTTGAGCGCGACCGGTGCGCTCGGTGATGAACTTCTGTGCCGCCTTGCCGATGTTCGAGTTGAAGCCTCCGGCAAAACCTTTGTCGCCTGCGATGACGATGAGCAGAACATTCTTCTCTTCGCGCTCAACCAGCAGCGGATGAATAATCTCGCCGGTCTCATCGTTGTAGAGGTCGGTCCGGCGCACGAGTGATTCCAGCACGTTCGTCAACATCTGCGCGTAAGGGCGAGCACGCATGGTGCGGTCCTGCGCACGGCGCAGCTTGGATGCTGAGACCATCTTCATTGCCTTGGTGATCTGCCGTGTGTTCTTTACGCTGCGGATGCGTCGGCGTAGGTCGAGAACGTTTGCCATGATTTACTGATCTTCCTTAAGCCGCGCCACTCGGACTTCAAGCTCGGTTAGCTTTCCGATCACCTGCATCATGTCTGCATGCAGTCTTGATTCGAGCGCGCTGATTCGGCCGTCCATTTTTGCCTCAAGGCTGCTGATCCTACCGTCCAGGCGATTTTCTAGAGCAGACAGACGAGCATCGATTCGCGCTGAGTCGTTCCGGTTCAGCAGAATGCCTACCAGCACCATAAGAGTAGGGATGAAGATGGTCAGCAATGTCTGCGTCATACGATCTCCTCTACAGGCCCCATCCTACTGTACTCATGCTGATCTATTTATTGCCTACCATCGCGGTTGCGGGAGTCGTCTGCGGACCGGCTGTTGCCTTTGCCGCGGCGTCGGTCTTGTTCTTCAGATCGCCCAGAAAGTTGCCCTTGTATTCCTTGATGGCGTCGCTCAGGCGCTTCTTGATGTCGTCGTCTAACGCCTTCTTGGTAGCGATGTCGGTAAGGATTGCGGGGTGAGCGGACTCCAGGAACGGGTAATAGCCGTCCTCAAAGGCGCGTAGATCTTTCACCTCCACATCGTCCAGTAGCCCGTTGACCCCGGCATAAAGGATGGCCACCTGCTTTTCAGCGGAGAGTGGCTGGAATTGCGGCTGCTTCAGAAGTTCAGTAAGGCGCTGACCCCGGTTCAACTGGTTCAGAGTTACCTTGTCGAGGTCCGAACCGAACTGCGAGAAGGCAGCCAGTTCGCGGTACTGTGCGAGATCGAGCTTCAACGTCGATCCGACCTGCTTGGTTGCCTTGGTCGCGGCGGAGAAGCCGACTCGCGAGACCGAAAGTCCCACGTTTACAGCCGGACGGACACCCGAGTTGAACAGGTCGGTTTCAAGAAAGATCTGTCCGTCTGTGATGGAGATCACGTTGGTCGGGATGTAAGCCGAAACGTCTCCGGCCTGCGTTTCAATGATCGGCAGAGCGGTCAACGAACCGCCGCCGAGCTTGTCGGACACCTTGGAACTGCGCTCCAGCAGCCGCGAGTGCAGGTAGAACACGTCGCCCGGATACGCTTCGCGGCCCGGCGGCCGGCGCAGCAACAGTGAGATCTCGCGATAGCTGGCGGCATGCTTGGAAAGGTCGTCGTAGATGACCAGCGCGTGCCGTCCATTGTCGCGGAAGTACTCGCCGATAGCGGTCGCCGCGAATGGCGCGAGATACTGCATCGGAGCGGGTTCAGACGCGGTTGCAGCCACCACGATGGTGTAGGCCATCGCGCCCTGCTCTTCAAGAGTCTGCACGACCTGGGCGACAGAGGAACGCTTCTGCCCTACTGCGCAGTAGATGCAGATCAGGTTGTTCTTCGCAGAATTGATGATGGTGTCGAGCGCAATCGCGGTCTTGCCGGTCTGACGATCGCCGATCAGGAGTTCGCGCTGACCCCGACCGATCGGAATCATGGTGTCGATGGCCTTGATGCCGGTGGCCATCGGCTCCTTCACAGACTGGCGATCGATGACCCCGGGGGCAAGCCGCTCTACCGGGAAGAAGATGTCGGTCTCGATGGGCCCCTTATCGTCGATCGGCGCGCCCAGCGCGTTCACGACGCGGCCGATCATTGCATCGCCCACGGGCACGGACATGATCTTGCCGGTGCGCTTTACCTGGTCGCCCTCGGATAGTTCGGTGTAGTCGCCGAGCAGCACCGCACCGACCTGGTCTTCGTCGAGATTCATAGCCAGCCCGGCCACCCCGTGCGGAAACTCGATCAACTCACCGGCCATTACCTTGTCGAGGCCATGTACGCGAGCGATTCCGTCGCCGAGCGAGATCACGGTGCCTACCTCGTCTACCGTGACCCGCTGCTCGTAGTTCTCTATCTGCTGGCGAAGCAGTTCCGTTATCTCATCAGCCTTGATCTGTGCCATGTCGTCTTTTTACCTGATCTCTGTTGCGGTCTCTGGAACCTGTCTTCAGCGTGCGCGCACAATCCTACGCGCTGATTAGTCTCTGCTTCATCTGCTGCATCTGCCCGCGAACGCTGCCGTCGTATACCGTAGATCCAAGCCTGACGATCGCTCCGCCCAACAGCGTTGCATCTTCCACATACATGGCCCGCACCCGGCTTCCTGCCAGTCTGCTCACCTGCTCTTCAAGCTGCCTGCGATCATCCTCGTTCAAGGGACGCGCAGTCGTAATCTCCACATCGGCGATGCCTGCCTCGTTGTCGGCGATTGCAGCATACTCCGCCAGTATTTCATTCATCTCGTGCAGACGCTGGTGCTCTGTTATGACGGCGACAAAGTTACGCACCTGCGGCATCATCCCAATTCTGCCAGCGATCGCGTCGATCACCTTAAGCGTCTGGTCCTTCGCAATGGAAGGATTGGTCAGGAACTCGCGCAGCTCAAGACTCCCCTTGAGCGTCTCTGCAAAGTCTCTCAGCTGCTGCAATGCCGCTGCGGCGTCAAGATTCGAAGCCTTGACCACCTGATCAAACGCATGCGCGTAGCGAAGGGTGATGACTGCCATCAGTTCTGCCCTTCCTTAGAATCATCCGCGCCGAGGCCGCGAGCAAAGTTCTGGACAAGAAGGCGGTCCGTTTCGGCAGAGATCACGAGCTTTCGCGCCGCCTGCTCGATGGCCAGCTCGGCAGCGAACTGCTGAAGTTGCCGGCGGGCCTGCGTCGTTGCTACCGCAATCTCCTGCTCGGCAGCGGCGAGGATCTTTTGTTTCTCCTCTTCCACAGCCGCCTTGATGCGCTGCTCGTCCAGTGCAGTGGCCTGCTCAGCCTGCGCCCGGATAGCCGCTATTTCACTGTCGAGCTTTGCCAGACGGCCTTCTACCCCGGTCAGCCGTATGCTTGCTGCTTCGGTAGCGGTCCGTGCGTCCACCAGGCTCTTCTGAATGGCGGTGTTGCGGTCGCGAAACGTCTTGGGCAGCAATTTGGCCGCGGCGAATCCAAGCAGAGCGAACAGAACAGCGAAGTTGGCGCCCTCGAACACGGTGGCAGCGCGGTCCGGAGCCATACCAAGCATGGACCCGATCTTCTTCACCGATGCGGAGTGCTTGTACTGCTCATTCTCGTCATGCTCTGCCTCGTTCGCTTGGGGCGAGACCGCCTCGGGAGTTGCCGTCTCTGAAGATACGGCCGACTTAGACGACTCTTCCTGCGCCCATGCGTGGTGAACAGGCAGGGTAAGTGCACCCGCGGAAAAGATTATCAGCGCGAGGAGCTTGACCAGACGCTTCACTGAGCAGCCTCCGCCGGTTCAACACCTGCAGGCAACACTGCGCGCAGGATCTGGCTGCTCAATGCCGCGCTGGACGCTTCAATCTGCTGCCGGGCAGCGGCAGTGCTCTGCTCGATCTCCCTGCGCGCGGCATCTACTCGCTCTTGTGTCTGTGAACGCGCTTCGTTCAACGCTGAGTCCCGCTCCGCATTCCACTGCTTCAACTTCTGCTCTCGCGCAGCGAATATCTCCGCCTTTGCCGCCCGCAGCTTGTCTTCGTAGACGGACGTCTCAGCTTCCGCCGCCGCAATCGCTCCTTTGGCCTGCTCGATGGCTCCGGAGGTGCGAGCGCGGCGCTCAGCCAGCACCTTTGCCAGCGGGCGCTGCACCAGGAAGTTATAGGCAACGATCAGCAGGAGGAAAAGAATGATCGTCGGCACAGAGCCGAGCACGAGTTCGCCAATTTGCGTGAGAATTTGATTCATTCGAATGGGACGGGTGAGCCGGTAAAATCATGATTCCCGGAGACCAAGGGCGTTTTTGCAACTGCCTTCCTGAACAATCTTATCCGGTTTGCTCGCTTGTGGTTCCATCAATTTTTAGCAAAGCGGGAACCCAGGTGTCAACGTACTTAGGCCGATAATCGTATTGTCCGATCGATAATCGAACTTTCCACCCGACCTAAGTTGACTTTCGCGTCCGTTGGCTTAGACTAAGAACATCTAAGGTCCGATGACCTGGACCGCGCAGGCCGCGTGCAAGGGGACTCCACCTCCGCTCCCCCGGCAGGCGGCCTGTTTAGTTCGAGCGGACAGGTCTCCGTTCCTGCTCCCGGTCCCAGAATCTTCGATAACGCGCGAGCAGCGAAGCAGGTCCGGTCGCGGTGAACCGCATTATGTTCCCCTCGAACTGCTGATTGGTGACAATTGCACCAGCCTCGAGCGAAGCGAACACCGAGCCTTCCGCTTGCGGCAGACGAAACTCCCGCGTAACCGCGGGGTCGCTCGCGTCTGACCCGGCGAGGGCCGCATCAAGAGCGTTCCTCAGTGTTTCTATCCCCTCGCCCGTCCTTGCTGAGACCAGCAGCAGCCGGCTCTCCGCCAGTCTCTGACGCTCTTCTGCGGGCACCAGATCGATCTTGTTGAGTACCTCGATCATCGTGGTCTTCGCCGCGTCCAGCTCTGCCAGGACGGTTTCGACCTGGGTTTTCTGCTCCTCGAACAATGGACTGGACGCATCGCGCACGTGCACGAGTGTCTCCGCTCGCTCGACCTCTTCAAGCGTCGCCCGGAAGCTGGTCACCAGCGTGTGCGGAAGGTTCCGGATGAACCCTACCGTATCGGACAGGAGAACCTTGCGCCGGGACGGCAGCGTAAGCTGCTTGAGTTTCGGATCGAGGGTCGCGAACATTCTTGACGATTGGAGCACCCCCGCCTCTGTCAGTGCGTTGAACAGGGTGCTCTTGCCGGCGTTCGTGTATCCAACCAGCGCCACGACCGGCACCGGTACTGCCTCTCGCCGCTGCCGCTGCTGATGGCGAATTCGGCGCACCGCCTCGAGCTGCTCCTTGACGTGGTCGATGCGGAGGTTGATCTTTCGCCGGTCGGTCTCAAGCTTGGTCTCGCCCGGTCCGCGGGTGCCTATTCCGCCGCCGAGTTGCGACATCGCCTTGCCACGGCCGGCGAGCCGCGGCAGCTGATACTGCAGCTGCGCGAGTTCGACCTGCAACTGGCCCTCGCGCGTCCGCGCGTGACGAGCAAAGATGTCAAGGATAAGCTGCGTCCGGTCAATTACGCGGCACGACAGCCGCGAGTCGAGGTTGCGCAACTGCGAAGGGCTAAGATCATGGTCGAAGAGCACGACCGACGCGCCCGTCGACTCCACTACACCCTCGATCTCATCAAGCTTGCCCGGTCCGACCAGCGTTGCCGCATCGGGCTTCGGACGCCGCTGGACGATCGTCGCAGCAATCTCCGCACCGGCGCTTCGGGCAAGCTCCTGGAACTCCGCAAGAGCTGCTTCGAAATCAAGGTTGGAAAGCTCCCGGCTGGAAGCGCCGTGCTTGTTTGAAGAGTCAGGTTCAAGCCCGGAACGGAGATCGGGGCCGGCATTTGAAGCCGAGATTTCGGCAGACTTGCGTGCTTGGGCTGCGGCACGCGTCAGAGTCCGTTTTTCCCCTGTGAACTCGACTGCAACGAGTACCGCTCGCTCGAGCGGCAGAACTCGTGGAGAGTTCTCCTCAAGACTCCCCGTAGGAGCTACGGACAGATCTGCATCGGCTGCAAAGCCCGAGCTTGCTTTAGAAGTTCCTGTAGTCTTCGGACTGATGGATACATCCAGCTTCTAGAGCGAGCGATCACCCTGTGTCGCGACCTCGGAGTAAGATGCCGGGGAAGCGATGTGGTTTGCGGTGCCGCTTGGGCCGGTTCGGCCATCAGGCCTTTCAGCCCGAGTCTCTTTATCCGGACGCAAGTCAAGATGCATTCCTGCGCGGCCGCTTACAACAGTAGAGATGGCATGTTTGAAAATAAGCTGTTCCTGGCTGTTGTTTTCGAGCAGGACAGAGTACTTGTCAAACGAACGGATCTTTCCAGTCAGCTTCACCCCGCTGACCAGATAAATTGTGATGGGGCTTTTATCCTTCCGGACAGTGTTCAGAAACGTGTCCTGGATATTCTGCGCCGGCTTGGATTCCATGGTGCCGATCTCCTCTAGATTATGTCCGTGGCAAAGATCACCCACCCCTGAACCCGGGGCAAAGTGGAGGGGTTACTTCAACGTCCTGCTAAACGTCACCACGATACGAGTATCGCGGGTAACTTTCAACCATCAACTCAAATGTTTGTGGACGTACACAGAAGTAAACAGGCGTGTGTTTAGAGATATACCATCGAATGGATGAATTCTGGTATCTCTCAAAATGTTCCGATGCTTGACTTCAGCCGCCAGTTCTCCACCATAAAGGGGGAAGTGTTGGCGGCGATTGAAGAAGTTTGTGTCTCGCAAAAGTTCGTTCTCGGGCCTTCGGTCTCCGTCTTCGAGGAGTCGGCTTCGCGGGCGTGTGCTGCTCAATTCGGCATAGGCTGCGGCAGCGGCACCGACGCCCTATGGCTGGCGCTGGCTGGCGCGGGCGTCGGTTCCGGCGATGCCGTCATCACGACCCCGTTCAGCTTCTTTGCCACCGCCAGCGCGGTTCTGCGATGCGGTGCGGTGCCCATCTTTGCCGACATCGATGCGGACACCTTCAACCTGTCCCCCCAAGCGGTTCGATCTGCCATTCAGCAGGCCTCCGGCAAGCACGTCAAGGCTGTGCTGCCAGTGCATCTTTACGGGCGCTGCGCGGACTGGGACGAATTTTCAAGGATCAAAGCTGAATTCAACGTTTCGCTGGTTGAAGACGCCGCTCAGGCATTTGGCGCGACCTGGAGAGGCGCGCCTGCAGGTTCGCTTGGAGATGCCGCGGCATTCAGCTTCTACCCAACCAAGAACCTGAGCGCTTTTGGCGATGCTGGGCTGGTCACTACGTCCAACACAGAAATAGAAGATCGCGCCCGTCTGCTTCGCGCCCACGGCATGCGCCAGCGCTACATTCACGAGGAAGTTGGTTGGAACTCTCGTCTGGACAGCATTCAAGCGGCCATCCTGGAAGTGAAGTTGCGCCATCTGCCTGCCTGGAATGCAGCGCGCCAGCAACGCGCCGCGACCTACGAACGCCTCTTCCACGAAGCAGGTCTCGCAGCGCCGGCAGTTGACCACGGTTCCGCCGCGAGTGCGCAACTGGTCGTCCTGCCCTTTTCCGATTCACGTGCAGGGCATGTATTTCACCAATATGTGGTCCGAGTTCCTCAACGAGACACACTCCGGCAGTACCTGACGAACCGCAGGATAGGCACGGAGATCTACTACCCTGTTCCACTTCACCTGCAGCCCAGCCTGGCATCGCTTGGCTACAAAGCAGGAGATTTTCCGGTAGCCGAGCGGGCTGCTGCGGAAGTCCTGGCTCTGCCGATGTACCCGGAGCTGCGGGAAGACGAGCAAAAGACCGTAGTCGCCGCAATCGCCGACTTCTACTCCTGATGCGATGTCTCAGCGTGCGAGGCGTGCGGGGCGGCCTGGTTGCGGACCTTGCAGCTTTGCGGCAGCTCAGCCTGCCTTTCTGCTGCCTTTCTTGCCTTTCTTTTCACTTACAGGCTCCGGATGAAACTCTTCCGGCGCTTCCACTCCGGGGGGCAGGAGGCGATGCAAGATGTTCCCTTCAAGGCGGTAAGACTTCTCAATGGTCGGTCCGGGGACGATGGCTCCAGTCACAGGGTCGGGCACGACCGGAGCGGCGTCCGCGGGCAAAACCTTGTAGGTGAACCCGGGCAGCGGAGTGGCTGCGTTAGCGGCTTTGCTGCTAGGATCCTGCATCGGCTTTACCTGCACGGGGAGATAGCCTGCAATGTTTTTCTCCCGGAACGCCGTTTCATAGCGATGCTTCTTCACGTTCCAGATGAAGACCCGGACCTGATCGAAGTCGTAGATGAGCCCGGCTTTGTACGGACTCAGGACGGTGACAAATTCGGCCACGTTCTTGTCGTCCTGCGGGGCTTCAGGATCGTTCACCGTCGTCAGCACATACGCGCCTACGATACGCTGCCCTTCGGCGTAGCGGGTGAGCGAGTCAGGAGCGTCTACATCCATTAGCCGGCTCAGCATCCAGCCGACCCGACCGTGCGAGTCGCGCACCAGCCACCAGTCTTCGAGCGCAGGCGGCGCATCAGGCTCCCCGAGTCGCTCTGGCGCGGTGTTCCTGGTTGGCTCGGGAGCGGTGGGCGAGGCCTTCAGTCCAGTTACGGCACCCGGAATAGAGGCTGCTTTAAGGTTCTTCAAGGGTGTGGCCTTCTGGTTGGGACCCCCGCCTTTTGGGAGTGTCGCGCGTTTTATCAGGCTCAGCTTTTCGCCTTCCGCAAGCCGGTAGAAACGGTCAGTAAACCGGCCCGGTGCCACGTGAAGGTAGACCTCATCCCGCACCACGGCGGAAGCCACGGCGGGGTCCTGGGCATGCTGGTGCTCGAGCGCAGCGAAGGCATCGAAGATCTGCTGCGTTGCAACGGTCTTCTCGTCAATCCATCCTGTTTCGCCTTTTTCGCTCTGTACCCGAACGAAACGGCGACCGCGTTCGAGGACCTTCAAGCGCTGTCCATTTTCAACGGTTCCCGTGCGGTTCGAAACCGCGGCCACCCGGTCGCGCAGAAACGTCTGCTTCGCCGTAACGTAGACATAAGAGTCATCGGGCTTCGACCGGAGGCGAGAGCAGCCACACAGCAGAGCCGAGCACATCAAAACCGCTGCGGCAAGGATCGAGTGGTACTGAACCGGTCGAACGATGCTGCCGCGACGCTCCAAAATCCCTCCAGGCGGCGCACCTGTCAACCCCCTAATGCCTATTATCGCTTGAGTCGCTTGATCAGTGAGTTAGCGCAAGCGCAAGAGCGCCGGCGGGTTCGCTCGGATCGCCGGTAGAAGCGCTCGCTGCCGCGTCGAGTTTGCCCAGGGTCGTCGCGTCGTAGCTGAACATCTTCAAGTCCGGGTTGCCACCGCTCGCGGTCGACAGCAGGTACTTGCCGCTGTTGTCGACGCCGAGCGCATTCACCGTTGTCCCGCTTGCAAACGGCGAGCCGGCCAGTGCGGTCAAAACGCCGCCTGTACCGATTGAGAAGCCGGAGATTGTGTTGCCGGTCCTATTGCCTACGTAGAGGTAGTTGCCCGTCGCATCGATCACAACCGAGAACGGTCCCGAACCGGTTGCAAAGGGTGCGCCCGTGACCTGGGTCAGGGTGGTGGCTCCGGTACCGTCGGTTCCGATCGCATAGGGATACACTCCGCCCGCATTACCGCTGCGTACGACGTAGAGGGTGCTTGCAGCGGAGTCAAAGGTCAGTGCCTGGTCAGCGCTCTGGCTGCTCAACGTGTTCACCTGCACAACCGGGCTCAGAGCCCCGCTGGTCGTGTTGAAACTGAAGAGAACATCCCCCCCCGTGCCAAGAGCAGTCGCCACGTAGTTGCCGCTGGGCGCTACACGAATGCTGCTCGGCGCGATGACGGCGCCACCCTGCAGAGCATACGTGGCTCCGGAGGCAAGCGTAAGCTGTCCGGTTGATCCGATCTGATACTCGTCGATGGTAACGATGCTCGGTTCAGCATCGATGGCGACCAGCCATTGCCCGTCCGGCGAGATGTCCATGGACACGATATTGGCGTTGACCAGCGCCACGCTGTTCGTGCTGCTCTGGATCGCAGTCAGTGCACCGCTGGCAGAGATGGTGTACCCATAGACGACGCCCGCGCCGGCGACGTACAGAAGGTTGTTCGCCGGGTTGACGACCACCGTCGCCGGAGCGAACGGCAGTGTCAGCGGGAAGCCGCTCAGAGCCGTCAACGTTCCTGTTCCGATCGAAAAGCCAGCAAGGGTGTAGATCGGGGTCGTCGCCGCAGTGTACGCGCTGGCTACGTAGACGTAATCACCGGTGTTGACGGGCGTGGTTCCGCCTCCGTCATCCAAAGGAGGAAAGAAACCTTTGCAGCCTGTGAGCAGGACAAGCCCGGCGAGCACGACGCCCATACCTGACTGCAGGAACTTTACCCCAGAGACCCTTATGTCCATCATTGCGCCATCACCTTTCGTACCGGCCTTCTCTATCTTCTCAGGTGGCGAATGATTGGTGAAGCAATCTTGACTTCCGCCGTTGAGGTTTGGAGGTTCGACGCTCAAGGCAGCCGAAGGTCAGGGCACGGAACCAAAAAGCTGAACGCTCAAAGGAACGGGTAGGCGGGCTTCATCAGAAAGCAGATTCAACCGTACGGAAGATGACTGGCAAAAGCGCGGTCACATCGCGAACCGCCACGAATTATGATGACTGTTCGTCTAAAGGTGAGCCGGGAGATGGAGGCCGCGGGAGCTGGTCGATATCAACGGGGTCACATCTCCCGCTGGGCCGTTCCATTCGATGGTTAGTTCAGCCGCTCGCGTTCTGTCTTGTCGAAGCGCGAATCGAGCGGCTTGCGCGCCTCAAAGCCATCTTCAAGGCCGTGCCAGTGCGCGATGCCGGGTTCGCCTATCTTCCAACAGAGCAGCACGGTCTGGCCCCCGATCTGGCAGGGGAAATCCAGAAGTCCGTCCTCGAGGCTCTGCACCTGTACACCGATCGCATCTATCTCCGCAATCGTCTCCTTGGTTGCTTCGACCGCTTTCTCGCGCTCGCCGCGCCGCCGCGCCGCGGAGACTACGTCGACATGCATTCCGCCAGAAAGAAAGATGCGCTGATTCAGCGCCTGCATCTCAGCATCGAGGCTATTCACTCGCTTGTAGGATCGCTGTGCCTCCCGCAGGAGTCCCTCTAAAACGGGCAGCAGAGTCTGCGCCTCTGAAACTGTAAACACCTTGCTCATCGAACCTCCAGCATCCGGTCGAGCGCTACTCGCGACCAATGCTTTACCTCTTCTGATACTTTGATTCGGTTGACGACTCGCCCTTGGAGGAGATTTTCGAGGGCCCATGCCAAGTGCGCCGGCGAGATCCTATACATCGTTGTGCAAAGACAGCCGGCGTCGTCCAGCGTGATAACACGCTTGCCGAGAGGCGCAAAGCGCTTTGCCAGGCGATTGACGAGGTGGATTTCTGTCCCTACCGCAAAGCTGGAGCCCTCATCCGCACTCTCGATCAGTTCGATGATGCGCTCGGTCGAACCGACCGCATCGGCCTTCTGGCAAACCTCCCAGCGGCACTCCGGATGCACAATCACCTGCATCTGCGGTTCATCGCGGCGTATTCGATCAACATGCGCTGGAAGAAACCGTTGGTGTACGGAGCAGTGGCCCTTCCAGAGTATGACCTTCGCTGCGTTCAACCTGTCTGGCGCAACCCCGCCATTAATCTGGTACGGGTCCCAGACGACCATCTGGTTGAGCGGGATGCCCATGGCGAATGCGGTATTGCGGCCCAGATGTTGATCTGGCAAGAAGAGGATCTTCTCGCCGCGCGCAAAGGCCCACTCGAAGGCTCCGCGAGCGTTCGAGGACGTGCAGACCAGACCGCCGCGTTCCCCGCAGAACGCTTTGATGGCGGCCGCGGAGTTCATGTAGGTCAGTGGAACCAGGCCGGCTGCGGCGGTCAATCCACTGCGCTCCAGCGAGTCCCAGCAATCCTCAACCTGGCCGATCTCCGCCATGTCCGCCATGGAGCAGCCGGCATTCAGGTCCGGCAGTATGACCTGCTGCCAGGGCTTGGCGAGGATGTCCGCCGTCTCAGCCATGAAGTGAACGCCGCAAAAGACCATGTACTGGGGATTGCTCTCAGAGGCGAAACGGGACAATTTATAGCTGTCGCCGGTGAAGTCGGCGAAGCGAATCACCTCGTCGCGCTGGTAGTGGTGCCCGAGCAGCACGACATCTGTGCCTAAGGCGCTGCGCGCGGCAGCGATCCTATCGTCCATGGTGTGATCGGGCTGGGAGAGATAGTGGTCGAGAGAACAAGCATCTGTTGCCACGGAGCCCGACCCAGTGCGAACCGGGGTCTCCTCAAGGAGTTCAATCACAATAGTCCGCCTTCAGTCCAGACAGCGCACCGAGTGCATACGCTCGAGGACGGGGATGTTGAAAGCTATATTCCAAAGTTGCAGAGAACTCGCTGTACCTGGCACCGACATCGACGGTTGAGGCACCCAGATCCCGGGGATGTTGCAACTCTTTGTTTCTCTATCGGCAGGCCGGAAGGACTGCCGATCCTACAAATTAGACGAGTCTGCCGTCTAAACGATGCGAAGCCTGTGGAGGCCGAACCGCACAGTAACCATGGTACAGCACGCCCGCAGCCGAAGTGCATTTGTTGCCATCTCATTGGAACCCGTATCATAAAGGCAAGTCATGCCGAGCCTGCCAGATACCGCCGTTATCATCCTCCTCGGCCTCCTGCTCTTTGGTCCCAAGGGGCTGGCCCAGATTGCGCGTCAGCTTGGCAAGCTGATGGGCGAGTTCAGGCGCGCCTCGAATGAGTTCCGCATGCAGATGGAAGAGGAGTTGCGGATCGCCGAGCAGGCAGACCGCCAGAAGCAGATTGCGGCAGTCGAAGCTGCGGCGCCCGTTGCGCCGGTGCTCGCCTCACCTCGAGCGGCGGAGATCGGCGAAGATCACCCGCACCTGCCCGCCTCTGCGCCCAAAGCGGAGGAAGAGCCTGTCGTCGCTGCGGCCGCTCCGCTGCCAATTGCCACCTCTGGGGACCTAAGCTTGATGCCGCCAGCGACCGGACTGCCGACGCCGAGATCGGCGACTGCGACCTCACACTCCGTCAGTTCGTTGATCGACAGTGTGCCAAAGGGTTCGCCCGAGGAAAGACCCTCCGATGAGCTGACAGACGTCTCTGAGCAGTCCCATTCCGGGGAAGACCAGCGCCCGATGCGTTACACAAACGGCCATGGAGCTCTGGTACACGAGAGCGAAGCTTCGACTCCGCAGGGTGTAGTGGCCGGGGAGTCGCTGCATGGCTGACCTGGTGGAAAGCGTCCGGAACCAGGTTACGGACCGCGCCGAACTTCCCGGCATGAGCCTGATGGAGCATCTCGACGAGCTGCGGAAGCGTTTGATACGGTCTGTGATCTTCCTGCTGATTGGCTTCTGCGTAGCCTATTTCTTTCACGAACGGCTTTACGGCATCGTGCAGGCGCCGCTGGACAGGCTCCACATCCCGCTCAACTTCACGCACCCGACGGACGGCTTAAATCTTTACCTCAAGACCTCAATGTATGGCGGGGCCATCCTCGCCAGTCCGTTCATCCTTTACCAGCTATGGCTGTTCATCTCGCCCGGCCTCTACAAACACGAGCAGCGTTACGTCGTGCCCTTCATGACGGCAACCGTGAGCCTTTTTCTTGGCGGGGCATGGTTCGGCTACCATTACGTCCTCCCCGGAATGCTTAACGTCCTGATCAACGGCTTTGCCCATAACTTCCACGCCATGATCACGATCGAGGACTACACTGGCTTCTTTCTCGCCATCGTTCTGGTGCTCGGCGTCACGTTCGAGCTTCCCGTGCTGATCTTCTTCCTCGCTCTTTTTGGCATTGTGGATGCAAAGTTTCTTTTGAAGCATTTCAGATACGCCATTCTGGTCATCTTCATCGTGGCAGCGATCATCTGCCCTTCGCCCGACCCCATCTACATGTGCCTCTTCGCGGCACCGATGCTCGCCTTGTACATGGTTGGCGTCGCAGCGGCATACTTCGTGCATCCGTCGCGACGCGGAGGCAAGACCGCATGAAGCGTCTGATCTGTCACCTTGCAACCGCTCTCCTTACGCTCGGAGCGCATGG
This sequence comes from uncultured Granulicella sp., assembly GCA_964658395.1. Taxonomy (GTDB): domain Bacteria; phylum Acidobacteriota; class Terriglobia; order Terriglobales; family Acidobacteriaceae; genus Edaphobacter. Next base: position 981 of record CAZZYQ010000011.1, on the reverse strand, counting down.
GCAGAAAGCGCCTGCCGCCCGTATCAGTGGCCAGGCCATCTTCGACCTTACCCAGCAGTACGTAGCGACCGCTCCGCATCGCTATGTCGGTTCGCCCGACCATGCCCGCGCCGAAGAGTTCATCAAATCGCACTTCGCTCCCGAGGCCGCCAAGGGCAACTTCGAGACCGACAGCTTCACCGCCTCAACCCCGATCGGCCAGGTCGCGATGCGCAACTACATCGTGCGCTATCCCGGCAAAAGAGACGGCATCATCGTTCTCGCCAGCCACTACGAGACCAACTACCCGCTGAAAGACATCCACTTCATCGGAGCGAACGATGGTGGCTGCACGACCGCGCTGCTGATCGAGATCGGTCGTTATCTGCGTACGCATCCGCCCGATGGCTACAGTGTCTGGTTGGTCTTCGACGATGGGGAAGAAGCTATCAAGGAGTGGAGCGACTCGGACTCGCTGTATGGCACACGTCATCTTGCGGCGAAGTGGTCAAAGGACGGAACGATCTCAAAGATCAGGGCCTTTATCGTCGCCGACATGGTCGGGGACAAAGACCTGAACATCGATCGCGATTCAAATTCAACGCCATGGCTGCTCGACCTGCTTGCGACGGCTGCGAAGAACACTGGCCACGCACGCTACGTCTTTGCCAACAATCAGACGGTGAGCGACGACCATCTGCCCTTCAGACAGCGCAACGTACCCGTACTCGACATCATCGACATCGAATATGGCCCCCGCACAAGCCAATCGCCCGACGGCTACCACCACACTGCGCAGGACACCATGGACAAGATCAGCGCTCGCTCGCTTCAGATATCGGGTGACCTGTTTCTGGAGATGATTCGCCTGATCGACGACCATAAGTAGGTCAGTCGCGGGAACCGGCTATGTTGAGCGTGGTCGTGTGTGATGACGAAATGCCGGGGTCTCTCCACTCCGCTTCGCTCCGGTCGAGATGACAATTCGGGTGGCTCCGGTCG